>JANNKH010000110.1:0-43543 GCA_031396205.1 Rhodoferax sp.
GCGGCGGGCCGCTCAGTGCAAAGGTTGCGGTACATGTTGACCTGGCCGCCAGGAGAATCGTCGTAGCCGTCATAGGACCACTGCAAGCACCGGACCAGCCCGAGAAGACCGAACCCGCATTTGGTGTCGCGGTCAAGGCGACGGTCGAATTGATCAGGAAGCGGGCGCTGCAAACGCTGCCGCATGAAATTCCCGCCGGCGCCGATGTCACGGTGCCGTTGCCCGCGCCGGCTACGACGAGGCGATGAAGCTCTACAAAGCGCAAAAGCCGCTGCTGGAGAAAAAGCTCGCCTCCGAGGGCATGATGCTGCTGTACTCGGTGCCATGGCCACCGCAGGGCATCTACACCAAGAAGCCGATCAACTCTGCGGCCGACCTCAAGGGCATCAAGTGGCGTGCCTACAGCCCGGCCACGGCGCGCATCGCAGAACTGGTGGGGGCGCAGCCGGTCACGGTGCAGGCGGCCGAGGTCAGCCAGGCCTTTGCCACCGGAGTGGCCGAGAGCATGATGAGCTCGGGCTCGACCGGCGCCGACACCAAGTTGTATGAACATGTCAAATACTGGTACGACACCCAGGCCTGGTTGCCCAAGGACGCGGTCATCGTCAACAAGAAGGCTTTCGACGCGCTCGACAAGGCCACCCAGGACGTGGTGCTCAAGGCGGGCGCCGACGCCGAAGTCCGCGGCTGGGCGGCCAGCAAGCGCACCAACACCGAGTCGCTCGAGAAACTCAAGGCTGGCGGCATGCAGATCCTGCCCCCGTCCGCGGCGCTCAAGGCTGACATGAAGAAGGTCGGCGACACCATGCTGGCCGAATGGCTGGCCAAGGCTGGCGACGACGGCAAGATTTTGGTCGACGCGTTCAAGAAGCCCTGATCGTAGGGAGCACCGGTTGAAGATGCGCAAACTGCTGGACGCCATCTACAACGGCGCCGCCGCACTGGCGGCGCTTTTTTTGGTTGGTGTGCTGATCATGGTGCTGACGTCCGTCTTTGGCCGTCAGCTCAACGTATATGTGCCGGGCACCGACGCCTATGCCGGATACCTGATGGCGGCCAGCGGATTCCTGGCACTGGCGCACACGCTCAAGCATGGTGACCATATCCGCGTGACCCTGCTGCTGGGCAGCTTGTCGGACCGCTGGAAACACCGCATGGAGCTCTGGGCATTGGCGTTCGCCACGACCCTGGCCGGCATGTTTGCCTTCTATAGTTGCAAGCTGGCCTGGCAGTCGCATGTCTTCAACGACATATCCACCGCCAACGACGCGACGCCGCTGTGGATTCCGCAAATCGCCATGGCGCTGGGCACCGTGGTGCTGGCGCTCGCCTTTGTCGACGAATTGGTGCTGGAGGCACGCGGACTGCGGGTCGGGGTGATCGACGCCGAACCGATGCGCGTCGAATGACATCGGGCCGCCCAGGATGAAACAGCCCCCACGCTCACTGCGTTCGCTGCCCCCCGAGGGGGCTGTCAGTCCCTTCGGATCGGCCGGGCGGTACAGACATGAATGATTTTGCGATCACCGCCCTGCTGCTGGTGTCCCTGCTGCTGATTCTGGGCAGCGGTGTATGGGTCGGCCTTTCACTGACCGGAGTGGCCTGGATCGCGGTCACGCTGTTTTCCAGCCGACCGGCCGGCGACGCCATGGCGGTCACGGTCTGGGGGTCGTCGTCGAGCTGGACGCTAACCGCCTTGCCCTTGTTCGTCTGGATGGGCGAGATCCTGTTTCGCACCCGGCTCAGCGCCGACATGTTCACCGGCCTGTCGCCCTGGGTGCAGGCCCTTCCCGGGCGGCTGCTGCACACCAATGTGATCGGCTGCACCATCTTTGCCGCAGTGTCGGGCTCCAGCGCCGCGACCTGCGCCACCATCGGCAAGATGACTCTGCCCGAGCTCGGGCGGCGTGGCTACCCGGAGCACATGGTCATCGGCACGCTGGCCGGCGCGGCGACGCTGGGCTTGCTGATCCCGCCCTCGATCATCATGATCGTCTACGGCGTGGCGGCCGAGGTGTCGATCTCCAAGCTGTTCATCGCCGGCGTGCTCCCCGGCATGCTGCTCGCGGCGCTGTTCTCCGGCTACATCATGTTCTGGGCCTTGCGCAACCCGGGACAAGTGCCGGCGGCCGACCGGACATACACGTTGCGCGAAAAGATCGCGGCCTCGCGCAGCCTGATTCCGGTCGTGTTGCTGATCCTGGCCGTGTTGGGCTCCATCTATGCCGGTATCGCCACCGCGACCGAAGCGGCGGCAGTGGGTGTCGTCGGCGCCCTGCTGATATCGACTCTGCAGGGATCGATGAACTGGCCCACTTTCCGCGATTCGCTGATGGGCGCGACCCGCCTGTACTGCATGATCGCGCTGATCCTGGCCGGCGCCGCCTTCCTGACGCTGGCCATGGGTTATGTCGGCCTGCCGCGCCATCTGGCCGAATGGATCACCTCGCTGGGCCTGAGCCAGGCACAACTGATCTTCGCACTGGCGGTCTTCTTCATCCTGCTGGGTTGCTTTCTGGACGGCATCTCGATGGTGGTGCTGACGATGGGCGTGTTGATGCCCACCGTCAACGCGGCCGGTATCGACCCGATCTGGTTCGGCATCTTCATCGTGCTGGTGGTCGAGATGGCGCAGATCACGCCGCCGGTCGGGTTCAATCTGTTCGTGCTGCAAGGCATGACCGGCAGGCAGCTGACGTGGATCGCCAAGGTCACGATGCCGATGTTCTTCCTGATGTGCGTGGCCGTGGCGCTGATCTACATCTTCCCTGGCATCGTGTCCTGGCTGCCGAAGCAGATGGGCCAGTAACTATTGGCATAGCCCGATGTTATCCGTCATCGCGATCTGCATCGGTGCCAGCCTGGGCGCGTTGCTGCGATGGGGCCTGGGTTTATGGCTCAGTCCCGGGATGCTGATTCCCTGGGGAACCCTGGTCGCCAACCTGCTTGGCGGCTACCTGGTCGGCGTGTGTATCGCCGTGTTCCAGGCGCTGCCCCAGTTTGACCCGGTATGGCGGCTGGCGCTGGTGACCGGATTTCTCGGCGCCTTGACGACGTTCTCGAGCTTCTCGGCCGAGGTAGTGGGCATGCTGGGGCAGCAGCGTTACCTGCTCGCTTTCGGCACGGCCGCGATGCACCTGTTTGGGTCATTGCTGTTGACCGTCGCCGGGATGCGCTCGGCGGCTATGCTGCTGGCGCAACGAAGCTGACACCTGCGAGCGCCCCCATACACGCCACGCAGGCGCGCGCTGCGCATCCGATATGCTGCAGCCGACTCCGCGGCAGGCGACATACATCGACACGTTCGACCTGTTTCGATAGGTCAATGCGGGCGGCTCGGTGATCACCCGCGTAAGATGCCTCGATGCCCGCCGCCCGTGCTTTTCACCAGACGCCGCTGGGCAAATTGCGCAGACCCCGGCTCGGGCTGGCGTTTGACCGGGAGCGTTTGTTCGCCGAACTGGATGCGCGGGCGTCGGCGCCCGGCACCTGGATCGCCGGACCTCCAGGCATGGGCAAGTCGACGCTGGTCGCCACCTACGTGGCGGCCCGTGCATTGCCTTGCATCTGGCTGCAACTCGATGCAGGTGATGCGGATCCCGCGACGTTCGTGCATTTCCTGCTGGCAGCGGCAGCGCAGCAGTCGCCCCGCCGGCCGCTGCGCCAGGCGCCCCCAACCACTGACGACCTGCGCGACTTTCCAGCAACCCTGCGCCGCCTTTTCCGGCGACTGGTGGCGGTGCTCGAACCACCCTGGACACTGGTGCTCGACAACGCCCAGGAACTCGGATCGGGTTCCGTCGTCCACAGCGGCCTTGCCGCGGCCCTGGCGGAGTTGCCCGACGGTGCCCGCGTGATCCTCATCAGCCGCGAGACGCCGCCCGACGCCTACATACGCGCAGTGGCGGGCCAACAGTTGCTGCTGATCGATGAGCGCCAATTGCGTTTCACCGATGACGATACGCAGCGACTGGTGGTCTTGCACGGTCGCGACTGGCAGGCCTGCGAATTGCAACAGGCCACCGACGGATGGGCCGCAGCAATGATCCTTCTGCTGGCCACGCGCGCCGAACTGAGCCTGGACGATGCGCTGCGTGGCGACACTGCAAGGTTTCGGCTGTTCGCCCTGTTTGCCGGCGAAGTGCTGGCCGGCATGAGCCCACCCGACGCGGCGGCCCTGATGCGCATTGCCTTCCTGCCCAGCGCCAGCGTGGCCATGGCGGTCGCCATCAGCGGCGACGCACGCGCGGGCGAGGTGCTCGCCGATCTGGCACGCCGAAGCCTGTTCACCGAGCGGCGCGAAGGCGCGCCGCCGGTTTACACCTTCCATGCGCTGTTTGGCGAGTATCTGCGCACGCGTGCCGCCGATCAACTGCCCGCGTCGGTGTTGCGGGCGCTGCGTATCGATGCCGCGCAGTTGCTGGCCGCCCACGGCCAGCCCGACGCCGCCATCGCGCAACTGATAGCCGCGCAGGCATGGCCCGAGGCCCTGCAATTGGTCATCGAACAGGCCGGGCGATTCGTTGCACAGGGCCGCACCGCGATGCTCCGCGACGCCTTGCTGTCCATCCCCGAGCGCCGTCGCGAGTCGGCCCAAGCCTGGTACTGGCTCGGCTTTTGCGAGCTGTCCATCGATCCGGCCCACGCGCTGCAGCATTTCGAACGGGCTCAGCGCGGATACCAGGCCGAAAAGGACACGCAGGGCGTTTTTCGCACCGCCGCCGCCGCCGCGGATGCCATCATCTTCATCGGCGCCAATCTGCACGCAATCGAACCGTGGCTCGTGCCTTTGCGCGCGCACGCGGCGTCGTTCCTGGCGCAGCACGATGACGAGACCGATCTGCGCGTGTTGCCGGGGCTTTTGGCAGCCTTCGTGCATCGCGAGACCGCGCACCCGCTGACTGCCCCGCTGGCCGAAAGGGCCGAGCGCCTGATCGACCGCCCGCTCGGGGCCAGCCAGCGCATCTTGCTGGGCACGCTGGCCTATTACCTGCTGTGGACCGGCCAGACGCAGCGCCTGGACCGCATCATCGTCAAGCTCGACCGTTTGTGTGCAGCGTCCGATGCCGCACCGGGCACTCTGCTGCGCTGGTATGGCGTTTCAGTCCTGATCCGGGCCCTGCTGGGCCGTGTCGATGAAGCGCTCGTGCACGCGCGCCAGGCGCTCGCGCTGGCCGAGCGCGGACCCGCCAACGTGCGCGCCCGGGCCCATCTGCTACTGGTCCTGGCCGCCGTCGCCGGCCGCGACCGGGCGCTGGCGCGGACGCATTTGCAGCACGCTGCCGGCCTGATGGACGCGGGCAACGCGATCGACTCGACAACCTACGAGTTCCAGCGCGGTCTGCTGATGATGCTCGACGCCGACTGGACCGGCGCCGACCAGTTGATGCGTTCAGCGGTCGCCAGCGGCCAGGCCAGCGGTTGGCCGTTGCGCGAGCACATTGCGTTGCTCGGCCAGACTTTGGCGGCAACACAGATCGGTGACCTGGCCGATGCGCAAGCTACGCTGCAGATGGTTCTGGCCCACCCGTTTTATACGTTGTGCCGATGGCACCACTGGCTCGCGGCGCTGATCGAAACACAGCTCGCTGAACGACTGGGCCAGCGGTCGCGCGCGCTCGACGCTTTGCAGCGTGCATTCGCGATCGGTCGCGCCTGCGGCTTCGATTTCGGGCCGATGCCGTTCAGTTGCGGCGACATGATGCCGCGCCTGGCCTCGCTGGCGCTGGAGCATGACATCGATCCCGCGTTCGCCTGTCACATCATCGCCCGCCACCGGCTGTCGGCGCCGCCCGATGCCGGCGAGCGCTGGCCCTGGCCGGTGCGTATTCGCATGCTGGGCGCCTTCGATATGGTGTGCGACGGCGCGTCTGCCACCGGCAGTCGCAAGCAAAGCCGCAAGCCGCTGGACATGCTCAAGCTGCTGGTGGCGTTGGCACCTGTCGGTGGCGGGCCGGTACCCGTCGAGCGGCTGTGCGCGGCGCTTTGGCCCGATGCCCAAGGTGACGCCGCTCGCAACTCCTTCGACAATACCTTGCACCGGCTGCGCAAATTGCTGGGGAGCGAAACACGCGTGCAATTGCTGGCAGGCGGGCTCGAACTGGACGCCACGGCGTGCCACACCGATATTGCCGCGCTCGATAGCTGCCTGGCGGCACTCGATACCCCCGCCCATGACGACGACGCCGGCATCCAGCACACGCTCGCGCTGGCCGATCGCGCCCTGGCACTTTACCGCGGCGCCTTGCTCGCGGGCGAGGACGAACTGCCCGAGATCATCTCGGCGAGGGAGCGCATCGCGGCCCGCTTTACACGCCATATGGCCAGCGCCGGCGCGCGGCTCGAACAGGCCGGGCGGGCCACTGACGCTGCAGTCGTTTACCAGCGTGTACTCGAGCAGCAGCCGCTGGCCGAGGAGGTCTGCCGCCACCTGATCGGCTGCCTGATAGCGCTGGGCCGGCGCGCCGAGGCCTTCGAGGCCTACCGCCGCTGCCGCCAGCAGCTATCGGTGCTGCTGAATCTGCGTCCTGCCGCCGAGACCGAAGCCCTGGTCGACCCGATCCGCAATCTCTAAGCCATCTCTACGACCGGGCCGCTTAGCCTCGAATGCATGGGCGCCACGGTGGCGTCCTGCATCAGGCGGGAGACGGATATGACTTCAAGACAACAAGCGCGGCAGCCATCGCGGCGGGATTTCATGGTTCACAGTGGCGCCACCATGGCACGCACAGGCATGGTCCTGGGGCTGGGTCTGAACCTGGGATTGCATCCAGGCAGCTCAACCTGGTCAGCGACCGAACTCTGGCACATGCTGTGCAGCGGCCCGCCTGGCAGCATTCCGGACATCGTGGCGCGACGTGTCGCCGAGCAGTTGAACCGCCAGGATGGCCAGCCAACGGTGGTCGACAACCGCGCCGGTGCAGCGGGCCTACTGGCCGTGGCCGCGCTGAAGGCCAGCCCGACCGATGGCGCGACGATGCTGTTGGCGCAAGGCGCTATCGCCACCGTCTATCCTTATCTATATCCGAAGCTGGCATACGATCCGTCCGTGGATCTGGCGCCGGTGTCGCTGGCCGGTGAGATGACGATGGCATTGGCGGTCGGTCCGGCGGTGCCTGCGTCGGTTGCCAACGTGCGCGATCTGTTGAGCTGGATGCGCGCCCATCCCCAACTGGCCAATGTCGGCTCGCCCGGCACCGGCACACTGCCCCATCTGCTGCAGGCCATGCTGCTGCGTCAAGCGGGCGTGCCGTGGGAGCATGTCGCCTTTGCCGGCGGCCCACCGGCAATTCTGGCGCTGATCGGCGGGCAGATCGCCGCACTGGCATTGCCCGAAGGCTTGTTCTTGCAACACCGCGCGGCGGGCCGCCTGCGGGTGCTGGGCACCTCCGGTGCGCACCGCACCACCCTGATGCCCGATGTGCCCACGCTGGCCGAGCAGGGTTTCCCCGACCTCGTGGTGCGGGAATGGTTCGGTTTCTTCATGTCGGGCCGCGTTCCCAGGGACAAGGTCGATGCCCGATCGACGGCCTTGCGGATGGCCCTGGCGCAGCCGGAACTGGCCACCGCCTTTGGCGACTCCGGGATGGTGGCAACTTCCAGCACGCCTGCCGCGATGGTGGCGCGCATTGCAACGGAACAGCAGTACTGGCAGCCAGTTGTGCGGGCACTCGGCGTGAAGGTCGAATGATGGCCGCGTCGCCCCCCGTCGCCGCGACCGTCAGCACCGCCGCACACGCATGGGATGCCGCCGCCGAAGGATGGGACCGGCATGCAGCGATGCTCGACACATGGTTGCACGCATCCACCACAGCGCTGCTCGACGCAGCGGGCGTGGGCCCGGGTTCGCGCGTGCTCGACGTCGCCGCCGGCGCCGGCGGCCAGACGCTGGCCATTGCGCGACGCGTCGGTCCGTCGGGCCATGTGCTCGCAACGGACATCTCGCCGCGTATCCTGGCCTTGGCGGCCGCCAAGCTGCGCCGTGCCGGCTTCGACACGGTGCAGACCCGCGTTGCCGACGCGCAGGCGCTGAATCTGGCGCAAAGTGCACAGGCGCAGAGCGCCGACACCGGTTTCGACGCTGTCGTATGCCGGCTTGGCCTGATGCTCTGCCCGCGCCCGCTGGCGGCGCTCACCGAGGCATTGCAAGCGCTGCGCCCGGGCGGCCGCATCGGTGCGCTGGTTTTTTCCACGCCGCACGCCAACCCCTGCATCACCACGATGGTGGCCACCGCCCGCCGTCACGCCGGTCTGGCCCTGCCCGCCGTTGCTGAACCCGGTGGCTTGCTGAGCCTGGGCCAACCCGGACTGATGGCCGAGTTGATGGCGCGCGCCGGCTTTGCGCATATCGCCATCAGCCCCATGGCCGCGCCGATGCGGCTAGCCCACGTCGGCGACTACCTCCAATTCGTCCGCGACGCGGGGTCGCCGATCATCGCGCTGCTCGCTGCGCTGCCGGCGCAGGCCCAACGCGCCGCGTGGGACGACATCGAGCGGCAATTGGACCGGTTCACGACCGACGGCGAATGGATCGGGCCCAACGAGTTGCTGCTGTGCTCGGCCAGCCGCCCGCTACACGTTTCAGCCGAAACCACCGGCGCTGACGTAATGGATAGCGCTGACCCAGCAATTCAATCCGGGAGATGATCATGTCGATGCCTTCAAAATGGATGCCCGCCGTGGTGCTCGGCTGCGCCGTCATCGTCACGTCGATCCTGCCGGCAAGAGCCCAATCGCTTCGTGCCCTCACCGACATCTGGGGTGGCAGCGGCAATGGCAGCATCGCCCAGGGCTGCACCACCTACGCACCCATTGCCGACCTCGGTGCGTTCTTCAATGGCGGCGGCTTTCGGGTGCTGGGCGGCAATGCGGCCTGAGGCTACGTCGGCGTCACATCCGACCAGACCTCGGTATTCGGCCCGCTGGTGAATCAGCAATCCGTGGCGCCGGTGGCGTTGGACAACGCCGGCAGCAGCTACCAGGGCAGCGCCGCAGCGCGCGCCAGCTACCGTTCGCTCGGCGTCGAATCCGCGGGCATCCTGGTCGGCGTCTCTGGCGGAACGACGGCCAGCTACGCGGCGGGTGCTGCGTTCCTTCACGACACCCTGACCGCCAGCAGTCCCCTGGTCGCGCCCGCCGCCAACGGCTTCGTGCGTTATGTGTTCAGCATGGATGGCGCACTATCCGTCCCGGCGGGCCAACGTGGCTCTGCAAGCGTGCAGTTGAACCCTGTTGCCTCGTTTTGGAATCCTCCCGGCGCCATCCAATTGCGTGACATTTCAAAATTGTGCAGCCGCCGTTGCGACAAACCCAGGGCAACCAATCTTCGCCGAACGCGGCTTCGAACTATCCAGGCGCATCCACATGTTCAACCGACATCCGGACAGCAGCGGTGCAATGAAAAAAATGGCAGCTACCCTGATGCCGCGCATCAGCGACGCTGCGTTCAGCGTCCAGGTCGACGGCAGCGACCCGTAGCACGGGTATCCATGGCGACCTCACCCAAGGCCGGGTGCCGTAGTCCAACGCTTGCGCGCACCCCGCCTGCGATCGGCCTTGGGCAGATCCGCGCGCGCGACCAGTCCCTCGGCGCAGGTCTGCAAATTGTCCAGCATGGCATCGAGTCGACCCATATCCTGCACCGACAGACCCGCCATTAGATGTCGATTGATGTCGACGGCCAGCAGCACCAAGGCGTCGTACAGGCTCTGCCCCTGAGCCGTCAGCGTCAGGATCGCTGCGCGCCGATTTCCCGGCTTGGGTTGGCACGCGACCAACTGCTTGCAGGCCAGCGCGGTGATAGCGCGCGACGTACGTGCCCGATCCAGCTGGGCAGGGTCGGCCAACTGGGACGGCAGGATGCCCTGCTCCTTCACCAACACCGCCATCACCCGCCATTCACGCCGGGTAATGCCGAATCGCCCTTCGCACAACCGTGTAACCATGCCGCCGCCGGTCGCCAGCAAACGGCTGATACGCTGCAGCAGCAGGTCACCGACCGAGGCAGACGAAATCAGGCGCGGGCAAGGCAGCATCAGGGTAAACACGAACAATGTTTGATTAGACCAATTGTCACGCCGCAACTTACAGTGCAGATGTTCCGCCTCTGCCAGAACATCCTTCCAGGCGCCACCCATGACTTCACGGTTTCGATTGCTCGGCCCCTCGGCCCTGACTGGCGACAAGCGCGATCCGCAGGTTCCCGAGATACCCACGCTCCAGGAGGCCGGCATCACCATGGCGGCCACGGCCCGTCGAATCAGATCGCGCGCTGCCAGTCCGAGCGCTGCCGTCGAATGACCAGGGGCGCCAAAATGAAAGTCACATAGTCAATGCCCACGACCGCACCACGCCCCAACATCATCTTCATCGTCGCCGACGACCTGGGTTATGCCGACCTGGGTTGTTACCGCGGCCGCGACGCGCCGTTCGGTGCCGTGTCGCCGGAACTGGACAAGCTGGCGGCAGACGGCATGCGCTTTGACGAAGGCTATGCCAACTCGCCCGTATGTTCGCCCACCCGCTTCGCACTGATGACCGCGCGTTACCAGTACCGGCTGCGCGGGGCGGCCGAGGAGCCGATCAGCAGCAGCAGTGCCGGCAGCAGCACATTGGGACTGCCAGCCGAACACCCGACCCTGCCCTCGATGCTCAAGGGCGGTGGCTACCGCACCGCGCTGATGGGCAAGTGGCATCTGGGGTTCCTGCCCCACTTCGGGCCGCTGCGTTCAGGTTACGAGGAGTACTTCGGCCCGATGGCCGGGGGTGTCGACTATTTCACCCACTGCAACTCGCGTGGTGCGCATGACCTCTATCTTGGTGACAAGGAGCACGCCGAAGAGGGCTACCTGACCGACCTGATCACGCGCCATTCAATCGATTTCATCGACCGCATGGCCGACGACGCCAAGGCTGGCAAGCCATTCTTCCTGAGCGTGCACCACACCGCGCCGCACTGGCCCTGGGAGACCCGGGACGACGTCGATACGCCGGCGCTGGTCTGCAACAACCTGTTCCATCTGGACGGCGGCAACATTGACATCTACCGGCGCATGATCCACCACATGGACGAAGGCATCGGCCAAATCGTCACCTCGCTGCGCCGCCACGGCCTGCTGGACAACACGCTGATCGTATTCACCAGCGACAACGGCGGCGAGCGCTTCTCTGACAATTGGCCGCTGGTCGGCGGCAAGATGGACCTGACCGAAGGCGGCATCCGGGTGCCCTGGATCGCCCACTGGCCGGCCGGCATCGCCGCGAGCGGTGTCAGCGCGCAACACTGCATGACGATGGACTGGTCGGCCACGATGCTGGATGTCGCCGGCGTGCGGCCGCATCCGGACTTTCCGCTCGACGGCATGTCACTGGCACCGGCATTGCGTGATCCGGCGCACACGTTCGCGCGGCCCATGCACTGGCGCATGAAGCACCGTGGCCAGCGCGCGCTGCGCGATGGCGACTGGAAATACCTGCGCGTCGACGACAACGACTACCTGTTCAACATCCCCGGCGACGCGCGCGAACGCGCCAACAAGGCCCGGCGCGAGCCGGCCCGGTTGGAGGCCATGCGCGCCGGGTGGGAGGCCTGGAACGCCACCATGCCGGCCATACCGGACGAGGCTGCCGTGCATCTGGGGTATTTTGCCAAGGACATGCCGCAGCGCTGAGGGAGCCGCTGCACAGCGCCCATCGAGCGCCTGGACAAGCACCGGGCGCGACGGGTCGAGGGCAAGATCGCGCGCGCGTGCAGGTTCCAGGGCCTGGCAGTGTAGAGTCCGACCAGCAGGCTGCGAACCGGCGCAGACACATTGCACCGGGGCGCGCCGGCCCCACGGACCGACAACAATGGAGACACGACATGAAGGATTCGATGCAACGGCGCGGCGTGCTGCGCCTGGTGGCCGCTTCACTGGCAGGCGCCGTCGGCGGTTTGCGCGCGCAGAGCGCCTGGCCAACCAAGCCGGTGACGCTGGTGGTGCCGTTCCCCGCCGGTGGCGGCACCGACGCGTTCGCGCGGCCACTGGCGGCGCAGTTCGCGCGCATCTCCGGCAAGCAGATGGTGATCGACAACCGAGGCGGCGCCGGTGGCACGCTGGGTGCCGGGATTGCGGCGCGCGCCGCGGCGGACGGCTATACGCTGTTCATGGGCGCGGTGCACCACGCGATCGCGCCGGCGATGTACCAGAAACTGGAATACGACATCGAAAAGGACTTCGTTCCACTGGTGCTGCTGGCCAGCGTGCCGCAGGTGTTGGTGGTCAACCCGCGCAAGCTGCCGATGACCGACTTCAAGGCGTTTCTGGACCATGTGCGCAAGAACCCGGGTCGGCTGAACTACGGCTCGGCGGGCGGCGGCACCTCGCACCATCTGGCCGGTGAGCTATTCAAGCAGCAGACCCAGACCTTCATCACCCACATTCCGTACCGCGGTGCCGGACCCTCGCTGCAGGGTTTGATCGCAGGCGACGTCGAGATGATGTTCGACGGCCTGGGTTCATCGGCCGCCCACATCAAGGGCGGCCGCATCAAGGCCCTGATGGTGTCCGGCGCGACGCGCAATGCGGCCTTTCCGGATGTGCCCAGCGCGGGCGAGCTCGGGCTGGCGGACTACAACGTGACGACCTGGTACGGGTTGTGGGCGCCCAAGGGCACACCGGCCGATGTGCAGGCGCGCATTGTCGAGGAGGTGCGCAAGGCCGGAAACAGCGACGAAGCCAAGACCGTCTGGGCGGCCCAAGGCGCGCAGTTCGGCAACCTCTCGCCAGCGCAGTTCGGCAGCTTTGTCAGCGCCGAGATCCGTCGCTGGGAAGCGGTGGTCAAGATCTCGGGGGCCAAGCTCGACTGACGGCGGCTGCGTCGTAATCCGATAGGTGGACGGGCGCTTCTGCGCCGGAACCGATAGCGCCAGGACGCGCAGTTCCAAGCGGTCCGAGGTCACAGCCCGCGTTTCGCGCGGACGCGGTCCGGGGCGGACCGCACGATTTGGACAGATGGCTTGCCAGGCAACAGACAAGCTGTTGCGCGCGACGACCGCTGATCGATGGCGTGCAACAGCATCAGCTTTGCGCGAAGATGGTGGCATGCACACCCAGAACACCGGTAACGATCATGCGCACCTGTTTCTGCGATCCTTCTGGAGCGCCGCCGGTGGCGCCGATGCGGCGCTGGACCGGGCCCGGTTCACGGGCATGGGTGCGCTACCGTCGCCATTCGCGGTGACCGACTTCGCCGCAGGGTCGATGGCTGCCGCCGGCCTGGCTGCGTCAACGCTGGTACAGGCCCTGGCTACTGACGAGGGGCAGCCTGCGCGTGTGCAGGTCGACCGCCGCCTGGCCTCGTTTTGGTTCGGCATGTCGGTACGGCCCCAGGGCTGGAGCCTGCCGCCAATCTGGGACGCCATCGCTGGCGACTACCGCGCCCGCGATGGCTGGATACGTCTGCACACCAACGCGCCGCACCACCGCGCCGCGGTGCTGGCCGTGCTGCAGGTCGCGCCGGAACGCCTCGCCGTGGCACAGGCAGTCGGGCTATGGATGGCGATCGACCTCGAAGCAGCGGTGATCGCCCACGGCGGATGCGCGGGCGCGATGCGCAGCTGGAACCAGTGGCAGCAGCATCCGCAGGGGCAGGCCGTCTTGTCGGAGCCGTTGTTGCATTGGCAGGACGGCAGCAAGGTGGCAAGCGCCGGCTGGGACTTCAACCCGACCCGCCCCCTGGCCGGCATTCGCGTGCTGGACATGACGCGGGTACTGGCCGGTCCGATCGCCACGCGTCTGCTCGCCGCCCTGGGCGCCGAGGTGCTGCGCATCGATCCACCCGGCTGGGACGAGCCCCTGCTGGAGCCTGAGGTTACGCTGGGCAAACGCTGCGCCCGGCTGGACCTGCGCCGGCCGGCGGAACGCCGCCAATGGGAATCGCTGTTGCAAGGGGCCGACGTGCTGGTACACGGCTATCGCAGCGACGCGCTCGAGTCAATGGGCCTGGGCGCTGACACACTCCAGCAACTGCGTCCGGGCCTGGTGGACGTGGCACTGGATGCCTATGGTTTCACCGGCCCGTGGAAAGCCCGACGCGGCTTTGACAGCATCGTGCAGATGAGCATGGGTTTTGCCGAACAGGGCCAGCGCAGCGCAGCTGCCGACAAACCGCTGCCCTTGCCGGTGCAGGCGCTGGACCATGCGACCGGCTATCTGATGGCGACCGCCGTCCTGCGCGCACTGGAGCGACGCCTGCAGCAGGGCCATGGCAGCATCGTGCGTGCGTCGCTGGCGCGTACCGGCGCGCTGCTGATGGGTGCCGGAACCAACCAGGGCACGGCAGCGGCACCGCTGGAACCCGAGTCGCCAGCCGACTGGGCCGACGCAATCGAGCCAACGGTTTGGGGACCCGCGCGCCGGCTGCGCTGGCCCTTGCAGGTCGAGGGCCTCTGTTTTGGCTGGTCCAGCGGCGCTGTGCCACTGGGTAGCAGCGAGGCCCGCTGGACTGGCGCCGCGGACCTGGGCCAACGCCCGTTCGCGGGTCTGCCACACGCACAATAATGGGGATCCGCCGCAGGCCGGTGACGGACGATGCCAGCCATGCTTTGCATCTGCCCATTGCGCGTGCAAATACCACTGCATCCCAGCCCCCTCCCCCCAAAAAACCCGCCAAATATCTCATGACCGTTCACCTGAAGAAAAATCCGCTCGGCAACGCGACTCCCATCACCGTCATCGATCAAGCCAGCTATCCGGCCCTGGCGCAAACCCTGCCGCCGGCAACCACGCGCTGGCTCGACACCGTGGGTTTTCGCGGGGCGGCAGACAGCCATGCGCTGGTTCCGAACGCGGACGGCGGATTGCAACAGGTATTTGCCGGTGTGGCCCACGCGCAGGATCCGTTCGCTCTGGCCGCGTTGCCGTCGGCCCTGCCCGATGGCAGCTACGCGCTGACGGAGCAGGCCTTGGCACTTGCACCAGAACTGGCGGCGATCTCCTGGGCGCTGGGCGCCTATGCATTCGACCGCTACAAGCCGCGCCGCCGCGCGCCGGCACAACTGGCGCTGCCATCCAGCGCCGCCGCCGAGCGTGGACTGGCGCAGGCCAGGGCCATCGTGATGGCGCGCGACCTGATCAACACACCGGCCGAACACATGGGTCCGCCCGATCTGGCCAAGGCTGCGCAAGCGCTGGCCAAGCAGCATGGCGCCACGGTCAGCCAGATCCGGGGCGACGCCCTGCTCAAGCACAATTTCCCGGCCATCCATGCGGTGGGCCGGGCCAGCAGTCGCGCGCCGCGCCTGATCGAGTTGGGTTGGGGCAAGGCCAAGCACCCGCGCCTGTGCATCGTCGGCAAGGGCGTGTGCTTTGACAGCGGCGGCCTGGACATCAAGGGCGCCGACGGCATGCGCCTGATGAAAAAGGACATGGGCGGCGCGGCCAATGCGCTGGCCCTGGCGGCGCTGGTGATGGAACGCAAACTTCCGGTACGCCTGCAACTGCTGATACCGGCGGTGGAGAACGCGATCGCCGGCAATGCCTACCGACCGGGCGACGTGATCAAGACCCGCAATGGACTGCAGATCGAGATCGGCAACACCGACGCCGAAGGCCGTGTGATCCTGTGCGACGCGCTGGCCTATGCGGCGGAGTCCAAACCCGACCTGATCATCGACCTGGCGACCTTGACCGGCGCCGCGCGGGTCGCGTTGGGCCCGCAACTGCCGGCCTTGTTCTGCCGCCAGATGGCAGCAGCCCGCCAACTGGTGGACCTGGGCCTGCAACTCGAAGACCCGCTGTGGCACATGCCTTTATGGGCACCCTACAACAGCGGGATCGAAAGCACGGTGGGCGATATCGTCAACACCGGTCGCAACGTGATGGCCGGTGCCATCAATGCAGCCCTGTTCCTGGAGCATTTCGTGCCGGCGCAGCAGGACTGGCTGCACATCGACCTGTTCGCGTGGAACGACATCGCGCGCGCCGGAAGGCCGGTCGGTGGCGAGGCGCAGACGATTCGCACGCTGTTGGTGTATCTGGAGCAACGGTTCGCCGCACCGGACTGAGTCTCTCGGTCGCCACCATGGAATTTCGCCTGACCTACGAGGGCCCGTTGCGCGGACAGGGCGCCAAGTCGCCGCACAAATGAGAGATCCGCCGCGCCCTGCATCCGCAGCTCAAAAGGCTACGGCTAGCGCAGCCGCTCAAGGAGTTGTCGGAGCATCTGCTGTCCCATCCAGCGGATGATCACTGGCCATCAGTGATCGTCGAGAAAGGCGGCCTGCAGTTCGCGCCGCTGGTGACGCAGCGGCTCAATTGGTATGCCGAATTGTCGGTATTGCTGTTTCGCCAGCAACCGCGCGTCAGCCTGATCACCGATGGCGGCGACATCGACAACCGGCTCAAGACGCTGCTCGATCGACTGCATGTGCCGCACGGCTCGATGGAAGGCCGCACTGAGCAGTCCGCCAAGCCCGACCCCGCTGCGCTGCATTGCCTGCTGGAGGACGACTCACTGGTCAAATAGCCTGCACGGCCGCCAACAAGCGCAGGTAGCTGCCGCCGATCAGCCGGGCAATATCTGCCTCGGACAGGCCGCGCTGCGCCAAACCAGCGACGAAATACGGCAGGTTGGCATAGGTGTCGAACACCGGCTTGTAATTGGCGTCCATGTCGGTGCCCAGGCAGACATGGTCGATGCCGGCGATCTCGACCAGTTCCAGCGCACGGTCGACGAATCCACGCATGTCGGTGATCGCGATGCCGGCCGGCCAGGCGCCGACCAGGCCACCCCCCTTGGACACAATAGCCTGCGCCAAGTTGCGCGAAATGAAGCGCGGATGCTCGACCTTGCCATGCACATGCACGTGGGAGGCGATCACCGGCCGGTTCGATGCCTCGATCGCCCCTAGCGCGGTCGATTCCGACCCATGCGCCACGTCGACCAGCATGCCAACGGCGTTCATCGCCCGCACCACAGCCGTGCCCGCATCGGTAAGCCGCCTGTGCACCGGCACTCCGGTGATGATGTCGCCCAGTTCATTGTTGCGGTAATGCATGAGCGTGATTGAACGCACGCCGTCGGCATAGGCCTGTGCCACCCTGTCCGCCCGGCCTTCGAGAAAGTCGCCGCCCTCGACGGTCAACAATGCACCGACCTTGCCCGCGGCCCGCGACTTGGCCACGTCGGCTGGCTGCAGGATCGGCACCACCAAACCTCGACTTGCCAAGGATTGCAACCGCGCTATCTGGCGCTTGTAGCTGGCCCATGCCTCGCCCGGTTCGAACGCACGTACTGTCGCAAGGCCTTCACCCTGCAGGCCCAGAACCTGGAAGTCGGCGACGGCGGCAAACGCGGCTGCGGCCAGACCGCCAGCGCGCATGTCGGCGATTGTCGTTTCCTCGAAGCTGCCCAGCCTGGCGTACACCCACACCAGGCCCGACAGGTTCTGTGCTCCGTCGACAAAACTGCGACCCGGATGGGCATGGGCATCGAACGCAAGATGCCGCGCCAGCAGATCGCGCGCGCCAGCCAATTGATCGGGCGTGACGTCAAAACCGATCGGCGCGGGCTTGGGGCGTGCGACCCAGTACGTCCCGGCCCCAACCGCCAGCACAGCGGCGCCGACACCGGTCAATATCCTGCGTCGGGTCTGTTTCACCATGGTCGATTTCCTTGCACGCGGCAGACAGTCCAGTGCAAGATGGTAGCGCGACACTCAGCGGCAAAAGCGCAGACGCACAGGACGGTGCAAGCCGACACGAGGTCCCACGACGAACCGGCACAATGGGGCAGTTGCCCCGAGTGTGCCGGGCGGCACTCTGTGTGCGAGCCGGCCTCAGGCTACCTGAAGGTCGACGCGCTCGCGCGGCGGCGCCGATTTCCCCGACTCCTTCGTGCCGAAAATTACTTCGCCCGACAACTGACCGCCCTCTTCGATGACGAGCTTGCCATAGCGAATCTTGCCGGTGATCTTGCCGGTGGCATACACCATCAGCTTGTCGCGCACTGTCAAGTCACCATCGAAGCGGCCGTGGATCTCGGCAACGTCGATGCAGGCCGAGCCCTTGAACGCGCCGCATTCGGCAATCTGCATCAGCCGCGAATCCATCGTGGCTTCCACCGTGCCCTCGACAAACAAGGTGTCGCAGTCAGTGATCTCGACGCCCTTGAGCTTGATGTTGGGTCCCACCGTCAGCTTGCTACCCTCATGCGGCGTGCCGGCAGGCGCCACCGATGGCGCCGGAACAGCCGCTACCGCGATCGGCGGCATCGGCGCCGCAACGGGAGCCGGAGCCAGTGCCGGGCTCTGGACGTGCGTCGCAGGTGCAGCATGCCCATTGGGCTGGGCCATGGTCGTGGGGCGCCGCAGCCCGTTGGACTCCGCTTCACGTTTGCCGAAAAATGGGGATTGCAATGCCATCGGTTCCTCCTGTAATTGAAATAGAACCCGATGGTAGGTATGCCCGGGCCGCATGTCGCCGTCCCAGGTGCAAAAAGCGTAACGAATTGGTCAGCCGGGCCGTTGCCTTGCCAACCCGGCCCGCAGGCTCAACCGGATGTGCGCGCCCAGGCCTCGTAGCGTGCCTTGTTTTCATCGTTGGGCGGATACAGGCCTGGCAAGGCCATGCCGGCCTCGACCTGCGTCATGATCCAGCCCTCGAGGCGCTCCTGCTCCACGGCGGCCGCGACCACGTCGTCGAGCATGGCCTGCGGTATCAGCACCGCACCATCGGCATCGACCACCACCACATCATTCGGGAACACCGCCACGCCACCACAGCCCACGGGCTCCTGCCAGGCCACGAACGTCAGACCCGCCACCGATGCCGGCGCCGCCGTGCCCTGGCACCAGACCGGCAGCCCGGTGGCCAGCACACCGTCGAGGTCCCGGATCACGCCGTCGGTGATCAATGCGGCGACACCGCGCTTGTGCATGCGCGCGCACAGGATGTCGCCGAAGATGCCGGCATCCTGGACGCCCATCGCATCGACAACCGCGATGCAGCCATGGGGCATGGCCTCGATCGCCGCGCGGGTCGAGATCGGCGAGCCCCAGGACGCCGGCGTTGCCAGGTCCTCGCGAGCAGGCACGAAACGCAAGGTAAAAGCGCGCCCCACCAGCCGCGGCTGCCCGGGCCTGAGCGGCTTGGCGCCACGCATCCAGACATTGCGCAGGCCCTTCTTGAGCAGCACGGTCGTCAGTGTCGCGGTTGTCACGCAGGAAAGGACGCGGACCAGGTCCGGCGACAGTGCAAGTGGATCGATACCCATGACCAGATCTCCAATTTCTCAACCGCGTTGCCTCCCGGGCAAACCAACCTATACGTCAGCCGCCTGCACAGGAGTTGCCACAACGATAACCTGTCGACAACGCCACATCAAGCCGGCCATAGTGCTGCTTGTGTCTCGCGACCGGTACGCACCGTTACGCCGCAATGCGCTTCACTCTGGACACCCAGCGCCGCCAGCAGCATGATGTGCGGCACACTGGTCTTCAAAAATGGTTGGTGGTCTCTGGCATGGACCGCCAATACGCGCGGAGTGGGGAGCTTGCGCATCGGGGGGCCGGCGTAGTCTGCGGGGGGAATTGAGCTGCTCATCGCCGGGCCGCCATCAGGCGCGATCGGGCGGCGCTCAGCAACACCCGCGAATAGAGTTTGTGAAAACCGAGCAGGGCCCGGAAAACCCGACCCATTCGCGCGCGACCGCGGCCGTTGTGACGCTGCGGCATCACGGCCGGCCCGAAATACAGACGCGATCCAGCGTCAGCCCCTGCCTGCACAGGCAAAACCATCAGCCACGAGCATCGGCAGCAACGGCATTGTCGGAACGGGTACCGGCCACGCCGTGCCGGCATGTCGACTTGCATCAGACAGCGTGCTGCATCAGCGCAAATTACAGGAAATGCGACCCCATGTCGGCAAATCAGGCCAGCAACACCAGCGCCAGGCCGATGGCGGCGGGAACCGCCTGAATGAACAGGATCCGCTTGTTGGCCGTGGCGGCCCCGTACAGGCCGGCGACCAGTACGCACAACAGGAAGAAGATAGTGATCGCAGCACCGGCCGCGCCAAGGAACAGGCCCCAGAACAGACCCGCGGCGAGGAATCCGTTGTACAAACCCTGGTTGGCCGCCAGTACCGTGGTGGCCTGCGCAAACTCCGGAGTCAGGCCGAAGGCCCTGCGCGCACGCGGCGTGTTCCACAGGAACATCTCCAGCACCAGGATGTAGACATGCAGTACGGCGATGAGACCGACGACGACAGTGGCGGCGAGTTGCATGGTTGGTCCGAAAAACGACGATTGAGCGAACGACGCGCTGACCGATCCTAGCGGGGAATGGCATAGGTGCCAACCGCGTGCGCGACAGGCTCCTGGATGCCCTCCGAGAAGATGTTGACCTCACCCACCGCCAGCGTCTTGCCCAGTTTGAGCAGCCTGCACACGCCGATGATGGCCCGGTCACTGGCGGGTTTGCGCATGAAATTGATGTTCAGGCTGGTGGTGACCGTCAGCGGCACGATGCCGATCTCACCCAGAATCGCAACGTAGAGCGCAACATCGGCCACGGTCATCATTACCGGGCCCGATACGGTTGCGCCCGGTCGCAGCTCGGCCTCGCCGATCGCATGGCGCACGGTGGCCGCGCGGTTGCCCACCGAATCGATGGTGCACTTGTTTTGCGGGAACTCCTGTTTCAGGAATTGCGCCAGTTCTGCCTTGTTGGTCATGCCGGGTTTCCGGGTTGTTCAGACAGCAGCGGCATGGACGATGCATCCCTGGTGCTGCGCCGCCTTCTCGAAGCGGATTCGCCCTGCCTTGTTGGCAGTGTGCGTTTGCACCTGCGGCGACCCGATGGCGCCTGCCACCGCCAGGCGACCGAAAGGCTTGAGCACATCGAGCAAGGCCGCCCACTGCGGGCCGCCCACCAGGTCAACCGCCACATCGACCGCGTCGCGCCCCAACTTGTGCACCAGATCGTCATCGCGGGAGATGACGCTCGAGGCACCCAGGGCCAGCATCTCGTCGTGGTTGGCGGCACTGCAAACAGCCACCACCTCGGCGCCCCGCGCCCTGGCCAGGTGGACGGCCGCCGAACCGACCCCGCCCGAAGCACCGGTAACCAGCACCCGGTCGCCCTGCACAACGCCTGCCCGCACCAGCATGTCTTCGGCGGTCGAGTAGGAACACGGAAACGAGGCCAAGGCGACATCGTCGAGCGCACAGTCGATACGGTAGGCGTGGCGCGAGGCCACGACGACGTACTGGGCAAAGCCGCCGTTGCACTCCGACCCCAGGAACCAGGGCGTTGGCAAGGTTTGTCCACCGACCTCGCGCAGGCAGGGCTCGACCAGCACCCGCGCGCCGATGCGGCCGGCATTGACATCCGGGCCGGTGGCCACCACGTGACCGCATACATCGATGCCCTGGATGTGCGGGAAAACGACCGGCGTTCCGGACCAACCTGCATCGGCTGCGGCGCCTTCGGACCTGGCATATCAGGCGGTTCTCAGGTTGATGTCGGTATTGTTCATTCCGGCGGCACGAACCCGGATCAGCACATCGCCCGAACCCGGCTGCGGCGTGGGCAGGTCGTCGCGCCAGACCAGCTGGTCCAGGCCGCCATGCCCGGTCAGCACCACCCCCGACATGTGCATCGGCACTGCGTTAGCCATGTGGCGGCGCTTGCGCCAGCTCGCCAGCATTGGCGATTGCGTCCATGCACCAGGTGCCATGACCCAACAGGCAAACACCGGTCATGGGTGGACACCGACACAAGCGGTTCGAGGGCGACAGCATTCAACCGCCACCGCGCTGCATATACAAATCGAAGCGCTTCATGAAACGATAGCGTTGCACGTCATCCAGACCGCTGAACCGAAAACTGACCAGCAGGCGCGGAATGCGCGCCAGCGCTATCGCCCGCGGTTCGCCCACGCGCCAGGAAAGGCCCAGCTTGCCGGTATCGATGTTCGCCGTCAGCGCCTGCGCAATCAGGATATAGGGGTGGGCCCCCATCGCCTGGGGCAGCCAACCCAGCCATTCCTTCTCGGTACAACCCATCTCGCGGTCAAAATTGTCGGCATAAAACGCTTGCATGCAGTGTTTTCCGGGTAGATCGTGCCTAGCCTCCGGCAATCGGAGGCCAGATCGCCAGCACGTCACCCTCGACCAGGGTACGCGTCAGGCGCTCGCCCGGCTCCACGTACTTGCCGTTGACCAGCACCAGGTGCACCATCTTCTCGGGCAAGGCCATAGGCCCGATGATCTGACTGATGCTGGCATCTGGCGCCACGTCCATCTCCAGCATATTGGTGTATTTGACGGCGCTCGGCAGGTAATCGGTCAGCGACGCGAACAGTTTGAGCGTGATCTTCATCGCGCCACTTTACCTGCGCCGTGCATCCGCTGCCCCCGTCCAGCCGCTTTGCGCCTGTGCGCTGGCCAGATACGCGTCCATCAGCTTCGTCGGGTCATTCTTGAGCGTGTCTTTCCATGCGCCCAGGTGAATCTGACCCTCGACCAGGCCACGCATCACGCCCACATGGTCGGTCCAGCCGACACTGTTACAACCGACCAGCACGTCGTCCTTGAACTGCAGGCTCAGGTGGCGCCCGGCCGCCTCGTCGGTCAATTCGACATGCTCGCCACCCGGCACGCCCTCCCAGGCGCCAAAACTGGTGGAGATCATGCCCAGCGTGTCGAGCACGTTGATCTGGGTCACGCCCTTGAGCGCTGTCGACTGCCCGACCATGTTCAGCGCGGCCACTCGGGCCTGCTCGGCAGCGTTGGGCTGGATGGCGCTGATGATGGTTGTGTTGCTGACCTTGTCGAAGGCCTCGGCGCAATCGCCCGCAGCATAGATGCCCGGTATGTTGGTCTGCAGGTGCTCATCGGTCAGAACACCCTGCAGACAGGTGATTCCCGACTTCTCCAGGAAACCGATCGCCGGCTTGACGCCGGTGGCACTGATGACCAGATCGACGTCCAATGACTGGCCGTTGGACAGCTTGACCTTCAATGCCGCGTCGCCGCTACCTTTCTCGATTGCATCGACCCGGGTCTTGGTGAACACCTGCACGCCCTTGGTCTCGCACCAATGCTTGATCATGTTGCCGGCGGTAGGCCCCATCATGCGTGGCACCATACGGTCACCCATTTCGACCACGCTGAGCTTGACGCCGCGCGCTGCCAGTGACTCCATGATGATGCAACCGATAAAACCAGCGCCCATCTGCAGCACCCTGGCGCCCTTGGTTGCCAGTTTCATGATCGCACGCGCGTCCTCCATCGTCCAGCACGGGTGAATGCCCGGCAGGTCCATGCCCGGTATCGGCGGACTGGCCGGTCGAGAGCCGGTGGCGATCAGCAGCCGGTCGAACGTCAAAGTGTCGCCGTTGTCGAGCTTGACGGTCTTGCCCGCCGCATCGACGGCGCTGGCCTGCGCATGCACCATCGTGACCTTGATATCGTCGAAATGGGTCAGGCTCTTGCGCAGGTAGGTGCCGCGTTCACCGACGTTGCCGATCAGCAGATAGGGAATCGCCATGCGCGAATACGGTGGCTCCTTCTCATCACCAACCATCGTGATGCTGTCTTTCGGCGCATGCTTGCGAATGGTCTCGGCGGCGATCACTCCGGCTGGGCCGGCTCCCAGGATGACATGGTGCATGCTTGTTTCTCCAATATGACAAAAGGCGGCCCCAAGGAGCCGCCTTGATTAGAGCGCGCCCAGCCCTGGCTTCGCCAGACCCCCCGAGGGAGTACAAGAAAACTTGGGAGCGGCCCTGCGTTTTCTTGGGCGGGGCAGGGCTATCACAGCCCCAGTCGTGCCTTGGTCGCGGCAGTCGGTCGCCCCTGAGGGTCCCAGCCGCGTGCTTCATAGTACTTGGGCAACATGTCGGGCAACATGCTGACCTTTCCCTTGGCTGGGCCGGCCTTGACGGCCTCGGTCAACAGGCGCTTGGGCAGGTTGTCGTCCTTCTCGGTGAAACCAGCTCGGTTGTTGAACTCGCGCTCCATGTTCCAGATGCGCTCACCGATCTTCTCGAGTTCTTCGGTGGTGTACTGCTCGCCGCAGGCTGCCGCCATCTGGGGTGCCAGGTCGGCCAGGCCCCAGGCAAAGGTGGTGAAGATGCACAGGCCCGACGAGTCGAACGCGGCCGTCGCATCCTGGAACGCCTTGACCAGCTCCGGCTTGCCCACATGTTCCAGCGGATCGGTCTTGACCGGTATGCCCAGCACTTCCGATGCCACGGTGTAACCGCGCAGATGACAGGCGCCACGGTTGCTGGTGGCATAGGCCAGGCCCATGCCCTGGATACCGCGTCCGTCGTAGGCCGGGAACTCCTGGCCCTTGACGCTCATCGACAGATCCGGATGGCCAAACTTCGCAGTCAGGCGTTTGGAGCCCTGGCCGATTTCCTTGCCAAACCCTCGGCCATTGATGGTTTCCTCCGTCAGGAAAGCCAATGCCTGGGCTGAGCCGAATGGCGCCTCGATGCCCAGTTGGTCCTTGGTCAGCACACCCATTTCATAGAGTTCCATCACCGCACCAATGGTGGCACCAAAGCTGATCGGGTCGATGCCTTCCTCGTTGCACAGCATGTTGGCATATTGCAGCGCTTCCAGGTCGTTGACGCCGTTGGCTGCGCCCAGCGCCCAGGCCGCCTCATATTCCAGGCCGCCAGAGGCACCCCAGTACTGCGGCTTGTTGGCCACCGTGAAATGGCTCTCGTCCATCTTGCTGATGCGACCGCAGGCAATGGTGCAGCCGAAGCAGGCCTGGTTGGTGACCAGGTGCTTCTTGCCATCGGTCTTGCGCGGCGTGGCCATGGCCTCGGCCGAGATGTCCTTGGCACCCTCGAACTGCGAGTCCTGATGGTTACGCGTGGGCAGCGCGCCGACCTCGTTGATGACGTTCATCAGCACCTGGGTGCCGTAGGCCGGCAGGCCCTGCCCAGTGACACCGTTTTCGGCCAGGATCTTCTTCTTCTCGGCCACCGCCTTCATGAAGGCCTTGGGGTTCTTGATGTTGCCCACGCCCTTGGTACCGCGCACGGCAATGGCCTTGAGGTTTTTGCTGCCCATGACCGTGCCCACGCCCGAGCGGCCAGCCGCCCGGTGCAGGTCGTTCACGACGCTGGCATACAGCACACCGTTTTCGCCGGCCTTGCCGATGCTTGACACACGGGTCAGCGGATCCTGCAATGCCTTCTTGAGCATCTCCTCGGTCTGCCAGACACTCTTGCCCCACAAGTGGGCAGCATCGCGGATCTCGACCACGTCGTCATTGATGTACAGGTAGACAGGCTTGGGGCTCTTGCCCTCGAAGATCAGCAAATCCCAGCCAGCCATCTTGAACTCGGCACCCCAGTAGCCGCCCGAATTGGAGCAGGCCACGGCGCCGGTCAGCGGACTCTTGGTGATGACCGTGTAGCGACCCCCGGTACTGGCCATGGTGCCAGTCAAAGGCCCGGTGGCCCAGATGATCTTGTTCGCATCCGACAATGGATCGACCTTGGCATCGACCTCTTCGACCAGGTATTTGGTACCCAAGCCGCGCGAGCCGATATAGGCCTGCGCCCATTCCATGTTGGTGGGCTCGACCTTGACCGTTCCTTTGGTCAGGTCGACACGAAGCATTTTTCCGGTCCAGGACATGGTGATCTCCTTTATGCAGCGCTGGGCTGGTTGCCCAACTTGTCGGCCCAGGCAGCCATCTTGCCCAGGCCGGTCCAGTTGGCGTCGATAAAAGTGATGGCTCCGGTCGGGCAGGCATCGGCGCAGGCCGGCTCGCCGCCGCACAGGTCGCATTTCTGCACCTTGCCGGTTTCCTCGACATAGTTGATGGTGCCGAACGGGCAGGCGATGGTGCAAACCTTGCAGCCGACGCAGGTGGATTCGTTGACCTCCATGGCGCCGGTCATCTTGTTCATCGTGATCGCCTCGACCGGGCAGGCGTGCAGGCACCAGGCTTCGTCGCACTGGGTGCAGGTGTAGGGCACCTTCTTGCCGGTATGGTGAAAATCGAACACCTTGATGCGTGACTTGGCGGTGGCAAACGTGCCATAGTTCTCGAACGAACAGGCCATTTCGCACTGCAGGCAGCCTGTGCATTTTTCCGGGTTGATGTGCAACACCTTTTGCATGCGTCTCTCCTGTGGGTAATGGCGCCACGCCAGCGCCTTGCCTATGAACGGGTAACCATAGGCATTGTTCAAGCTGGGCCGTCAATCGGCCCTAGGGAGAACCCTAGGTTTCGGATCTGGTCGGATAACATATTCTCAATTTGCGACATCCAACTCGGGAGTCATTATGTTGTCCTTGTTCCGATCGCTGTCGGCCTGCGCGACCCTTGTGCTTGTGTCGGGCGCAAGCCTGGCGCAGACAGGTGGGCCGGCGTCTCGCGGCCAGTTGCTCTATGACACCCATTGCGTGGCCTGCCATGACAAACAGGTGCATTGGCGGGCCTCTGGCATCGTCACCAGCTGGGCGGGGCTGGTGGCCCAGGTGCGACGCTGGCAAACCATCGAGACGTTGCAATGGACCGAGAGCGACATCACCCAGGTGGCGCGCCACCTCAACGCGACGATCTACCACTACCCGCTGGGTGATCTCGCACAGCGTGAATAGGGTTCGAGCACGGCGCCCGGCGCATCGAACAACCCGGGATTCCTCGCTGCGCACCGCATGCTGCGGATAGGCTTCCAGCAACGTGCGCACGATGGTGGCTTGCGAGGCCAGGTCGACCGTGGTAACGACGTCATTGGGCATTTTTTTCCGGATTTTCCATGCACCAGTGTCTGCTGCGGCGGCCCGGAACACCGCACTGGCGCCCAGCGCGGCGCGGATGGCGACGGCGAACAGGGGATCGACGGCGGGCAAGACCGCTGGTACGGGATTCAAGCTCCCATCGCATCCGCTGTCGCCCGCTGGACGACCCTGCGGGCAGCGCGCTGCAGCACTCGCCTTGGGGCGGCCCGGCGGCACCGTGCGCACGCGCTTAGTGCACAATGCAGCGACCATGCAACCGAGTGTCCACGGCCATTGCCCGGCAACGCCTTTGGCGCGTCTGGACGGCATTGCGCACGCGCGCCGTGCACTGTTGTCCGACCGCAGGGCGGGTGCCTCAGGGCTGGTTGAGCCCTGGATAGCGCGCTCCTGGCAACGCTGTCTGGCGTTGGGCCACCAGCCGCGCCATCGGGTGGCATTTGACGCGCTGCCGGCTGCCGCGATGCGCCATGCCCGCGAAGGCAACCAGCGGTTGATCCAGGCCGCACACACCACGCTGCGCGATCTGGGTCGCGCGCTGGTCGATACCCGGTATTTCGCGATCCTGACCAATGCCGAGGGCATGGTGGTGGACAGCAGCGGCCCGATCGACCGCCAGGACCGGCGCGCGGACCTGATCACCCGCCTGGGCGTGGACCTGTCCGAGCGCAGCGTGGGAACCACCGCCATCGGCGCTGCGTTGACCGACCTGCAACCCGTATGGCTGCACCGCGGCGAGCATTTCTTCGACGACACCGCGGTCTACAGCTGTGCCGGTGTACCGCTGTTTGGACCCGGCGGCCAGTGCGTCGGCATGCTCGATCTGACTGGCGTGGAGGTGCCCGAACGTCCGGAACTGCTGCACCTGGCCGTGCAGTCGGCGCGCCGCATCGAGAATGCACTGGCGCTGCTGCGCCCGCATACCCTGATGTTGCGGCTGAACTGGCCCGGCCACTGCCTGGGCGGCGATACCGACGCATTGATCGGGCTGGACGCCGATGGCCTGGTCACCGCGTTCAACCGGGCGGCGCGCGACATGGTCCCGCAACTGCAGCCAGCGATCGGCCATGGCCTACCCCCGCCGCATGCCGCCGATCTGTTCGCGCTGCCGTTCGAGATGCTGTTCGATGCGGCGCGGCGGGACGCCGAAGTTATCGACGTACCCTTGTGGTCGGGCCTGCGCCTGCATGCACGGGCACTACCGGCCGGTCGCGCCGCCGGGCAGATCGCATCGATTGCGCCGGGACGGGCAGCTTCGGCTGCCAGCAACGGCAACACCGACCAAGGCCGGTTGCGCGATGTCGAAACCGCGCTGATCCGCAAGACCGTGGAAGAAACCCGGGGCAATGTCGCACAGGCCGCCGAGCGCCTGGGCGTCAGACGCGCGACCGTTTACCGCAAGCTGGGTCTGCGCCGATCCTGATTCACAGGACGCGCGGTCCGCGGGCCACTACTGATCGCCACCGGCGTTCGGAAAAAACAGCTGCTCGCCGCCGATGGCGTATCGGGCGATCGCCGTCTGCCCTTGCGCTGACACCACCCAGTCGATGAACCTTTGCGCGTCCGCCGCCTTGACGTGAGGGTGCCTGGCCGGGTTTACCAGCATCACGCCATATTGGTTGAACAGCCGCGTATCGCCTTCGACCAGCACCGCCAGCTCACCCCGGTTCCTGAAATTGAGCCAGGTACCGCGGTCGGCCAGCACATAGGCATTGCTGGCCGAGGCCATGTTGAGCGCCGGCCCCATGCCACAACCGCATTCCTTGTACCCGCTGCCTTTCCTGTCGGCCAGTCCGGCATCATTCCAGAAGCGCAATTCGGCAGCGTGCGTGCCGCTCTTGTCGCCGCGCGACACGAAATCGCCATTGCTCGCCGAGAGTTTTTTCAGTGCCTGCACGATGTCCTTGCCGCGCAGGCCAGCCGGGTCGGACTTCGGCCCGATCACGACGAAGTCGTTGTACATCACCGGCAGACGCTTCACGCCGAAGCCATCAGCGACGAATTTCTGTTCTGCCACCCGGTCGTGCACGAACAGCAGGTCGGCGTCGCCTCGGCGACCCATGTCCAGTGCCTGGCCAGTGCCCAGCGCCACCACTTTGACCTCGATGCCGCTGTCCCTCCTGAATGCGGGCAGCAGATGTGCGAACAGGCCCGATTGCTCGGTGGACGTCGTCGAAGCCATGGTGATGGTGTTCTGTGCCTGCGCGCCTGCGGCCAACAGGCAGCCAGCGGCCAGCAACAACGGGCGCCAGCGCAAAGACCAGCCAGCGCGCCGCAGACAACGCTCGGCGGGCGATTTTCTGAATATTGAAGCCTTCATGCCAGTTCTCCTTTGACAAATAGTTGGGCCGCGCCTGAGACCGCCTGCAGTCGTGGCGCATGAAAGAACTCGGCGACCGGCAGGTCTGCCAGCACACGACCGCGCTCGAGGTAGATCACCCGGCTGGCCAATCGTTTGACCTGACCCAAGTTATGGCTGGCAAAAACGGTGGTCATTGGCCGGCCCTCTTCGCCAAGCGCAAACCGGGCCATCAGGGCTTCAACCTCGCGCTTGGCATGCGGGTCCAGACTGGCGGTGGGTTCATCGAGCAGCCACAGTTCAGGATGACGCACCCAGGCGCGTGCCAGTGCCACCCGTTGCTGCTGGCCACCCGACAAGGCGCGGGCATTGCGACTGGCCAGGTCCCGCATGCCTACGCATTCCAGACCTTGCAGCGCCGCAGCACGGGCATCGTCCCAGCGCATCCCGGCCAGCCACAGCCCCAGTGCCACATTGTTCCGCGCCGACGTACGCATCAGGAACGGACGCTGAAAAACCATCGCCTGGCGCAGGCCCGGCGCGCTGCTCAGGCGACCCGCATCGGGTCGTAGCAAGCCATGCAATACCCGCAACAGGCTGCTCTTGCCGCTACCGTTACTACCCACCAGAGCCAGTCGTTCGCCGGCATGCAGTTGAAGGTTGACGCCCGAGAGCGCCTGCACTGCGCCAAAACGCACATCCACGTCGCGCAAGGACACTAGCTGACGCATCAATGCCCGGCCGCGCCAAAGAAGGGGCGAGAACCTGAGCACGGATTCACGCCAAACCACCAGCCAAGGCCGACTGCACACCGCTGTCCACGCGTTGGCGCCAATTGCGCACCAGCGCGATTGCGGCATTGAGCAACAACACCACCGCCAGCAGCACCAGGCCCAGGCCCAGGGCCAGTGGCAGGTCGCCCTTGCTGGTTTCCAGAGCGATGGCCGTCGTCATGACCCGGGTAAAGCCGTCGATGTTGCCGCCGACGATCATCACCGCACCGACTTCGGACACTGCCCGGCCGAACGCGGCGATCAGCACCGTCAGCAGCGCGAATCGCTCATCCCAGGCCAGCATGGCGCCGCGCAGCAGCGTGCCAGCACCGAGCGAGCGCAATTGCTCGCCATGGTCGCGCTCGACATCCTCCACCACCTGGCGCGTCAACGCCGTGACCACGGGCAGCACCAGCAGCGCCTGCGCCAGCACCATCGCCTTGATGCTGAACAGCCAACCCAGAGCCCCGAGCGGGCCCGAACGCGACAGCAGCAAGTACACCACCAGCCCAACCACGACCGAGGGCACAGCCAGCAGCGTGTTGAGCAGGGTCAACACGGCATCGCGCCCGCGAAACCGCGCCACGCCCAACCAGGCACCCAGCGTCAGGCCAAAACCGCAGGCCAACAGGCATGCCAGCGCGCTGACCGAGAGCGAGCGGCCCACAATCGTCCACAGGGTCGGATCGAACGAGGTGATCAACTGCAGCGCTGTAGCCGCGCTTTGCGTGAAGGTGGACATGTTCGGGTATCGTAGGCGCGCTCATAAAGACCTGCGATATGAAACACCATGCATAGGCTCCAGCTGCACTACACGCTGGGTCGCGATACCGGCCCGGCACGGGTACGCAACCCGCTGATCGACCTGCTACAGGCCGTGGCCAGCCATGGATCGATTTCCGCCGCGTCCCGCGCGCTGGGTTTTTCCTACCGCCATGTATGGGGCGAGCTCAAGCGCTGGGAGGACGAACTGGGCAATGGCCTGGTGAACTGGGACAAGGGACAGCCGGCGAAGCTGACAGCCTTTGGCCACAAGCTGATGTGGGCGGAACGCCAGGCTCAGGTGCGTCTGGCACCGCAAATCGAGGCCTTGCGCGGCGACCTGGAACGCGCCTTTGCGGTGGCGTTTGACGAGCGCGCGCAAGTGCTGACGCTGTATGCCAGCCACGACCCTGCGCTGGCTGCGCTGCGCGAACACGCGCTGGCGCTGGGTCCGGCGCAACAGGCCCAGCATGATGCGCATGGGCCGCTGCATCTGGATATCCGGTTTTGCGGCAGCGTCGATGCGATCCGCGCACTCAACGAGGGACGCTGCGCGATGGCCGGGTTCCATACCCGGCAGTCGCCGGCGCCGGGCTCTTTGGCCGAACAGACCTACAAACCGCTGCTCAAGCCCGGCTTGCACAAGATCATCGGTTTCGCACAGCGCACCCAGGGACTGATCGTGGCGCGCGGCAATCCGCTGGGCCTGCACGGCCTGACCGATCTGCAGACGAAACGGGCGCGCTATGTGAACCGGGCCCTGGGTACTGGTACCCGGCTATTGCTGGAGGAACTGCTGGCCCAGGCGGGCATGGCACAGGCCGACATCGCGGGCTTCGATCGAACCGAGCCCTCGCATGCTGCTGTTGCCCATGCGGTGGACGATGGCAGCGCCGATGCCGGCTTGGGCATCGAATCGGAGGCGCGCCGATTGCAACTCGGGTTCATACCACTGACGCAGGAGTCCTATCACCTGGTATGCCTGAAGACCGCGCTCGACGATCCGGCAACGCAGGCGTTGCGCGCAGTTCTGTCCGGCGCGGCATGGCACGCAGACCTGGCGGCGATGGCTGGCTACCAACCGCAGCACTGCGGCGAAGTACTGTCGCTCAATGCGGTGCTGCCCTGGTGGCAGTTTACAAGGCGCAGGACCGAAACCCGGCAAAAACCAGATCGGATTCGGGCCGCTGGAAATTCCTGAAGCTTGCAAGCTTCATGCGCTCGCGGGTAGCAAACGAGGCGCCGCGCAGCACCCGGTGCGAACCAAAGCAGGCCTGTGAATACTCCCACCAGGGATCGGCCACGAAGCCCGGGTAGGGCCGCGCGGTGCTGCCCGTCCACTCCCACACATCGCCCCAGCGAAATCCACGCCGCGCCGCGCTGCCTGCCGCCAACTCCCATTCCACTTCGGCAGGCAGGCGGCGACCCGCCCAACGGCACCAGGCATCGGCCTCCCACCAGCTGACATGCATCGCAGCCTGGCTGCCCAGCATGCGCCGGGCGGTCCCGAACCGGGTCTGCATCACCGCACCGCTGGCCACGCCGATCTGCTGCACATAGCGCGGCGCCCGGCCGCCGGAGTCGGCGTCGTCGGCGCCAGCCTTGTGCTGAACCCACTGCCAGCCCGCCGGTTGCCACAACTCGGACCGGTCGTATCCGCCGTCGTCGACAAACTCGACGAACTGCGCCCAGGTCACGACCTGCGCATCGATCTCGAACTCGGGCACTGCCACCCGATGGACCGGCCGCTCGTTGTCGAAACAAAAAGCACCGTCCTCGGCGCTTCCCATCGACCAGGCCGCGGCCGGCATCAGCAAGGGCGCGCGCAGTTGCATCGGCCCGGGCAGTTCGATGTCGAGCGGCACACCCAGCGCCTGCGCCGTTGCAATCAGCCCTTCGCCATGCATGTCTTCATGGGCCAGGGCAAGTCGGTAGAAATACAGCGCGTTATCGGTTTCGGGCGATTTCTCCAGCAACTCCATCGTGGTTTCCAGCGTTGCCAACAGGTAACCCTTGAGGCTGTCCAGATCGGGCAAGGCCATTCTGCGACGCTGTGCGCGATCCACCTGGGCGTCGTCCCACCAGGCATCGGCGTCGGACTCCAGCGATGGCAGCCGCGTCGCGAGCGGATCGCATTGGCGACCGCGGTTGCGCTGCATATTGCGCGCAATCCACCACTCCTGGAACCAGCCGATATGGCCGAGTTCCCAGGCCAGCGGATCGACATCGGCGACGACGGCCCGAGCAGCCAGGTCCTTGGACCCAAGCCGCCCTGCGATCTGGTCGGCCAGATGCAAGGTGTGGTTGCGGGCATCCATCAGGGCGACCGACAACAACTCGCGCCCGCCGGCGCGCATGTCGGGCGAATCAATTCCACGAACCAGGGCAGCGGGCATGTGACCGATCTTATGCGACGGCCGCGCAACAGACAGACTCAATCAAATGTCGGCCGGGCGACAAAGCGGGTCGACACCAGCCTTGTTGACCGACAACTCACGGTGCCAATCCCCGGAACTAAGGGAAACCCCCCTGCCGATGCGGTCTGCATTCGCGGACAATGAATACGGTAAAAATGTCGCTGAATCGTTCGCGTTTGCAGCAGTTTGATCGCACCATTCAGGTGTGATCCGGTAAGTAATCTACGAGGAGATAAATTAATGGATCGTCGTTCCATCATCAAGAATGCAGGTTTGGCTGGCGTGTTTGCCGCCGGTGTCGCACCGGCCATCGTGCATGCCCAGACCGCTCTGCGCTGGCGCCTGACCTCCAGCTTCCCGAAATCGCTCGACACGCTGTTCGGCGTGTCCGATGTCTTCGCGAAGCAGGTCAAGGACATGTCAGGCGGCAAGTTCGAGATCACCACCCACGGCCCTGGTGAACTGGTGCCGGCATTCGGAACGGTCGACGCGGTCCAGGCCGGTACGGTCGAGATGGCCAGCACCGCCCCGTACTATTATTTCGGCAAGGATCCAACATTTGCCATCGGCTGCGCGATCCCATTCGGCCTGAACAGCCGCCAGATGACCGCCTGGATGATGCACGGCAACGGCCTGAAACTCACCCGTGATTTCTATCGCCAGTACAACATCATCAACTTTCCGATGGGCAACACCGGCGCGCAGATGGGCGGCTGGTTCCGCAAGCCGATCAAGACGATGGACGACATCAAGGGCCTGAAGTTCCGCACCGGCGGCTTCAGCGGCAAGGTCTGGGAGCGTCTGGGTGGCATTGCCGCCAACATCCCCGGCGGCGAGATCTATCAGTCGCTGGAAAAAGGCACCATTGATGCAGCCGAGTGGGTCGGTCCTTACGATGACCTGAAGCTGGGCTTCTACAAGGTTGCCAACAACTACGCCTACCCTGGTTACTGGGAAGGCGGCCCGCAACTCGACCTGCACGTCAACTCCAAAGCGTATGACGGCCTGTCGGCAGAATACAAGGCGATCATCCAGGCAGCTTCGTATTACGCCCACACCAACATGCAGGCGCAATACGACGCGCTGAACCCGGCCGCACTAAAGCAGCTGGTGGGCCTGGGCGCCAAGTTGTTCCCGTTCCCGGCGCCGGTGATGGACGCCGCGTTCAAGGAATCCATGGCGCTGTATGCGGAACTCAACAGCAGCAACCCGGCCTGGAAGAAGGTCTACGAGGACTACGCCGCTTTCCGCCGCGACCAGAACCTGTGGTTTCGCTTCACGGAATCGACCTTCGACAATTTCATGCAGCGTCAAAAGCTGTAACTTCACGGTTACCGGCGCCAGAACGAAAGTGCCGTCACCATGCAAAAGGCCCCGTGTGCGGGGCCTTTTTCGTGCATGTCGAGTGATATTACTCTGTCGGCCCAACCCTGGTAACTTCGTTTTTGGCGTCCTCGTTGGACTAACAGCGACGAATGATCGTCGGCAAAACAGCACCCGCCGATGAGGGCAAAGTAGGGTTTAGTCGTCAGCGGGCTCAAAGAACGTGACGAGGTTCCCGTCAGGGTCAAGAATCGCAAACTCACGGCTTCCCCAAGGCGCCTTGGCGAGCGGAGCCTTGGGGTGAACGATTCTGCTTTTCACGCATTTGGCATACAGATGTTCGATTCCTCGCACACCAACCCTGCAACCTGTTGCTTCGGCCATTCGCCTGTCAGCGCATGCCCAAAAGTGGATGCTGACGCAGCCGCTTGAGACGATTCCATATGTCCCCTGCTCCTCATGAACTTTAGCGAAGCCGAACTTAGAACAGAAGAAATCGACGCTACGCTTGATGTCTAGAGATGCCAGGACAGGCGTTGCAATCACGAACTCGGTCGCCTTGGGCATGCTGGAAACTCCGTTTTGCTGACGCCTATTGGAGTCATTACAGCAGAAATTGCATGATGTCCAGTCGTCGTGAAGTATCCAAGGAACACGAATCCGCGCAAGACGGCATGCTCGGCCAGCTTGCTTTCAAACTGGCGGCGAATGTCTGGTCCTGGTCGGGTCCTGCAGGCGAACAGGCTCCCGAATGGGTCATTCCAAGCGGCGCTTCGCTGGTAACAAACTGGACACTGGGTTGGGGTGAACCACGGTCTCTGCTGATTCAATCTACTGAACCGAGTCTGGGTCTAACCGCAACACCTGCTGTCTTTTCCGCTCTCCTGGATTGGAGGGCAAGGGGTTGTGCCGTAGGAGCAATACACGCAACAGTCACCCGGTTGGGGCTTGAGCACAGCGTGGCAATTGGTGCACTCATAGAACCACTGACAGGCATCCGTAGGCATTGTCTCGCCTTTGGCGAAGCCGCACTCTGGGCAGGTCAGCGTGGACTCCAATGAGATGGAGTTCAATTAGCGGCCTTTGCCAATGTAGACGGGTAGCCCGCGTTCTTCGTGGAATCGGTAAGGGCGCCAACGGTGGTCTTTGAGTCGTCAAATGTGACGACGGCCTGGCGCCTTTCGAAATTCACTATCGTCTGGCTGACACCTGAGACTTGGGACAAGGCCCTTTTTACGGTGATGGGGCACACGGGGCAATCCATGCTGGGAATCGACAAGATGACCGTCTTAGGAGCTGCATTGGCCACGACAGTGATACTCGACAGTAGGAAGCTTGCGCCAATGGAAATCAACTGTCTTCTGAGCTGCGACGGTATCGAATCAGGCATCGGAGTGTCCTTTCAGTAGAACCAGTGGGCTATCAGCGGGAAGAGTAGTGCTGCAAGCAGCAGCGCGCAAACTCCGACAAAGAGAATCTGGTGGGCGAGACGGAAACGCGGCAGTGCGCAGACTTCGCCGGGAGCGCAATGCGCGGCCGGCCGCCATATGCGCTTGCCGGCGAAGAACAGGGCAACCAATGCAGCCCCTATGAAAACGGGTTGGTACGGTTCCAGTTCGGTGAGCATGCCAATCCACGCTCCCGAAAATCCCAGGGAAATCAAGACCAAAGGGCCGATACAACATGTGGACGCCAGCAAGGTGGCGACCCCGCCCGCCAAAAGGCTGCGCTTGCCGGTCTTGTCACTGCTTCCTTCGCGGTACGTTGCACTCATGGAGTAAGCTTACTTCCGTACTCAAGTACGGAGTCAAGCTTCATGAACACCCTTGTTACAAGCATCACAATCGGAGCACTGGCCGCTGAGGCATTGGTCAACGTGGAGACCATCCGCTTTTACCAGCGCAAGGGTCTGATGCAGGAACCAGGGAGACAGCAGGGCAAAGTGCGGCGCTACGGGCCGCGTGATTTGGGACGAGTGCGTTTCATCAAGTCTGCGCAACGTCTGGGTTTCAGCCTCGACGAAATTGCTCAGCTGCTCATTTTGGAAGATGGCACGCATTGCGACGAAGCACGGCAACAGGCGCAACTGAAGCTGCTGGATGTTCGTGCCAAGCTGGCCGACTTAAAGAGCATGGAATCCGCATTGTCCGAATTGGTCAAACGCTGTCGCGCCGCGCGGGGCAACGTACGCTGCCCATTGATTTCCTCGTTGCAAGACGCTAAATAGCGTCGTCGATACGACCACTACGCTCCTGCCAGAATGCCGGCATGGATATTCTGAAGACTTTCGGCTTGTTCTGCGCGACCGCGGTGGCGGAAATTTTGGGCTGTTACCTGCCGTACCTTTGGTTGAATCAGGGGCGTTCGGTCTGGCTACTCGTACCAGCGGTGTTCAGCTTGGCAGCCTTTGTATGGCTCCTCACCCTGCACCCCAGTGCGGCCGGTCGCGTCTACGCTGCATATGGCGGCGTTTATGTCGCGGCGGCGATTGTTTGGCTTTGGGCAGTTGACGGTATCCGGCCGACCATGACCGATTGGGTCGGTGTCGGGGTGGCACTCTTGGGCATGGGCATCATCATGTTCGGCCCGCGTGCAACCTGAGGCCGTCCGTCGGAAAGTTGCCAGCTACTACGGGTTCGCCTTCGTTCGCGAACGTCTGCTTTGGAGAAGGTTGGTAGTCCTTCGCGAGTGACCGCTCCTGGTCGCAAGAGTCACCCACCAACGCCCGCAATGCGGCAGTCCAATTGCATGAAATTGGGTGCCGGTCACCCGCTGTTGGTGTTCGCCAGCGAACGACCCACAGCAGGCAGTTGGACTTGGCATGGCGAACGTTGGCAAACTGCCGCCCAACTGACCGACGCGGCGGATGTGAGCGTGCGCCACCAGATTAGCGGCGGCGGGACGATCGCGCGCACGGCGTGACGCGGGTGCTTGCGGGCGGCGCCGGAGATCACCGACGCTGGGACCTTCTCGGGCTTCGAGCGGCTGCCGGACATGGATGCGATTTTTCGCGTGCCGTAGCGCCGGCTGTTCCTACCCGTGGCGACGCGCTGCGCCCGGCACCGCGAGACAAGGCGGTGCTGGTTCACGCGTGGCACTGACTCGTGCAGTGGTTGGCAAGAAGCTGCCGGAAACCTTTACAGTCGGAAGCATAGTGCCGTGCCGGCGATTAGCGCCATACCCGTCCGCTCGCGAGAAACGCCAAAAAAACTGGCGCACTGGCCACCGTTTCAATCGGACGCAGTCGTTTCAGCTCAGCGGCTGCGGGCGATGATTCGCTGACACGTCCTGACGCTGATCGTGATCCCGACGCACCTTTCCAGGTGCAAGGCGAGGCGTTTGCCCGTCCATCGCCTGTCCGGATAGCCGAAAGCACCAGGCGATGACATAAGGTCGCGGAAGGTCGTCATTGCCTGTTCGAGTGTCAACGAGGGCGGACGTCCGTCGCGGCGGTGCTCCTTCAGGCCGTCCATACCGTGCAGGTAGGCCTCGTGGACCCAGCGCTGCACCGAGCGCCTCCCGATGCCGAACCAGTCGGCGACTTCATCGACGCTGCGGCCCTTGGCGACCAGCAGCGCAACGTCGAGGCGATGCATCAGCAGCGCGCCCTGCCCCCCCGCGAGCGCGGCGCGAATTAGGTCGCCCACGATCGACGGGTCCTTAGCTTGTCGGAACTTGTGCATTACAGCATCAATCTCGGATACCTGACTACGCCCAGTTAATGATAGCGTGCCAACTCCTTTGTCGCAGCGGCATTTCGTTTAGCGCCTAGGCATGCTTCATGCTTTTCCTAAGCCTCCACTATTAGCAGAGGAGATTTGCATGATGCTGAAAACGATTGACCCGCGTTGCGCGCGGATGAGCCTTTTGGTCGCTGCTTTGTTCTTGCTTACATCACAGGCCCTTGCAAACCCAGTCTGGACAAACTGGAGTGGACCCGTCACTCCTGGCGCACCTGGATCTATCTCAGGCTCGGCCGGTACTGTATCTGTCTCATACTCTGGCGAACTGGACGGCATCATCAGCGACAGCATCTGGAGTCCAACCTTCTCGTTCATGGGCGCAGCGGTGACGACTCCTCCTCCTGTCGTTTCTGGCCCTGTTATCCGCCTCGATGGGAATTCCGGAATCAACAATAAGATCACCTTCAGTTCCAACGTAGAAGCTTACTTCGCGATTTGGAGCCTCGGGGATGTCACCTCTTCGGCATCGTTCATATTTGATGATCTTTCCACTCTGCAAGCCGGCGGCCCGAATGCGGCATTTGGCGGCCAGTCGATCACGGTAAGCCAGTATTCCGTGAGTGGCATGGAAGGTAACGGGGTCGTGCGGTTTAGAGAATGCCGCAATTCAATATCCTGGACGAATACGCCCGAGAACTCCTATGCGTTTACGGTTGGGATCGGGGATACGGCTTGCAGTGCCGTACCAGAGCCCACCTCCCTGGCTCTATTAGGAATCGGTTTGGCCGGCTTGGTCGCTTTGCGCCGCCGCAAGACCTAGACGCATAAAATCTGCAAGAACAGAGGTGACGCTCGTCCCGCCAGCCGAAAGTCTTGAGCAGAGCATGATCGAACCCGGGGTAGGCGAAGAGCAGAATTGGGGCCAGGGAGCGGAACGTGTCAATGACTTTGCGACACCATGGGGCATTAATTTAGTGTGCGGTTGTGTGGTTCGCTGGTCGGGTGTTTCTCCTCGGTTGGTGGGTTGATGCAGTCGGCGGTGGGCATGGGCCGCAAGCGTGGGGGTTTGTTCTTGAAGCGGTTGGGTGTGGCCAGAAATGCCGCATCAAGGGTGGTCTGCGGTACGACCCGCATGGCGGCGGCCAAGCCGTAGTGCACGCTGTGCGGGGTCATGTAGCCGATGCCGCTGTGGCAATGCTGTGCGTTGTACCAGGCGAAGAAGGCTTGGCAGTGGGAGCGGGCGTGCTCGATGCAGCCAAAGCGCTGGGGGAACTCGGGGCGGTACTTCATGGTTTTGAACTGCGACTCCGAGTAGGGGTTGTCGTCGGACACGTGAGGCCGGCTATGGCTCTTGGCGACGTCCAGATCCACCAGCAGGCTTGCCACCGGTTTGGAGCGCATAGCAGCACCGCGATCAGCGATCAGCGATCAGCGATCAGCGTGCCGGGTCAATCGCCTCGGTTCACAACATAGGCACACACGCTCGTAACGCAAAGCCCGGCAGGCGCCGCGGAGACTACCGCGACAGCGGTTTCGTCCACCGACCCAAAGCGGATCCTCGGATCGGCGCGACTGCTCACCCGAAAGTGGCGTGACGTGTGACGAGAAGCAGCCGTGGCGAAGCCAAACGTGGGCGCTGGCGGCCGCAGGAAGCACGGGCCCTCCAGAGCGATGCGGCGATGGATCTGGACGTCGGTACGGGCGTGAAGGCGCCTTCGAGGTGGGTACTGTCGCCGGACGCGCCGAATAGCAACGCCGCCACCGGCGCACAGGCCGAGCCGACGAGCCGCGGGCCGCCCGGCGTGCTGCGCTGGCGGCGAGGAAGTAGACCGCGCCCATAAGAAGGCCCATGCCCGGCGGCTCGGGTCACCGAATAAGCACACATTCCGCCTTGACAAAGGCATCTGTCGCGCGCATCCTTTGACACGGTCCGCGTCTTGCAGTTCGCATGGAATGTATTGAGTCTGGCGGCGTACGGCCCGCGCGACTCGTGCGTCCGCGCCCGTCCACGCGAGACTGGAGGCTGGACCCGCAGGACAGGCGTGCGCCACCCACCGCCGATGCGTCCCCCTCCGGTTGGCACGCGTCTAGGAGCCGTCATGTCTACTACCCCGCTCACGCTCATCCAATTCGAGCGGACGGTCTCGCGCCTCGCGCTCACTCCCAACCTGCTCGCGACGCGCATCTGGGAACTGCTGCCCCGCGTTGTCGGGCCGCGCGTGGACTACTTCGCGCCCATCGCCGGACAGCCCGGCGACGTCCTCGAGATTTACGGCGCGAACTTCAGCCCTAACCGCACCGACAACGAAGTGAACGTCGGCGGCGAGAGCGCCCTCGTCGTCGAAGCGTCCCCGACGCGCCTCAAGGTCATCAGTAGCCGCTCGACTGTTACCGGTCCCTTAAAGGTCACCGTCGCGGGCAGCACCGACGATGGCCCGGTCGACTTCACGGTGTTGCCTGCTCCCGTCGCGAAAAAGGGCGAGGATGGCCCACCGATCTTCTACGTCGGTCGCGGCCGCCCCGTTCCGGGTGCTGGACCGGGCGCGGGCGTCAGTGCGCAAGGCACCATCAAGGCGCTCGTCGTCGTCTGCTACCCGCAGGACCGCGTGCCCACCAATCTCGTGACTACACGTAACGCGGTCGTCACCGAATTCGACAACGCGCCCGTGTACTACGACCAGGTGAGCTACGGCGATACCGACCTCCAGCTCACCTACACCAATTGGGTGCCGTTAACTGGCAACTACGACGACTACATGGACGACTCCGTGTCGAACTTCAGCGACACGGGCCGCATAGTGGCCGAGGCGGCGCAGGGTGCCGTGGTTCAGGGGGAGGATCTCGACGACTACATCTTCATGGCCGTCGTGATGTACCTCGACGGCGCCTTCGCGCGAGCCTGGGGCGGCTGGTCGCAGTCGAATTTCGCGTGGAACGGCACCGCAGCCGACGGGACCGCCGTGAACATCAACCAGACCGCGAGCCACGAGATTGGGCTCACCACCATCGGAGAGAATGCCGACTGGGGCCGTTTCTGCCACGAGCTGGGCCACAGCCTCGTGGACGCTGGCGCGGTGCTTGGCGAGGACATCTATTCCAGCGACCTCATAGACGGATCGGTGGCTTCGGCGCAGAACTATGACCTGATGGGGAACCATGACTCGCATCCGTGTTTCTCCGGCCACTTCATGCGCCAGCTCGGCTACTATGATGCGTCGAACATCGCGGACCTCCAGTGGGACCGAAACCCGTTCGCGCAGACATACACACTGGTGGCGCACGGCGGCACTCAGAATACCAGTTCGGGTCGGCGGCACCTCGTGCGCATCACGGTGGGCGAGGGTCTGTTCTACTATCTAGAGGTCCGGCAGCTCCAGACGACGCGTCTCTTCGACACGAGCATCCCGGTGAGTGGCGCGAACAACGGCGGGCTCGTCGTCACCAAGGTCTTCGTGGACCAGGTGAACGTGAACCAGGAGATGCGTTTCATCACGCTACTGCACGACGTGGGCACGCAGGACGCGGGCGCGGTTATCGAGGATCCGGCGCGCGGCCTCACCATCACAGTGGGGAACGTGGTCTCGACCAACCCTCTCGCCCTGAACGTGGACGTCGAGTGGGCGCAGACCATTGGCGACAACCCCGCGGGCACGTTCGACCTGCGCCTCACGCAGACGTCGGTCGCGTGGGTGTCGGACGACATCTGGGTGGATCGTCAACCCTGGGGCGTCACGCACGAGACCGACGGCGACGGCCACATCGTCGCGACGCGCGAGAAGCCGCGGCCGGGCGAAATCAACCACCTCTTCGGCCAGGTCTTCAACTCGGGACCGGATGACGTCACCAACGTAAAACTGACCTACTACGCCATCGCGCCGCCCGGGGTGGGCGATAACGGCGCGTGGGCTCCCATCGGCACGCGCACGATCCCAAGCGTACCTGCGTCGAGCGCGCGCTCGGACTCGATCAACTGGACGCCGGCCGTTGGCGAACACACCTGCCTCAAAGTCTTCGCTTCGCCACAGTTCGGCGAGATCACGGGCGGCAACAACCAGTGTCAGGAGAACGTCTTCTACTTCGCGCCGGCGGCAAGCAGCCCGCCCGAGCCAGTGGTGATGACCGTCGCGGTGCGCAACCCGCTCGATCACGCGAGCATGGTGATGATCACGACCGCCAACGTGCCGCAGGGCTACGTCGTGCACTTCCCGCACTCGTGGGTAATCCTGCCTGCGAAGGGCGAGAAGCGCCTGGACCTCACCATCGTGCCCTATCTCGATATCGGGAACTACCTAAAGGAGTTCCGCTTCCGCTCCGCGCCTATCCAGGTGCGCGGACACATCCCGCACGAGTACAACGAGTCGCTGCCCGTCACCGGCTACCCCGGGTCGACCTTCCGCGCTATCGGCGGCATCACCGCGAACGTCACCCCTAAGCGGAAGGCCGACATTCGCGCGGAAAAGGACAAGGAATGCCGGCTCCCCATCGGCGTACGTGGCAACGTGACACCTGGACTCGCCGGGCAGAAGGTCACGGTGACCGTGCATCCTGTGGGCGGCGAGAAGTTCTCCGTCGACATCACGACCGAAACTGGCGGCCGCTTCCACATCTGTATCGATCCGCTCCGCGCGCAGCAAGACCGACAGAAGGCGGACCTGAAGCCGTGGGAGGGCTCGTACTCCTCGAGGAAGTCGGCGGAGGTGCTATACGAGGTCATCTGCGAGACACTGAACGCGACGGAGCTCGCGTACGCACGGTCGCTCCCGCTCTACTTCGACTTGCGGCCGGCGAAGCCAAAGTTGGAGGAGAAGCCGACGAAGGCTGCAGCGTTGGAAGCCGCGACGGCCGTGAAGGACGAGCGGGCGGTGCGCCTCCCGGCAGCAGTCGAGGTTCTGGCGAATCCCGAGCAGGTGATGGTCGCCGCGTCGAAGGCGCCCGAGCCCGAGCTGCCGAAGAAGAGATGACTGGTTGCATCGCTGTTCCCTGAAGCCGTCGGTTGCGACCAACCGCTTGTGGCCGGTCGCGGGTGCTCGGATCAACGAAAATGGCTCCACCTTGCAGACTTGCTAGGGCACACCTGAACGGCCGCTTTGGAGCAAGCAGTTCCAAAAGTCGACCGTCGCCTGACAGTCTTTCAGAGACAGCCGCCGGCGCTGGTGTCGCCCTCCAGCGCCGCGCAGGACAGGTTTGCGTACGGCTTCACCTCGGCTTGGAACAAGATGATGAACCTGGATTGCTGCGACCTGGTGTAACTCTGGTGGGCGAGCACTCGACGCGATAATTCCCGCGATGGAACGCCGCGTTGCGCCAAGGATCTTCGGAATCACTCTGGCCATCATGCTCGCCGGCTGCTCTACGTTGCAACGGGTGCCGGCAGACGGCTTGTATGCCGGCGAGTTGTGCACGGCCGTGGTGGCCGGGCCGCTCAACTGCGGCGCGGCTGAGGTATTTCTTTCCAAAGATCGCGCCAAGGTACGCGTGAGCGACTTCATTTATGACCTCTCGCTGGAGGATGGGCAAGTCGAGGTCATG
>JANNKH010000012.1:0-4531 GCA_031396205.1 Rhodoferax sp.
TCTTCTGGATCACCGCCCGCTCCAGGATGGCGGCGATGATCTTGCGCTCCCCGGCGCCGCAGTGCGGGCAGCGCTGCATGTCGATGTCAAACACGCGCTTGAGCAGCCGTGCCCAGCTGATGCGCTGCACCGGGGCCTCAACAGCCTCGACCTCGCACTTGGCCGCGGCAGCGGCTTCGCTGGCTGGTTCCTCGTGCGCGGGCGGCCCCTGCGGCACCACCAGCGAGCGCAGCTTGGCATTCGGGGCCAGCACACCATGGAAGCGGATCAGGTGCAGCCTGGGCCGTGGCACCAGCGCCGCCAGCCGCTGCATGAACTCCAGCGGGCTCATCACCAGGTGCGTGGTGCCGTCGCGCCAGCGGGTCTTGAGCTTGAGTTCCACCTGCCCTGGCCAAGGCTGCATCCATTGCCGCCGCGCGCCCGCCCGTTGCCTGGTAGATCCAGGGGCCGGCTCCGAGCGCACGTGAAGCAAACTCCCTTGTCATCGTTCAACCCCTCGGGTCGACCTCAGTTGCTGATGCGGCGCCTGGCTGCCTGAGCAGATCCACCGGGCCGTCCAGTGCCTTCCAGGCGTAGTGACCGCCTTGCATGTAGCGGGCGTCATAACCTGCATCGCGCAGGATGCTGGCGCATTGGCAACCGATGTGAAATCCATAGACGCAGAAGGTCACCACCGGTTCATCCTTCGAGAGCGTGTTGATCCATTCCGAGATGCGCTCCGGATCGCGCCACACGGCGCCGGAAACTATCTCGTGGGCCTTGGTCGTGTAGTGCCGTGGCCGCGTATCGATGAGTTGCACGGGTTTGCCGGATGCCAACATGGCCTGAACCTCCTCGGGGGCGATGGAAGGAAGGTCACCGAACTCAGGCTGCTGCAGCGTCAACGGCGGCGCTGAATTCATTGCGTCGACGTATCGCGTTTCGACCGCGCTCCAAAGGATATTGCGCATGAAGGCGGCGATGTACGCAGTCTGATTCGCGCCGAATTCGAGGTGATAGGCATGCTCATACATGTCCAGCGCAAGGATCGGGACGGCGCCGGCAATGCTTTGCGCGTGTTCGGTGGTGCATTGGTTCAACAACCGCCGGTCCCTCGGCAGGTAACTCAACACCACCCAGCCCAAATCGCCGTTCAGCGACTCGGCCAGGGCCATGAACTCAGCGCGCCAGCGGTCGACCGATCCGAAGTCACGCGCCAGCGCATCTGACAGCGTCGCAGGGACGGCCCGCCCGTCTCCGCCAAGGCTCGCGAAGTACAGCTCGTGCAACAAAGTCGAATTGAGCAGGCTGGTCTGTTCGCGCTTCAGGCGGCCCAGCGCTTGCGGCGCAGCCGACGCGACATCGCATGCAGCCAGCTCCGCCGTGACCGTGTTGAGGCGGCGCACGGTGCGGCCGTAGTCATGCTCATAGTGGCTATCAATCAAGCGCGGCGCAATGCCGTTCAAAGTCCATGGCCGGCAGAACAAGGGCGCAATGCGGTAAATCATGGTTGATCTCCGTGAATCGATCCAATGCAGCGAAAAAGAGGAAAAGGCACAGCGCGTTGGCACCTGATGCGGTTTTTATCTATTCGACAACGCAAACTAGTGTTGGTAATGAATTCTACAACAATGTATCATTCGCTACATGAATTGTGCAGACCCATTGTGGTTATTGCTGATCGTCTCCCTGCCCACGTCGAGCGCCACGGCGCGCATGCGCATCTGGCGCGCGCTCAAGGCGCTGGGCTGTGTGGCGCTGCGCGACGGTGCCTATCTGATGCCTGCCGGGCCGGAGCGCGAGCAGGCGCTGCAGGGCCTGGCCGACGATTGCACTCGTGAAGGTGGCAGTGCCTGGCTGATGGCTGTGCAGGCCCAATCGGCGGACGATTCCTCGGCCTACCGCCAGCTGTTCGACCGCAGTGACGACTACGCGGAACTGCGCAAGGCGTGGCGGGAGGCAAATCGCGGGCTTGGCTCCCAGAGCGCCCCGGACTTGGCGCGGCTCAAGCGAAAGCTGCAACGCGAGATCGATGCGGCGCGGGCGGTCGACTTCTTCCCAGGCCAAGCCAGCGTGGAGGCGGAGGCAGCATGGATTGACCTCAGCAAGCGTATCGACAGCCTGCTCTCGCCTGACGAGCCGCAAGAGACAAAGGGGAGCATCCCGCAGCTGGACCCTGCCAAGTACCAGGGCCGCACCTGGGCGACGCGGCGCAGCTTGTGGGTCGATCGTGTGGCCAGCGCGTGGCTGATCCGCCGGTTCATCGATCATGAGGCGCGGTTTCAGTGGTTAGCCAAGCCCTCGGATTGCGCCAAACGATCGCTCGGGTTTGACTTTGACGGCGCCACTTTCACGCACGTCGGAGATCGGGTGACGTTCGAGACACTGATGGCCAGTTTCGGGTTGGACGTCGACCCAGGTCTTGCGCGCATCGCCACGATCGTGCACGCGCTCGACGTGGGTGGCGACCCGGTTCCCGAGGCCAAGGGTTTCGAGGCCGTGATGGCCGGCGCCCGCGAGCGCCTGAGCGATGACGACGCCCTGCTGGCCGAGATCAGCACGGTGCTGGATTCACTGTATGCGCACTTCGTCCGAGAAGCCCAGCGGCGCAATGACAAGGGGGGCAATCCATGAGCCACTCAGCATTAGGCACAGTCGCGCTGCTGTATCCCGGCGACCGCGCCGCGCGTGACCGTGCCGATCCGGCGCAGAGCCGCTTCGCGGCTCTGTTCGCGGCGTTCTCGGCGGCTGGCATACGTGCCGAGCCGGCCGTCTATCGCGACGACTTTGCCGACGCGGTAGCCGAGCAATTGCGGCGGGTGCAAGTCGTGCTCGTCTGGTGCAATCCGATCGAAGACGGGCGTCGGCGCGACCGGCTGGACGCGTTGTTGCGCGAGCTTGCGAAGCGCGGCGTGCTGGTCAGCGCCCATCCCGATGCCATCCTGCGGCTGGGTACCAAGGACCTCCTGTTCGAGACCCGCGACCTGCCGTTCGGCAGCGACGTGCACCGTGTAGACAGCCTGGTACAACTCGCCGCCGAGTTGCCGGCACGGCTGCGAGGCGGCGCGCGCGTGCTCAAGCAGCACCGCGGCCACAGCGGCATCGGGGTCTGGCGCGTCGAAGCGGTCGATGGCGATAAGCGCCAGGGAGTTCTGAAACTGCGCCATGCGCAACGCGGCAGCGAAGAAGAACGCGTTGACCTGCCGGGCCTGCTGCAGCGCATGGCTCCTTACTTCGAGCCGGCGCAGGGGGGTCACATGATCGACCAGGCCTGGCAGCCCCGACTGGCCGAGGGCATCGTGCGTGCCTACCTGGTCGAGAACCGCGTGACCGGTTTCGGCCACCAGGCGGTCAACGCATTACACCCGACCGAGCAGCAGCCGGGTGCGCGCCTCTACCACGGGCCAGATTTGCCCGAGTTCCAGTCCTTGAAGCAGCGGCTCGAATCCGGCTGGATCGACCGCTTGCGCGAACGCGTCGGTCTGGCACCCGCGCAGTTGCCACTGCTGTGGGATTGCGACTTCATGCTGGGAGACGCAGTGCCGGGCGAGGCGCAGCGCTACGTTCTGTGTGAGGTAAACGTCAGCAGCGTCTCGCCGTTTCCACCATCGTCTATCGTGCCTCTGGTGGAGGCAGTCAAGGCCAAGCTGACTGGCGGCGCAGCACGACCGCCATGAGGTCGCCATCACGAACTACACCGGCTTGGTCCGCACCGCCGGGGATCATTGGCGGCAAGCCGGACGTGGTGATGGTCCTGCCGGAAGCCGGAATCCGGAATCCGCTTTGTGCCGGCCGGGGCCGCGGCGTTCGCGTTCGCCCGTGACGACAATGAGAACCTGGGCCCCGCGTTTTCAGCACCGGCTGGCCTGGCGACGGCGCAAGACCCGTGCGGCAACCAACATCAGCCGGCTCACGGCGCGGCAACCGGCGGGGAGCGCGTCGAGTCAGCGCGTCGCCACACCTGCGTGCGACAGACGAACAACACGCAGCCGTCGACCACCAGCCGCGTCGGTGATTGCAAGTGCAGCGAGCCCTTGTGTCGCGCCCGTCCTCCGGGTTGTACAGGCGCCCGCCGGTCCAGCGCCCCGGTTCGGCGGCGCGCATGCGGTCGATCACCACCCGGCCGACCAGCGGGCTCTTGTCTGCGATGTCTTTCGACGTCTCGTCCCAGAGCCAGACGATGCGGCCGCACACCGCATCGCCGCAGGGCTCGATACGCACGCGGGCGTTGAAGCCTGGAGTCCCCGGGGAACGATCTGTAGTGGCCTGAAACGCCTGGATTGGGTGACCGGATCGGGTGACAGCGCCGTCGGGTTGTGATGGCCAGACGCCAGGCGAGTCCTTGACCATACACAAAGAGGCTTTTTGGGCTACGGCCTCTGGGTGAATCCTGACTTGGGCAGCCTCGCGCTGACATGGCGCGCAGCGCCACCGGTGGCTGCGGTTTGGCAGTGCAGCCTGTGGCGATGTATTTCCGAAGCACGGCGCGGCTCAAGCGACGAAGTCTTGTCCCGCCTCGCGCGCCCGACCCTTGGGCGGCGGCTGCGGATCC
>JANNKH010000091.1:0-6877 GCA_031396205.1 Rhodoferax sp.
GTCGCGCTGCGGCGCCTGCGCCGCTTCGCACGCGAGGGCGCCGAAGAAGAACTGGACCTGGACGACACGATCCGATCCACCGCAGCGAACGCGGGCTGGCTTGATATCAAGATGGTGCCCGAGCGCCACAACAAGGTGAAGGTGCTGCTGCTGATGGACGTGGGCGGCACGATGGACGAACACATCCACCGCGTCGAGGAAATCTTCTCCGCCGCCAAGAGCGAGTTCAAGCACCTGGAGTTCTATTACTTCCACAACTGCGTTTATGACTTCATGTGGAAGAACAACCGCCGTCGCTTCAGCGAAAAGTTCGCCACCTGGGACATCATCCGCAAGTACAACAAGGACTACAAGCTGATCTTCATCGGCGACGCAACGATGAGTCCTTACGAAATATTACAACCGGGGGGGAGCGTCGAATACAACAACGAGGAAGCCGGCGCCGAGTGGCTGCAACGCCTGACCAGCGCTTTTCCAAAGTTCGTCTGGATCAACCCCGAGCCACAGGGCGTCTGGCAATACCGCCAGAGCATCAGCGTGGTGCAGCAACTGATGAGCCAGCGGATGTATCCGCTCACGATCAAGGGCCTCGAAGAGGCGATGCGCCTGCTGTCAAAATAGGCGCATGATAAAACGATGGGTGGGCGGGCACAGGCTCGTCGCACTACTGGTCGTATGCATACTCGCTACCGGTTGCGCCACGACGGCGCAGCGGACACCAGACGCTACGGCTACAAGCACCGAAACCGGTTCGGCCGCGCAGGCAGCAGCCGTCAGCGCGTTTGAAGTCGACATTCGAGCCCGGGACGATGTGCGGGCCTATCTGGAGCGCCACCTGGAGCTGATGCGTTACCGCTCGCTGGCCGATCTCGACGACACCGAACTGCAGCGCCTGGTGATCGCCGCGGACAGCAATGCCCGCGACCTGCTCGGCACCCTGGGATATTTCTCGCCCGAGATCGAGATCACGCGCACGTCCGCGGTGGCAGGTGCCGGCTCTGCGCGGCTCGTACGGCTGGTGGTGCAGACGGGCCCGCCCACCGTGGTGACGGAGTCGTCGGTGTCCTTTCGGGGCGCAATCGCCGAGGATCCCGGCGCCGCGCCCCAGCAGTTCGCCATCCGCGACGGCTGGACACTGCCGGCCGGCAAACCCTTTACCCAGCAAGCCTGGGACGACGCCAAGACCCAGAGCCTGCGGCTGTTGGCGGCCAAACGTTATCCGCTGGGCCGGATCGCCGACAGTCGCGCTGAAATCGATCCGCAGTTGCAATCGGCCAAACTCAGCGTCACGCTGGATTCCGGGCCGGCCTTTCAGATCGGTTCCCTGCAGGTCAATGGCCTGCAGCGCTATGAGCCACAGTTGGTCGAACGCATTGCCCGGCTCGTTCCCGGCTCGCCATACGACCAGACAAGCCTGCTGGAGGCGCAACAACGACTGCAGGACAGCGGCCATTTCAACTCGGTGGTGCTGGAGATCGACCCCGCGGGCGACCCACAAGCGGTGCCGGTCATCGCCACCGTGCGCGAGGCCAAGCGCAGCAATATCCAATTGGGCGTGGGTATCAGCACCGACAGCGGCCCGCGCCTGTCGGTAGAGCACACCAACCACCAATTGCCGCTGATCGGCTGGCGCGCGGTCTCCAAACTGCAACTCGACCGGGACACGCAATGGGTACAAAGCGAGTTGACCGCACCGCCGGACGACGACCTGTGGCAATGGCGGATCGGCGGACAACTCAAGAACGAGGACGTGGCCAGTGTCAAGGTGCGCAGCCAGCAACTGCGCGCGGGCCGGCTGCAACTGGGCAAGGTGATCGATCGCAACTATTACCTGCAATACGACCGGGCCGCGACCACCGCCGTGGGCATCAACGAGACGGCCCAGTCCGTCAGCGCCAACTATGCATGGACCCAGCGCAAGTTCGACAGTCTGCCGTATCCGTCGAGCGGATATGGCCTGGCCGCCGAACTGGGCGGGGGATTTACGCTGGGCAGTCAGCGCGATCCCTACCTGCGCGTACGCCTGAACTGGCTTGGCGTGTGGTCGCTTGCGCCCCACGCAGACCGCAAAACCCGCGTCCGTTCCGGCCGCATTGCGGCGCGCGCTCAAGCCGGCGCGGTATTGGCGCGCGACGGCGCGCAGTTGCCCAGCACCCAGCTGTTCCTGACCGGCGGCGATGCGACGGTGCGCGGATACCCGTACAACAGTGTCGGCGCGGCCGAGGCCAACGGCATCACCACACCGGGCCGCTACCTGGCCGGCGCCAGTGTGGAATGGCAGCGGCCGATCCTGATCGACGGCCAGCCCAGCGAATGGGAAAGCACGGTGTTCGTTGATGTCGGCGCGGTGGCCGACAAGACCTCGCAACTCAAGGCCAAGGTCGGTATCGGCGCCGGCGTGCGTTACCGCAGCCCGGTCGGCCCCCTGCAGTTGGACCTGGCCTACGGCGTGGACAAGAAGGCCCTGCGTCTGCACCTGAGCGTCGGGTTCACCTTCTGATGCGCCACGTCGCCTTCGCCGGGATGCAGCGCGTCGCGTTCGTCTTGGTATGGCTGGTCGAATCGCTGCTGGTGGTTACCGGCGCCCTGCTGATCGCGGCCTGGATCTGGACCGGCAGCGACGGCTCGCTGGCAATGGCGCTCAAGCAGGTGCGGCCCTATTTACCGGCGGGACAAACCATGGAGCTGCAGGACGTGACCGGCTCGGTCCGTGGCGGGGGCCGTATCGGCGCGTTGCGTTGGCAGGGCGAGGGCTTGAGCGTCCAGGCGCGCGACCTGCGTTTTGCCTGGCATCCGTTGGAGTTATTGCAGCGCCGGGTGCGCTTCTCCTCGCTGGCCATCGGCGAACTCGACATCGATGACCAGCGACCGGCGGCTGAGCCGCAACCGCCGTCCGAGCTGGTGTTGCCGCTGGAGCTGGATCTACCGTTCTCCGTTGGCCAGTTGCGGCTGCTGCGACCCAGTCGGCTCGACCTGTCCGACCTGGCCGGGCGCTACCGGTTCAACGACAACCAGCACCAGTTGCAGCTCGACTCGCTCGCGGTTGCGCAGGGCCGCTACTCGGCGCGGCTGAACCTGCAGGCCCGTGCGCCCATGACGCTGGACCTGCAATTGAAAGGCAGCGTCACGGCACCGTTGGCCGAAGGCCGCACAATCGTGCTGGACGCGTCCGCCACATTACGCGGGCCGCTGTCCGGACCCGATGCCAGGCTGGACCTGCTGGGCCAGTTGCAGCCCGGCTCCGGGAACTCCGAAGCGCTCTCGCAGGCGCGTGCCATGCGGGCCTCGGTGTCGGCGCAGATCAGTCCATGGGCCGCGCAACCGGTAGGGCGTGCGCAGGCCTCGTTCAATCAACTGGACCTGATCGCCTTGTGGCCAAACGCGCCGCATACGCTGCTGACCGGCAACGTCTGGGTGCGACCGGTGGGCACCAACTGGCAGGCAGAATTCAACTTCGTCAACCGCGCCGCCGGACCCTGGGACAAGGCACGACTGCCACTGGATAGCGCCAAAGGTCTGGCCGAGCTCGACGGCCGTCAATGGAGCATCCAGTCGCTGAGTGCCGAGGCAGCTGGCGGGCGACTACGGCTGCAAGGCACGCTGGCAGATCCGGCCAGCGCCAGTGCAACCGAAGGCTGGCAGGGCCAGCTGCAGATTGCCGGCGTCAATCCGGCCTTGCTGCACAGCGCGCTGGAGCCGGTGCGGCTCGATGGACAATTGCAGGCCCGCGCCCAGCAGCAGGGCGTGGTATTTGACGCCAAGCTGCAACCCGCAGCGCAGCAGGATCGCGGTTTCGCATTGCGCGGCCTGCGCTTGCAGGATGGGTCGGCAAACGGCCGCTGGGCCGACGGCTGGCTGCGATTGAACAAGCTGCAGATCCGAACCGCCGATGCCAGCGTCGACGGTCGAATCGACGTGCAGCTCGCCAGCAAGACCGCGCAAGGACAGCTGCGGCTGGTCGCACCCGGGTTACAGGCCCAGTTGTCGGGCCGCTCGAGCGCCCGCGATGGCAATGGCGATCTGACCGTGACAGTGGCCGATGCGGCCAGCGCGCAACGCTGGATCACGCGGCTGCCCCAGATACCCGCCGTGGTCAACGCGTTTGACTTGCAGGGAAACGCCGAGGCGACCGTGCAGTGGACGGGCGGCTGGGAATCGCTGCTGGAACACGGCCGCGGCGCCACACCCATCGTCAAGGCCAGCGCACAGATTACCCGCATGGCGATCCGCGATCGCAAGCAGCCTGCCGACCTGGCCCTGCGACTGGCCAATGTCGATCTGCAGGTTTCCGGTACGCTGGACGCGCTGGCGCTCAAAGCCAGTGGCAGCGCCACCCGGGCCACCCAACGCGTCGGCATCGAGACCAATGCCACTGGCGCTCGCGCGCCCAACGGCGACTGGCAGGCCAGCTTGCGCGCCTTGCAATTGCGCATGCAAGACAGCCAGTTGCCAGGCCTATGGACGCTGGACCTGGCCCAGCCCCTGACCGGCAATTTTTCCCGTGGGCAGGGCCAATGGCGCATAGGCGCCGGTCAGGCGCGCCTGACCGGCCCGCAGCCCGGTACCGCCGTGCTGGCCTGGGAACCCCTCCGTTGGCAAAGCGGCGCAGGCGGCTCACTCAGCAGCAAGGGCGAGCTGCGCGGCCTGCCGCTGGAATGGCTGACGCTGTTGGCCAGGGCCGACATGGCCGCGGCCGGACTGAGTGGCAACCTGGTATTCGATGGCCAGTGGGATATCGCGCTGGCCGAGCAGTTGGTGGCACGCGCGACATTGACACGGCGCAGTGGCGACATCCGGATTCAAGCCGACTACGCACTCCCAGCCGGGTCCACGACAGCCGGCGCAACCGGCACGACGGTCAACGCCGGCATCCGCGAACTGCAGTTGCAGGTGCGCGCGCAAGGCGACGCCATCCAGTCCGATTTCCGCTGGGACAGCGAACGGGCCGGTAACGCCCAGGCATCGCTGGCCACCCGGCTCACGCGCGGCGCCAATGGCTGGGAATGGACGCCCGACAGCCCGCTGACCGCTACCGTGCGTGCCCGGATGCCGCAGGTCGGCGTCTGGTCGCTGCTCGCACCGCCGGGCTGGCGCGTGCGCGGCACGGTCGACGCCAACCTGAACCTGTCCGGTACCCGGCGCGCGCCGCAATGGAGCGGCAGCCTGCTGGCCAGTGAAATGGCGGTGCGCTCAGTGGTGGACGGCGTTGAATTCGGCAACGGCCAGTTGCGCGCGACGCTCAACGGGCAGCGACTCCTCATCGACGCGTTCAGCCTGCAGGGCGCCGGTGGCGCCAGCGGCGGCGAACTGACCGCCACCGGCTTTGCAACCTGGACACCCGCAGCCGAACCTGGCACCTCGGCGCTCGATGCCATCACGCTGCAGATCAACGCACAGGCCAGGGGCCTGCGGGTATCGGCCCGCGCCGACCGACGCCTGGCGGTGTCGGGAACACTGCAGGCGCTGCTGGAGCAGGCACGGCTCCAGATTCGGGGCGCACTCACCGTCGACCAGGCACTGTTCATCCTGCCCGACGACACAGCCCCCAGCCTGGGCGATGACGTGGTCGTTTTGCGCAAGGGTCAGACCGGCGGCACGACCAGTGCGTCCAACGCATCGCGAACGACACCCGTGGCCGACACAGGCCCTGGCACAGCCCGTGGCAGCAAACTGGCCGCTGACCTTCAGGTCACGCTGGACCTGGGTCAGGATTTTCGCGTGCGCGGGCGCGGCATCGACACCCGGGTTGCGGGCGAACTGACGCTGCGTAGCAAACTCAAGCCCGGCGAATCTCCCGTCCTGAGCGGCGAATTGCGCACCGTTGGCGGTCGGTACCAGGCCTACGGGCAACAACTTGCGATCGAGCGTGGCGTGATGCGATTCGCCGGGCCATACGACAACCCCTCGCTCAACATCCAGGCCATCCGTCCCAACCTGACCCAGCGCGTCGGCGTGCAGATCACCGGATCGGCGCTGTTGCCGCGGGTACGCCTGTATGCCGAACCCGACCTGCCGGAGGCGGAAAAACTCGCCTGGCTGGTGCTGGGCCGCTCGGCGGCCAACGGCGGCGCCGAAGCGGCCGTGCTGCAACAGGCCGCAATGGCCTTGCTGGGCGGCCAGAATTCATCGGGCGGCATCGCCGGCCGCCTGGGGCTGGATGAACTTTCGGTATCCGGCGCATCCGATAGCGGATCGGGCGGCGCCAGCGCGGCCACCGTCACGCTGGGCAAGCGCATTTCGCAGAACTTTTATGTCGCCTACGAACGCAGTCTGGCCGGCACACTGGGCACGTTCTCGATTTTCTACGACCTGTCGGAGCGTTTCACGCTGCGCGCGCGCACCGGGGAGAAGAGTGCGGTAGACCTGATTTTCAAGCACAGTTACGACTGAATTGGACCGGTCGTTTTTGCGTCGTGCCGCTGGTTTGCCGCGCGACGCAGTACAGCGGCCGGCGCCTGGCCGCCTGCTAGACTTCTGGCGCGCCCTCGCCATAGTTCAATGGATAGAACGGTCCCCTCCTAAGGGACAGATGTAGGTTCGATTCCTACTGGCGGGACCATGGATAAATATCATGCTGTATCACGCGGCATCAAAAATCCCATATTTCTCAATAGCTTAGGCGATATTATGGCTTACCTCGCATCACATCGTCTCATTGCATCTCGGCAAATGATGGGGTACAAACCGGGGAACAAATCAGCAATCCGCTGAATTCCCTGGAGGTTGTTCCCCATGCCACTGTCCGATCCAGCCTGCAAAACGGCCACCTGCCCAGCCGAAAAGAAGCGCCGGCGCATGACGGATTCCGGGGGCCTGTACCTGGAAATCTCGCCGGCCGGCTCAAAACGTTGGTTCTGGAAGTACACGTTCACCAGCA
>JANNKH010000095.1:0-11935 GCA_031396205.1 Rhodoferax sp.
GGCGCGCGTAGTGGATCGGGGTGCCATCGCAATGCACCCTCCCGGTCTGGTGAGCGTTGGTTTGCACGCGCTGGGCATGGGGAATCTGGGGTGGTGCAGCTTCTCAGGGCGCGCGGGCCAACGCATCCGCCTTTGGGGGGATCATCTACGCCCCGCGCCATGGCGACGACCCTGCAGCGGCGCAGTACCTTGCCCGGGAGCGCCGCCGCCGGCCATGCGGTAGCGGCTACTGCGCGATGGCATCCCCGGCACGATCTATCCATCGATCCGGGACGGCGCTTTCCACGCCCGCGCAAAGCCGTCGACCGACCAAGAACGCCGAAAACGCTTATCCATACATGGTCGCCCCCCTTTGTCCAGGGTGTGGCCCACGCCGGGTTCTCGGTTTTTGATTCGGCGGGCGCCAATGCGGCTGCCATCACGCCAACACGTGACGACTTCCGCGCCGCTGTGGGCGGTGGTACGGCGGCACTGGTCAACGGCGACTTTGGCGGCCTGCGACGCGAGATCAACTGGGATGGCGTGCCGGACACCCGTTCCGACCCAAACGCACTGCCCGCGAATTTTTTCAACGTCAACTCGCCGCGCGGTGTTGTTTTCAGCTCTCCCGACGCGGGGGCGGCGTTTCTGGTCAGTTCCACCGCAGCCTCAGGGCAACCGGTTCTCTTCGGCTTTCCCGGCGACCTGCAAACCTTCAGTGCGCAAAGGCTGTTTGCAACCACCAACAGCCGCGTGACGGACATCCAGTTCTTCGTGCCTGGCACCAACACCGCAGCAACCACCGGCGCCTTCGCAGCCATCTTCGTGGACGTCGAAGACAACAACGCGTCCACCTTCACCAACATGGAGTTCTTTGACCAGAACAACGCGCTCATCTTCTCCCGCAATGTCACGGTGGCTGGCAACCAGGGCCTGTCGTTCCTCGGCGGCGTCGCCAACGCCGGTGAACGCATCAGCCGCGTGCGCATCACGACACCCGACAACTTCTTGCTGAGCAACGGTGCTCGCGCCAACGAGGTCACCGACTTCGTCGTCATGGACGACTTCCTCTACGCCACTCCCGCCGCTGTCCCCGAGCCAGAAATCTGGGCCATGGTCCTGGTCGGCCTGGGCGTGGTCGGTTGGCGCAGCCGCAGGCGCGCCTGAAGTCGCGGCGCAACCCCAACCCGCAACCCGGCTCCGGCCGGGTTTTCCGTTCTGGGCGGGTTATGCTGTGGCAGCACCGAACCCCTGGCGACATGCCCTCGCCGCGACCGAGAGACACCCTTGCCATTGTCCGTCCACCCCCAACCCGCACCGTGCGGCGCCATCCTGCAGGGCGTCGATCTGCGCCGCGAACTGTTGCCAGACACCGTGGCCACCATTCGCACTGCCTGGCTCGCGCACCAGGTGGTGGCCTTTCCCGGGCAGGACTTGTCGCTCGACGACCTGGAGCGGTTTGCCGCCAGCATCGGCCCGTTCGGGGTCGACCCGTATTTCGGCAGCGTCCCTGGCCATCCCCATATCGCACAGGTCCGCCGCGATGCCAACGAGACCACCGCCATCTTCGCCGAGACCTGGCATTCCGACTGGAGTTTCCTGGCGCACCCGCCGCAGGCCACCGTGCTCTACGGCAACACCATCCCGCCCACCGGCGGCGATACGCTTTTCGCCAACCAGGTCGCCGCCTGGGAGGCCTTGCCCGCTGCAACACAAGCCCTGCTGCGAGGCCGCCAGGGCGTGCATTCGGCGCGGCGCGGTTATGCACGCAACGGCATGTACGGCGAACGCGACACCGGCCGCTCGATGGCCATCCGTTACAACGACAGTGCGCTCGCCACGCAGTTGCACCCGATAGCGCGGGTGCACCCTGAGACCAGCCACACCGCGCTGTTCGTGAGCCCGGGCTACACCATTGGCATCGAAGGCATGGACGACGCACAGGCCACGCCCTTGCTGGCGCAGTTGTTCAAGCACCAGGTACGCGACGAATTCGTCTACCGCCACCGCTGGTCGGCCGGTATGCTGGTGATGTGGGACAACCGCTGCGTCATACATGCGGCCACCGGTGGTTACCAGGGGCATGCGCGCCTGCTGCACCGCATCACCGTGGCTGCGTCGCTTGGGTCGACCTGACCCGGCGGTAAATACCCTGCGGGCAACCTGAAGGACACACCATGGCGCGCTACTGGCTGATGAAGTCCGAGCCCGGTGAATGCGCGATCGACGACGCGCTGGCCGCACCGAACCGCACAGTTCCCTGGACCGGGGTGCGCAACTACCAGGCACGCAACTACATGCGCGACACGATGCAGGTGGGTGACGGCGCGTTGTTCTACCACTCAAGTTGCCCCGAGCCCGGTATCGCCGGAATTGCGCGGGTGGCCTCTGGCACCCGGCCCGACCCGACGCAGTTCGACCCTCAGTCCCCCTACTACGACGCGGCGTCCAAGCCGGACGCCCCGCGCTGGCTGTTGCTGGACGTGCAGGCCATTCGAAAGACGCGCTTGCTGGGCCTGCCGGAGCTGCGTGCGACGCCGGCGCTGGCCGAGCTTGTGTTGCTGCGACGGGGGAACCGGTTGTCCATCACGCCAGTGGATGCGGGGCATTGGCAGCTGATTCTGGCGCAGCTCGACAAGCCTGCGGTGGGCTGACGGAACAACACGCGACGACAACACGCGCCTGGCCACGAGAGGCAGGCTCAGCGGCGACCGATGCGCTGGACGATCGCAATGAAGGCCTTCAGTGTCAATGTCGAGTACCCTTTGAGAACACCCGAGTCAACATACCCTAATTGGGCTGCAGGTTGAGCTGCTGCGCGATCGCTCCGAAGCGGAAAAGGTCAGCACGTGCCCGAGCGTCGGAATCGGCAGGCGTACTCGCCACAGGGATCCAACCAGCGTCCAGCAGCTTCTTTCGCGTCTCAGGTTGAGCGAACGCCTTGACGATGATGGCGTTCAACCGGTCGATGATCGGCTGTGGCGTGCCCTTCGGGGCGGCCAGGCCGAACCAACCAGACGTAACAAATCCAGACAGACCCGCTTCGTCCGCGGTCGGCACCGTCGGCAGGGAGGCACTTCGCGCCTGCGTGGTCACGAACAATGCGCGGACCTTGTCCGCCTGCACGTTGCCGACTTGCGCTGCGGCGTTGTCAATCATCGCGTCGATGTGACCGCCCAGGAGGTCCGTCACTGCCGGAGCGCCACCCTTGTAGGAAACGACGTTGGCAGTGATCCCCGCGGCTCTCATGAAGGCAACTTGCGTCAAGTGGGCCTGCGTACCCATGCCTGCGTTGGCGAAGGCAAGCTTGCCGGGGTTCGCTTTGGCGTAAGCGATGAACTCTTTCAAGGTCTTGCTGGGGAAGGAGTTGCGGGTGACCACAATGAATGGAATGTCCACCAATGTCGTGATCGCGGCGAGATCCTCGACCGGCTTGTACTTCAAGTTGTAGATATGCGGGTTCACCGCCATCGTGCCGCTTGCCGTGAGAACCAGCGTGTAGCCGTCAGCAGGTGCGCGGGTGACTTGTTCCAGCGCCATGGAGCCGCCGGCCCCTGGCTTGGAGTCCACCAAGACCGGCTGCCCCAGTGCCTTTGAGAGGATCTCTCCAATTTGGCGTGTCAGGGCGTCGGATGCACTGCCGCCCGCATAGGGGTAGACGATCGTGATGGGCTTGGTCGGATAGGCGTCAACAGCTTGCGACATTGCCGGCAGCGCAAGCGGCGCCAATCCCATTGCGGTCACCAGTGTGCGACGGAAGTGGTTCATGGAAGGCCTTTCAAGAAGTGGATTGAAACTGCGCGACTTGCTTCATCAGGGAGGCTGCCAGCGCCGCAAATCTGTTCAAGTCAGGAATCATCTGAGGCGTATACCACCCCGACACGTGCAGCAAATTGAGCGAGCCCAGGGTCTCGCCCTTGTGCCGGATCGGCACATTGATTGCGGATTCACATCCCAGCTTGTCAATCAGCCTGTGATCGGAAAACGCCGCATGGCACTCTGCGCGATTTCGGCAGATTCGGCTGACTCCTGCCTGGATGACTTGCCTGAAGAAGTCGCTTTCGCGATGCAGGGGCTTCACGCCAGCACAGGGATATGCCACGGGATCGCTGGTGTAGATACGTTGGACCAGGTCCCGGTCCCGGTCGATCGCCAACACCGTGAAGAGCTTGTGACCCGGGTGACGACGCAGGGCCTGATCGAGCGCTGCGAGTCCATCCGCCGGTTGGTGCGGCCCCTTACTTGCATTGGCAACGAGGAGGAGAAGAGTGTCCGAGATGTCCGTGGCATGCATGCGCACATTCTCGGAACAAAATCCATGTTGAACAAATGAATAAAGCTGACAGACCTATAAATGAATGAGCATGGTTGACGGCCCGGCCTGTTGAAATAGATCAGCGCAGACTGCGCGCTTGCTCGCGCAGTGTGGCAATCAACTTGGCGAGCTTTGGCTCTGTATCGCGTCCGTCCCACAGCATGCCGATGTCGCCAAAAACGATGGGGGGCGAGAGCTTCACCACGTCCATCAGCTTGAAGCCTGCGAAGATAGGTGCCACCGATCCCGCCAGCGCGCTCATGTAGACGCCCCGCTGCAGCATCATCTGGATCAGTACATGCGACGCAGTCTCGACGCGGGGCGGTGGCACCGGCACTTTGGCCTGCAGGAACGCCGACTCCACCCGCTGTCGCATGATCGTGCCCTGCGGCGGCATGATCCACGGGAGCTCAGCCGCCTCCTGCCAGGTGGGCTTGCGCTTTCGGGCCAGCGGATGGCCAGGGCTGACCACCACGGCGACTGTGTCGGCAATGAGCAGTTCGGTTTGAAATCCCGATTTCTGAGCGCGAATGTCAAGCGGGCCGATCACCAGGTCGACCTGCTTCTGATGCAGGCGCTCCAGCAGCATCTCGAACGTTCCCTCAAACAGGACGTGAATATGGAGGTCCGGGAACTCCGCCTGAAGCGTGGCGATCGTTTGCGGAATCAGGCTGGGCGCAGCGGAGATGATCGAGCCCACACGAAGAGTCCCCGCAAGCCCTTGGCTGACGGCGATCAGATCCTGCCCCGCTCTTCGGACATCACCGAGCATGCGTTCCGCATGCCGGCGCAGGACCTCACCAGAGGCCGTCGTCTTCAGCTGCCGACCGCGGACAAACAAGGGCATTCCGACAAGCTCCTCGATGTCCGCGAGCCAATGCGACACCGCCGGCTGTGTCATATGCAACTCCCTGGCTGCGGCGGTGATGCTGCGGACTTCGCAAATCACCAGCAACACTTCCAGGTGACGGAACTTGAGGCGGCGCGCCCAGGTAATGTCTTCGAGTCTGGTAACCATGTCCCAATGCTAATGCAACCCTCCGGTTAATTCATTTGTAGGGCATGATCACCGACCAGACAATCCCCGGCATGGAAACACCCTGCCTGGAGTCAACATGTTCCGTCGGACCCTCGTCGTCGCGTTAGCCGGCGCTCTTGCCGCAATGGCAGTGACGCCCTCCTTCGCACAAGCAAACTGGCCGTCGAAGGCCATTACCCTGGTCGTTCCTCAGCCTCCCGGGGGCGGAACGGATGTGCTCGGTCGCCTTTGGGCAGACTTCGTCAGCAGATCCTTGAACGCCACCATCGTCGTGGAAAACAAGGCCGGCGCAAACGGCGTTGTCGCCTCGACCTACGTCGCCAAGCAGCCGGCTGACGGTCATACCATCATGGTGGCCGGCATTTCGTACCTCGCGTTCAACCCCTTCACGTACAAGGCACTGCCATACAACCCGGCCAGGGATTTCGACGGCATCGCGTTGCTGGTGAATACGCCGTTCCTCATCGTAGCGAGTCCGGATTCCGGCATCAAGTCGATGGCAGACCTCGCGAAGGAGGCCAAGGCCAAGCCGGGCAAGTTGAATTTTTCGTCCGCAGGCAAAGGCAACAGCACGCATCTCATCATGGAGATGATCGAGGAGCGTATGAACGCCCACCTGGTTCACATTCCCTACAACGGCGCCGCTCGTGGTCTGTCGGGCGTGATGGCCAACGAGGTGCAACTGATGGCCGACGTGCTCAACACAGCCGCCGTGCAGGCTAAGGCGGGCAAGGTCGTCCCACTTGCCGTGGTGGGCTCCAAACGCGCATCCAGCGTGCCGGACGTTCCCACCATGGCCGAGGCAGGCTTCACCAACTTCCCGCAACCTGGCTGGTACGCGATGGTTGCACCTGCCGGCACCCCCCAGGCGATCCTGGATCGCCTCAACGCCGAGACCCAGAAATTCTTTGCCGATCCGGTCGCACGCGCGAAGCTGGACGCGCTGCAGTTCGAACCGTTGCCGGGCCGCCCCGAGTTGGTGAAGGAGTGGATGCAACGCGACGCAAAGATTTGGGGCCCGATCCTCATGCGCCTTGGCATTTCCAACGACTAGGGGAGCCGCTGCGATGCCCACACTCACTCAAAAGACCTTTCAGTACCGCCAGCGGAAGATGACAGCCCTGATGGACAGCCTGAAGGTCGATGCCCTTATCTTCACATCGGGAGACTTCTTCCAGTTCGCGACGAACTTCCACACCGATGTTCAAACCTGGGAGCGCCCGATCTTCGCGGTCGTTCCCCGCAATGGCACGCCTTTCCTCGTAATGAACGAACTGTCAACCAATCACGTCCGCTTCTCGGTCGAGAAGGACCGTCTTTGGGTAACCGACATCAGTTTTTACGCAGAACATCCGAAGGTATCGAACCGCATCCCCCTGATCTGTCAATTGCCGGAACTCGTTGCCGAGCGATTGCAGCAAGCTGGTTTGGGTCACTCGCGCATCGCCGTCGAAGGCGGCAGCGTTGTGCTGACCGCCGTCGCGCGTCTGTTGCCCGAAGTGACCTTCCGTCCCAGTACGTTCGAGTGCCGATCACTGCGCTGGCAGAAGAACGAGGAGGAGTTGCAGATCATGCAGGCCATGGCCAAGCTGTCCGACTGGCTGCAAGACCGCTACCGGGAAAACATCCATCCAGGTCGTCTCGTCCAGGAACTCGACTGCGCGATGGCCTCACTCTTCGTGCAGGAGGCCGCTGCGCGCTTCCAGGGTGAACACTTCGAAGTCATCCGCGCCTGGACGCTGAGCGGTCCGGCATCGGCATCGCCGCATGGCGACGGTGCCTCCTGCGGCCAGCGAATCAACACTGGCGACGTATTGGTCAATATCGTGATCCCCCGCCTCAACGGTTTGACCATCGAAAACGAGCGCACCTGGTTCTGCGGCAAACCGACCCGCGAGCAATCCAGTCTGTGGACAGCCGCAAAAGACGCCAACGAGGCAGCCGTCGCCGCGGCGAAGACCGGGAATCCTGTGAGTGCCATCGACGCAGCGGCCCAGGCCGTGATCGAGAAAGCCGGGTTCGCCGAATACATCAAGCACCGCACCGGCCACGCGATCGGTGTGATCCATCACGAATACCCGGAGGACATGGCTTTCTCATGCCGCCCCTTGCTGGACAACGAGGTCTATTCCGCGGAGCCTGGCCTCTACGTGTATGGCATTGGAGGCTTCCGCCTCGACGACACGGTGGTCGTCGCCAACGAACCCCGAACCCTCACCAGGACGCCCCGCACGCTCGCGTATGCGACCGTTCTTTGACGGCAGCACCCTCCCGTTGCTTTGCCACTGAATCCTGCTCTGCGCGCTGACAGGCCCCGGCGCAGGCCGTCGTTGGCAGATGCGTACCACGCACTGAAAGCAAGTAGTGGGATCAATGGATCGCTTGCTCCTCTCGCCCGGCACGGCCGCGCATCCCGAGTGCCTGACCGACAACCCAGCTGTTCACGCGATGACGCAGCGTCGTGCGTGAAAGGGTGAGCGACTCAATGTCCAGCGGGGCACAAGTCAATGCGCGATAGCCGTCTTCGGTGACCAGAACCGTGTCGCTGTGCCGGTACCCGCCGACACCGCGCTCATACAAGCCGGGTTCGATGGAGATCACCATGTTCCTCTGCAGGATGTGTGTACTGCCCTCTGCGATCCAAGGCGGTTCGTGGTTGCCCAACCCGAATCCGTGACCACAGCGATGCAGCCGGCTCTGAAAGTCAGAGAACCCGGCCTCGTCCAGGAAACTGTTCACCGCAGCGTCGATCGCGGCACACGCGATGCCGGGTCGAACCATGGCGAACGCGATCTTCCGCGCAGCTTCGATCATGCGGAACATATCGCGCTCGTGCACCGTTGGAGCCTGCGTGAAGAACGTCCGCTCGCTCTCCGCTGCGTAACCGTTCACGCGCGTGAGGACCATCGCGACGTGCGGGCCCGCACGCAACCGGTCGGTCAAGCGCGGCACAGAATGCGGCTCGGCACTGATCGGCGCAGGCCATGCACCTGCAATGACCTTGGTCGCCAGCGCATCCCAATCGGCCACCTCGCGAATGATTTTTCGCTGCAGGGACTGGGTCGGCATGTAAGTTTCCGCTGCACTCGCGCCGTTCCAGGCCTTGCGAAGAATCTCGTTGACGCCCCAGTCCGCGTAGCGGGCGGCTCGCTCGATCTGCGTAATCTCCCAACTGGTCTTTACAAGCCGCAAGTCACCGATCAGGTCCGCCGCGCGCCCGCCGGCATTTTGCAAGACGGAAGCGACGCTTGAGGGTGTGCCGTCATCAAAGCCGAAGGCTGACGCGCTGAGGTTGGTGTTCAGCAGCTGTTCAGCCCACCCCTGACCCGCCGGCGCTGGGAACTCGCGGTAGGTCAGTACACCACTGGCTTCGATCCCCCATGCCTTCCCCATGTGATCCCGTTCCATCGCGGGCACCTGCATACGCCGAGAGCCATCAGCGCCGACGATGAGGAAGAATGGGCGTTCCATCGGCTCGAACGTGGCGCCCGTCAGATAGAAGATGTTGTCAGTGGTAGTGGCAACGAAGTGGTCGATGCCGGCCCTTCGAATCGCCTGGACCAGCGCGTCATGTCGCCAACTGAACTCGATGATTTCTAGACCAGTAAAGCTGCGTTGCATGGCGTTTCCTCAGGTTATGAGCGTGGCTGTGGTGATGAGTACACCGAAACTGTTGATGGCAATTGCAGACCAACGGCTGGCCGCATTGGCGTAATTGTTTGCATCGCCTCGAAGGTGACGGTAAACGCCGCCATAGCCGATGAACAAAAGCATGGCCACAAGCGCAGCATTGGCGCAGGGCACTTGGTAGTGCCGCAAAGCCACGCACGCGGCGTACAGGGCCATGGTCAACAACCCGCCGCGTGGGTCTACCGGTGTGAGCGTCCTACCGGTTCGTAGACGATGGACCCAACTCATCACGTTGGCCCCCGCCCCTAGCGCGACATAGAGGATCTGCAACGAAAGCATCATGTGGCGGCTTTGTGACCTCGCTTCGAGCGTGCAGGGTGCGTCTCAGGTGTCATGACAAGGGCTAGGAATGTGACCGCAGCGCCGATAGTCAGATAGACAAGCGGTGCGAGTGTCATTCCCTTGCTCAGGGCAAGTGAATTCACAGCGGGTGCCATCGCACCGAACACCATGACGCCCAGGCTGTAGCCCAGGCCCACTCCGGTGGCCCGCTTTGTCGGGGAAAAACTTTCCACCATGAGTGGTAAACCAGCCCCGGCAATGAACCCCAGCGCTGCAGTACACGTCCATTGAAACGCCGCCATGGACAGAATCGAAGGTGCGTTCAGTAGCGCCACAAAAAGCGGCCAAGCGGCTACAGCTCCGATTGCGAGGGCGGTGTACATCACCCGTTTGCGACCATGGATGTCAGACAGCCAACCACCCAGCACAGCAGTCAACGACGTGACAACGCTCGCCCACATCGCGATCGCCATGCCCGTGCCCATCGTGATGCCGAGTTGCTTGGCAGCGTACACCGGCATGAACACGATGACCACATAGAACACGGTCGAACCGAAGGCAGTCAATCCAGCGACCCGCAGGACCATCCCCATGGCACCAGCTTCCGTTGACTTTGCGATCGGCACTACCTTGGAATGCTCTTCGTGAATCCCCCGACGCACCCAATAGCCTACCGGCACAATTAGCAAGCCCGCGGCATAGCCTATGCGCCAGCCCCAGTCGTTTGTGACCTCGGCGCCAAGCAGGCCATAGCAGAGCATCGACACAAGCCCTCCTGCAGCAACGCCCAAATAAGTCGAACCCGAAAACAAGCCACCCCACAGCCCACGACGGTCTGCGGGGGCAGCTTCAATCGCTATCGCCACTGCTGCGCCGGTCTCGCCCGCTGCGGCCAGTCCGGCGATCAAGCGCGCGATCACGACCATCGCTGTTCCAAGCGCACCGGCGTCCTTGTGCGATGGTGCAATCACTACCAGCAGCGTGGCGAGGCCCATCAGGAGCAAGGTCATGATCAGCACGGGTTTGCGACCCCACTGGTCAGCCTTGCGACCGAAGAAGTAGGCGCCAACAGGCCGTGCGATGAAGCCCGCTGCAAAGGCGGTGTAGGCCGACATGGTGGACAACAAGGGATCGGTTGCGGGAAAGAAGTTCGCGCCGATGGCCACCGCAAAGAAGCCGTAGAGCGTGAAGTCGAACCACTCCATGAAGTTTCCGAAAGCCGAGGCCTTCAACGTCTTTATTTGCGAATGCACAAGTGCACACTTTCTTTCTGGTTAATGCGCAGAATTGTTAGGCTGATCACTCACTCGCAAGCATTCATATCTGGACATGAAGCATTCATTTCTGGACAATCAACCTGGGAGATTCCCTTGCCAAACCTCATCGATTCGGTCAGTCCACGGCATCTTGCAGCCCTGGTTCATTACCTTGAGCAGGACGGCTGCTCATGCACCAGCGCGCTGAATCGAGCTGGCCTCACGCGCACAATGCTCGAGTGGGACAGGGTTCCCATACCCGCAGTTCTTTCTGCCATGCAGGAGATCGTCCGGGCCTCGAAGCGGACCGACCTGGGCTTTGTACGGGGACTCATCACCCACCCGGGGATGAACCATGTGGCGTTCCAGGTCCTGCTGAGCGCGCCCAACTTGCGGGAGGGGCTGCAGACCTTGGCGCCCTACATTCAGTTGGTGTCTGCAGCGATCCGCATGCAATGCCGGGAAGAGCAGGATGCTTTCGTCGTGGAATGGTCGATCGCGCGGCCCATGCCATACGACATGAGCCTGATCGCGCTCGAGACGGTCGCTGTTTCTTCGCACCGGCAACTTCTGTTCCTCCTGCAGCAGAGCGACGTGCGGTACGAGATTCAGTTCTCGTGGCCACCACCACCACATGCGGCGCGATTTCGGGAGCTGAAGAGCCCCAGGGTCACCTTCGGGAGCGGGGGAGCGCCAACGGTCACCGTTCGACTCCCGAACCCACTGGCGGATCGGCAGTTGCCGATGGCCGATGGGTATGCACTGCGTGAGGCCGGGCGTCAGGCGAGCGAGATGCTTCAGGAACTGGCACGCGAGAGATCCTTCGGAGACTGGGTGCGACACGTACTCGCCACGGTCAGTGAAGAGCTGTTGGGTCAGGAAGACGTCGCTCGCCTGCTGCGCATCTCGGGCAAGACGCTTTCACGGTACCTCGCCCAGGAGGGCCTTCGATTCGGCGAGATTGCGCGGAGCGTGCGCCTGACAAGTGCGCAAAAGCTCCTCCACAACTCCAACCTGGCCGTCGCAGACATCAGCCACAAGTTGGGGTACTCGACGCCGGCTAACTTCGTTCGCTCCTTCAAGGCGCTGACGGGGAGTACGCCTGCACAGTTCCGGCGCAATCAAGCCAGAGTGTGATCAGGGTTCAGCACCGGTGACGACACCGCGGCCCCGCGATGCTGGATTTGGAGGATAGGCTTTTCAAACGCCCTTTTCCCTCCCCATGGGACGCCGAACTCGGCAGCGTGGGCCGAAACACAGCGCCCGACGTGCTTTACTCTACAGGCTGAGATCTGCTGGCGAGCTGTTGGGCGTTGATGGCCCAGCCAAAATGCGTCTCCCACTGGCGCCGTCTACGGGTTATCCCTTGCCTTC
>JANNKH010000104.1:0-15711 GCA_031396205.1 Rhodoferax sp.
GTCTATTCGCTGGCGTTCGGCGACCAGCCGGCGTTGATCTGCGACCTCGTCGACTGGGCCCGCACCTGCGGATTTCCGGTCGTGGCCGCCGGGCGCGGCCACAAGTGGCTGCCGCATTTCTGCGAGTCCACGCCCGACACGGTCTGGGGTAATTACGGCCTCACAACCGAGCAGGCGCAGCGCGGCGGCCTGAATCCGAAGATGTTCAACAGCTTTCTCGATGGATCGAAACCGTCGATCGAATGCACCGCTGTGGCCAATGCGACAGGACTCACCGTGCCATCCAACGGCTTGCTGTATCCGCCCGCCAGTGTGCAAGACATCCCGTTCGTGACCCGGCCCATCAGCGAAGGCGGCGTATTGGAGCGCAAGGGCATGGTCGAGGTGATCTCGTCGCTCGAGGCCAACGGCCGCCAGATACCTTATGACATCCGGATGGGTGTCTGGGTGACGGTCGAAGCCGAAACCGACTACATCAAGAACTGCTTCGAGGAGTACAACGCGCACACCGACCCGAGCGGTCGCTATTTCACGCTATACAAGCGCTGGCACCTGATCGGGCTGGAGGTCGGCATGTCGGTGGCGTCCGTTGCGCTGCGCGGCGAACCGACAGGTGTTGCGACCTGTTGGAACGCCGATGTCGTCGCCACTGCCAAACGCGATCTGGCGCCCGGCGACATGCTCGATGGCGAAGGCGGCTACACGGTATGGGGCAAGTTGTTGCCGGCCGACACGTCGGTGCGCATCGGTGGCGTGCCGTTGGGGCTGGCGCATGACGTCAAAGTGATGCGCCCTGTTGCCAAGGGCCAGAGTCTGTGCTGGGCCGATGTCGCGATAGACACCACGACACATGCCTACAGCATCCGCAGGCAGATGGAGGCGATGCATATGCAGTCGCCACGCGAAGCGGCTTGAGATGGGTTGCCGCGCGGTCGCGAGCTGACGCGGTTGGCAATGGTTGTCGTATCTGCCTGCTGTCGCATTTGCAGTGCTGGACTCGCCTGCCAGGGTGGAACGGTCAGGAAAAGGGGGCAGCGCGTCGCATCGGTGAGGCGCAGGTTCCAGATTCGGGCGGTGGAACTCAGGGTGTGGCCTTGTGGGTCCCTGAAAGAGCTGGCTGCGCTGTCGGCTGGGGATGCCAGATCTGTACTTGCTGGATCAGCAGCGGAAATGTCGACGTACCGCAATAGCGGAAGCGCGTTTCGAGGGAATCGAATGCGGTTGGCAATGGTGGTGCCTGGTCCTTGTCGTCCAGTAGTATGCCGAGCGTCGACGCATGCACCGACTCGGGCGGCATACGTCGCAATACGACCTCGGCCTGCGCCAGATTATTCAGCCAGGGAGTGACCGGTGGTATGGCCTGCATAACGAGTGCGACACCGGGAACGTTGTAGAGCCCCAGAAACGGAGTGCCCGGCACGATGGAGCAGCGCTTGGCGGCACGCTCCAGCGCGACGACGAATGCGTGGGTCTCCGCGTCGACTTTGACGGACCCCAGATTTCCAACTGTGATCGGAAACTGCTGCAACAGGAGCGGTTGAACGAGATGATAGGGCGCCCTGACCACACCGGTCACCGTCTGCAGCGAGAAGGACACGATGAAAACGGTGACCATGGCCAATACCAGCACCTGGTCCGAACGTCGGTCGTAGTGCAGCGTGGCGATGGCGGCAACAGCGGCACCCCAGGGTGCCAAGGTTGCGATGATCTGGGTCAATATCGAATTGCCGGTGCCCACTCCAACCGTATAAGGCAACAAGACGAGTCCGGCCAGCAAGACGATGAATCGTGGGGAGTTTCGCCAAGCCGGAAATGACACCAGCAAAATCATCACGAGCAGCACCATGCCGAGTTCCGTCTGGGCTACGAAATGGGCCTCGTAGTGCCCGGTATAACCGAGCCGGTAATCGATCCTGACCAGCGTGTAAAAGACCAATGCAATGGCCAGCAAGAAAAATAGCCTGCGTCGGGTAATCAGGTAAGCCACCACTGCCGCTAGCAACAGCAGGTTCTGTTCGAACGCATGCACGGCGCGTTCGAAATATTCGTTGACGTAACGAAGCAGCCTTGCGCTGACGGACTCGGTCTGCACCAGGCTGAACAGCGCGAGGCCGTCGCGGATATCGACCTGTGCAGCCGTGAAGGTCGTGTTGGACACCAGTAGCAACGTGACGGACAACAGGACGCCGGCTGTCAAAACGACGATGCCGATGACCTTTGTGCGCCAACCAGGCCACAACAGGCAGATCCACAAGGCGAGAAGGCCGAAGGTCGCCGCACCCGCGGATGGCTTGCTGACGAATTCGACCGCCAATGCGCAACCCGAAAGGGCAAGCAACGCCCAGCGCCCAAGTGGTCTGGTGCCGGGGGCGAGCAGGACCAGACCAGTCGCAGCATATGCGCCCGCTGACGCCAGCAGGTTGTAGGAAGGCGAAAAATTGATCGTCTCGACATATACCAGCGCGCAGGTGACGGAACAGGCGAACAGGATGTGGCGCCGGTGGGCTGTCGTCGACAACGTGAGCTCAACCCGGGTCAATGCTGAGGACACCCCCCATGACAGAATGCCAGCCCCTGCCACCAGCAGCAGCATTCCGGCGGCCCGGAACGTGACCAGACTGCCCGTGAGCAGCCAGATCAGGCTGCTCACCCATTGTTGTGCGCTGACGTACAGATTTACGGATTCGGGGTGCTGCGCGAGCAGCAGATAGTAGGCTTCGTCGGTGATGTCGAAGCCACGATCCAACGCCCAGATGCAAAACGTCGTGACGAGCAGCAGGCACAGCACGGTTGCCAGCCGCACTGCTCCATCCATATCGCGCGCTACATTGGTGGACAGATCCCAGTTCCGGCCCCGGATCACATCAAACCCCATAGTCACGGCCGGAACGATCAGACTGCAGAGGGGTCGCCGGCAGGGCAATCACAGCCGCGCGCGCCGCATCGGGCGAACCGGGTGGGGATGGCATAAAAGGCATGTGTTGACAGGACGTTTCCACCGCTTGCTTCGGCGCCGGCATGATGGGCGTCGGCTGCCAGTGGCACGGCAAATCCGTGCAGACGATCGTGCAGGTCATTGAGGAATCTTGCTGCCTGGCTTCAAGGACCACAGCTTGGCTGAGGCGAAGTTGAACACCACGATAAAGGGAATCAAGGCCAGTTGCACGATGAATGGATCGAAGCCGGTACCTTCGACAATCAGTCGCAGAGCGAGCAGGTTGATGCTGACCGACAGCAGACTGGCGGCGAGATACTTGAAGAATCTGGACCTGAACTGCAGTTTGTGTTCCGGTTTGAAGACCCAGGTGAAATGCATCACGTAGGAAATACACATACCGATGATCCATGCAGCAACCAGGCTCAGCAGATAGTCGAGGTCGAGCACTTTCAATGCCACGGTAAAGACAATCATGGTCAGCACGAAGTTGGCTGCGCCGACCGCCGAGAACTTGATCGCTTCGGTCTTGAGCTTTCTCATCACCCCAGCCCGTGCGTGACGATCGCGATTTTTCCCCGCTCGACGTCGTGTCATGCGTTTTTTCGGGCAACCACCAGCAACGTTCCGCCGAACGGCAATGAAAAGCCAATCCGGATCAGTAATTCGTCGATTCGCATCAGTCCGTCCATGGCCCAGTTGAGCAAAGGAGGGAAACTCACTCGCTTCTCGAGTGCTTGTCCGTCAGTGTCCGGGTGCTCGCGGCGCTTGTCGAGTAATCGGGATACCAGCATCAGAGGAAACAGTACAAAGACGAACGACGTGAGGTAGCCGATGGCGAACCCGTTGGCCTGCAACTTCGCGACCAGTTCCGGTCTGGAGTATCGGCGCTTGTGCTTGACGATTTCGTCGAGCCTGCTCCACAGGAGCATGTGTTGCGGCACAGATACTACCAACGTGCCACCAACTTTCAACATTTCGTAAATATTGGAGATCGCCGCGATATCGTCATCGATGTGCTCGATGACGTCGAACGCAACGATCATGTCGAATCGGGCGTCGATTATTCCCTGTGTCACATCCAACTGGATGAATTCCACTTCGGGGAGCTTTTTCTTGGCAATGGCAAGCCCCTTCAAATACACCTCCGATCCGGTGATATTCAGATTCTCTGTGTCCGAGATGTTCCTGATGAACTCACCGGTGCCGCAGCCGATCTCCAGCAGGCTCGTCCCACTGGACGCATTCAGGTGCTTTCGGACAATCCGTTTGAACAATCTATTGCGGGAGTGGACCCAGAAGCTCGACTTGGCATTTTCATCCGTGATGTCAAAACCACCATCGGGATAGTCGGAATAGGACTTCGCCACATCCGGGCTGAAACACTTGATCCCGTCGATCAGCGTGTATTGAAGGCAATCGCTCACAAGAATCTGTCTCGCACGATGTAGTTTGGCCGCTTTCGAACCTCTTCGTTGATGCGCCAAATATATTCGCCGATCACGCCCAACATGACCATGATCAGGCCACCCACCAGCAGCACGACGATCATCAGCGGCGCCCAGCCTTCAAAAGGTGTTTCGCCACGCAACCATGCCACCGCGATACTGACGCTGTACAGCAAACCAAGTGCCGACGTGAGAACCCCGATCAGGGAAATAAACCGGATTGGAAGATAGGATGCGTCGATTACTGCGTCCAGGAAGTTCTTCAGCTTCTTGCCAAAGTTGTATTGAGACTTGCCGATAGTTCTTTTCAACCGTACATAAGGAATCAGACTGGTCGTGTACCCGGTCCACAACAGGTCGCCCTGAAAGAACCGGTGCCTGACATCGACAGAGTTGAACGAGTCCATTACCTTTCGGTCCATCAGCACGAAATCGAATCCACCTGAAGGAATCTGAGGCAAAGAAATACGCAATACGGCGTACGCCAGTTGAGAAAACCACCCGGACAACAACGAGTCGGAGCGATCCGTCCGGTGGCAAATGACGATTTCGGAGCCCGATTCCCATTTTTCGACCATTTGCGGGATCAGCTCCACCGGGTCCTGCAGATCGGCAGAGATGTTGATGACCGCGTCGCCCACCGACTCCTTGAATCCGGCCAGCATCGCAGCCATCTGGCCAAAATTTCTGGTGAACGTGATGATTTTCACGTTGGCATCCTGTTCCCGCAGCCGAAGCAGCTCGGCCAGCGATCCATCCGTGGATCCATCGTCGATAAATATCATCTCGTAGTCATGTCGTGCCAGCACCCCCTGAAAAACCGCTCGGATCTTCTCGTGGGTCTTGGTCAGCGCGCCTTCGTTGTGGTAGACGGCAACGACAAATGAAACCTTCATATCCGCACACCTCGCCCGCTTTCATGGGGCATGCCGGAGCTCGGCTTCGCAGGATGCCGGACATAATCTCGACGAATCTCCAGGCACTGCGAAGAACCCCTATCGGCAAGCGCAGGTCGAGCCCATTGATCATCCATATTTTTGGCATCCTGCCGGTGGCAGGCCGACCGATCTGACCATGCAAATTGCCTCATGTTTCATGCTTCATGTTTTAGTGTCCCGTGGCATTGCGCCAGTCCGAAAAGCCATAGGGGACTATATCGTGCGTCGGCCGCAAACGCCGCCGCGGCGCGGCAGGATTGGTGCTGCAATTTCGAACAGCGCGATAAGTGGAAAGTCCGGGCATTGCGCGTGCAACTCAGAGAGCGAGAGTAGTTCGGTAGCCGATAGGGGCACTGGTCAGTTCTGACATGCCGTTTTGGCACGCCTATTGCACGCCTATTGAATGCCAGTTCAAAGAGATTGAACAAAGGCTCTGACGCTTTCAGCGTCCCTTGGCCTTGCGCCAGGCCGCAAAATCGTCCTTCGATTGCTGCTGCGTTGGTGGATACAGGCCGATGATGGAGCGGCCTTTCAGTACTTCCTCGGTGACGAAATCCTCGAACGCAGTCATCTCCACCGCCTCGTCGGCGATCGCCTCAGCCAGGTGCGCGGGAATCACGGTTACGCCCTCCTGATCGCCGACGATCACGTCGCCCGGGAAAACCGCCACGTCACCGCAACCGATCGGCACGTTTATGTCGATCGCCTGGTGCAGCGTCAAGTTGGTCGGCGCCGACGGCCGATGGTGGTAGACCGGGAACGGCATCAGTGCCAGTTCCGGTGAATCGCGAAAGCCGCCATCGGTGACGATACCGGCGGCGCCACGCACCATCAGCCGGGTGATCAGGATCGATCCGGCCGACGCGGCGCGCGCATCCTTGCGGCTGTCGATCACCATCACGGCGCCTGCGGGGCATTGCTCGACCGCCGCACGTTGCGGGTGCTTGGTATCCTGGAACACCGTGATCGGGTTCAGGTCTTCGCGTGCCGGTATGTAGCGCAAGGTGAAGGCCTCGCCGACCATCGTCGGCGTGCCCGGGTTGAGCGGCCGCACGTCCTGGATGAACTGATTGCGCAGGCCGCGCTTGAACAGCGCGGTGCACAAGGTGGGCGTGCTGACGGTCATGAGTTTGTCGCGGGTAGCCGGTTTCAGAGCCATGGTTCTGTTTCTCGGGTTCAGTAGATGACGGGTTCGCTGACGGGCGCGCCGAACGAGGTCTCCAGGTAGTCGAAGTCGCAGCCCTTGTCTGCCTGCAGGATGTGCTGGCTGAACATATAGCCGTAGCCGCGTTCGTATCGCTTCGGTGGCGGTGTCCAGGCCGCCCTGCGGCGGGCCAATTCAGCGTCGCTGATGTCCAATTGGATAGTGCGGGCGGGCACATCGACACGGATCATGTCGCCGTTGCGCACCAGCGCCAATGCGCCGCCAATATAGGCTTCGGGCGACACATGCAATATGCAGGCGCCATAGCTGGTGCCGCTCATGCGTGCGTCCGAGATGCGCAGCATGTCGCGCACACCTTGTTTCACCAGTTTGGTCGGTATCGGCACCATGCCCCATTCCGGCATTCCGGGGCCACCTTGCGGACCGGCATTGCGCAGGATGATGACGTGGTCTTCGGTCACGTCGAGGTCCGGATCGTCGATGGCCTGTTTCAGGCACGGGTAGTCGTCGAACACCATCGCCGGGCCGCTGTGGCGCAGGAATTTCGGGCTGCAGGCGCTGGGCTTGATGACGCATCCGTCCGGGGCCAGGTTGCCGCGCAGTACCGCCAGCGCACCTTCCTGGTAGATCGGGTTGCTCAGCGGACGGATTACGTCGTCGTTGGTCACCTCGGCGCCTTCGAGGCTCTCGCCCACCGTCTTGCCGCTGACGGTGAGCGCGTCCAGGTGCAGCATGCCGGCATCGCGCAGCCGTGCCATCAGGCCACGCATGCCGCCGGCATAGTAAAAATCCTCCATCAGATACTCGGTGCCGCTGGGCCGGATGTTGGCGAGCACCGGCACCTTGCGGCTGAAAGCGTCGAAATCGTCCAAGGTCACCGCGCAATGTTCGCCCGCGCGGCGCGACATCGCCACCAGGTGGATGATGGCATTGGTTGAGCAACCCTCGGCCATGGCCACCGTGATCGCGTTCTCGAAACTCTTTCGGCTGAGGATGCGGGCCGGCGTCAGGTCGTCCCACACCATGTCGACGATGCGCCGGCCGCACTGGGCCGACATGCGCGGATGGTTGGCATCGGGCGCGGGGATGCTGGACGCGCCCGGCAGGGTCATGCCCATCGCCTCGGCGATGCCCATCATCGTGGCGGCGGTGCCCATCACCATGCAGGTTCCGTGGCTGCGCGCAATGCCGCCTTCGACCTCCAGCCACTGGGTCTCGGTAATATTGCCGGCGCGGCGTTCGTCCCAGTACTTGAAGGCGTCCGAGCCCGAACCCAGGGTCTTGCCCTTCCAGTTGCCGCGCAGCATGGGGCCGGCCGGCAAATAGATGCATGGGTAGCCGGCCGAGATCGCACCCATCAGCAACGCCGGCGTGGTTTTGTCGCAGCCGCCCATCAGTACCGCACCGTCGATCGGGTGGCTGCGCAGGAGTTCTTCGGTTTCGATCGCAAGCAGGTTGCGGTACAGCATGGTCGTGGGCTTGACGAAGTTCTCGGCCAGCGAAATCGCCGGCAACTCCAGCGGGAAACCGCCCGCCTGCAGGATGCCGCGCTTGACGTCCTCGACCCGCTGCTTGAAATGGGTGTGGCAGTTGTTGATGTCGCTCCAGGTGTTGATGACCGCGATCACCGGTTTGCCCTGCCAGTCGGCGCGCTCATAACCCATCTGCATCGCGCGCGAACGGTGGCCGAAGGAGCGGAAATCGTCGGGTGCGAACCAGCGCGCACTGCGCAGCTGGCCGTAGATTTTGCGGGTCATGAGTTCTCCCTGGTTGTTGTTGGTGGTGCGTTCAATCGGCGGGGCGATGGTCAACGCGTTCCGTCGCATGCCCGATTCCGGTCATGTCGCGAGTTTATGGCCTGCGCGGTACAGATCAGCCTATCGGGGCGGTGTCAGTTGTCGGTACCAGGCCATGCGCGGTCCGTGCGCCATCTGTTCCCACGGCTTTGCGCGGGTTTGGGTAGCGATGAGTGCGCGGCAAAAGGCGGACTTTTTCACGGATTGCCAGCGGCACCGGCATCCTAGAATTGATGTTTCGTCTGCTCTTCCACGCCCTTTCATACTTCCAGGCCGTCGACCCGCGGGATGCGGGCAGCGTTCAGGTTCAGTCAGGAAATCATCATGCGTCATACCCATGCGTCCTAGGATTGCGGCTTGTGTCGCGGCTTGTGTCGCGGCTTTGGTGCTGCTGGCCTTCTTGTTGCCTGTCCATGCACATGCCGGGCACCCGACGCACGATGATGCCGTTTCGCACCGCGGGCCGGCCCTGCCACAAGCCGCGCACGACCTCATGCTGCGCATTGTCCAGTCGTCCGACCACGGACGTTTGCCGTTCGCGGTGGTGGACAAACAGGCGGGCATGATCATGGTGTACCACCAGGACGGCGCATTTGCGGGTGCGTCTACCGTGCTGCTAGGGTTGACTCCGGGTGACGAGTCCACTACCGGAGTTGGCCAGCGCACGCAGGCGGGCCGGCTGGAGGCCGGGGACCGGACCACACCAGCCGGACGCTTTGAGTCCCTGCCCGGCAACAACTTGGCGGGTGAACACGTGGTGTGGATATCCCACGCCGACGCGCTCGCCATTCACCGACTTCGGCCAGCGCCTGCGGGGGAAAGGCGTGTCCAGCGCATGGCATCCTCCAACCCGCGTGACAAGCGCATATCTGCGGGTTGCGTGGTGGTACCCGAGGCGTTTTACGACGGCGTCATCCGGCCTGTACTCGGGCATGGCCGCGCGGTGGTGTACGTGATGCCAGAAAACAGCCCTTGGCTACAGATGTGGACCGGCCTTGCGCAGCGTGACCACTGAGCGCCCACAGCCCTGCTGCTTCGCGTCGGGTCCCCGAGGGGCTGCAAGAAAAATGGCGGCAACCCGACGTTTTCCCGTAAGGATCGGCAGCACGCAGCAGGCCGAGGTTTTACCAGGCGGATCGGATCGGAACTGACAGCGAGGCTAGCCGGTGAGCCTGCGCAACGTCATACGACCCGAACACCTGTTGCACGTCCTTGACCTCCGGCAGCACATACACCAGGGCCGTGCGCTGTGCAAAGACCGGTTGCACGAATCCCTCGTAAAAAGCCGCCGGCACATTGATGCAACCCCAGGAAATGCGGTTGTCGTCCGCGGTTGCGCTTGCCAGGCGCTCCAGCCTGCGCTCCTTGGGGTCGGTGGCGCGCACCCGGTGCATGGAGACGGCGGCGCCGTAATCGATCCACACCACGTCTTCCTGCAAAGTGTTTATGCCGCGCTGTGCCATGAAACGCCCGGCCGGTGTGGTGCGTTCATCCACGCGGATATCGTCAATCGGTCGCCTGCCAATACCGGGCACGGAATCGTCGCCCGGAGCCGCGCCGAGCAGAACTGGCGTGGCACCCCGCAACCGCGCCTGGGCGTCGAATACATATATCTTGGCGAACTTCTTGTCCACGATGACAAATTCGCCTTCGACGTTGTCACCAGAATCAGCCACCCAGTTGGCCAGATGGCGTGCATCGGGCGACGCGCTCTCGTTTCCAAATTCGGCAAAACGGGGTGCGGATCGTGCAGGCCGAGAATTCTTGTCAATGGATTGCAGGTTGGGGGGCGGGTCACTCGCTGGCAATGCGGTCCACCATGCACGCGCAGGGAAAAACAGCGCTGCAAAGACTGCGCCAGCGATCAAGCCGTCCCGCGCTCCGGCAATGGCGATCGGCCAACTGACGGAGGGCAGTTTGAAACTACGGATATCCATACGGGCACTTCGGAAATCCACCCCGCGCTGACCATCAATGCCACAGCGGGGTGGGATCTCGCGTATCTAAGATGACTTAGTTGCGGTCTGCTTGGGCTGGCAAATCGGCATTGGCGGTGCCACTGGGGATCGCCGTGTTGTTCATCGTGGTGCCGGTAGCCGTACCCGATGAATCCTGCGTGGCAGGCACGGTTGCATTGTTCATCTGCTGCGCAGGCGTGGCGGGTGTCGTGGTGTCCGTGCTTTGCGCGTTGGCAAGGCCGATGGCGCCAACGACTGCCAATGCAGCGGTACAAGAGATGAGAATTTTCGATGCGTTCATGGTATTACTCCCTGTAGAACTTGGTTGAAATTGCCCGTTTCACCGGACGTCCCAAGACTAGCCCCGCACAAAACATCTGAACATAGGACGTGGGGGTCGCGGACTGTAGGAGAAGGTGACACCAATCGTTTCTCGGTGCGCTATCGATGGGCGGTGCAGATCGCGGGCATCTGCGAGGTGTCTCCGCTGGTGTGACCCGTGTGTGGCGGCAACATGCGCCTGATCGCATTCATACCCGGGGGCGCACAGGTAAGGCGGGTTCTGGAACACATCGGAGTGCCTGCCCAGGCCCCGCGCATCCCGCCTTCTCGCGGGTCATTGCTCTGGGACGCGTGTGATGGGCAGGGCGCAGCCAGTACCGGGCGGGAGGCCCAGATCGAACCGCGCCGGGGTGAATCAGCCGAAATGGCACGCCGACCCCATGTTTGACCAACACACCGATTTGTGAACGGACAAAAAGGTGAGGCAGACGGGCAAAGCACACGGCCGTGGGGCGGGCTGTGCTGGTCGAACGGTCGTACGCCGCAAAAGGTCGGGCAACCGATGCATCATGAACTTGCGGTGCCCCGTGTGCATGTCGCTGCCGGTGAAATGCGGATCTAGAGGACCGCCACGGGTACGATATCCGGTCTGATGGGGTTGAGTTTCCCCAACGAAGGCAATGGCCGCTTGTGAAGCCAGAGCCAGCAACGGCTCGGCCATTGGTCGGATTGTTGGGCGTCGCGCGTCTGACCCTCGCAGTATTGTCCTGGCTATGTTTCTTCATCGCTCCCCTCGTCATTGAAGGAACAGTTGCACTCCTCATGGGGCTCGCCTGTGCCTCGTCGCGACGATGACGCCCAACCCTTCCATGTGTCACACCGCACCGACAAAGCAACCACGGCTGCCTGTGTTGCGGACTCCAAATGGAAATAGTTGATTCGGAGGAAAAAATTTCCGTCCTGGTTGTCGAATTATTGCCTTTGCAGTCGTCGTATTGGTGGATCGATGCAATTTTGCGGCGGTCCCCTGACCTTCAGCACTATTGAAAAAGGAATGCAACATGAAAGTTCAAGCCTACATAACTTTTGGCGGCCGCTGCGAGGAGGCGCTGGAGTTTTACAAGAAGTCCATCGGTGCCGAAGTCTCCGGACTGATGCGCTGGAAGGATAGCCCCGATGCGGCCATGCAGCCGCCTTCAGGCTACGAAGAGAAGATCATGAATGCGGCTTTTCGCGTTGGTGAAACCCAGCTGATGGCCGACGACGGAATGGGGGCGAAAGAGGCAGAGTTCAAGGGGATGGCACTCGTGATCGAAGTGGCCAACGACGCCGAGGCCAAACGTGTTTTTACGGCGCTGGGCGAAGGTGGAAATGTAACGATGCCTTTGATGAAAACTTTTTGGACCTCTTCGTTCGGCATGTTCACCGACAAGTTCGGTGTGCCGTGGATGGTGAATGTGGAAGCGCCAAATACTTGAGGACGGAACCTTCATGAGTACAAGCCAACACCATTCATACACCCACCCACTCACAGGAGATTTGTCATGACTTACGTCGATGGATTCGTCGCCGCCGTACCGACGGCCAACCGCACCGCCTACCGCCAGCACGCCGAGGCGGCCGCGGTGGTGTTCAAAGACTATGGCGCGCTGACCATAGTCGAGTGCTGGGGCAACGATGTGCCCGAGGGCAAGCTGACTTCGTTCTCGATGGCCGTCAAGCGCAAGCACGACGAGACGGTTGTGTTCTCCTGGATCACCTGGCCGTCGCGTGAGGTGCGCGACGAGGGCATGAAGAAAGTCATGGCCGATCCGCGCTTGCAACCCGCGAACAATCCGATGCCGTTCGACGGCAAGCGGATGATCTATGGCGGTTTCGAGATGATCTTCAGCGGCTAGCCTGTCGCTGCCTCCAAGCATCACGAGCGTCGTAAGACCGCAATTGCCGGCATCGATTCTGCCCTTTCTGGATGGGGTGCCTCGTTCCGCTAATTTGACCACCCCGTTAGCCAGCCGGCGCGCGGAACGCATGATGTGGTCGATTTGCGGGCATCGGAGGCGACGCCATCCACGCAAACGGAACATGCGGCGTTCTCGACGCATGGCAAATGTCGACTGCGGGGTACGACAACGCACAGACTACATCCCTGCGATTGATTCCATCCGCGCCATGCGCAGACTCCTTTGCGGTTTACGTCCAGCTACAGGAACAATTCGTCAACTCTGGCCATCACGACATCGCAGTACAGCGCCTCTGCGGTGGCAGTAGCGGACGCTGGCAAGCCTGCCTGCTGAGCCACCAACAGCGACGGGCCGCCACCGAACCATGGCAAAAGCGCGTCGTCGCCCACCCAAGCTGACACTCGGGCGCAGCCAAAATTCGTGGGGTCGCGCAGGTAGGCGGCCGCCATCAGGTCGAAGGGGTAGAAGCCGTCCTGCCCCGCTGCGCTGTGCCAGAACGCGAGCCAGGCACGGCTGCGCTCGGAGACCCACTTTCCGGCGGGGCCCGTGCGGGCGACTCGGTCGAGGTCGCGGCCGGTCATGGACACCTGTCGCGCCGCCGTGTACGGGATGAGGATCACGGGGATGCCCGAGGCCAGGACAACGGACACGGCCTGCGTGTCGAGCACGGCATTGAGATCGCGAAAGATCGGCCCATGGCCGAACAGCATGGCGCCGGTGGCGCGGTTCTCGCTGGGATGGAACCGATGGCCCGGCCGTCGGCTCATGACGGCGATCACACGGGTGACCCGACGGGACAAGGCGGGCTCCTGCTTGAGCACCGCAGCAAGATTGGTCGGGCCGGCGAACATGCAAGCGACCTGGCAGCAGTCTGTCGGGATGTGCCTCGCGGGTCTGTGCGTCAACGAACAGACCGGGTGGCGCTTGGCAGCGATCATCAACTGCAGTGTGCAACAGCAGCACGTGCCGAGATCGGCCTTCAGGCCACTTGCACCTCAAAGCACCGAAGGACCCGTCATGCCTCAGACAGCCTGGAGCGCCAAGCGCGAGCGCCAATACAAGCACATCAAGGAAAGCCTGCTCGAACAGGGCAAGCCCGAGTCCTTGGCCGAGGAGATCGCCGCACGCGTAGTCAACAAGGAGCGGGCGCAACACGGCGAGTCCGTGCAGGCCAGCGCCTCGTCGCTCAACGATATGTCGGCTGGCCGGCGCGGCGGGCTGCGCTCCCATCAAGGTCCGGGCGGTCGGACGCTGCTCCAGCTTCGCAATGAAGCCCGGCAGCGTGGCGTGAAAGGGCGCTCGACGATGAACAAGGCGCAGCTTTTAGCGGCCTTGCCCCGATGAGCGCGATGTTGCGCCGAAGGCGTTTTGCGCAAGTCTGGCGTTTCGATCCGGCGCACATCAGACGCAACCGTTGAGCCCTGCAACGGGCGCCGTCATTGTTCGCTGCCGCACAGACGGCCCCGCTATCGCGGACATAAGGTAACTCAACCGTTCACGGCGCGAGTTTCGCGCTCGTTCCATCGTCAACTCACTCAGGAGAGGCACATGAATCCATCTACAACGCCGCCGTCCGTTGCCGCGCATGCCGACGAAGACCTTGCCCAGCAGGCCCTCCCTGGCCACGGCATTCCGTCGCAGGATCCTGATCCCGCGGCACAGATTCCGTTGCAGCCCCAGGAAGCGGAGCGCGAGGTCCAGTCGGTTTTGATGGGTGGCGGAGTGGTCGCTGGCGCGGCCACGGGTGCCACCATCGGCGTCATGGTAGGCGGCCCGGTGGGGGTAATGGTCGGGGCCACGCTGGGTGCCGTTGCCGGCGCACTGGGTGGCGCTGCCGCTGCAGCCACGGCGAACCAGGAAGATTCGGGCAGTGCCGATACCGCGCCTGCTGACGCCGTGCGCCTGCACATCGACGACAGCGGTGGCAGCGGCCGACCGGTGGTGCTGATCCATGGCTGGCCACTGTCGGCCCAGGCATGGCAGCCACAGGTGTCGGTGCTTCAGGCCGCCGGCTATCGCGTGGTGGCGTACGATCGACGGGGCTTCGGCCGTTCAGACAAGCCTGAATCAGGATACAGCTACGACGCGCTGGCCGACGACCTGCAGCGTGTCCTGGACCAGTGCGGGCTGCAGGACGTGACGCTGGTGGGCTTCTCCATGGGAGGGGGCGAAGTGGCGCGTTACATCGCACGGTGCGGCGAATCGCGCCTGCACAGCGCGGTGTTCGCCGCGGCGGTGCCGCCGTACCTGATGAAGACGGCCGACAACTCCGAAGGCCCGCTCACGCCCGAGAAGGCGCAACAAATGAAGAAGGCGCTCGAGCAGAACCGCAGTTCGTTTTTCGACCAGTTCACCCGGGACTTCTTCTCGGTCAACGGTGCGCTGCAGGTCACCGAGTCGCAGCGCGGCGACGCGATCGCCCTGTGCCACCAGTCGGCGCAGCATGCAGCGTTGGCTTGCATGGACTCGTTCGGCACGACCGACTTCCGCGAAGACCTGAAGAAGGTGAAGGTGCCCACGCTGGTGATCCACGGCGAGGCGGACGCGATCGTGCCTATCGAAGGCTCGGGTCAGCGCACCCACCGCGCCGTGCTCCACAGCAAGCTGGTGAGTGTGAACGGCGCGCCCCACGGGCTCAACGTGTCGCACGCGCAGGCGTTCAACGATGCGCTGCTGACCTTCCTGCGCACGTGAGCCGCTTCCTTGATCATGGTGCGGAGTCGATAGAACACCTTGCCCCGCCAGCCGCTGAGCTACGGTACCCTCGTGTCCGGCAACTCGGAGGCGGGCTGGTCGGGTGGCGCCCGCTCGCGACTGCGTCGCACCTGGGCATTGGCGGTGGCCATGGACGCGCCTACAAGCTTGTGGGCCCTGTCTTACCACCAGAACTCCGTCTGCCTGATGGACGCAGCGGGCGAGAAGCGACAGACTGGCTCTCCCTCTACCCAACCAATGGAATGCCATCATGACACGCGAAAAAGCAGCCCACATCGAACCGTCCAAACATTCGACCGACCAGGTCGACGCCTTCTTGGAAATGGTCGAGGACAATGTCGACGCGGCCGACGGCGCCGGCTCCCCCGCCATCATGCCGAACACGAATCTGGGGGACGACGGAAAACCCATCACCGATACACCGAAGAACCCTCGGATTTAATGCGCAGGCGGCAGCGGTGGCCAACCACACCGGCCGTTTGGATGGCGCAAAAGATCGGCCGCCCTGTCCAT
>JANNKH010000126.1:0-14118 GCA_031396205.1 Rhodoferax sp.
CATCAGGCAACCTCCCCGTATTGGATGGACGTTGAACCGCGGAGATGCAGGGTTGTCCACGGGGCTTGGTTGTGGACAACGCGACGGGCCCCTCTCAGGCCCTGGGGCGTGTTGTCCACAACCAAGCCCCGTGGACAACCCTGCATCTCCGCGGTTCAACGTCCATCCAATACGGGGAGGTTGCCTGATGAGCGCTGCGCCGGGCCGCTCCCAAGCAAGCTCGCACCGTAGTGCGAAGCACGAAGGTAATCTGATGAGCGCCGCCAGCCCAGCCGCTGCGCGTCTGGCCCCCGAAGAAGTGCAAGAAAACTTGGGCGGCGCCACGCATTCTTGTGGCGAGGACCGCGGATGGCTCCGCGCCTGCTGCATCGGTTCACCCCGCGATGAAACTGCCCGACTGCCCGCCATGCTTTTGCAGCAATTTGATATCCGACATCGTCATGCCGCGGTCCACCGCCTTGCACATGTCGTAGATGGTGAGCAGCGCGATCTGGACGGCCGCCAGCGCCTCCATCTCGACGCCGGTTGGCCCTACGGTTTCCACGGTGGCACGGCAGATGATGTTGGCCGGATGGGTCGCATCGGCCTGGACGGTTTCAAATTCGATCGCCACCCGGGTCAGCGCCAGCGGGTGGCACAGCGGGATCAGGTCGCTGGTCTTCTTGGCCGCCTGGATGCCGGCGATGCGGGCGATGCCCAGCACATCGCCCTTCCTGGCGGTTCCGGATTCGATGATGGCCAGTGTCGCGGCGTGCATGTCGATGCGCCCGCCGGCAATCGCAATGCGGTGCGTGCTGGCCTTGGTGGCGACGTCGACCATGTGCGCTTGGCCATGTGCGTCAAAATGGGTCAGGGTGTTCATACCGGTTCCGATGTGCGCGGATAAAGTTTCGCGGCAGCAGGCGGACCGTCGGAAGCAATTGGATACCCCTCGTTGACGAACCGTTGATCCGCGTGTTGCATCATACGTCCATGCCATCAACATCGATTCGTGTCCGGCACTCTGGCTGTGCCCGTGTCTCGCTGCCGCGCCAGGTCATTGTCGCTCTGATGCTGGTCGCATCGGCGGTGTCTGGTGCACTGGCGCAGACCCCGACCGGCGCCGGCCCGGCACTGCCGGCGGGCCGCACGCATGCAAGCCAGCTGCCGGTCATGGGCGACGGCAGTGAGCTTACCGCCAGCGCCGAGCGTCGCCTGGGTGACAAGATCGCGCGCGAGATATTTCGCGACCCTGACTACATCGACGATCCGATCCTGGCCGAGTATGTCGACGCTATCTGGCAGCCCCTGCTCAAGGCCGCCTACGCCCGGGGCGAGATGTCGGACGAACTGCAGCAGCGATTCGCCTGGCAGGTCATGATGGGAAAGGACCGCAGCGTCAATGCATTCGCGCTGCCGGGCGGCTATCTGGGCCTGCACCTGGGGCTGGTCGCGGTGGTCAGTAGCCGCGATGAGTTGGCCTCGGTGCTGGCGCATGAACTCAGCCATGTGACACAACGCCATATTTCACGTTTGACGACCAAGCAAAATGCCCAGACGCCCTGGGTTATCGGAGCCATGATCCTCAGCGCATTGGCAGCGTCCAAGAACACCGACGCGGCCAATGCGCTGTTGGCCGGCGGCCAAGCGCTGGTAATGCAGAACCAACTCAACTTTTCGCGCGACATGGAGCGTGAAGCCGATCGGGTCGGTTTTGGCATCATGGCGGACGCCGGTTTTGCGCCGCAAGGCTTTTCGTCCATGTTCGAGAAGCTGCAGGCGGCATCACGACTGAGCGACAACGGCGCGTTTCCGTACCTGCGCAGCCACCCGCTGACATCCGAGCGCATCGCCGATGTGCAAGGTCGATTGCCGCTGGCGGCACAGGGCGGCGCTGCATTGGCAGTAACAATCGACCATGCGATGGTCAGTGCCCGAGCCCGGGTGTTGTCCAACCCGGCCATCGACGCACTGCGTGACACCCTGGCCCAGGCGCAGGCGCCAAAACTGGCCGAGATGCCGCCGGCCCAGCAGGCGGGAACCTTCTACGCGGGGGCACTGGCGGCGGGCAAGATGCGTGATTTCGATGCGGCCAAGGCGTCGATGGCGCGCCTGAACGCCCTTGTCGCTGGCGATAAGCCAGCGCGCCGGTTGGCCCGGTTGCTGGAAACCGAGCTGGCGCTTTTGTCCGGACAACCGGCTGGCGCTTTCGAGCCATCGGGCCGTGCCGAATTGCTGATGATGTCGCAGTTGGCGGTTCGCCAGGGGCGTGCCAAAGAGGCGGCCACCGCATTGCAGTCGTGGGTGGCCGTGCATCCGCGCGACGCAGGCGCTTGGCAGATGCTGGGCCGTGCCAACGCCGCACAGGGGCAGGTGTTGCGATCGATCCGTGCCGAGGCCGAAGCGCAGGTAGCGTTGCTGGACTATGCCGCGGCGGTGGACCGTTTCAAGGCGGCCCAGGGCATGGCACGCAGCGCGGGCGCAACGGACCACATCGAGGCGTCGATCATCGACACCCGGACTCGCCAGGTGCAATTACTTCTTCGGGAACAGGCCCTCGAGCGCTGATTCGATCAACACCCCGAGCAGCGAGTAGATCAACGAGCCAATCAGGGCAGCACCAAAACCGTTGACGGAAAAACCGTCGAGCACACCGGAAGCAGCCCAGAACATCAGCGCATTGATCACGAACAGGAACAGCCCCAGCGTAACGACCGTGACCGGCAATGTGAGGACGACCAGGATCGGACGCACGATGGTGTTGAACAGCCCGATAACGAAGGCCGCGATCAGGGCGCTGGCGAAGCTGCTGACGGCGACGCCGCTGTAGAGGTAGGTAAGGGCCAGCAAGGCGGCTGCGCTGAGCAGCCATTTGACGATCAGTTTCATGGCCGGCCAGCATACCACCGCGCCGGCCCGGCGCACGCGCGCGCGCCATGGCAAGATGCGGGCTCACACGACCATCCCATGACCGGCATCCACATCACCGACATCGAATCGGCCATCAACTTTTGGCGCCACAAGAAGCCCTCACCCGATGGCATCACGCTGGCGCCGGAGGTACGGGCACTGGCCGAGGTGTATGCGTTGATGGTCTACCACCGCGAGTCGCTGGCCGACGAGTTCTCTTTTCCGCGCGTGGCGTTCGCGGCCTGGCTGGTCTGGTACGAGAGCACGCCCGATACGCCGTGCATCGCGATCTGCTCCACCAGCCAGGGCGACGCCATCTGCAAGGGCTGCGGACGCAGTTTCGAGGAAGTGCAGCATTGGACCGACATGGGCCCAGCGGAGAAACGCGCGACCTGGCGGCGCATCAGCCATGAAGGGACGGCCTGGCGCTTCAATCGGTATGCCGAGCGTGCGGCTGAACGCCAGCGGCGTTGACCGCGACCGCGCTATTTCCAGCGCAGCGGCGTGATGTCGACATGCTGTTGCGCATCGCCCAGCATCAGGCTGCCGTCCTGGATCGTGGCCTGCAGCTGCATGCTGCGTTGTGCCAGCACCTGCAATCCTTGCGCAGCCTCGCTTGCTATCCGGAACACGCTCAAATTGCGCGGCCGTGACAGCTTGCTCTCGATACCGCGCCACCAGATTTCCGCGCCATGGCTGAAGCAATAGAGCACCACGGCGTCGGCCTTGCTACAGGCCTTGAGCAATGGCTTGTCCTCGGGCTGGCCGACCTCGATCCAAAGCCGGGTCTGGCCGGTGAAATCGCGCAGCCAGACGTCGGGCTCGTCCGGGTCTGACAGGCCGGCGCCGAAAGCCAGCGTGCCGTCGCCGTTGCAGACCGACTGCAGCGTGTGTGCCTGCAACGCAAGCGCGACCAGTCGCACCAACATGCGTTCATCGGTTTCGCTGGGGTGGCGCGCCAGCATCAAAGCATGGTCGGCATAGTAGTTGTGGTCGATATCGGCGATCTGCAGATTCGCCCGGAACACGGTGGATTTAAGCGCCATCGGATGCGTTCGGGGCTCAGGCGCGACGCGCCAGTTCGGCCGCCATGCCGGTGTAGCTTGCCGGGGTCAAAGCCAGCAGCCGGTCTTTATCGGATTGCGCAATATCCAGCTTGGCAATAAAGCCCTGCATCAGTTCGCGCGTCATGGGCGCGCCGCGGGTGAACTTCTTGAGTTGTTCGTAAGGCTGTGGCAGACCGTAACGCCGCATCACGGTCTGGATCGGTTCGGCCAGCACTTCCCAGGATGCATCCAGGTCCGCGGCTATCGCCGTTTTGTTGATTTCGAGCTTGCCCAGGCCGGCCGCCAGCGACTCGTAGGCCAGCAAGGCGTAGCCCAAGGCCACCCCCATATTGCGCAGCACGGTGGAGTCCGTCAGATCGCGTTGCCAGCGGCTGATCGGCAGCTTCTCGCTCAGGTGGCGCAGCAAGGCGTTGGACAGGCCCAGATTGCCCTCGGCATTCTCGAAATCGATCGGATTGACCTTGTGTGGCATGGTGCTGGAGCCCACTTCGCCATCGCGCAGTTTCTGCTTGAAATACCCCAGGCTGACATAACCCCAGACATCGCGCGACCAGTCGATCAGGATGGTGTTGGCGCGTGCCACGGCGTCGAACAACTCGGCCATGTAGTCGTGCGGTTCGATCTGGATGCTGAAGGGCTGGAAATGCAGGCCCAGGCCCCAGGGCTGGACACCGCTTTGGGCCGTGGCTTCGGGCGTCTCGATGACGCGCCGGCTGAACGCCTCCCAGTCGTAATCGGGCCAGGCCGACAGGTGCGCGTTGTAGTTGCCTACCGCACCATTCATCTTGGCCAGGATCTGCACGCCAGCGATGCGGTCGCAGGCGGTCTGCAGGCGCATCACGACGTTGGCGATCTCCTTGCCGACCGTGGTCGGGCTCGCGGTCTGGCCATGGGTGCGGCTGAGCATCGGCACATCGGCATAGGTGCCGGCCATCGCGCGCAGCTTGAGCAGCAGCCGGTCCAGCGCCGGCAGGATCACGGTGTTGCGCGCGGCGCGCAACTGCAATGCGTGGCTGGTGTTGTTGATGTCCTCGCTGGTACAGGCAAAGTGCACGAACTCGCCGGCCCGTTGCAGTTCCGTGCGCGACTCGAACTTGGCCTTGAGCCAGTACTCGACTGCCTTCACATCGTGGTTGGTGACTTTTTCGATGTCCTTGATCGCCTGTGCATCGGCTTCATCGAAATTCTTCACCAACTTCAGCAAGTAAGTGCGTGCTCCCAAACTGAGAGGCCTGAATTCTGCGAAGCCGGCGTCACTCAAATGCACGAACCAGGCGATCTCGACTTGCACCCTGCGCCGCATATAGCCCAGTTCGCTCATCAGCGGTCGCAGCGCCACCAGCTTGGCGGCATACCGGCCGTCCAGCGGCGACAGGGCGGAAACGGCGGAGAAAGTCATGCGGCGATTGTAGGTGCGCCCTGCGGCCTGAGCGGCCGAAACCGCAGTGGCTGGCCGATGGCTAGAATGCCCCACACACCCGGAAATGCTTAGCCATGAAACTCATCGGATCCTCGTCCAGCCCTTATGTGCGCAAGGTGCGTATCACCATGGCGGAGAAGAAACTGGATTACCAGTATGTGACCGACAACGTCTGGTCGCCCGAGTCCCGGATCAGCGAGTCCAACCCGCTGGGCAAGGTGCCGTGCCTGATCATGGAAGGCGGCGAGGCCTTGTTCGACTCCCGCGTGATCGTCGAATACCTGGATACCCTGTCACCGGTGGGCAAGCTGATTCCGCCCAATGGGCGTGAGCGGGCCGAAGTCAAGACCTGGGAAGCACTGGCCGATGGCGTGCTCGATGCGGCCATATTGGCTCGGCTGGAAGCGACCTGGGATGGCCGCAGCAAGGCGCAACGTAGCCAGGAATGGATTGATCGTCAATTGGCCAAGATCCAGGTCAGCCTCAAAGCCATGGCCAAGGGCCTGGCCGACAAGCCGTACTGCGCTGGAATTCACCTGAGCCTGGCCGATATCGCCGTGGGGTGTGCACTGGGCTACCTGGATTTCCGCTTCCCCCAGATTGCCTGGCGCAGCGACCACGCCAACCTGGTGAAATTGCAGGACAAGCTGATGCTGCGCGTCAGCTTCGTCGATAGCGTGCCGTCCTGAGGCATTGCGCGTCTCTTCGACGTACCGCGCTGGGCGCAGCCGGCGTCAGCTGTTGATGCGTCTGCGTAGCCAGCGCATCAGGCCGCCAAGCAGTGGCATCTGCTGGTACAAGCCATGCGCCGCGTCCCAATAGTCATGGTGCTGCGTGATGCGACCTTCGGCGTCAAATCGCAGATGGCTGGTGCCTGCGATGCACTGGTCGACCGTTTTTCGAAACGAGCGCAAGCGGAACTGGAACTCCCATAGCAGAAAACACTGGTCGCCCTGCGCGAGGGAGCCGGTCACCACGAATCGGGGCTTGTTCAGCGCCGCATACATGTGCTGGAAGACCTGCACGATGGCGTCAATACTGCGCACCGCATTGAACGGATCGACAAAACGGGCATCGGCGGTGTAGATCGTGCCCAGATCGGCCATGGAGCGCTCCGTGAGGGACTCGAATACGCGAATCGCGCGTTCGATGTCAGCGATCTTGTGCGCGATAGGGTTGGTCTGCATGGGAATCAGAGCGGGTCAATTGGCCGACACACAGGAAATACAAGCGGTCGGGTAGCAGCGACAACAGCTTGAGCCACAACGTGAAGCGTTTGGGGAAATGGATCTCGAACGCGCCGCGCGCCCAACCCTTGAGGATTTCCTGCGCCGCCTGCTCGGGCGTCAGCTAGGCCGGCATCGGAAAGGTGTTTTGCGCCGTCAGCAGCGTTTCGACGAATCCGGGGTTGATGATGGACACGCCTACACCCTTTCCCCGCAGGTCCAGATACAGCGTCTGCGCCAGGTTGATCAGCGCTGCCTTCGTCGGGCCGTACGCCAGGCTGCGCGGCAAGCCGCGATAACCCGCCACGCTGCCCACCAGGCTGACGAAGCGGGCCTGGTGTGGCGTGCTCAGGAGATGGGGCAGTACCGCATCGAGCAAGCGCAAGGCGCCGGCGTAGTTGATGTCGACATGGCGCAACATGTCGTCCAGGTCGATGGCGTCGGCACCCATCGCGGTGTAATGGCCGGCGCAGTACACCATGCCGTGCAGATCGCCATCCTGCAGAACCTGTTGCGTGGCCGCACGCACCGCTTTGCTATCGGTCACATCGAACGCCAGTGCCCGCGCGCCCGGATGCTCCGCGACAAACTGGTCCAGCGCGCCTGCGCTGCGGGCCGATACGATGACCCGCGCACCGCGGGCATGCAGCAGCGCGGCGGTAGCGCGACCAATGCCGGTGGAGGCTCCGACCAGCCAGACGGTTTTGCCGCGCCAGTCGGTGATGGCAGGATTCAGGGACATCGGGAAGGCTCTCTCGGTTGGCGGCGGTTCGTCAGGGCGGTCGGCATGGCGCACCTCAGCGCTTGGTGAATGACAGGGTCACCTCACCCAGGCGGATCCCGAACTTGCGCATCTCGGCCTTGTTGAGCATCACCCGCGCGTCCATCAAGTACATCCAGTCGTCGAATTGCACGTGGATCACCCGCCCATCGACCGGTAAGGCCATGGTGTATTTCCAGTGCAGGGCATTGCCGCGCGCTACTCCGCGGGCTGCGCCAATCACGTCGTCTGCCAGCCCCGTGTAATGGCCGTCGGGCAGGCGCTTGAGGCGCCAGATGCGCTTTTGTTGGGTGCCGTCGGAGTACAGGAAATCCTCATCCAGCACGCCATCGTCGCCCGACCAGCTGCACCGGATCACGACGGTGAAGCGCTTGACCACCTTGCCGCCGCGGTCGGTGAAGAGGCCGTAGCCGTCGATGATTCCATCGAAGTAGCTGCGCAAATCCAGCACTGGCTTTTCGGCTGCGTAATCCTGGATGTCGGGTGCGGCGCAGCCGACCAGCGTCAAGGCGCCGGCGGCGATCAGTGCTGTTGCGGTGCGCAGCGCATGGCGCCGGCGCGCCATCGATGGCGTTTGGTTCGTGCAGAGGGTCATGCAAATGTTCCTTGTGCGGTCCATCGCCGGTGGTACCGGTGCAGCAGTGCGGCGGCACCCAGCTTGAGCAGGCAGGGCAACAGGCAATAGGCGATGGTCAGTGCGTCTAGAGCCGACGCGTCACGCGCCCCTGGTGTGTAGCCGAACAGCGCCAGCATCGGCAGCGCCAGACCGGCGGCCAGCGCCAGGTTGAGTTTGGTGGCGAAGTTCCACCAACCGAAGTAGGCGCCTTCGGCCCTGCCGCGGTCGCCCGCCCCTGCGATCAGCCCGGCCAGGATGGCGCCCGGTAGTGCCAGGTCGGTGCCCAGTGCGACGCCGGATGCTGCACACACCAGCAGGAAAGCCAGCGTGTCGCCACTGCCCAGGGTGCTGGCCCAGATGAAGGCGGCCACCGCCAGCAGCATGCCGCACTGCCAGCTGCGCACCAGTCCGATGCGGCCCACCAGCAGCAGCCATAAAGGCAGCGACGCGGCGGCGCAGACGAAATAAGTAGCCAGGAAGGCCGGCTCCAGCGAGCGCGGTGCCTGCAGCCGGTCCTGCACAAAAAACAGCACCAATGTGGCTGGAATCGCGCTGGCAATGCCATTGAGCATGAACACACCCAGCAGCCGACGAAAGCCTGCGTGGCGCATGGGTTGCCAGAGGTCCTGCCGGTGAGGCTGCGGGTTGGTGCGGGGGCGCAGCGCGCGTGTCCAGGCGAACCACCCGATTGCCAGGCAGGCGCAAAACAAGAGCCAGGTCGCTGGCAGGCCAAGCAGAGCCGGCGCCATCGACGCCAAGACCACACCCAGCAGTGCCAGACCCTCGCGCCAGGCCACGATGCGGCTGCGCCGCGACGCATCGCCGCCGAGCATGGCGCCCCAGGATTGGTGCGCAACGCTCAGCGCGCTGTAGGCGGCGTAGGTCAGCACCAGAAAAACGCCAGCCCACGCCGCCAGGCCAACTGGATCGCGGGTCATGGGAAAGAACAGCAGGCCGAATCCGGCCGCCAGCACCACCGCGGCCAGTGCACCCATGGCCAGCACCTGCGAGGGCGAGCGCGCGAACAGATGGTCGCACCAGCGACCAATGAGCGGATCGATCAGCGCGTCGAACAATCGTGCGCCCAGTAGTATCAGTCCCAACGTGGCCAAGGACATGCCAAAGTTGGTGGCGTAATGGTTGGGCAAGATCACATACAGCGGCAGCGCGACGAATGCCAGCGGCAGACCGAGTGCGCCGTACTGCAGCCCCTGGCGCGTCGTGATCGGTGCGTGTTCGCCCATGATCACGACCCGGTCTGCCCGGACAGCAGTGACTGACGCAATGCAGGCTCCGATGTGCCGGCGGCCAGCCAGATGCCAAAGAACAGGCGCGAGAACTCCGGGTCGGGAACGATGCCCGTCTGCCGGCCATTGGTCAGGAACAGCGCGCCCTCGTCCGGTCGGTGGAAGCCGGTGATGCGGTCGCCCTTCTTGATGTCTGGAAATGACGCGACCAGCCACTGCTGCCATTGTTGCCGGCGTTCGGGCGTTGGCTTGGACTGGCGCGCCATTTCGTCAATCGAGCGGCCGGTGATTGCGGCATTGGTGAAGTCACGCAGATACCGCAGCTGCAACGCCAGCGCGTGGCGCTCGTATTCGCGCGCCGTAAAACCGGGCTGTATCCACAGGCTGGCGTCGTAAACCGCGAAACCCCAATAACTGAAGCGGGTGCTGCCCGACAGCAGGGCGGACGGCATCAGGCCACGCACCTCGGGCGGCGTGTCGGCCAACGCGCTGATTGGCCACAATCCGGCGGCGACCGCCGCCATCCACTGTCGCCGGTGCAGCGCCTTCGTCATTGCCGGACCAGCGTGTACTGGACCAGGTCGATGTTGGCCGTGTCGAAAGCGGCCTCGCAGTAGCCCAGGTAGAACTCCCAGATGCGCATGAAGCGGCCATCAAATCCGAGGCTGGCGATCGCGTCGCGATTGGCCAGGAATTCCTGGCGCCAGCGCCGCAGCGTTTCGGCGTAGTCCTGGCCGAATGCCAGTTCGTCGACGACGCTAAGCCCTGCGGCGGCAGCTTCACGCCGGAATGAGCGCGGGCATGGCAGGCAACCGCCGGGAAAGATGTACTGCTGGATGAAATCGCTGGATCGGATATACCGATCGAACAGCGCATCGTCGATCACGATGCTCTGGATGCAGGCACGCCCACCTGGCTTGAGCAGACGGTGGACGCTCTGAAAATAGGTGGGCCAGTAGGCTTTGCCAACTGCTTCGACCATCTCGATGGAGCAGATCGCGTCGTACGGTCCGTCGTTGATGTCCCGGTAGTCCTGCAAGCGCAAATCGGCCGCCGCTGCTGCGCCATTTCGGGACGCGAGGCCCTGCATGCGTTGGCGGGCAAAGGCCAATTGTTCGGTGCTGAGCGTGACGCCGGTGACGCTGGCGCCGAACTCGGCCGATGCCATTTCCGCCAGCGCACCCCAGCCACATCCGATCTCCAGCACCCGGTCGCCCGACTGCACGTTGGCCATGCGCAATGCCCGCCGCACCTTGGCATTCTGCGCTTCGCGCATGGACTTGCCGTGGTCGCCATCGAACCAGGCCGACGAATAGTTCATCGTGTCGTCCAGCCACAGGCTGTAGAACGCATTTCCCAGGTCGTAATGCGCGTGAATGTTCTTCTGGCTGTTGGCGCGGGTGTTCCTGTTAAGCCAATGCCTGGCGCGGTATAGCGCGCGCCCGGTCCAGCTGCCGTAGATCACGGCCTCAAGCTCGTTGCGGTTGCGTATGAACAGCGTGAGCAGGTCGGTCAGATGGGGGGTGCTCCAGTCGCCGGCAATATAGCTCTCGGCAAATCCGATGTCGCCGGATGTGAGGATCGCAGCGAACATGTTCCAGTTGCGCAGTGTAATCATGGCACTGCGGGCCGAGCGCCCTGCGTACTCGGCCTGTGTACCGGCGGGCTGCACTGATTCGCCAAATACCTGAACCGACCCATCGGGCAGTTGCACCGTCAAAGTACCGTGGCGCAGGCGCGCGAGCAGTTTCAGGGCGCTGCGCGCGGCAGCAGGGGCATTGCGCAGGGGGGCGGAATAGGACAGGGTACGGGTGTTCATGGCTGAGGCGTGGGATTTCTCAAACTGGGGGTGGGGTTTGCCGGGTTACCGGGAAGCCGGGCGCAGCGGGCTTGGGCACGAATCGCACGCGCTTGAGCCACAGCCGCGCTGCCTGCAGGTGGATGCGGCTGATGACACCCAGCGTCATCGCCGGATAGCGCCACAACGCCTTGCGCAAGGTCGCCGGCGTGACCGGGGCGAGTGCTCCGCTGACGCTGGTCTGCAACACCGTGCCTTGGGCGTCCTCGTAGTCGATGCGGGCCACATAACGTTCGCCCTGCGGTCTGCGCGTGCGCATGAAACGGAAGCGGTAGCGGCCTTCGACGCGCAGGAATGGCGACACATGGAATTGTTTTGCCGCGGTGATCTGCGCGCCCCACTGTGGGTTGTCGAGCAGGTAGCAATGGCGCTCGCCGAAGGTATTGTTGACCTCGACCACGATGGCGCGCAGTGCGCCGCCGGCGTTGTCGGATGCCCGGTGGCAGAACCAGAAGCTGACCGGCTTGAACGCATAGCCCCATACCCGCGGGTAACACTGCAACCAGACCTCGCCAGTGGCATCCAGGATGCCTTCGCGGCGCAGCAGTTCGTCCAGCCAAGCCAGTGCGCCGCCGCGCTCCGGCGGGCGGCCGTCGCCGTGGTCGGCGTCGAAGAAGCTCAGCGCGGCGCGGCGATTGCACGCCAGGCTGCTGTGGGCCGCAAGATGCGAGGGGTCCTGCATCGCTCGCATCGGCAGCATCAGGAAGTAGCTGGGGTAGGCAAAGGCATTGCGGGCCGGCCGCAGCCGGGTGTGACGCACCTCGCCGAATCCGAGCATGGGTAGTGCGACGGCAGAAACCGACGCCAGTCCTGGCATTGCTACGGTGCCCGCCATGGCGTCGGACGTCATGCGAGCGCCGCCTCGACCTGGCGCTCGGAGCGCCCAGTGCCGGCTGTTGCCAAAAGCCGGTTTGCCGCGATCAGACCGGCCTTGAGCCCGTCTTCATGGAAGCCATACCCCATCCAGGCGCCGCAGAAAAAAGTGTCGCGCACGCCTTGCAGTTCCCAGACCTGCGCCTGCGCCGCCACTGCGGCTTGGTCGAAGACCGGATGGGCATACGGGTACTCGCCCATGACGTGTTCTGGCGCGATAGCACGCACCGGATTGAGCGACACGATTACCGGCTGCTGCCAGGGTAACGGCTGCAGGCGGTTGATAAGATAGTGCAGGCACACCGGGTCATGGCTACCGGGTGCGGCCTGAGCAGCCCCCGCTGCGGACTCGTAGTTCCAGGCTGCCCAGGCGCGCGGGTGCCTCGGCAGAACCGACGCGTCCGTGTGCAACACGGCCCGATTGGGGTGATAGCGGATCGCGCCCAGAATGGCGCGCTCCTGCGCACTGGCGTCTGGCAGCAAGGCCAGCGCCTGGTCGCTGTGGGTGGCGAGCACGACTTGGTCGAAATGTTCGTTGCCTTGGTCGGTGCTCACGGTTACGCCGGCGCCTGGGTCATGCCGCCGGATCGAACGCACCGGACTATTCAGGCGTTTGTCGTCAACCTGCGACAGAATTTTGTCGACATAGTGGCGTGCGCCGCCCCGCACGGTCCACCACTGTGGCCGGTTGCGCACCTGGTTGAGCCCGTGGTTGTGGCAAAAACGGATCATGGTCGACACCGGGAATTGCAGCATCTGCGCTTTTGGGCAACTCCAAATGCAGGCCACCATCGGCATGAAATACCAGTCGCAGAAGGCGTCGCAAAAGCCATGCTGGCGCAAGAACTCGCCCAGCGGTTGTTGCAGTTGCGCCTCGTTGCCTGCGCGCGCGATATCTTGCGTCAGTGTATTGAAGCGACCCAGGTCGCGCAGCATGCGCAGAAAGCGCGGGCTGACGAGATTACGCCGCTGCGCGAACACGCTGCTGATCGTGCTGCCGCCCCATTCCAGATGCCGGCCGTTATGCGGATCGGTGGCCTGGACTGAAAACGACATGTCCGACCGGCAGGTCTCAACGCCCAGTTCGGCAAAAAGTGCGATCAGCGTTGGATAGGTGCGCTCGTTGAACACCAAAAAGCCGGTATCCACGCCATGCGCAACCATGCGACCGGCGACTGGCAGCGCGATGTCGACGGTGTGGGTATGGCCGCCGAAGTAGTCAGCGGCTTCAAAGATCGTGATGGACGCCTGGCCGCGCAGCCGGTGCGCGGCGGCCAGGCCTGCGATGCCCGATCCGACGATGGCCACTTTCATCGGCGGCGGCTCGCGGCCTGGCGGGCAGACAAAACCGCCGCGAAGCGTCCCGAGGTCAACAAGGGGGAGGAGGAGAACAACCCCGGGATTACGCCGGACCGTACAGGGCTCGGGCGACTTCGCAGCAGGAAACGCGTGGGAGGCTCCTGCGACTCCCATCTGATTCCGATTCTGGGCATGACGCACAAGTTCCTGGCCGCGTTCATCCCGGTGTGACAGAAATTCGGTGTTTTTTTGAAACCCATAAGAAATATTATAGACTACTCAGTAATTTGTAGACTAGTTAGTTTTATTCCTTTGCGGCGACCGGGTTGTTGCCTCGCAACGCCAACCCCGGCCGTTGGTTGGCGGGCCAAGCGCCGCGTACTGCAGTGCTCGGTTTGACGGAGTGCCGGCGAACGCCAAAGGACACGGCTGTCTCCGGTCACACATTAAAATGCTTGCCGTCTGCTGTCAGTTGATATGCTTCCCACCTGAAGGACCCGATGCTGTATCCCGAATTGTTCAAACAACTGGAGGCGGTGCGCTGGGATATGGCGCGTGATATCCCATGGGACAGTTTTGACGCAAGCAAGTTGTCCGATGAGCAGGCCAAGACCATCAAGTTCAACGCCATCACCGAATGGGCGGCGCTACCGGCCACGAGCGACGAGGCTTTCGACGCGCAGGGATGGGAAGAAGACCTGGACGAGCTCGCCGCCGTCACGTTGACGAGCACGTTCAACGACCGCGCCTCCAACGTACTCCGGGTCGGGGCGATCCACGAGCAGCTCAACACGGGCCAGCAGGCCTACTTCGATTTCCCGAACGTCGTCGGCATCGGGTAC
>JANNKH010000133.1:0-27448 GCA_031396205.1 Rhodoferax sp.
GCCGAGGCGCCCCGCACCGAGTACGCCAGGCCGGACGCGGCATCGACTCCCATGTGCGCCTTCATGCCGAAATACCGCTTTCGTGCTCAGATTCAATCCAACTTCTGCTTGTCGCATGGTTCAGATCATCGGGTTCACCGCTGCTCCACGCAAGCCGGAGTACCCCGGGGAATATGCCGACCATCACTAGCCTTTACGCCAGACGTTGTGATTGATGAAGTCGGTGTAGCTCAATATGATCCGGACAATTTTGTCGGACACATTGTCCGCAGAATAGTCGGCGACCATCTTCAGCGAACGCTTGCTTCCCCGGCCTTGTGTCGCAAGTACGTCGAGGCCCTGCACCACCCGATCGGTATTCATGCCGACAAACATGACCGCGGCTTCTTCGAATCCTTCCGGCCGTTCATGCATTTCGCGAAGATTAAGAGCGGGGAAATTGAGAATCGAAGACTCTTCCGTGATGGTTCCGCTGTCCGAGAGTACGGCTCGCGCATCAATCTGAAGCCGCACATAATCGAGAAATCCGAACGGCTTGTGAAACTGCACCAGCGGATGGGTTTGTCGACCGAGCGCATCGAGTCGCTTTCGGGTGCGGGGATGGGTGGAAACAATGACCGGAACCGAATAACGCTCCGCGAGCAATTCCAGCACGCCGAACAGGCGCAACAGATTCTCCGACGCATCGACATTTTCTTCCCGATGCGAACTGACCACAAAATACTGATGCCGCTGCAAGCCCAGACGCGTCAGCACGTCCGAGTTGTCGATGCCGGAGCGGTAATGGTTGATGACCTCGCGCATCGGACTTCCGGTCTTGATGACCTGGTTGGGCGGCAGGCCCTCTTTGAGCAGATATTCCCGGGCAATATCACTGTAGGTGAGGTTGATATCTGCCGTGTGATCCACGATGCGCCGATTGATTTCCTCCGGCACACGGAAGTCGAAGCACCGGTTACCCGCTTCCATATGGAAAACCGGAATCTTGCGTCGCTTGGCCGCAATGACTGCCATGCCACTGTTCGTGTCACCGAGCAGCAATACCGCTTCCGGAGCATGTTCCTGCAACACGCGGTCCGCAGCAATGATGACCTGACCGATGGTTTGCGCCGCCGTCTCGCCCGCAGCGGACAGAAAAACATCCGGCTTGCGTATGCCCAACTCGGCAAAAAACACGTCGTTCAATTCGTAGTCGTAGTTCTGCCCGGTGTGCACAAGCACGTGCTCACAATGCTGATCCAACTTGTCGATTACCCGTGACAGGCGAATGATTTCCGGCCGGGTACCGACAATCGTCATGACCTTCAGCCTACGCATGCATGGCCTCGCGAATGATGTCCAGCGTCATCAGGATCGCCTTGACCTGTTCGACATCCAGACGGCTTGTGTTGTGGGAGGTGTAGTCGTCGATCTGCGATATGGCGGTTTCCCCTTGCACAAAATACTTGTCGTAGTTGAGATCGCGTGAGTCGGCCGGTATGCGGTAATACCCGCCGAGGTCCTCTGCGCGCGCCATCTCCTCGCGCGACACCAGCGACTCGTACAGCTTTTCTCCGTGACGGGTTCCAATTACCTTGATGCCGTTGTCGCATTGCATGAGGGACTGGATGGCCGAGGCAAGATCTCCAACCGTGGACGCAGGGGCCTTTTGCACGAAGATGTCACCCGGTCGGGCATGTTCGAACGCGTACATGACCAGGTCCACCGACTGCTCGAGCGACATCAGGAACCGCGTCATGTTCGGATCGGTGATCGTAATCGGCTGCCCGTTCTGCAACTGCCGCAGGAACAATGGAATCACGGACCCGCGCGACGCCATGACGTTGCCATAGCGGGTTGCCGACAGGATCGTCCTGGCCGGATCGCACAGTCGCGACTGCGCAACCATCAGCTTCTCCATCATCGCCTTGGAAATGCCCATGGCGTTGATCGGGTAAACGGCCTTGTCGGTGCTCAGAACGACGCAACGCTTCACTTCGTTGGCAATGGCAGCGCGCATGACATTCTCGGCACCCAGCACATTCGTGCGCACCGCCTCCATGGGATAGAACTCGCACGAGGGCACTTGCTTGAGCGCGGCCGCATGGAATACATAGTCGACACCCCGCAATGCATCGTGGACGCTGTCGTACTGGCGGACGTCGCCGATGTAGAACTTCACCTTGTCGTTCTTGAGCGCCAGACGCATGTCTTCCTGCTTCTTCTCGTCGCGGCTGAAGATGCGGATCTCGGCGAAATCCGAGCGAAGGAATCGGTTCAGAACCGCATTGCCGAACGACCCGGTTCCGCCGGTGATGAGCAGCACTTTGTTTGCAAACATGGTCATACTTCTCCGAGAGGCTGATTCAGGCGAAGGCCTGCATGCACCTGACAAGCTCCGACCAGTCAGCCGGCTGGTAGCCAGTGATACCCTTGAAACGACTGGAGTCCAAGGAACGATCGATCACCAGATTGTCATCGGCCTTGATATCGATCGTCTTGGCGTAGGCCTTGGCAACCAATTGGAGCAGATCGAACTTGTTGATCGGATCCGCCGACACGTGGTAGACGCCGTGCAGGTCCGCACGCGGGATGACGTAGTCCCGCATCACGCGCGCCAGTTCCACCGTTGGTAGGCCGGAAAAGACAGCCCGCGTAAACCCCTTGACCGATCCGTGCTGGGACAGGAACCAGCCGATTAGGCCGTTTGCGCTGCCGAGCTCGGGGCCGATGATCGAGGTACGCAGGGTCACGGCATGGGGATAGTCGACCTCACCCAGGTACTTGCTGCGCCCGTACAGGTCATTGGCATCGGCACTGTCGTGCTCACGGTACATCCCGCGAGTACCCGCGAAGACGCAGTCCGTACTCATGTGGATCAATCGGGCGCCTGCGACATCGCACAGGCGAGCCAGTCGATGCGGCAACAAGGCATTGATCGGGATGACCGCCAGGGGGTCGTTGGCTTGTGCAAGTTGCTTGATCACGCCGATGCAGTTGATCACGACGTCCGGACGGGTCTGCGCAAACAATCGCATGAGGCTGTCGGTCGATTCAACGTCCACACCAATCACGACCTTTTCACGCAAATCGGGGCGCAACAGGGTCAGCGCCGATGCAGCGCGCACAGACCCCGTCACGGCAAAACCGTCGCTCTGCGCGAACAGCCGCAAGACTGCGTTGCCCAGCATCCCCGAAGCCCCCAGCACCAGAACGCGCTTCTTGTCAGTTATCGTCATCGCACAACTCCCCTGCTATCCGTTTTCGATGTAACCGTTGTTCGCCGCCGTCAGGTCGGCAAAAAGCGCAACCAGCTTGTCCGCCAGCAACCCGGGTTCGAAGTGCTTGCGGTAATACGCGACTCCGGCGTCGCCCAACCGTTGCAACTCTTCTGCGGGCATCGCACTCAGGCGGACGACTGCGGCAGCGAGGGCCTGTGGATCCTCCGCTGGGCAGGAGACGCCCGCGGCCGACTCGTCGAGCACCCGTGCACCTTCTCCATCGAGCGACGCGATCACTGGTTTGCCCGCCGCCAGATAGGCCTGCATCTTGCTCGGAACAGTCTGACCCATGATCGGGCTGCGCACAAGACTGACCAACAACGCCGACGCCTGGGCCAGGATCGCCGGCATGCAGTCAGGATCGAAGCGGCCGGCCAGCCGCACATTTTCAAGCCGTCGGCGCGTGACTTCCTGTTGCAGCCATTGGCTGCGGCTGCCGCTGCCGACCAGCACGAATCGGACCTGTCGATGCGCCCTGAGCAATTCCGCGGCATCCAAAATGGTGCCCAGCGCCTGCACGGTGCCGAGGTTGCCGGCGAACACGACATTAAAGCCTGGTTCAAGCTTCAGTGCCGGCGGCCGCTGCGCAAAATTCTGATCGAATGCCAACTCACCCGGATTCGGATGGTATAGCACCTTCGTCTGGCCAGCCATGGCTCGCACCGGCGCAACAAAGGCCTCGGACTGCACCAGCAACAAATCGCTTCGGCGATAGATCCAGCGCACGATGAGTCCCACCAGAGCAAGCAGGCGCTGGTTGCGCACGAAACCAGTGGCTTCAAGACCTTGCGGCCACAGGTCCTGCACCCAGGTCACCAATTTCGCGCCTGTTAGCCATTTCAGGACTATTGCCGGTATCGCCTGCAGGATGGGAGACACGCCAAACACGAAGATCGTGTCGAAGTGCTGGCGTCGCAGCAGCCACGAACCCAGCAGGCTGCCCCCGAGCACGAACGACAGGTAATTCAGTGACAGCCCGACTGCGCCGGCCCGGCCCCGCGGCATCAGGGGCACACGGTAAATCGTATAGCCGGACGCATGCTGCTGCGCACCCAGGCCCATGGCCCTGTATCCGTCAAAGATCTTGCCCTGGGGATAGTTCGGCTGGCCGGTAAGTACCGTCACTTGGCACCCTCTCTCACGCAGTGAATGCACGACCTCGTTGATTCGAAAGGACTCGGGCCAATAATATTGGCTGACAACCAGGACTCTCATACGCCGGCCAGCTGCCTTATCGCCTGCCATGTCGCCGTTGAAGTCCGGCAACCTGCGATGGCGCACATCGATTGGTCCTGGTCCGACATCGGTCAGTTTGCAGACACGGGCAAGCGAACCGTCTGGTAACTCTGCAACAACGCCACGAATCCGATGAAGAAAAGGTTGACGACTATATAGCCATTGCTGATTGCGAATCTGAAGTAAAAGACGCCCCAATATGGCAAGAGCACCAGGAAAAGTATCAGCAACAGTCTCGCCAACGAATAGCCATGCAATCCTCTGAAGCGCGTGATGACTCGGTCGCAAAGAATGGCATAAAGCAATACTGCCAGCACGGCACCGTGGTTCCCAAAATCGGCCGCCAGGTCCGATACGAAAGTCCCGAACAACCATGGCTCGACGCCCTGCTCCAGATACAGGTCAAAGACATGCTCCTTGACGTCCGGCCATGAATCGCAATTCAAGTCGAGCAAGGTACAAACGGGATTGGCGAACATCGGGAAGTTCGCAATGCCATGGGTGGCCGGACGATTGATGGACGAATAGTCGCTGAAGTTGATCAGCTGCATGCCGAAGTACCGGAAGATGCTCCATGCGCCGCCTTGATCTGCATCGAAGAAGCGCGAGATCGTGATCATCATGAACGGGACCAGGATGACCACTGCGCAACATGCTCCGACGATCGAAATCTTGACCCTGTCGAGGGGATTCATCTTATGGCGAAAAACCAGAAAAACCATACCCGCTGTCATCAGCCAGTAGATGACACCATCGCGCCCTACAAAGGCCAGAATGTAGACGACATAGGAAAGGCTGGCGATCAGCAGCAAGGCGGCACGCCGCACATTTCGACCTTGTCCCGGCATTGCCGACAAGCGGCAGAAAGCCAGTACCAGCGACGAACTGAACAATTGACTGGCCGCGCTGGCCATGGTGTTCAATATTCCGTACGCAGCCAGCCTTTCCATTTTTTCATCCAGCAACAGGCGATTCATGTTGACGTCTCCGGTCAACGATTCGATGGCAAACGGAAGAAAGAAGGCAATCGCGGCAAACTGCGCAACGATCAACAGGTTTTCGATGAGCCAGGCACCTCTGAACGTTGGCGGTCCGATCTGGACGTTCTGCCATCGAAAGCGTGCGAATCCCGTGATGCTGATCAGGATTGCCAGCAGTAGCGTGAGGATCGCGCCATGGTTTGGCGCATAAACAGGCTCGATGCCGTCAGCGATCTCGATGAAAACAGCGGAAACCCCGAGACACAGATACACCCACAGCAACAATGCAGCCAGTGTCGAGCCCGCACGGACATGGCGGCGAAGATAGAGCCGGTAATAAAGCCCGAGTCCCACTGTAAAGATCGCGGACATGGGTCAGTCCCGGCTATCGGTGATCATGCGGCCCCACTGAACCTGCGTCCGGCGCATGTCGGACAGGTTCCTGACGATGCTCGCCGGCGATACCCACACAAAATGCAGTACGGCGAAACGCAGAAAGTCCAGCGCGGTCCAGCGCAGGTTCTTGGCGTCAACCACGGCATTGCTGACAGCCCACAGGAAGAAGCTCCTGCGTTGTCCCGGGAAGCTACGCAGAAAATGCGTCCCGTGCTCGATTGAAATCTTGCGAACATTCTTCAGGGATTTGACCGTCAATGAGCCGGTGGAGGCCATTCGATACCGTCCAAACACCTCCGACAGGATGTGTCCCCTCCCTTTGGACAACAGATCCCACGTGAGATACAGATCCATAACTTTTCGATCGAGCGCCAGCACCTCACGCGAAGAACGGCGATACATCAGGGAACTGTGCACGCCGATGAATCCCAGCCGTATCGCCTGGGAAAAATCCACATCGCCGTCGCGGAACATGGACAGGTCTGCTGTATCGCCCGAGCAAAATCGTCCAACATCATCGAATAGGTCGACCCTGTGCCACACGGCACTGCACGATGGCAACCGATCCAGAGCGTCGGCCTGCGCCTGAATCTTGCCAGGCAAAGCATAGTCATCTCCATCCATGTGGGCAACATACTCTCCACGGGCGGCATTGTGCGTATTAATATAGTTCTTCAGACCGCGGGAATTGACCTCCATAAATATGGGTTTGACGATTCCGGGGTACTTTTCAGCGAAGGATGCAACGATGGCGTGGGTCCCATCGGTAGAGCAATCATCGCCAACGATGATGTCGAATGGAAACGTCGTCGCCTGCTCGACTAGGCTTTGCAGGCATTCGCCAATGTACCGCTCCTGGTTATAGGTAATCACGCAGACCGAGACCTTGGGCCGCTCCTGGCTCGCATCCCTGTCGGTCGGCTTGCTCATGGCGACACGCGAGCCTGCCACCTGGAGACAATAAGGCCACGTAACCAGGACGAACCCGCCATGGCACTCAGCAAGGTGCAGGCGCCGATTCCGGCCAGGCTGGTTGCCACGGCGATACGACCGCCTGGCAACGGGACGAAATACCACGCGCAGACCGCCACAACGGCAGCTGCAAGGGCGATGGCACCAATATCGTGCAATAGCCACTGGGCGTGCAAGCCTCTGGCGAATCGCCGATGGACGACGGGCAGCCATACGATAAATGGCGTCACGTTGGCGATGATCCAGGCGTAACCGGCTCCCAGCATTCCGCTGGTGCGGGTCATCCAGAGCAACAAGGGTATGAACAACAACAGGAAAAGCAGGTTGCCGATCAGGTGCAAGCTGAGATCACCCTTTGCGAACTGAAGGTAATAGGGAAAGGCCGCCAAGGCCAGAAAACCATTGCCCAGTGCATACAACGACAACACGGGCGCCGCGGTTCGCGCCAGTTCCCGGTCGCCTGTCCAGGCCCAGAGAATGGGCTCGGAGAACAACGCCAGCGTCGCGGCGGCCGGGACAGCGACGATCGCCACCATTTGTGTCGCATGCCGGTACAGCCGGATCAGCGCATTTTCGTCACCCTGGGCGTTGAGCCGCGTCATGCGGGGCAGCAAGGCAGCACTGATCGGGCCACTGATCATCATGATGCCGCTGGCCACCAGGACCGCCAGCGTGAAGGTGGCGTATTGCGTGAGCGGAATCAGGCCGGACAAAAGGAGCTTGTCGGTCTGCGTGACCAGCACCCAGACGGCACCGGTGAAAGCGATCGTGAGCGAGAACTTCAATATTCCGCGCAACGGTCGCCAGTCCCACGGCACGTGGCTGGCCGCGTCGACAGCAGGCATCAGTCGGTACGCCATCAGGACCAGAAACCCCAATTCGAACACTGCCACGACCAGTTGAAATCCGAAATAGTGTGTGGGCGTGGATCCCACGTAGATCAGGAACGGAACCACCAGTGCGAAACGCACCGTCGCGATGCCCGCATTGAACACGTTCAGCCACACCAGGCGTTCAAATCCGTTGATGGCACCCCGATACAGGCCGCAAACCCAGCGCAGGCCGACAATCATTGCCATCAACACGATGGCCCGTTGCACTTCGGCCTGAGGCAATTCCCGCACCTTGAGCCAGTCAGAGGCAATGCGCTCGGATCCACCGATCAGCAGCAGAACTCCGAGCACGCCAACCACGACAAAAACACCCTCCAACGCGCGCAGCAATCGGCGCAAGGTCAGAGCATCGATCGAGCCACCGCCATAACGCGCGGTCTCACGCGCCATGGTCGGCGTCAGACCCATGTCCAGCAACATGAACCAGGCCTGCAACATGGCGAAAAAACCGACCAGGCCAAAAGCTTCGATACCCATGTACTGCACGTACATGGGAACCAGCACGATGCCGATCAGAGCGACATAGATCTGACCTGCATAGTTGGCAACGATGTTTCGGGTGAGCGACATCAGGCTCGCAACTTTTCGGCCATCTCTCCTCGCTCACACAAAAGGAAAATGCTGGAGCACAAATCCGGGTAATGCTGCCCTAGCTTGTAACAACCATCCAGATAGTCCTTGGAAATGATGTCGGTGGTCAGCAGGCGATCCCACTGGAAATTGGCCAGCGCCTTGAAGAATATGCCGGATCGATGCACCACCGTGAGCCCGGCAGCGACGGCATCGCGCTCGAGCGTATCGAGCGAATAGGTACACCGGTGGCCGTGTTCCGCCTCGGCCCTGGTGACGGCCGCATTGTGGCTGATCAGCCCCATTTTGACGGCGATCTGACGCGACGGTGCATTGGCATTCGGGCAAACCAGAAACAGACGGCCGCCATCTTCCAACCACTCCTTGTTGATGCGCCGAAGCACTTCGACCGGATCATCCAGATGCTCCAGCACATGGGTCAGCAGGATGTTGTCGTAGCGACGTGGCAGAACTGCTTCTTCGAAGCGCGCGTGCACAAATCCGACCTTGTCCTCGAGTTTGCCCCTGGCTTCCTCGATCGCCTCGCCCGACGCCTCAACGCAGGTTATGTCGTCAAATCGACCCAGGAATCGGCGCGTGAAATCCCCTTTGAAGCTACCCAGTTCCAGCAAGCTCCCATGCCTGAAAAACGGTTCAAAAGACCGAATCATGTAGGGATGCATGACGTCGAAATCGAAACTGTAGGCGTACTGATGGTCCGCGGTATCGCGAATCTCCCGGTTGAAATCTCGATCTACTTCCATCGGTCATTTCCCTTCTAGTTTCAGGCGCATCAGCGCAAACAGGCCATTCGTTCCCACACGGCAAAAGCCGGCTCGTGCGTACAGTCGGATCGCATCGGTATTGTCGATGCCAACCTGGAGCTCCATTCTTGCGAAGCCCAGGTTACTGGCATGCCGGACGCAGAGCTGCAGCAGTTCATGGGCGACACCCCGGCCCTGCCACTGTCGCAATACGCTGACATTCGAGACATGAGCGACCTGTCGGGACGAATCGTTGCAATATGCAGCGACCAATCCCACCAGTTCGGTGCCGGCAAATGCCTCGAACCGGGCCGCATTTTCGATCAACTTGGCCGAGTAGGCGTCAACGTCGACCCGATCACTCAAACGGGGCACGAAGTCAGCGTTGCAAAGCCGAAGATGCGCTGCAATGCTCGCCGGCGTCGAACGATTCTGAACGTAGTCAAGGCCGTCGATCATGACTTGAGCTCAGCCACCCCAAAGCCAAATCGTCCGAATTCATTGCCGTTGTAAAGCAGCAGGATGCGGCCGTCGCATTCGAATACATTCGGATAACACTGCATGTCGCAATCCCATGCTTGCGTCCCCACCTCCAGCAACGGGTTGTCGTCCTCCCGCGTCCAGTGCTGCAAGTCATCCGACCACGCGTGTCCGATCCGATAGCCGCGGCCCCTGGTCTTCCTGAAATCGAACGATTGGCGATAACAGAAAAACATGTGATGGCGCCCCGCAATCTCGATCACGGTGGGAAGCGCCTGGCTTTCGTCCGCACCGAGCCGGTCAGCAATGATCTGGCGAGCCTCTTCCTTCTTCCAATGGATTCCGTCGTCCGAAATGGCATGCCCGATCTTGTAGGTCCGATCCGCCGGACCGTCCGCCTGGAACCGGCGCCATCCTGTTCCGAACATGTACCACATGTGGAACTTGCCATCGATGATCCGGACGAAGGCGTCACCAACCAGACATGGCTCATGCAACGACGACGCAAGCACCGGTCCGTCAGCCACGCGTTGGAAGGTACGTCCATTGTCGCGGCTGATCGCCAGGCCAACAGCAGTGTCGACCGACACCGAGACGCGCCGCGTCCACCCGCAGGTGTACGCCAAAATGACATCGCCGTGGCGAACGACGTTCATGGGGAAGATTCCGTGCTCGTCGAAGCAGCCTAGATTGCCCAGGGGAATCACCGTGTGATCGGAAACGGCCAGCACCGAGCGCAGTTTCCGGTCCATATCGACATAGGCGATATGACTGAGGTACTTGCCATTGCGGGGGTCGACCTGGCGCGTGGAGAAATAGATGCGCACGAAGTGATCGAACACCAGGGCCTGGGGCGATTGGGCAAATTCACGGCATCCGTTCGGCAACTTGTATTCGGTCGGGTCGAATATCTTTCCGAGCGGCTCCCATCGTGCAGTCACCATCGTTTACTCCAATTCGCCCTCGAGCTCCGCCAGGCCGAACCCATGTCTTCCCACCTGATTGCCGAGGTAAGCCATGTAAATCCTGCCGTCGACCTCGAAAACGTGGGGGTAACTGATCATCTCGGAGTCCCAACCGTCCGTCGACACATCGATTCCTGCCTTGGAATCGTCCCGGGTCCAATCGGTGAGGTTGGTGCTCGACGCATACCCGATGCGGTAGCCGTTCTCCTTGCCACGAAAGTTGCTGCTGCGCCGGTAGCAGAAGAACATGTGGAACTTTTCGTTCGCAAAAAATACGTCGGGACTGGCCTGGGCTTCGTCCTCCTCGATGCGACTGATCACCAGGTCCTTGTCGTGTTTGATCCATTCGATCCCATCGGAGGACCACGCCATCCGAATCTTGTAAACCGGCTCTGGTTTGCCATCGGCGATGATCCACTTGCGCCCGGCGATGTACCACAGATACCATGTGTCGTTGAAGCGCCGTATTTTCGGGCCGCTGATGACAAACGGCTCATGCAGCGAGTATCCGAGCACCGGGCCACGGCCCGCCTTCGCGAACGTCACACCTCCGTCCGTGCTTACGGCGCGGCCAATGGCCACATTGAACGGCACCGACTCGCAGCGGGTCCATCCGGCGTAGTACGCAAGCACAGTGGACGAATACCGGATGACCGAGACCGGATAGGTTCCAAATTCGTCGAACTCACCCATCCCGCCCAGGCTCAGAATAGGGTGGTCGCTGACCTGTCGAATCTCGAAGAGGTTGGCACGCTCCAGATCCACGAAGGCCGAGTAACTGACATATTGTCCATGCGCGTCCGGCAGTGGCCGACAAGAAAAATACACCCTGACAAAATCGTCAAAAACCAGCGTGGCTGGCGCCTGGGCAAATTCATTCAACCAAGGCCGGTCTTTCACGTCTTGCGGTGCGAATACCTTACCCAGCTTTTTCCATCGGAACATGTCTCTTGCCTTCCCGAATTCAGATCAGCTCGTAATTAGTTTCAACACAGGTACGAACCGCGCTCACCGGGCTGAACATCAAAACATCGACGATGGAAAGCCAGGGCACGAACGCGGCTCCGAGTTGCCGGTATTCGAATGGCCTGGAACGAATGAACTTCAACGCAATTCCTTGTTGCAGGAAATCGCTGACGGAATACAGTTCCTGACCGCCAATGGCATTCACATAGGTATCGGCGCCGAGCGCCTTGCAAATGGCCAGTACCTTGTCCTGCGACTTGAGCTCCCGATCGACGGGGAGATCTGACGACGTGACAATTTTCGTAGAGATACCGAGGTATTCGGCCGTAAGCAGAATGGAACTGCGCAGAAAACGAAACAGATTGCGTTCATCCTGATTGACGACCTGCTCGAGCAAACCGTACGTGGCATCGAAGTTCGGAGCCCCGCCATAAGCGCCGCGAAACAGATTCAGCAGTTTTGCGCCACTATAGGTCGACGACAATTCGCGCTCACCTACATCCAGACTGTCGGATCCGCTTGCCAGCGGCAGGGAAAAAACCGCCGCGACACCATTTTGCAGTATGCGGTTTCGATTGATCCAGCCCTTTTTCGTGTATTTGATGTTGTCGTAGATGACAAACACGTCGACCGACCCGATCAGCTGAAAATAGCCGACATACGGCATGAAATAGGGTTGCATGATCGCCACTCTCATGTCCGGCCCTCCGAATCCGGGCGAATGACCAAGACTGTCATTGAGCCGCAATGATCTCCACGATGCCTCTGACTTGCGCGTCCTCCAGCACGGGATAGATAGGCAGGCAGAGAACCTGCTGCGCGGCAACGGTCGCCACCGGCAGATTCTCCCGATGCGCGGAAGGAAGACCGCGATACATCGGGAAGTCGCTGATCAACGGATAGAAGTACTTGCGCGGATGCACGCCCTGCTCCTTGAGCCTGTCATACAGCGCGTCGCGGCTGATCGGGAAATGGCTGTCGACCAGTATGGGGAAGTAGGAATAGTTAGCCTTCTGCTCGCCCGCATCGTCCAGGCAGCGGATTCCCTTGATCGGCCGGAGCTGGTCGCGGTACAACATGTCGATTTCCTTGCGTCGCGCGATCGCGCCGTCGATATGCTTGAGCTGCAACAGGCCGAACGCTGCATTGATCTCGCTCATTTTCCCGTTGATGCCCGGCGCCACGACGGTCACCTCGCCGGCATGACCGAAATTCTTGAGCTGATCAATGCGCAATTTGGTCTTCGCATCATGGCAAACGATGGCGCCGCCTTCGAAGGTATTGAAAACCTTGGTGGCGTGAAAACTCAGAATCGAAAGGTCGCCGTGGTTCAGGACGCTGCCATCGGACCGGTCGACGGCAAACGCATGCGCAGCGTCGTAGATCACCCGCAGGTTGTAGGTATCGGCAATTCTCTGGATGGCGTCGACATCACACGGATGCCCGTAACAATGCACCGGCATGATCGCCGTGGTCTGCGGCGTGATGGCCGCCTCTATGCGTGCAGGGTCGAGATTGAGCGAACGGGGCTCTACATCGACAAAAACGGGCTTGATACCATTCCACAGTAGCGAATGGGCAGTTGCCACAAACGAATACGGCGTGGTTATCACTTCACCGGTGATGCGAAGCGCCTGCAACGCTGTCACCAATGCAATCGTCGCATTGGTGAACAGCGCAAGGTGCTTGACTCCCAGGTACTCGCACAGGGCCTGCTCCAGTTGCTGGTGAAACGGGCCGCCATTCGTCAATACCTTGTTGGACCAGATTTTCTCCAGATAGGGCGTGAATTCGTCCAGAGGCGGCAAATAGGGCTGGGTGACGTAGATAGGTTTATTCATGTATGGCCAATAAAATTCGTGACCCCTGCGGCCCTCGGCCTCCGCCCTTGCCTGGTTTCACGGCCCGGCAGCGGCAGGATCGTAGTTGTGCGTACGCACGCATATGCGACACGCAGCAACAGGTTGCCCAGGATAAGCTCTGGCAAGGATACCGCATTGCTTGACAATGGCGCAGGACTTCAAGGGCAGGGACATCGCAGCAAGAGGGCAAACGCACCTCACAGAATGAACGATCGAACGTCAACGTTCGTTCAAGTAGGATTCATTCCCAACGACGCGCGAATGCGCTCCAGTTTCTTCGCTGACTCGGGATCCGTGGAGGCGGTTCGAAGAGCTTGTCGGCCAAACACGAATACCAGCAGCAGCAGTTCAACAACCACTACAGCGGCGATGGCAAGCCAGGCCTTATTTGGTGACACGGGACGACTCGGCAAAGTGGGTGGCTGCACCAGCAAGGCTTCGCTCAATCCCTCCAGCTGAGCCTCCAACGTACTGACCAGGGCCTGCGCAGCGGCAATCACATTCAACAGATCCGCGTAAGCGAAACTGCGCGCCACATTGTTCTCAGAAACTGCCGCGGCGCCCACCGACTCCATGCGAGTCAAAAGGTGGTTCGCGCTTTCCTGACCATTCTTTAAACGCGATCGTGCTTCAGTCAATTGGGATTCCAAACGCGCCTTGATGCTGCCCCTCGGACGACTCACAAGGTAAATCTGCTCGACCAAAATCTCGGCCGTCTGCTTCGCCAGTTGTGGAGTTCTGGCAGAGACGGCGACGGTCAAAAGCTTGTCGGAGCGGCCAATTGCCGAATTGATTCTTTGATATAACTTCAGGCGCGCACTGCTGACGGTTTCGCCTTCTTCGAGTCCCAGCTTGGCTACAACCGCATCCAGGACTGGCGCCGTCGTCATCATGCCCGCCACTGTCTGATCCGCCTGCAATACAGCCACGCTGACAAATGTCTGGGGCAGCAAGAACGCAATGCCCAACATGCAAATACCTGCCAACAACGGACCTGCAACAAGCAGCTTGACGTTCTCAGCCAACGTCAAAAGGATATCGAGGAAACCTGCGTCGACAGCTTCTGTAGGATGGGAAAAACCGGGTATAGCTTCCATTGACGACAAGACGACGTTACAAAGATAGGCATTCTAGGTGGTCAGCGCCATGCGCTCTGCCAGCAGCATCAGGGAGTTCCCGCACAACCCTAAACGGCCCAGCTCCTGCCAGAACGTGTCAGGTCATTGCATGCCTTGATGGATCCGCGCCGACGCGATCGCCCTCTGGCGCCGATGCGCGCAGGTGGAACTCGAACGCTCTGCTCTAGGAACCTGTCGGACTTGGGAACCAATCCGACAATACTAGAAGTGTATCCCCCGCATCATCTGCTGCATCGCAATCGCTTCCGCCGACAACTGCTGCTTGGCCGGCTTCTCCCCCGGCTTGGCCCCCTTGGCCGCACTGGAGTCGGGAAACATGCGAAAACTGGTGTTCATCGCGATCTGCGCCACCCGTGGCACCAAGGCGTGCATCAGCTGGCCCGTGATGCCCAGCCGGGTCGCAACGCGCACGGGTTTGAAGATACAGGCCTGGGCAATCATGTCGGCCGCCTCTTCGGGCGACAGTGTCGGCACGTTGTTGTACAAACCGGTCGGGGCGATCATGGGCGTGCGCACCAGCGGCATGTTGATTGTGGTGAACGAGATGCCCTGGTCGGCGAACTCGCTGGAGGCGCAGCGGGTCCAGGCGTCGAGAGCGGCCTTGGACGCCACATAGGCCGAGAATCGTGGCGCATTGGTCAACACGCCGATCGAGCTGATGTTGACCACATGGCCCTTTTTCTTTGCCGCCATCCCCGGCAATATGCCCATCGTGACCCGCAGGCAACCAAAATAATTGAGCTGCATGGTGCGCTCATAGTCGTGGAAGCGGTCGTAACTCGACTCGATCGCGCGCCGGATTGAACGACCCGCGTTGTTGATCAAGAAGTCTACGCCGCCGTGGTTGTCGTGCAGCAACTTGATGAAGCGGTCGCAGTCGGCCATGTCGGCGATGTCGGCAGGGTAGGCAATGAAGGCATACCCCTTTGCCTTGGCCTCCTTGCACGCCTCCTCCAGCTTGTCGGCGTCGCGCCCGCAGATGATGGTGGTGGCGCCGGCTTCGGCAAACTTGTGCGCAGCCGCCAGGCCAATGCCAGACGATCCGCCGGTAACCAGCACGACCTTGCCTGCGACAGTACCGCGCAGCGATCGGTCGATGTGCAGGTCCGGGTCCAGGTGCCGCTCCCAGTAGTCCCAGATGCGCCACGCATAGTCTTTCAGATTCGGGCATTCGATGCCCGAGCCCTTGAGCTGGGCCAGGGTTTCGCGGCAATCAAATCGCGTCGGATAGTTGACAAAGGTCAGCATGTCCTCGGGCAGGCCGAGGTCCTTCAACACCGCGTTGCGCACCCGGCGCACCGGCGCCAGCGCCATCAGGCCCTTGGTCACGCTGCGCGGGATGAATCCCAGTAGCGCTGCGTTGACGAACAGGTTCATCTTGGGCGCATGCGCCGCCTTGCTGAAGATGTCGAGCACATCGCCCACGCGGTAACCCACCGGGTCCACCAGGTGAAAGCACTTCTTCGTGATGCCGTTCTTGTGGCTGATGGTATCGAGCGCGCCCACGACAAAGTCGACCGGCACGATATTGATGCGCCCGCCCTCCAGGCCGATCGAGGGCATCCACGGCGGCAATAACTGGCGCATGCGCTGGATCAGCTTGAAAAAGTAGTAGGGGCCGTCGATCTTGTCCATCTCGCCGGTCGTGCTGTCGCCCACCACCATCGCCGGCCGGTACACCGACCAGGGCACCTTGCATTCCAGGCGCACGATTTTTTCGCTTTCGTGCTTGGTCATGAAATACGGGTGCTCGATGTTCTCTGCCTCGTCGAACATGTCCTCGCGAAACACACCTTCATACAGACCGGCGGCAGCGATCGAACTGACATGGTGGAAGTGCTTTGCGTCGATGGCCTTGGCCAACTCCACCGTATTGCGCGTACCGTCGATGTTCACTGCGACCTGCTGCTGCTCGTCGGCCGACAGGTCGTACACCGCGGCCAAGTGGTAGAAATGGTCCACCGAACCCTTCAGCGACTTGACAATGTCGCCCGCAACGCCCAGCTTTTTTTCGGTCAGGTCACCAAAAACCGGCACCGCGCGTGCGGCGCTGACGCCCCAGTACTCCCGCAACGCCTTGACCTTGGATTCGCTTTCCTTGCGTATCAGAAAATGGACCACCGATCCCTTACGTTCCAGCAGTTTGCCCACCAGTCGCTTGCCAATAAAACCCGTCGCGCCCGTCACGAAATACTGCATAACATGTCCTCAGTTGGTTCTTGTGGATTCGCACCTGCCGCATTCTTGCCGAAAAACCCTGGCTTGGCATTCAGCGTTAACCCCCCCTCTGCAGGCCCGCGATTTAGTGTCACGCACCTACACCATGTGCTGCGGCCTTCGTACAGTCACTGGGTATTCATCCATCCACAACAAGCGCGGCAACCCCATCGCGAGGAGACATTCATGGTCAAAAAGCTACACAAATCCAGCGCACCTCAACCCGACGACGCGCCGCTGACAGGTTCCGTCAAGGACTCTGCGCAGCAGATCTGGCAAGCGGGCCTGGGCGCCTTCGCAAAGGCCCAGGCCGAGGGGACACGCGCGTTCGAGGCACTGGTCAAGGAGGGCACCAGCCTGCAGCGCAAGACCCAGGCCGCCGCCGAGGAGCGCATTTCAGAGGCCACCAGCCGCGTGACCCACATGGCCACTGACATCTCGTCCAAGGCATCCGGTCACTGGGACAAACTCGAAAACATCTTCGAAGAACGAGTCGCAAAAGCTCTGAACAAGCTGGGTGTTCCGTCCGCCAAGGACGTCAATGCCCTGATTGCCCGCATCGACGATCTGAATCGCAGTGTGCAAAAACTATCAGCGGCCAAGCCGGCGGCGACCGCCAAATCACCCAGCCGGCGCAAATCCGGGCCGGCAACCGGACCCGCCGGCAAGCCCCCATCTGCCAGGACAACCGTGAAAGCCGCGACGACCGCAAGGCGACCGGTGGCCAAGCGCAAGCCAGCCGGCGTATCGGCGGCCAACTGATTTGACTTCGCGACTGACTCCCCCGGCCCCGGGCCAGACTGCGCCGGCCCGCAAGCGGAGGTCCGGCAGCGGCAAACAGCCGCGGATCGCGCTGGCGCTGGCCGGTGGCGGCCCGCTCGGAGCGATCTACGAGATCGGGGCCCTGTGCGCACTGGAGCAATCCCTGACCGGTCTGGACTTGAACCGGCTTGACCACTATGTGGGCGTATCTGCCGGCGGCTTTATCGCCGCCGGACTGGCCAATGGCATCACCGCGCGCGAATTGTGCGCGTCGTTCATCGAGAACGACCCTACGGGCGACACCGTGTTCGATCCGGCCTGGCTCATGGAGCCGGCGGTCGACGAATTCGTGCGGCGCAGTGTCATGTGGCCTGGGCTGGTGCTGGGGGCATTGTGGCGCTTGACCGTTGGTCGCAAATCGTTGATGCATGCCCTGGAACATCTCGGCGCAGGTCTGCCAACGGGTGTCTTTTCGAACCGCAGTATCCACACCGAAATGACGCGGCTGTTCGAGCGAGACGGTTTCACCAATGACTTTCGCCAACTCAGAAGCCGCCTCACGCTGGTTGCTACGAACCTCGATACCGGTGAGGCAGCGCCATTTGGCAGCCCGGGCTGGGACCATGTGCCGATCTCGCAGGCGGTGCAGGCCAGTTCGGCACTGCCCGGCCTGTACCCGCCGGTGGAAATCGACGACCAGTATTACGTGGATGGCGCGCTGAAAAAGACGCTGCACGCGTCGATGGCGATGGACCACGGCGTCGACCTGATGTTGTGCCTCAACCCGCTGGTACCGTTCGATTCCACCGCGCCCGGCGCACCCAGGGTCATGCAAAGCGGGTTGGCGCCAGAGAAACGCCGGATACCCCGCATTGTCGAGGGCGGCCTTCCCGCCGTACTCAGCCAGACCTTTCGCTCGATGATCCACTCACGCATGGTGCTGGGCATGAAACACTATGAGCGGGCCTACCCGGATACCGACATCCTGCTTCTGGAGCCCGATCACCGCGACCCGGAACTATACCTGGCCAATATTTTCAGCTACCGGCAACGCCGGCACCTGGCCGAACATGCGTTCCAGCAGACTCGCCAGATGCTGCGTTCGCGCAAGACAGGCCTGGCCGCCAAACTTGCGCGTCATGGCATCGAACTGAACCAGGCTGCGCTGGATGACCCCAAGGCCCACCTGTGTGCGCCCAGCAAACCGCCGACCCGTGTCGGCCGCGCCATTGCATCTTTGCAGGAAGTGATGGACGATCTGGGCCATATGGTCCAACATCACACAGCGGCGGCCTGACGCCCATGGTCAAGAAAGCCCCGCGCCGTACCGCCGAGCGCATCCTGGAAGTCACACTGGAGCTTTTCAACCGGTTCGGCGAACCCAATGTGTCCACCACACTTATTTCGGCCGAACTCAACATCAGCCCGGGAAACCTGTACTACCACTACCCGGCCAAGGACGAACTGATCAATTCGCTGTTCGACCGATTCGAGCGCTCGCTCAACGAATTGCTCAACGCCAGCGACGGCGTGCGTGATGTCGAAGACGCCTGGTTTTTCATGCACAGCCTGTTCGAGCTGATCTGGCAATACCGCTTCCTGTACCGCGACCTGAACGACCTGTTGTCGAAGAATCGGCGCCTGGAAACGCATGTGCAAACCATGCTCAAGAGCAAGACGCGCTCGATTCGCACCATGCTGGGCGGGATGAGCAGATCCGGCGCAGTCAGCATCGACTCGCGCGAGGTCGAACCGACTGCCACCAGCATGGTGGTGGTGCTGACCTATTGGCTGAGTTTCGAATATGTGCGCGATCCGCGCAAGGCGCTGGAGCCGGAAAGCGCCGAAGCCGCCCTGTTGCGCGGCGCGCACCATGTGCTCAATCTGCTGGTGCCCTACCTCGAACAGGGCCAGCGCATGCACCTGCAGACGCTGGTCGGCGCCTACGACAACCGCGGCTGAATGGGCAGCGTGCGGAGGGTCCCAGGCCCGATCACTCCGCCCAGGGCAGCATCAACGTCAGCAGCGACAGCTTGGTGAACTCCGGCTCGAATCTATCGATGATCCTGTGCGGGTCGGGGCACAGGCCGGCATCGGTGATCACGCCGAACTGCACGCCACCGCCATAACTCAGTATCGACACGCCCAGACCGACGCTGCCACTTTGCGGCACCCAGAACAGGCTTTGTTCCAGCGTCGAGCCCAGAAACTTGAGCTTTTCACGCGGCCCCGGCACATTGGTCATCACGGCGGTGGTCTTGCGCGAGAACAAGCCCAGCATGGCATCTTGCGCCGGCTTGATCAAGAGGCCGGCAACCGCGAGCAGGCCGAATGCGAGCAAAGGCTGCATGCTGCCCTTGAGTTGTGCCATGCGCCGGCGCACCTCGTACACCCGTTCGACCGGATTGTCCAGCCCGATCGGCAACACCACCGGCGCCAGCCCGAACCGGTTGCCCAGCTTATGGGCGTCTTCCAGCGGACGCAGGTTGACCGGCACCATAGCCCGGATTTCTTTGCCCTTGACCGGGTCACCGTGTGCGCGCAGATACTCGCCAATGGCGCCGGCCACACAGCTGAGCAACACGTCGTTGATCGAACAGTTCAGCGCCTTGCCCACCGCGCGAACCTCCTCCAATGGAATGGGCGCGCACCAGGCGACGCGCTTCTTGTTCCCCGGCACGCCCTTGAGTCGGGTTGGCGAATCGTCAGGCATCAGGGCCAGCGCCGCGGCGTCGCGCATCAGCTGGTAGGCAACCCTGGCCATCTCCGCACCGCCGGCCAGCCCCTTGTCCATCCCTTTTTGCGGCTCGGCCAGCAGGTCGAACGCTCCGGCCACACCGTCGCCCGCGCTGCCGATGGCCTTGACCGCCAACCCGGTGAACGGCTTGATGAAGGTGTCGGTAATCCAGTCCTGCGCGCCATCGAGGCCATCGCGTTGCGCGCGCTTGCGGCTGCGCTGGGGCGGCGCCGACCCGCCGTCGACCAGTGACTGGGTCACGGAAATCAGCGCGATGCCGTCGGCGATGCAATGGTGAATGCGCACCATCATGGCCGAACCGCCCTGATAGTGCTCGACGAGGTGAAACTGCCACAGCGGCCGATCCGGGTCCAGCGGCGTCATGGCCAGTTCGGCCAGGCGGTCCTGCAGCGCATCCTGTTCCCGGCCCTCGGGCTTGCGCGCCAGGGTTTCGGTGACCACATGGCGGTGCATATCAAACCTGTCGTCCTGCACCCACGTGGCACCCGCCGCATCCTGCTCGACCTTCTGGGTGAACCGGGGATACTTGAGCAAACGTTCCTCGACGCGCTGGCACAGGTCCTGCAGACGGATGCCTGGTTGGAGCACCCAGACGCCAACGATCATCATCAGGTTTGCCGCACTGTCCATGCGCAGCCAGGCGGTATCAACCTTGCTCATGCGCTCGCCGGTCAGGCCCAGGCTGCCGCCCACCGCTCCGGTCAGGTTGTCACGCACCGCCCCTGCGGCCTTGCCCGCCGACGAGCGGGCGCGCTTGACCGCCGGACCCACGGTCCGGCTGACGCTCCTGGCAGCTTCGGTGGCGATGATGCGGGTAACCATGGATGCTGTCTCCTGACATATGGCACAACGTTGTTCCGACGAAAAATCGTGCAGCCGGGCCTGTCTGCACTATTGTGTCGTCAAAAGCGGCCTTAAGATACTTGCTGACGATCGCGACGGCAACGCCGTGCGAATTCCAAGCCTGCACAACCCTAGGAGCACCACCCCATGGCCGACCTGAAAAAGCAGTTTGATGCTGCCGCAGCCAATTCGAAGAACCTGACCGAGCGTCCCGATAACGCGACGCTGCTCAAGATCTACGCCCTGTACAAGCAAGGCAGCGTCGGAGACAACACCGACAAGAAGCCCGGTTTCGGCGACATGGTCGGGCGGGCCAAATGGGACGCGTGGAACGCCTGCAAAGGCACGTCGAAAGACGATGCCATGCAGCAATACGTCGACCTGATCGCCTCGCTGGGCTGAGCGCATTGGCCGGCCGTCCGGCCGCTGTCAGCCGCCGATCACGCCGCGCTCGCGCAGCGCCTGCAGTTGCGCATCGCTGACCCCGACCTCGCGCAATACCGCTTCGGTATCGCGTCCCAGCGCAGGCGCATTGCGTCGGTGGCTGCCGGGCGTGCGCGACAACTTGGGCACGAAACCGGGCACCGAAACCACCGTGCCATCATCGAGTGTCACTGTAGTCAACATGTCGCGCGCCGCGTAATGCGGGTCGGCCGCGATATCGGCGATCGTGTAGATCCGACCGGCCGGCACCGACGCCTGTTCCAGCGCACCCAGCACTGCGTCGGCCGGTAGCAACACAGCCCAGGCGCCAATTGCCGCGTCAATTTCGTCGACTCTTGCAACGCGACCGGCGTTGTCTGCCAGCGCCGGGTCCTGGCCCAGATCGTCGCGCCCGATCACATGCATCAGGCGCTTGAAAATGCTGTCGCCATTGCCGGCAATGATGGCATAGGAGCCATCCGAACACTGGTAGGCATTGGTGGGCGCAATGCCGGGCAAGGCACTGCCCGAGGGCCCGCGCACGGCGCCGAAAACGCCGTATTCGGGCAGCAGGCTTTCCATGCAGTTGAATACGGCCTCGTACAGGGCCACGTCCACAACCTGGCCCAGCCCCTTCGGATGCGTGGCGCTGACTGTCGTATGGCGATGTTGCAAGGCCATCAGGATACCGATCACACCGTGCAACGAGGCCAGTGTGTCGCCGATGCTAACGCCCACCCGAACCGGCACCCGTCCGGGCTCTCCGGTAAGGTGGCGCAAGCCGCCCATGGCCTCGGCCACGACGCCAAAGCCTGGTCGATCGCGGTAGGGGCCGGTTTGCCCGTAGCCGCTGATGCGCAGCATGATCAGCGCCGGGTTGTCCGCCTGCAACGCGTCCGGCCCCAGTCCCCAGGCCTCCATGGCACCAGGCCGAAAGTTCTCGATCACGACATCGGCCTGCAGCGCCAAACGACGCACGATAGCCTGTGCATCGCGCTGGCGCAGGTCCAGCGCCACCGATCGCTTGTTGCGCGACTGCACCTGCCACCAGACCGAGGTGCCATTATTGAGCAATCGCCATTTGCGAAGCGGGTCGCCGCCACCACCCTTGCCGGCCGGATCCGCTGGTGCCTCGATCTTGATCACGTCGGCACCAAAATCGGCCAGGGTCTTGGCCGCAAACGGCCCGGCAATCAACTGCCCCAGTTCGAGCACCCGCAAACCAGCGAGCGGACCTGCCGACACGGTCATTGCTTCTTGGCCGCCTTCTTCGCGGCTGCCGGCTTGACGGCCGCCTTGGGAGCCGCAGCCGTCCCGGGCGCCAGTTTGTCGAGCATCCGGGTGATCTCGGCCTCGATCCGGCCCTTGAACGCACCGATCAGAAAGCCGAGTTTCGCGTCGAGTTCGAACGTATCCTTGGTCACCTGCAGTTCGCCCTGCACGCCTGAACGGCTGAAGCACACCTTGTCGGCCGTCTGCCCCTCCTCGTAGGTGCAGCTCATGCCCAGGTCGTTCTCGACCTGTTCAGCCCACTCGAATGCGATCTTGCGTGCCGCCGGCAGGCCCAGTGCATGCTTGCGCACGATATGTAGATCAGCCACCGTGAGTCTCCTGCTTCATTGTGATTGGATTTGTCGCATCAGGGCATCGCGGCGGTCGCCCGCCGGCAGCGCCGCGATCTGCCTGACCACATCATAAAACGCCTTCCAATCGCGTCCCTGTTGTTCGAACAGCGCCTCGAACTGTGGCACCAGACCATCGTAGGCTGCCAGGGCACCCAGGCTGGCATTGTTGGCGTTGGCAATCCAATGGTCATAACCCGCATAGCCACCCCAGTGCTGCCTGAGCAGCGCATAGCGCTCGCGCAGCGCCTGCATCGCGGCCTGCTTGCGCTGCTGCACGACGCCCTGGTCCAGCCCTTCGGCATTGCGGTAGGCCAGCTCCAGCTGCGCGCGCGCGGACAACACCAGGGCACGGAACTCCCGGCGCCGCGCGTCATAGGCCGCATATTGCACCCGCGCAGCATCCGAGCCCCGGGTCTGCAACCAGCGCACGCCGCCGATGCGCTCGACCGTGGTGGCAAACGACTCGTTGAACATGGTGTCGTCGCGGGCGTACAGCACCTGGTGCGCCAGCTCATGGAAGATCAGCCGTGCCAGTTCGCCTTCCGGGTAGTGGATGAAGGTATTGAGCAATGGATCGCCGCCCGCCCAGTTCATCCAGCCCAGCGTCGAATACGCCGGCACGCCATGCACGCTGACCTCCATGCCCTGGCCCTTGAGCTGTTCGGCCTCCCGGCGCGCAGCGGCTTCGTCGAAAAAGCCGCGGTACGTCACGCAGCCCAGCACAGGGAAACACCATGTCTTGAGGCTCAACGAAAGCTCCGGCGCGGCCACCACGTTCCACACCACCGCATTGCGGCGCAGATCCGCGTAGTTGCGGTAGCTCGGGTTGTCCGGCAGAGCGAGTTCGGCCACCGCGAAATCACGCAGGCGTTGCGCCAGTTGCAAGCGTTCCCTGAGTGCTTGTGGCGTCTGCGGATCGTCCAGCCAGTGGGCCACTGGCCGCGCCGCCCGCATCAACAGCAGGTGACCATTTACCGACTGCCAGTAATACCGCGTATCGGCGCAGGCGCCCAGCGCCAGAACCCCAAGGCAAACCAATAGGCAACGCAGTCGCCCGGCCCATGGTCCGACCATCGGTCTTACCGTTGTATCCGTCACCACTGCAAACTGCGCCATGGCTGGATTGTGCTGCAAGCACCCACCGTTCGAGCGTCGGGGTCGACGTTGCGACAACGGCACGATAAGTCGCTTATGCTGCAGTCGGATGTTGCGACTCACCCAGGCCCCCAACCTCGCCATCGCCACGCTGTGGGCCGATGCCCTTTGTAACGAAGGTATCACGGCGAGCGTGCAGCGCCAGTTCCTGGTCGGCGTGGCGGGCGAGCTGCCACCGGACCAATGCCTGCCGGAGGTCTGGCTGATGCATGACCAGCAGGAAGCGCGGGGACGCAAACTGCTGCACGATCTGCAGCACGTGCCACAGCGGCGCTGGCAATGTGTGTGCGGCGAGCTGGTCGAGGGCGGGTTCGAACAATGCTGGAACTGCGGTGCACTGATGCCAGGCTGATGACTTCAGCAGGACGTTCCTCATTACAGCGCTGTCCGTGGATGGCGCACGTTCATGAATGATCAGGCAGCACCGCCGTCACCTCGATCTCGACCTTGGCTCGTTGCTCGACCAGCGCGGCCACCTGGACGCAGGTCATGGCCGGGAAGTTGCGCCCCATGACATCGCGATAGACCTGACCCAGTTCCTTGAGCCGCGCGTTGTACTCGACCCGATCGACGATATACCAGGTCATGCGAACCATGTGCGAGGGCTCAGCGCCGGCCTGCTGCAACACTGCCACGATATTGCGCAGTGCCTGCGCCGTCTGACCGATGAAGTCGTCGGTCTCGAACTGCTGCCGGCCATTCCAGCCGATCTGCCCGCCAACAAACACCTGCGTGCCACGGGCAGCGACGCCATTGGCATATCCCTTGGCTGGTGACCAGCCGGGCGGTTGGAGGAATTTCATGGCGATTTCAGTTTGAAGCGTTGCAACTTGCCGGTCTCGGTGCGGGGCAGACTGGCGACGAATTCGATCTCGCGCGGATACTTGTAGGGCGCAATACTGGACTTCACATGGTCCTGCAGCGCCTTCACCATCGCGGCATCACCGTTGACGCCCGGCTTGAGCACACAAAACGCCTTGACCCGCATGCCGCGCTCGTCGTCCGGCACTCCCACCACCGCGCATTCAGCCACAAAGGCATGCTTGAGCAGCGCGTCCTCGACCTCGGGTGCGCCCACGTTGTAGCCGGACGTGATGATCATGTCGTCGGTGCGGGCCTGGTAGAAAAAATAGCCATCGGCGTCCTGTCTGAACGCATCGCCCGGGTAATTCCAGCCATCGCGCACATAGTTGGCCTGGCGCGGGTCGTCCAGGTACTTGCAGCCAGTCGGACCCTTGACCGCCAGCCTGCCTACTGTACCGATCGGCACCGCATGGCCATCGTCATCGACCACCACGGCGACATAACCCGGCACCACCTTGCCAATGGCGCCGGCGCGTACCGACTGGGGCGGCGACGAGATGAAGATATGGAACATCTCGGTGGCGCCAATACCGTCCAGGATCTCGATGCCGCTGGCATCCTTCCAGAGCTGGCGGGTTGTGTCCGGCAACGCCTCACCGGCACTCACGCACAGGCGCAATGAAGGCCGGCCGCGCTGCGCGATCACGCTCTTGAGATGCGGCGCCATCTGGCGATAGAAGGTCGGCGCGGTGTAGCAGATTGTTGCGCCGACCTCGAACATCAGTTGCGCCATGCCGTCGGGGGTGTAAGGTTTGTCGGGGAAATACACCGACGCTCCAGCCCACATCGGGAAGATCAGCAAGCCACCCAGGCCGAAGGTGAAAGCCAGCGGCGGCGACCCCATGACCACGTCGTCCGGCGTGGCACACAGCACATGGCGCGGCCAGGCCTCGCAAGCGGCAAGTACGTCGCGGTGGGTATGCACCGCCGCCTTGGGTTTGCCGGTGGTTCCCGACGTGAATGCCATCAGCGCGATGTCGGTCGCCGCGGTCGCACATGCGGTGAAAGCGCCGTGCTTGTCGGTTGCACGCGCCTCCAGCGCGTCCGGCTCATCAGCGCCCACCGGGGCATTGAACGCGATGATGGTCTTGAGCACCGGATGCTGCGCCTGCGCCAGCTCCAGTTCCTTGCGCAGCGAAACGTCGCACAGTGCTGCGGCGGGCGCTGCCTTCTCGATGATGTCGCCCAGTTCCTTGGCGCGCAGCAAGGGCATCGTGGCCACTGCGATCAGGCCGGCCTTCATCACTGCCAGCATGGCCAGCGCCATCGCAATTGAGTTGCCGCCCCGAAGCAGCACCCGGTTGCCCGGCACCAGGCCCAGGTCCTGCACCAGCACCTGGGCGATGCGGTCGACCCGCACGCGGGCCTCGGCATAACTGAGCGACAACGCGTCTGAGCGCAACATCGGAAAATTGGCGAAACCTTTGATCGGCGCCTTGTCCAACAGTTCCTGCACCAGATTGAGCTGATCCGGGAACGCCAGCTCCGGCGCATCGAAACACAGCTCCGGCATCCGGGCCGGATCGGGCAATCGGTCGTGGACAAATCGATCCACCTGCGCGGATCCGGTCCCCGGGGGCACTCCGTGCTGCGCACCGCGTGATTCGCCCTTGGAGCGGTCCGGCGGGCTCACTGGTGAAACTCCGTGCTGCGCATTGCGTGATTCGCCCTTGGAGCGGTCCGGCGGGCTCATGCTGCTCCTTTCAGTACGGCTTTGCCGATGATGAGCTGTTGCACTTCGGTTGCGCCTTCGTAAATGCGCAATGAACGGATGTCGCGGTACAGGTGCTCGATCGTACTGCCAACCTGCACCCCCCGCCCGCCATGCATCTGCAGCGCCATGTCGATCACGCGCTGGGCGTTCTCGGTGGCCGCCATCTTGGCCATCGCGGCCTGGGCGGAATAGGCCTGGGCCTGCCCGGGTGTGGCGGTGCCGACGCAGTCGCGCAGCCAGGCTGCGCGGTAGGTCAGCAGCGCCGCGGCGTCGATCTCGGCGGCCATCGTGCCGAGGGCGGCTTGGGTCAGCTGGAAGTCGCCCAGTGCCTGACCGAAGAGGCGCCGGCTGCGGGCCTGCGCCACGGCTCCATCGAGCGCCCGCCGCGCGAAGCCCAGCGCCGCCGCGGCCACCGAAGCGCGAAAGATATCGAGCGTTCGCATCGCCAGCTTGAAGCCGTCGCCAGGCGCGCCGAGCAGGTGTGTCTTCGGCACCCGGCAATCGCTGAAGCGCAGCCGGGCCAACGGATGCGGCGCCATCACATGCAGCCGCTCGGCGATCTCGAGCCCAGGCGTTTCCGCCTGCACCAGGAAAGCGCTGATGC
>JANNKH010000024.1:0-10480 GCA_031396205.1 Rhodoferax sp.
GGGCAGCGAACGCAGTGAGCGTGGGGGCAACATCCAGTCCCGCCCGGCCGTTCCGAAGGGACTGACGGCCCCCTCGGGGGGCAGCGAACGCAGTGAGCGTGGGGGCAGTGTCACTTCTTGTCTCCCAGTTCAGTGCTGCACTGGCGGCGTCTTGCGCCGCGGCAGGTACTGGTTGGCGGGCTGGGTTTCCCATTCGGGCATCAGCGCGTAGCCGCCCCGTTCGCGGATGGCCCGGGATACTTCCGAGTCCGGGTCCTTGACATCGCCGAACAGGCGCGCGCCGGTCGGGCAGGCCTTCACGCAGGCCGGCTTGCGGTCTTCCTTGGGCAGGTGCTCGTCGTAGATGCGGTCTACGCACAAGGTGCATTTGGTCATGACCTGGCGTTCTTCGTCGAGTTCACGCGCGCCGTACGGGCAGGCCCAGGCGCAGTATTTGCAGCCTATGCACTTGTCGTAGTCGACCAGCACGATGCCGTCTTCCTTGCGCTTGTAGCTGGCGCCGGTCGGGCAGACCGGTACGCAGGGCGGGTCCTCGCAATGCAGGCAGCTCTTGGGAAAGTGGATCGTCTCGGTGCCGGGAAAACTGCCTGCCTCGTAGGTCTGCACCCGGTTGAAGAAGGTGCCGGTCGGGTCGGCGCCGTAGGGTCGCTCGTCGGCCAGCGGGCCGGCCGAGCCGGAGGTGTTCCATTGTTTGCATGACGTCACGCAGGCATGGCAACCCACACACACATTGAGGTCGATCACCAGCGCCAGTTGCTTGGCCAGTGTCTCGCCAGGCAGCGCGCGCACGCGGGCGTTCGCCGCCATTGTGGTGGTCTGCGGCGCGCGTGCCGCCGCCGGGGCGGCGGATTGGGTTGCCCGCGCGGGAGCGTCGGCGACCGCGTTGGTCCGCAGGATGTCCCTGAGCCAGCCGATCATGATTTTTTCCGTCCTGCGAAATAGGTCATCACCCGCGCTGCCTTGCCCAGCACGCCGGGCGAGGCCGGCATGCTGGTGAACTGCGGGAACGATTCCTGCGGTTCTCCGGGCGCGGCGGGTCGTATGCGCACCCGCACGTCATACCAGCCGGCCTGGCCGGTGATCGGGTCCGAGTTGCTGATCGTCATGCCCCCTTTCAGGCCGAGTTTTCCACCCTTGAACGGCAGTTCTTCCGTGATCAGGTGGTTGAGCAGGAATCCCTTGCGCGCCTCGTCGGCACCAGGCGCGAGCTGCCAGGCGCCGTCGGCCTTGCCAATCGCGTTCCAGGTCCACACCGTGCCAGGCTCGACCGCCTCGCTGGTGCGGATCATGCAGCGCACCTTGCCCCATTGGCTTTCGACCCAGCACCAGCCACCGTCATCGATGCCGGCTGCCTGTGCGGTCTTCGGGTTCACGTGCAGGTAGTTGTGGCTGTGGATCTGGCGCAGCCAGGCGTTCTGTGAATCCCAGGAGTGGTACATCGCCATCGGGCGCTGCGTGATCGCGTTCAGCGGATAGGCCTTCAGGTCGGTTGCGTCCTCCTCCAGCGGCGCGTACCAGAACGGCAGCGGGTCGAAATAGGTTGCGATACGTTCGCGCAGCGCGTCGGGCGGCTGGCGGCCAGTGGTTTTGCCCTGTGCCGCGAGTCGGAAGAACTGCAAGGTGTCGGAATACAGCGCAAGCTGGATCGGGTCGTTGCGCTGGCGCCAGCTCTTGTCCTTGGCAAAGTCCAGGTACTCCCGGTTCCAGTTGCGCATGTAATGCATGGTCTCGGGCAAATGCAGCTGGAACACGCAATTGTTCTTCTCGTACATTTCCCACTGCCTGGGATTGGGTTCGCCTTTGAGGTGCGACTCGCCCTCCTTGCCGCGCCAGCCCATCAGGAATCCGACGCCCGGCGCGGGCTGGAAGTTGACGACGAAATCCGGGTAGCCCGTGAATTTGCGCGCGCCTTCGGGCGTGGTGAAGGCGGGGAACTTCAATCGCCCGGCCAGTTCGATCAGCACCTCCTGGAACGGTTTGCATTCGCCCAGCGGCTTGACCACCGGCACCCGCACCGAGTCGACCGGCCCGTCGAACTCCGAGATCGGCCGGTCCAGCATCCCCATCACGTCGTGGCGCTCCAGGTAGGTGGTGTCGGGCAGCACCAGATCGGCAAAGGCCACCGTCTCGCTCTGGAACGCATCGCAGACCACGATGAACGGAATCATGTGCTCGCCGGCATCGTCCTTGCGGTTGAGCATCTCGCGCACGGCCGAGGTGTTCATCGTGCTGTTCCAGGCCATGTTGGCCATGAACATCATCAGCGTGTCGATGCGATACGGGTCGCCCTTGACCGCATTGGTGATCACGTTGTGCATCATGCCGTGCGCCGACAGCGGATGCTCCCAGGAGAACGCATGGTCGATCCGGATCGGCGAGCCGTCCGGGTGGATCGCCAGTTCATCCGGATGCGCTGGAAAGCCCAGCGGCGCGGCGTTCAACGGCGTGTTGGGCTGGATCATGCCGGGGTCGTTGAAGGCCCGGTAATTGGGCACGATATGGCGCGGGTAGGGCGCCTTGTGGCGAAAGCCGCCGGGAGCGTCGATGGTGCCGAGCACGCTCATCAGGATGGCCAGCGCACGCACGGTCTGAAAGCCATTGGAATGCGCCGCCAGGCCGCGCATCGCGTGAAACGCCACCGGTCGTGCCTGTGTGCCGGGATGCTGCTTGCCCCAGGCGTCGGTCCACGGTATGGGCAGCTCGAACGCCTGCTGCAACGCGGTATGACCCATTTCGCCGGCCAGCTTGCGGATGCGGTCGGCGTCGATGCCGGTGATCTTGTGCGCCCACTCGGGCGTGCAGCTGGCTACGCGTTCGCGCAATAGCTGGAACGACGGCGCCACCCTGGTGCCATCGGCAAGCAGGTAGTGGCCCTCGATCGCGGGATCGCAACCGTCGGCGATGCCTTCGGGATAGGCGTTTTTCACACTGCCCGATGCCACGTCCCAGACCAGTTTGTTGTGCGGGTGGCGGCCATCGCCGGGTGGGCCCCTGGCCGGGTCGGGATCGAAAGCAAACAAGCCTTCCCGTTCGCCCTCGTCCAGCACTACCAGTTGCGGCGCATTGGTGAAGCGCTTGAGAAAAGCATGGTCGATCTGATCGGTGCGGATCAGTTCATGCAGCAAGGCCATGAACAGCGCGCCATCGGTGCCGGGCTTGATCGGAATCCACTCGTCGGCGATCGCCGAATAGCCGGTGCGCACCGGGTTGACCGAGATGAAGCGGCCACCGTCGCGCTTGAATTTGCTGATCGCAATCTTCATCGGATTGCTGTGGTGGTCCTCCGCGGTGCCGATCATCACGAACAGCTTGGCCCGGTCCAGGTCCGGGCCGCCGAATTCCCAGAAGCTGCCGCCCACCGTATAGATCATGCCGGCGGCCATGTTGACCGAGCAAAAGCCGCCATGCGCCGCATAGTTGGGCGTGCCGAACTGGCGCGCGAACAGGCCGGTGAGCGCCTGCATCTGGTCACGTCCGGTGAACAGCGCGAACTTCTTCGGGTCGGTCGCGCGAATCTTGCCCAGGCGCTCGGTCAGGATGGCATAGGCGCGATCCCAGGAGATGGTCTCGAACTCGCCTGCCCCGCGTTCGCTGCCCGGCTTGCGCAGCAGCGGCCGCGTAAGCCGCGCCGGCGACACCTGCTTCATGATGCCCGATGCACCCTTGGCGCAGATCACGCCCTTGTTCAGCGGATGGTCCGGGTTGCCGTCGATGTAGCGCACTTCGGGGCCGTTGTCACCTTCACGCAAGTGCACACGGATGCCGCAGCGGCAGGCGCACATGTAGCAGGTGGTGCACTTGACTGCGGACGGGCCCTCCGATGTGCGCGCCAGCGGGTTGTGCACCGGTTCGTCCGACAAGAGCTTGAACATGGTGGGGTTGTTTCCGGATCTGTGTGGTGTAGGAGTCGCCAGCGCACCGCAGCCGCGCGAGTGGGTCCATGGTAACCAGCAACGCTCAAAAGAAAAAACGGATAATCCGATTCACAATGATCGATAAAACAGATCAGCGCCTGCGCCTGAACCTGCGCCAGCTGGAGGTGTTCGTTGCCACCGCGCGCGCCGGCTCCACCCGCGCTGCCGCCGGGCGCATTGCGCGTTCCCAGTCGGCTGCCAGTGCCGCGTTGGCGGAGCTGGAGCGGGTGCTGGATGGCAAACTGTTCGATCGGGTCGGGCGTGGCCTGATACTGAACGAGAACGGCCACGCGCTGCTGCCGCGCGCCCGAGCGCTGCTGGAGCAGGCGGCGGAGCTGGAGTCGTTGTTCTCCGACGAGCACGCTGTGCCGCTGCGGGTGGCAGCGAGCTTTACCATCGGTGAATACCTGCTGCCTGAACTGGTCGCCAGCTGGACACGCGACCAGCCGCAGAGCCAGGTGCGCCTGCGCATCGCCAACACCAGCGATGTGATTGCAGCGGTGGCCGGCTTCGATGTCGACGTCGGTTTCATCGAGGGCCTGCAGACCCATCCAGACCTGGTGGTGCGATCCTGGCTGCGCGACGAACTGGTCATCGTCGCCGCGCCGCAGCATCCGCTGGCCGGGCGCAAGGTCACCGCGCGGCAGTTGTCCCAGGCCACCTGGATCCTGCGCGAATACGGCTCCGGCACGCGCCAGGCGACCGACACCTGGCTGCTGGAGCACCTGGACCGGCAGCAGGTCGGGTTCGAGCTGGGCAGCACCGAGGCCATCAAGCGGCTGGTGGCTGCAGGCACCGGTCTGGGCTGCCTGTCACGGCATGCAGTGGCGCAGGCACTGGAGGCGGGATGGCTGGTGGAGTTGCGCACCCGGCTTCCCAGCGCCGAGCGACGGCTGGCAATGGCCGTGCATCGCAATAAGACGCTGGGCCGGGCCACGCAGGCATTCATCGCCCATTGCCGCGATGCGTACCGGCCGCCGGCCATCACAGCGCGGGGCCGAGGCTGACGTTACGCCTGGACGACGGGCTTCTTGTGCGTGCCGTCGCACAGCGGCTTGTTGCCACTGGCCTTGCAGCCGCAGAAATAGACCTGCTCGCTGGCGGTGGCGCTGTACTTGATCGGCGTGAAGGTGCTGCCTTTGTGCGAGCCATCGCAGAACGGCTGGTTCTTGCTCTGGCCGCAGGCGCACCACCAATAGTCCCTGCCCTGTTCGACAGCGACGGCAAACGGGGTATCGGATGCCCGTCGGGGATTGGTCATGTTGGCTCCTTGCTGCGGGTTGGACCGGCTGCGCGCGGCGTCCGTGCGCATTGCCCAGCAAGTCCATGCTACTGCGAATGCGGGCCGGCTGCTGGCGACCAGGCCAAGCTCCTGCCAGAAGTTCAGTCTCCGTACACCACCACGCAGTTGCGGCCTCGGTGCTTGGCTGCGTAACAGGCGTTGTCGGCCGCGGCAAGCACGTCCTTGGCGGTCTCGAAACCGGCGTCCACGCGCACCAGGCCGATGCTGGCACCCACGCTGAATGCATGGCCCTCCCACTCGAGGCGGTAGTCGACGACCGCAACACGGATCTTCTCGGCGATCGTGCGCGCGTGGTCGAGCGGGCATTCGCTGAGCACGATTGCAAATTCGTCGCCGCCCAGACGCGCTACCGTGTCGGACTTGCGCACCTGATTGACTAGCGCCTTGGCAATATCGCGCAGCACCGCGTCTCCGGCGGCGTGGCCGCCGGTGTCGTTGACCTGCTTGAAATGGTCCAGATCGATGAACAACGCGCAGAATGGTGTCGTGGCGGCCAAGGCGGTAGTGTCTACCAGCAAGGTGTCGAAGGAGGGCCGGTTGGCCAGGCCCGTCAGTGCGTCGTGGCTCGAACTCCAGGTGAGCTTCTCGCGCTGTGAGCGCGCATCGGTGACGTCCTCGAAGGTCCAGATCGTGCCTTTGGACATATCCCCTGGGACGACCGCCCGCCCGCGCATATGGGCCCAGAACAACTGGCCGGACTTGTGCATCAACTCGACTTCACCATCGAAGAAACCCTGGTCCATGAACTGCGGGCGGGCACGCGCGCCCAAGGCAGCGTAGGCATCGTCGGACTCGTAGATGATGCGCGACGGTTGACCTTCCATTTCATGCTTGGCCCGGCCAAAGGTTTCGCAAAAATGCTGGCTGACCAGTTCGAACTGGCCGTTGCGTGTCAGCGCGATGCCCACCTGCGCATGGTCCATCACCGCCTCCAGTTGCTGCAGCAAGGCCTGGGTTTCACCCTGGCGCCGCTCGCGCTGCTCCTCGACCTGCTGGAATGCACGGGCCAGATCGCCCAACTCACCGCTGTCGGCCGGCCAGGGGCCGGCCGAAGCGCTATCGGCGCGCAGCAGGGCATCGGCGCGCGCGCGTAGCCGGGTGATCGGACGAGTCAGGAACCAGCCGACCAGGCCGGCCAGCAGTGCCGCGCTCAGACCTACCCCGGCGGCAGATAGCCATGCCGTACGCTGGGCCGCGCGCAACGGCTGCAGGGCGATTGACTTGGGCGTCATACGAACCAGCACCCAGTCGGACACCGCAATGCCGGCCATTGATATCAGATAGTCGCCCGACAAGGTGGCCGAGCCGTCGGTATCGATCGGGCTGCCGGAGTCGCGCCAGCGCCTGAATACCTCCGCCAGACCGGGCTCATCGGCGGCCTTGCCCATCACCCGTTCGGGATCGGGATGCGCCAGCAGCAGACCGGATCGGTCCATCACGATCGTGCGAGATCCATCCCGGCGATCGCCCTGGCCGAGGTCCGATAACAGGCTGGTCGATCCCAGCGACAGGGACCCGGCAATGATGCCGGTGGCTTGTCCGTCCTGGGGTGGTGCCGCCATGGCCAGCAGTACCAGCGGCGTCTTGCTGGCGCGGCCAACGATCGGCTCGGACATCACGATCTGGTCCGTTTGCATGGCCTTTTGAAAATAGGGCCGGTCTGCGATCTCGGGCAGATCCGTTGTCGGTTCTCCGCGCACCAGCCTGACGACCACTTTCCCGCCCGCATCGGCTGCGATCACGATGTCGAACAGCGCATGGGCGGCGGGCTTGTCCTCCAGATAGCGCGACAAGGCGGCATGGTCGCGCCACAGTTCCGGCCTGGTCTTGCGCGTGATGGCCGCCAGCGTGGCCTGCAGCAGATCGAGCTTGTTGGCCATCAGTGCCGCGTTGCTCTGCTGGTTGGCCGCACCGCTGTCAAGCAACAGGCGCTCGATCTCCGCCTGGGTAGTGCGCAGCAGCAACTGGGCCGTACCGACCGCGGACAACACGCCGGTTGCCACCGCCAGCGCGACGATCTTGAATTTGATGGTGTGGACCCAGCTCATCGGACCATTCTTCATGCTGCGTGCCACGCCCTGCGGGTTTTGCCTTGGAACTGGCCCGACCGCCTATGCACGCAAGCTAGTCTCAATCAAGGACAGGGCCGCGACGTGCGTTCGCGGCCAACCTGGACTGGAGCAAGTCGAAAGACAGACCGGGAGCGTCATGATGGAGCCTGTGCCCCCGTGCGTTCAACGATCATGGCATAGTGTTCCGGCCGGCGGTGCAGAGCGAAGTTGAATGTGGTGTTGCGATAGGACTGCCCGAGATCGAGGTCGCAACGGGCCACGATCACTTCGTCGCCGTTGCCGCTGCTGCGCGCCACGATCTCGCCGTTGGGCGCGATGATGCAGCTGCCGGCGATCATGTCCACACCTTCCTCGACGCCTGCCTTGGCGATACCGATGACCCAGGTGCTGTTCTGGTAGGCTCCCGACTGCATGCACAGCTCATTGTGGAACTGACCCAGCCGGTCATGGTCCGGCGCGGCGGGGTGGTGCACCGGGGTGTTGTAGCCGCAAAACACCATGTCGACCGATTGCAGACCCAGCACCCGGTAGGCCTCGGGCCAGCGCCTGTCGTTGCAGATCATCATGCCGGCGACGCCGCCCCAGGCACGCCAGGCGCCAAAGCCCAGATCGCCAACCTCGAAGAAACGTTTTTCCAGGTTCTGGAACGGCGTGCCGGGGCGATGTTCGGAGTGCCCCGGAAGGTGGATCTTGCGGTACTTGCCGATGATGTGGCCTGACGGGTCAACCAGGATGGCGCTGTTGAAACGGCGCTTGCGTCCGCCGCTGGTATCGAGTTCGCAATATCCCAGGTGAAAGCCGATCCCGAGCCGGCGCGCCGCTTCGAACAGCGCAACGGTGTCGGGCCCGGGCATTTCGCGCTCGAACCAGGAATCGAGCTCGGCTTCGTCCTCGATCCACCAGTGTGGAAAAAAGGCGGTCAGCGCCGCCTCTGGAAAAGCCACCACTTGCGCGCCCAACGATGCCGCCTGTCGCAGCATGTCGATCAGTCGGCGCACGACATCCGAGCGGGAGTCCGAGCGGGCAATGGGGCCCATTTGCGCGGCGGCAATGGTGACGGTGCGTGGCATGGCAGTCAGGTTTGGACGGTGTTGATCAACGGTGCCCAGTATGTTGGCGTCGAGCCGCCGGGTCAACCGGCTATTTCCCGTAGCAAGCCTCAGGTAATGTCCGTATCCGGTCCATCAAGATTTTGCGAAAGATCAATAGACGTCGGTACCCAGATGCGCCACGCAGTCCCCGCGCTCGACCCGGCCGAAATGGCGCTGGCACACGACCATGCCGGCGCGACGGAAATGGCAGACGACGGGCTCGCGGGCCGGGTTGTCGATGAAATGGATGCGGCCGGCCACATCGCCGGCCCGGACGTCGGCGCCCAGGTCGACCAGCGGTTCGAGCAGGCCGGCCTCATTGGCGTAGACATAGTGGTCGCGGCTGGACACCTCGATCAGACGGGTCTCGCGCGGTTCCGGTTCGGGTGCGTCGGCCATGATGCCGGTGAAGGCCAGGAACCGGCGCACGCCGCCTTCAAGCATCGCCAGGCTGGCGCGGTTCACGTCGCCGCCGCCACCGAATTCGCCGCCCAGGGAGACCAGGCCGCGCCGACCCGCGGCGGCGCCGGCCAAGCGGCTTTCCGGTGCGTAGGCCCAGACCAGGCTCAACGGCGCGCCGAAGGCGCGCAGCGCGTCCATGGAGCGCGCGTCGAGCGCCGCGTCGCCGCTATTGCGCATCGAGCAAAACGGCATGTATTTGAGCGAGGAACCGCCCGAATGCAGATCGTGGTGGTAGTCGGCCAGCGGGTAGAGCACGCTGTCGATGTAGTGCGCGATGGCCCAGGTGGGCGTTCCGTGCGGGTCGCCCGGAAAGGCACGGTTCAGGTTGCCCTGGTCGATCGGTGACACCCGGGCGCCGGCCATGGCCGCCGGCATGTTGGCCGCCGGCAGGATGATGACGCGTCCGCGCACATGCTCGGGTTCGAGTTCACGGATCAGCTTGGCCAGCGTGATCTGGCCTTCATATTCGTCGCCATGGTTGCCCGACATCAGCAGTACGGTCGGCCCGTCGCCGTTTCGGATCACCGCGATCGGTATCGCCAGCGCGCCGTACGCCGAGCGGGTGACCGAGTGCGGCAGATGGAGCCAGTCGACCTGCTTGCCCTGGGCCTCGTAGTCGACGTCGGAAAAGATCATGGTGGGATTGGTCATGGGTTCTCCAGGATGTTGTGCTTGCTGTGCCGGGGTCGGCCCGGGTCAGGTCCACCAGCGTCCATCGAGCACCAGGCCATGGGCCTTGAACGCGATGTTGCTGTGGATGACCTCGCCGATCACGTCACGGTATTCGGTCGGAGTATCGAGTACCTCGAAAATGCTGGCCTCGCCCAATGCGCCTGGTCGCAGTGTGCCGATCTCGGGTCGGCGGATCGCGCGGGCCGCGTTTACCGTTGCGCTGGCCACCACCTCGGGCAGGCTCATGCCCAGTACATGGAACTTGGCCAGCGTGTGCAGCAGGTCGAAGGCCGGCCCGTTGATCGACAGGATGTGCACGTCCGACGAGATCACGTCGGGCTTGAAGCCGGCTTGCAGCATCGCGCGGCTGGTCTTGAAGCCGCAGGAACCGCCGCCGTGCCCGATGTCGAAGATCACACCGCGCTCGCGCGCCGCCGCCACCTCGGGCCGCACGCCGCCGCCAGGCATCGATGGCGCATTCGGAAACGGGCGGAAGCAATGCGTCAGGATGTCACCCTTGCGCAGGCGGGACATGACGTCCAGCCGCGACGGCGGCGGATGGTCCAGGTGCGCCATCAGCGGCAGGCCCAGTTCCTCGGCCACCTCAAGCGCCATGTCCATCGGCGCAATGCCCGAGTTGCCGCTGGCGCCGCGCCCGACCCGCACCTTGACGCCGACGATCAGGTCCAGGTGCTCGCGCGCAACCCGCACGCACTCGCGCATGTCGAGCAGGCGCAGATCCTCGCATTCGCCGACCATGACCGTGTTGGAGAACGCGAAGATGCCGGCGAACGACAGGTTGATCAGCGGCAGGATGCGCACCGGCATCGCCGGCTCGATGACATGCTTGCGAAAGCCCGGAAAATTGGCCGGCCCGGCGGTGCCCGCGTCGACGAACGTGGCGGTGGCGCTGGTACGGGCCAGTGCCACCGCATCGACGCCGATCGAGGTGCCGCCCCAGTAGAC
>JANNKH010000079.1:0-8086 GCA_031396205.1 Rhodoferax sp.
GCCCGATGCGCCGCCGATGCGCACCACCTTGTCGGTCTGCTTCATGGGTCAACCTGCGCGCTGCGAATGACGGTGCGAACCGGTTCGGGGCGACGTCATTTCCCGGTCCAGGTGGGTTTGCGTTTCTCGCGGAAGGCGAGCTGGCCTTCGACGGCGTCTTCGGTCAATGCGAACAGGGCGATCTGGCTTTCGGTGAAGGCCATCGATTCTTCGAAGGCCATCTTCTCGATCGTGGTCATGGTGTACAGCCCGCGCCGGATGGCGGAGGGTGACTTGTCGAGCAGGCGATCGAGCAGCCAGCCGACACCGGCGTCCAGGTCTTCGCGGACGTAATTGACGAGACCGTATTCGAGTGCCTGGGCAGCGCTGATGGGTTCGCCGGTGATGCACATCTCGGCCAGCACCCGGCGTGGCAACAGCTTGTCCAGCACGCTGAGTACCTGGGCCGGAAACAGCCCGATCTTCACCTCGGGCAAGCCAAAGATCGCCTTGGGCGTGGCCACCGCCATGTGGCACATGGCCATCACGCCCATGCCGCCGGCCATGCAGGCGCCGTTGACCCGCGCGATCAGCGGCACGGCGGACTGGCGCGCCTGGCGGAACAGGTTGGCAAAGCCGGCGTGCGGTTCAGAGTAGTCGAACGTGAACGCGGTGCCGCTTTGCAGGTCAGCGCCGGCGCAGAACGCGCGCTCACCGCTGCCGGTGATGATGATCGCGCGTACCGAGCGATCGTGGTTGGCCCGCATCATTGCCTCGCCCAGGCCCTGAAGCACGCCCGGGCTGATGGCATTGCGCCGCTCCTCGCGGTTGATCGTCAACCACAGGACCGGGCCGCGTTGCTCGGTGAGCAGTTCCTGGGATGTGTCGTTGGCCATGGGCTCTCCTGTCGTGCACTATGGATGGGTGGGTCATGGATCGACCGCAGCAGATTGCATGCAGGCGCGCCGCCGATGTGTCATGCGCGGACCGCGCTCGCCGGCATTGTGTCGCTCTGGAGTGTGGGCCTGGGCCAGCATCGGACTCGGATTCAAAAGTTCTATTGATGAATTCTAGGGTAGCCATGCTGCCTCCTGACTCCCTGAGCAGCGCGGACCGGTTCGCGGCCCTGGCCGCCGGATCACAGCCGCAGTGGTGCCAGCAGCGGCTCGATGTAAGCGGCCAGCCGGCGCAGCCGGGCAACAACCGCTTCCGCCCGGGTTTCGGTCCATGGCGCGCCGGCCAGCGCCAGCGTCAGCGACGTAACCGGGGCGCCGCTTGCGGACAGCACCGGCACGCCGATCGCGGTGATGCCTGCGACGATATCCCCCAGGTTCAGCGCGAAGCCGCGGGGCCGGGAACGGGCCAGCATCTGCCGCACACCATGCCATCGGGCAGGATCCTGCCGGGTGATGGTGCGCCGGTTCTGCAGTTCGATGTTTTTTTGCTCGGCGCGCGGCAACCGGATCAGCATCGCCACCCCGCCGGCCGTCAGGCACAACGGGCGTCGACCACCGACGCCCAGCATCAGGGACGGGACCGGGCCCACGCCATCGTGGCGGGCCAGGCACACCGATTCGACGCCGCTGCGCAGCTTCAGGAAAAGCGTTCCGCGCAATTCCTCGGCGGCCGTTGCCAGCCGCGCTTGCGCCGACCGCCCGAGGTCGAAATAGGGCGCCGCGGCCAGACCGAGTTCGAACGCCAGGGCGCCCAGCGTGTAGTGCCGCGACCCCGGCACGCGGGTCACCATGCCGTCGTCGCACAGGCTGGTCAGCAGCCGATGCACGGTGGCCGGATCGAGTCCGGTGTGTTCGGCCAGGTCACTGAGCCGCCAGCCGATGCGGGCATGGCTGGCCAGAAGGCGCAACAACGCGACCGCACGGTGCAACGAGCGGGTGACGTTGGCACGGCCGTTGAGGTTTGTCGTCACTAATTGCATTCTATGAAAAAGCGATTCGAGTTCGCCCACCACGATCGATGGACCCCCGATACGATGGCGGGTCACTCCGATCGACCCCTGAAAGCGAGGCCCCCATGCCAACCGCATCCTTTCCCCTGGTTCTGCGCACCTTCGCCGCCGCGCTGCTGGCGCTTGCCGTGCCGGCGCTGCATGCCCAGGCATATCCCACCGGCCCGGTCCGGGTGGTGGTGCCGTTTCCGGCCGGCTCCGGCGTGGACGGCGTGGCGCGCAATGTGATCTCGCGCATGGCCACCGGCCTGGGCCAGCCGATCGTGATCGAGAACCGCGCCGGTGCCGGCGGCAACATCGGCACCGAGTTCGTCGCACGCGCGCCCAAGGACGGCTACACGCTGCTGTTCAACGCGACCCAGCTGGTGGGCAATCCGGGCATCAGCACTGTGAAATACGACGCGCTGAAGGATTTCGCGCCGGTGTCCCTGGTCTCCCGGGTTTCGGCGATGCTGGTGGTGCCGCCGGATTCGCCGGCCAAGAGCGTGACGGAACTGATTGCGATGGCGAAGGAGAAGCCCGGCAGTCTGAGCTATGCGTCGGGGGGCAACGGCGGCATCGGCCACTATTCGGGGGAATTGCTCAAGTCCAACGGTGGCAATCTGGACATCGTGCATGTGCCGTACAAGAGCGCGGCGGAGCAGGTGACCTCGGTCATGACGAGCCAGACCCAGCTGGCGTTTCCGGCGCTGCAGATCGCGCTGCCGCAGGTAAAGGCCGGCAAGTTGCGCGCCCTGGCAGTCACCGGGCCGCGGCGCAGCAGCCAGTTCCCCGACGTTCCGACCATGGCCGAGGCGATGAGCCCGGGCTTCACGCTGGACGCCTGGTATGGGCTGCTGGCGCCGGCGGGCACGCCGGCTGCGGTGATCACGCGACTGCATGCAGAGCTGGTCAAGGTGCTGGCCGATCCTGCGGTGCGCCTGTCGTTGACCAGCGCCAGCCAGGACGTGGTGGGCAGTACACCGGGAGAGTTTGCCGAGGTCATCGCGCACGACCTGAAGCTGTGGACCGATCTGGCAGTCAAGCTCAAGGTCAAGGTCGACTGACGCGGCCACGCGTCCCCAGTGCGACCTGCGCGGCACGACGTCCATTTCCCTGTGAACCCGCGGAGCCTGTTGCCGTGAAGATCCGGTCCGTACGTACGCTGTGTTTTGAGCAGCCGATGATTCCTATCCATGCCCGCACCTTTGCCGGTGCGCTGGAACTGGTACTGACGGTGGTCGAGGCCGATGACGGCACCGAGGGGTATTCGTTGGCGCGTTCGCACGGTGGCCAGTCGGGCACGGTGATCGCCAACCAGATCGAAGCCTCTTTGCGGGCGCTGGTGCTGGGCCGCGATGTGGCAGACCGGGCCGCATTGTGGGACGCGATGGCGGCCCTGGAGCCGACGGGATACGTCAGCGTGTTCGCGATCAGCGCACTCGACGTGGCGCTCTGGGATCTGGCCGGCCGCTTGCAGCGTGTTCCGGTAGCGCACCTGTGTGGCGGCCGGCGCCGGTCCATGCGGGCCTATGCCAGCTCGACCCACCACGAGACAGTGGACGCGTATGTGGCGGACCTGCAGGCCGCACTGGCGCTGGGGTTCACGGCCTACAAGGTGCATCCGTTCTACGACGCAGCGCGTGACATCGTGTTGGCCGGGGCCCTGCGCGATGCCGCCGGGCCGCGGGTGCGGCTGATGCTCGATGCCGCGAAACGGTATGACCCGATGGATGCGCTGCGCGTCGGCGAGGCCGTGCAGGCGCTCGACTACCACTGGTACGAGGAGCCGCTGCCGCAACAGGACTGGGCCGCCTACCGCCGCTTGCGTGAAGCGCTGCAGATCCCGGTGATCGGCGGTGAAACCCTGCCGGGCCTGCACTCCGGGCTCGCCAATGCCCTCGATGCGCAGGCCTATGCAGCCGTGTTGTGCGACGTGTACTGGAAAGGCGGCATCACCGGCTGCCTCAAGACCATCGCCCTGTGCCAGGCCAGGGCTGTGCCCGTTGCGTCGCACCACGGGGCCAGCGCGCTGATGAACCTGGCGAACCTGCATGTCCTGTGTGGCGCCAGTGACGTCGAGATGCTCGAAGTGTTGGTGCCACAGGAGCCGTACCAGTATGGCCTGCGTGAGTACCTGCGTGTCGGCGCCGATGGCTGGGTCAGCCTGCCCGACGGCCCGGGGCTGGGTGGGCAGCCGGATTGGCAATACATCGAGGCGCACCGCACCCGTTGAACTCGCGCATCGCAAGAGAAAGCGGCCCAGGTCATAGGCGCAAACCCTGCCCATCTTGTCCTGATCGCCTGATCCGTGTATTGCACGCTGCTGGCGCAGGCGAGGCCGGCCGATCAGGCGCGCACCGAGCCTGGAGACCGCCGTCGCCGTCGCCGGGCATGGCCGACCCCGCGATGGGCAGGCCGGTGTCTGGACGGACGCTGCTGCAACACCGCTGACCGTCAGAGCGCCATCAAATCCTCGATGGCATCGACCACCAGCTGCGTTCCGATAGCGATCAGCAGCAGGTCGTTGGCGACACGTACATACCGATGACCCGCCGGCGGCGGCCCGAGCTTGACGATCACCGCCTGCGGCACGGGATATGACACCACCGATCCCGGCAAGGCGTGTCCCAGCGTCCACTTCTTGGCCTGCCCCGGCGGCATGCACCCGTTGTTCTTCTTGGCCAGCCCGGGCGGGCAGCGCCCGGCTTCACGTTGCTGGCCGTAATAGCGAACGACCTCGGTGCGCTGGCTGGCGACGAAATACGCCCCGACCGGCACCGGCGCCCGCACGACCTGACTGTGTTTGGTTTTCTTGCTCTTGCCATGGTTCTCGCCATCGGGCTTGGTGGCCAGGGCGGTGCCGCATGACAGCGCCAGTGCGAGCAGAACGGTCATCGGTCGAGTGGACAAGAATTTAAAATTTTTCATTGGGTTTCTCCTGAACGACTATGAGATTGCTGCGGCTGGCGATCGAGGCCAGCTCCGAAGCGACGGGTTTCATCCGCCTTTTCCGCCACCGCCACCATTGCCACCACCGCCGTTACTTCCACCGCCGCTGTTGCCATTGCCGCCCCCATTGCCGCTGTTTCCATTGCCGCTGTTGCCTGCTGCACCATGGCCAGAGGTTTGGCCGCCAATGCCCCGGTTCTGGCCCTTGTCAGCCGAATGACCAGCCGCCTTGGCAGCGACAGAGCGGGACGAGGCCGTCGCAACCGTCGCCTGCTTCGATTGGCCCGTCTTGGCGGCACCCATGACCTGGCCCAGATTCACGCCCAGGTCGTTGGCGATTTCGCCCCAGCCCTTGCCGCTGGAGCGCATGTCCATGACCTGATCGAGCGCGGAGAGAAAGTCTTTCGATGTCGCGTCGGCGGCGATCTGGGACCTGGCCATCGCCATGGCTATGTCGACGTTGCCCCAACCCATCGTCTTGCCCGAACCGGAGACGGTGACATCGCCGACGGTGACGTCCTTGCCGGTACGCATGCCGTCGATCAATGTGCCGGCTTCTTCAGGGGAACCGACCGAGCTGCCGTATTGCGCGGCTATGCCGGCCGCGCGAGTTGCCGCCGCGGTATTGGCGGCTTGCACGGTCGGCGCCTGCACCTGCGTGCCTGCGGTCTGCGCCAGAATGGCAGATCCCGAAAGAAGCAGTCCCAGTGTGATGACGCCCAATGGCAAGAGGGATCCGTGATTGAACATGCTTGTGCTCCCAGGTCAGCAGAATGAAAGAAGCTGGAGTCCACTGCCGGACTCCAGGTGGCGACACAGCCGAAGCCATGTATAGCCATCCGTTGTCATGCTAGTCCCATCAGCTGCCTGCATCCCGTGACTTGTTGCACAAGGGTCGTTTCCTTGCACACGGATACACAATCGTCCTACAACCGCCATCGCGGCCTGTATTGCGCTGACTGCTCGAGGCGGTCGCTGGTCGGCTCGACAACAAGAACCGCAATCGGCAGCGTGGTCAGGTTTTGCTGAAACTAGAGGTTCCCGTCCATGGTCAGGAAGACATCGAATTTGGTTGCGGCAAGCGCGAGCAGCTTCCCGTTCTTTACGCCAGACCACCCATTCATTGGAACGGTCTCAGCCTCGTGACCCACAAGCAATGCTCCAAGGCGCCGAGGCAAATCCTCGTCAAGCAGGATGCGCATCTGGTACCAACGCCGCGCGAGCTTCCTCAAGGACAGCAACGGCGAGCTGACGACTCACAGACGGGAAGTCATCCAGAAAAACGTCGAGCAAATCGCCCGCTTCAAGGTGGTCGAAAAGAGTCGTGATGGGGACTCGCGTACCCGCGAACAAAGGAGTTCCACTGTGAATTTCCGGATCAACGGTGATTAGGTCGGTCTTCCTGGGTGACCTCGAACTACGACGGTGAACCAGTGTAATGGCCTGCGTGAGTACCTGCGTGTCGGTCCTGATGGACGTGCTCAGTTGCCCGACGCGCCTGGTCTGGGTGCGCTACTGGACTGGCCGTGCATCGCGGCGCACCGCAAGTCCTGAACCCCGGCGCGTGCCGGCGCCTGGGTCAGACGGCCAGGGCGTGCACCTGATCGAGTGTCAGTGCCAATCCGAATCCAGGTTCGCCGGACGGTGTCAGCCGGCCGCCGTGCGGAACCGCCGTGCCCGGTGTCAGACGCACCTCGGCCAGCGGCACGCCGGGCGCCGATCCGACGAAATATTCGCCCATCGTGGCGTTGGGAACGGCCAGGCTGAAGTGCTGCCCATAGGCCGTGTTCATGCCGGCATGCAGCATCACCGGGATACCCGCGCCGTCGGCGATCCGTGCAATCTTCAGGCATCCGCTCAAGCCGCAGGCCCACCCGATGTCGGGCTGGAACACGTCCAGGCTGCGTGCGCTGGCCGCGCTGGCGAACGGCGCCGGCGTGTACCAGTGCTCACCGCCGGCCAGGCCGTGTGTGGGCAGCCGCTCGCGCAAGGCCCGGACCCCGTCCAGGTCGTCCGGCATCAGGCAATCCTCGATCCAGCGCAAACGGTAGGCCTGCATGCGCCGGGCATAGGCGACCGCGTAGTCCACGTCGAACGCCATCCAGCAGTCGACCATCAGATCGCGCGCGCTGCCGATCGTCTGGCGCGTCTGTTGCACGAACGCTTCGTTCGCGTCCATGCCCTGCGCGCCATCGGCCGGCCCATGGGGGCATGCGATCTTGGTGGCCTGGAATCCCAGCTCGAGGATCCAGTCGGTGTCATTGCCGGTGGCATAGCAGGCGATGGCGGCGCGCGCCGGCCCGCCCAGCAGCTCATAGACCGGCTGTGCCAGCAGCTTGCCCTTGAGGTCCCACAAGGCCAGATCGATGGCACTGATGGCATACGAGGCCAGGCCACCGGCATACGGCGAGGTCATCGCCTGCATCATGTCCCACAGGGTGTCGATCGCAGTGCAGGTCTCACCGACCAGCAGCGGCGCCAGGTGCTCGTTGATGATGGCGATGACCGGCGAGCCGTATCGTGTCATGCCCAGGCCCCAGCTGCCGTCGTCCGTCGTGATCAGGCAGGCCACCGAGGGCCAGCGCGGACGCCAGCTCGAGCGCAGCCGCTTGAAACGCGGGAAATGCGACATCGGACTGGCCACCTCGGCATGGGTGGTCCACGCCGGGCGGCGCGCAGGCGTGAGCGGTGGGCCACCCATCAGGTCGCTGGCAATCGCAAATGCATGGATGGATCGGATCTTCATCAGTCAGTTGCCGGATCTAAGGTCATTGCATGGAACGAACGCCATGATTGTCCATGCGGCGCCATTGCACCCGTTACGATGCTGCAGATCATGACCGACACCGGGATTTCAGTGTTCTTGACCGCTTTGGGTCACTGTGGCATTGCCTGGGGTCCCGACGGCCTCGTCGGTGTGCAGTTGCCCGAAGGAGACGCCGCGGCGACGCGCGCCAGGATGCTGCGCCGGTTTCCACAGGGGAAACCGACAGCTCCGCCGCAGTCGGTGCAGTTGGCAATCGACAAGATCGTCGCCCTGCTGGCTGGCGTGCCGCCCGAGCCAGCCGACCTGTCGGACATCGTGCTTGACATGACCGGTGTGCCGCCTTTTCACCAGCGCGTGTACGCGCTGGCGCGCAGCATGGCACCAGGTGAGACCACAACCTATGGCGAGATGGCGATGCGGCTCGGCGACCCGGGTGCGGCCCG
>JANNKH010000080.1:0-84555 GCA_031396205.1 Rhodoferax sp.
GGTTGATCCAGACGAACTTGGGGAAGGCATTGGTCAGGCGCTGCAACCATTCGGCGCCGGCTTCTTCGTTGTTGTATTCGACACTGCCGCCGGGCTGCAATATCTCGTACGGGCTCATCGTCGCGTCGCCGATGAAGATCATCTTGTAGTCTTTGTTGTACTTGCGGATGATGTCCCAGGTGGCGAACTTTTCGCTGAAGCGGCGGCGGTTGTTCTTCCACATGAAGTCATAGACACAGTTGTGGAAGTAGTAGAACTCCATGTGCTTGAACTCGGTCTTGGTGGCCGAGAACATCTCTTCGACCCGCGCGATGTGTTCGTCCATCGTGCCGCCCACGTCCATCAGCAGCAGCACCTTCACATTGTTGTGGCGCTCGGGAACCATCTTGATGTCCAGCCATCCCGCGTTGGCAGCGGTGGAGCGGATGGTGTCGTCCAGGTCCAGTTCTTCCTCGTGGCCTTCGCGCGCAAACTTGCGCAGCCGTCGCAACGCGATCTTGATGTTGCGTGTGCCCAGTTCCTGCGTATCGTCATAGTCCTTGTAGGCGCGCTGGTCCCAGACCTTGACGGCGCTGCGGTTGCGGCTCTTCTCCTGCCCGATCCGGATGCCCTGGGGGTTGAATCCGTTGGCACCGAATGGCGATGTGCCGCCGGTGCCGATCATCTTGCTGCCGCCCTCATGGCGCTCTTTCTGTTCCTCGAAACGCTTTTTCAACGTCTCCATCAACTCATCCCAACCCATCTTCTCGATCTTGGCCTTTTCTTCCGGGCTGAGGTTGAGTTCCAGGTTCTTGCGCAGCCACTCGAGCGGAATGTCCCGGGTGAAATCGGCCAGCATCTCTACCCCCTTGAAATAGGCGGAGAAGGCGCGGTCGAACTTGTCGTAGTGTTTTTCGTCCTTCACCAGCGCGGTACGGCTGAGGTAGTAGAAGTCGTCGATCTTGTAGCCGACCGACGCCTCACCGTTGTCGTCCTGCTCGGTGTTCGGGCCCACGACACCTTCCTTGAGTGCTTCGAGCAGCGTCAGGTATTCCTTTACCGAGACCGGCAGCTTGGCCGAGCGCAGGGTGTAGAAAAAGTCGATCAGCATGGTGGATCAGCCCCGGGGTTTGTCCAGCTGGAACCGCAGATGGCCGCGCACGGCGGGCCATTCCGCTGCAATGATGCTGTAGGCCGCCGTGTCGCGCAAGCTGCCATTGGATGCGAGCTGGTGGCTGCGCAATATGCCGTCGAGTTTGGCGCCCAGGCGCTCGATGCCGCGCCGGCTCTGTTGGTTGAAGAAATGGGTGCGGAACTCGACCGCAATGCACTGGAGCTGTTCAAACGCATGGGTCAGCAGCATCAGCTTGCACTCGGTGTTGAGCGCGCTGCGTTGCACGCTCTGGCGGTACCAGGTCGAACCGATCTCGACACGCCGGTTGGCCGCATCGATATTCATGTAGGTCGTCATGCCGGCGAACCGGCCGTCCGGCGTGCGCACCGCAAACGGCAACATCAGCCCCTTGGCTTGCAGGTCGAGCCGGCGGGCAATCTCGGAGCGCACCGTGTCGGGGGAGGGAATCGCGGTATACCAGAGTTCCCACAGATTGCCGTCGCGCACGGCCTCCATCGCGTCGTCTTCATGCGCCAGACTCAAGGGCTCCAGCGTCGCGTGTTGCCCACGCAGTGTCAGTGGTCGTACAAATGCCATCGCCCGCTCCCCCGGATCACCGGTTGTGCCGTTGCATGAACACCAGCTTCTCGAACAGCGTCACGTCCTGTTCGTTCTTGAGCAGCGCGCCCACCAGCGGCGGCACCGACACCTTCTCGTCCTTGTTGTGCAGCGCCTCGGCCGGGATATCCTCGGCCAGCAGCAGCTTGAGCCAGTCCAGCAACTCGCTGGTCGAGGGCTTTTTCTTTAGCCCGGGCAGGTTGCGTACGTCATAGAAGGTCTTCATCGCCGCGGTGAGCAGCGCCTGCTTGAGGCCGGGGAAATGCACGTCGATGATGCTTTTCATCGTCTCGGCATCGGGAAACTTGATGTAGTGGAAGAAACAGCGACGCAGGAAGGCGTCGGGCAGTTCCTTCTCGTTGTTGGAGGTGATGAAAACCAGCGGGCGGTGCTTGGCGCGCACCAGCTCGCGGGTTTCGTAGCAATAGAACTCCATCCGGTCGATCTCGCGCAACAGGTCGTTCGGAAACTCGATGTCGGCCTTGTCGATCTCGTCGATCAGCAACGCCACCGGTGCGTCGGCGGTGAAGGCTTGCCACAACACGCCGCGCAATATGTAGTTGTGGATGTCCTTGACCTTTTCGTCGCCCAGTTGCGAGTCGCGCAATCGGCTGACTGCGTCATATTCGTACAGGCCCTGCTGCGCCTTGGTGGTGGATTTGATATGCCATTGCAGCAGGGGCAGGTTCAGCGCCTCGGCCACTTCCTCGGCCAGCATGGTCTTGCCGGTGCCGGGTTCGCCCTTGACCAGCAGCGGGCGTTTGAGCGTGATGGCGGCGTTCACCGACAGCATCAGGTCCTGGGTGGCAACGTAGTTTTTGGTTCCGTGGAATTTCATGGTTCAGATGGTGCTACGGCGCGTGCGGTGGTCGAAGAGGGGAACCGGGTCGATATAATCGTGTCGTTTGAGTTTCCCCGGCCCACCTTTGATTGTCTGCGCAAAATGAACAAGTTGTTGTCGTACCTGCTATTGCCGCTTGTCGCGTTCGTGACGATGTCATCGGCCCAAGCGCAAGAGTTGAAAGGCGATGCCAAGATGGGCGAGGGCAAGATTGCAATGTGCATCGGATGCCACGGCATCAAGGGATACCAGGCGAGCTTTCCAGAGATTTACAAGGTGCCGATGATTGCAGGGCAAGGCGCCAAGTATGTTGCTGCCGCATTGCATGCCTACCAGAAGGGTGAGCGCAAGCATCCGTCCATGCGCGGCATTGCCGAAGGCCTGAACGACCAGGACATCGCCGACATCTCCGCCTACTATGAAGCCAGCGGCAGCGATGGCGCCAAGGCACCGGTTGGCGCGGCAACGCCAGCAGCGACCGGCAAGGCAGCCGAACTACTGGCCAAGGGAGCCTGCGCATCGTGCCACGGGGCCAGTTTCAACAAGCCAATCGATCCGTCCTATCCCAAGGTCGCCGGCCAGCATGCAGATTACCTTTTCGTGGCGCTCAAGTCGTACAAGACCGAAGGCCGCGCCACCTGGGGCCGTTCCAATGGCGTGATGGCGGGCATTGCCAAGCAGTTCACCAACACCGAACTCAAGATCCTGGCCAATTACGTGCACGGGCTGCCGGGCGAGCTGCAAACCGTTCCGCAGGCCAAGTTCAAGTAGTTCCGCTGCTACGGGCGTCGCGCGCCCGCAATGCACCTAGTCGTGTGTGGCGTGGCGCTGCACGCAGTCGAGATAGGTGTCGCCATCGGGCGGTCGTCCCGCGCGCTGGCTCTCCCAGATCATTTTTCCCAGGCAATCCATCGCCGCGTGGTGGGCGGCATGCAGCGAATCGCGTCGGTGCGTGAGCAATTCCACCGCCTGACGGATGCCGCGCGGCTGGTCGATCGAGCACTGCTCGCTGATCGACAGGTGCATGGACAAGTGCAGGAACGGGTTGCCCTGGCCTTCGACCGCCTCCTGCATCGATCGCAATGCAGCGTCGAGGTCGGCCAGGGCCGCATGGTACTCGGCGTGTTCGTCGATCCATCCGCTGGCCAGTGTCTCGATCGCATCGAGTGGCTGACCCGCGCGTGTCTTGGCGTAGACCCCGCAGAAAAATCTGCGAACATCGGATTGGGATGGTTGCATCAGCATGTCGGGCATTGTGCTCGCGTACACCGGAGCATGCAGCGCTGGCCGTTCGACCAGACCCACGGCAACTCTGGATGGGTGGGAACATGATCAACAAGGTAGTGTCGTCGCTCGCCCAGGCCCTGGGTGATGTGTCCGATGGCGCATGCGTGCTGATCGGCGGCTTCGGTACGGCCGGCATTCCGCATGAGCTGATCGACGGATTGATTGCACACGGTGCGCGCGACCTGACCATCGTCAACAACAACGCCGGCAACGGGGACGGCGGTCTGGCTGCGCTGCTCAAGGCCGGACGTGTGCGCAAGGTGATCTGCAGCTTTCCGCGCCAGGCTGATTCGCATGTTTTTGACGCCTTGTACCGCGCCGGAAAAATCGAACTCGAACTGGTTCCGCAAGGCAATCTGGCGGAGCGCCTGCGCGCGGCGGGCGCGGGCATCGGTGCGTTCTTCACACCCACCGGTTATGGAACCGAATTGGCGCGGGGCAAGGAAACGCGTGCGATCAATGGCCGCCAGCATGTGCTGGAGTACCCGATCTTCGGTGACCTTGCGCTCATTCGCGCCGAGTGTGGAGATCGTTGGGGCAACCTGGTCTATCGCAAGGCTGCGCGCAATTTCGGCCCGGTGATGGCGCTGGCGGCCCGGCGTTCGGTGGCCAGCGTGCATGCGGTGGTGGAGCTTGGGCAACTGGACCCTGAGGCGATCGTCACACCCGGCATCTTTGTCAGCGCGATTGTGCAGGTTGCGCGTACCGCCACGCAGGCCGGCGGCGCTCGCCTGGCTGCGTGAGGAGGACCTGATGGAAGACTATGCGGTTCGCAGCAAGCATCAGCTCGCCGCCCGGGTGGCGCACGACATCCCTGACGGCGCCTATGTCAATCTGGGCATCGGCATGCCGACGCTGGTCGCCAACCATCTGCCCAAGGGGGTCGAGGTGATCCTGCACAGCGAGAACGGCATCCTGGGCATGGGACCTGCTCCACCGGTCGGGCAGGAGGACTACGACCTGATCAACGCCGGCAAGCAACCGGTCACGCTATTGGCCGGGGGCGCCTATTTCCACCATGCCGACAGCTTCGCAATGATGCGCGGCGGTCACATCGACATCTGCGTACTGGGCGCGTTCCAGGTCTCGGCCACCGGCGACCTTGCCAACTGGCATACCGGCGCGCCGGATGCCATTCCCGCGGTAGGCGGCGCGATGGACCTGGCCACCGGTGCCCGGCAAACCTGGGTCATGATGGACCTGCTCACGCGCAAGGGCCAGAGCAAGGTGGTGGCGCAGTGCAGCTACCCGTTGACCGGCATCGCCTGCGTCAAGCGCATCTACACCGAGTACGCCACGCTGGCCTGTACCGGGCAAGGCCTGCGGCTGATCGACGTGGTAGCGGGTCTGGGCCACGCCGAGCTCGAACGCCTGGTGGGTCTGCCGATCGCGCTCTGAGGCGGGCGGGGGCTGCCGATCGGCAGTGGCGGGTCTGCGGGCGATCGCGCGCGCATGCACTGCTTGGTACAGTAGAACGCTGCCAATCCCGCCAACCCGATTTCCCTCTAGTGAGGCACCATGACCCAACACGCCTATATCTGTGACGCCATCCGTACCCCGTTCGGCCGATATGGCGGCGCCCTGAGCCGTGTGCGCACCGATGACCTCGGCGCGATTCCGCTCAAGGCGCTGATGGCGCGCAACCCGCGCGTTGACTGGGCCGCAGTGGCCGACGTGTTGTACGGTTGCGCGAACCAGGCGGGTGAAGACAATCGCAACGTGGCCCGCATGGCCGGCCTGCTGGCCGGTCTGCCGGTGGCGGTGCCCGGCGGCACCATCAACCGGCTGTGTGGATCGGGGCTGGACGCAGTGGGCAGCGCGGCGCGCGCCATCCGTGCCGGCGAGGCCGGCCTGATGATCGCCGGTGGCGTGGAGAGCATGAGCCGCGCGCCCTTCGTGATGCCCAAGTCGGACACCGCGTTTGGCCGCAACAATGCGGTCTACGACACAACCATCGGCTGGCGCTTCGTGAACCGGCTCATGAAGGAGCAATACGGCGTGGATTCCATGCCCGAGACAGCGGAAAACGTCGCCACGGAGCACCAGATCGAACGCCTGGCGCAAGACGCGATGGCGCTGGCCAGTCAGCAAAAGGCCGTGGCGGCGCAGAAGTCCGGCTATTTCGATGCCGAGATCACGCCCGTGACGCTGGCCCAGAAAAAGGGCGACCCGATCATCGTGACCAGGGACGAACATCCGCGCGAGACCAGTCTGGAGGCGCTGGCCAAGCTCAAGGGCATTGTGCGGCCGGACGGCACGGTGACTGCTGGCAATGCCAGCGGCGTCAATGATGGCGCCTGCGCGCTGCTGCTAGCCGACGAAGCGAGCGCTGCGCGTCATGGCCTGACCCCCAAGGCGCGCGTGGTCGGCATGGCCACTGCAGGTGTGGCGCCGCGGGTGATGGGCATCGGCCCCGCGCCTGCGTCTGAAAAGGTGCTGGCGCTGACCGGTTTGACCATCGCGCAGATGGACGTGATCGAACTCAACGAGGCCTTTGCCGCGCAGGGTCTGGCAGTGCTGCGGATGCTGGGTATCGCCGACGACGATCCGCGTGTCAATCCCAACGGTGGTGCGATCGCACTCGGTCACCCGCTGGGCGCGTCCGGTGCGCGGCTGGCCACCACGGCGGTGAATCAGTTGATGCGTTCCGGCGGTCGCTATGCCCTGTGCACGATGTGCATCGGTGTCGGGCAGGGGATCGCGGTGGTACTGGAGCGGGTGTGATCGACTGCGTGATCCGCACGCTGGAACCGGATGATGCCGCCGACTACCAGATCCTGCGTCTGCGCGGATTGCGCGAACATCCCGAGGCCTTCACCTCAAGCTGGGAGCGGGAAGTCGACAGGCCGCTGGCCTGGTCGCAGCGGCGCTTGACGACCGACGCGATGCGACCGCACGATGTGTTTCTGGGCGCCTTCGGGGTTTCCGGCTTGTTGGGCGTCGTCGGATTGGTGGGGCGCTATCGACCAAAGGAGAGCCACAACGCCTCGCTGGTCGGGATGTATGTGCCGCTGGAGCTGGCCGGGTGCGGCATTGGCCAGGCTCTGGTACAGGCCATTGTTGCGCAAGCCCGGGATTGGCCGACGCTGGAGCAGATCGACCTCACGGTTACTGCCGGAAATGGACGTGCGCAGGTGCTGTACGAACGCGTTGGATTCACCGTGGTCGGTGTCATGCCGTGTGCAATCAAGGTGGACGGCGCCTGTCTCGACAAGGTCTGCATGCAGTTGCGTCTGCGCTGAGGCGCTGCGATGGGACTGACCCCGCTCGCATGCCCGCGCCCGTCCGCGCCCGTCCGCGCATGGTCGGCGCATCGTGCAGGTCTCCCACGCGCCAGGCGGGCAATGGCACATTCCGCCACACGGCCAGCGCACCCAAGTCCCACGGTAGTGCCGATACAGGCTTGAACTCGTTGCATGGCTGGATTGTCGCGTTGTGAATCTGCCCGTCATCCCGGAGCCATTTTTATTCTTATCAGGTACCGGCAGGGCTGTTGCCGGGCGAGTTCCTGACGGGTGTCAAGCTGCCGTGGCGCGCCCCGGCACGGCCGGGCGCGCTCCCATGGGACGGTTGCATCCGCGCATGGTTCAAATGTCGGTTGCGGTCTGGCCGACCTCGGCCTTGCGCTGCGCCCGCTCCAGCCGCTCCTGTGCCATCTGGGCCTCGAGCTGCTGGCGCCCCTGCTTGACGACGGCGATCATCTTGGCGCGGTCCTGGTAGTGCGGGTGCATCTTTTCGAACAACTCCAGATTGTGGGTGCGAAATCGCCGCGCGCTGGTATCGGCATCTTGCGGGCTATGGCCCAGCAGCTCGAGTACGCTGCGGCCGCTGCGCAGGCTCGACTCGAACATCTCGCGCTGCACCAGCATCACGTTGCGGTCGCGCAGCCGGTTCCAGTGCGTCACGTCGCGCGCGCGCGCGACGATCCGCAGATTCGGGAAATGCGCCTGTACCAGGTCGACAATCTCGAGCGACTGCTCCACGTCGTCGACTGCCAGCACCAGCACGGTTGCGGTGGCGGCACCGGCGGTACGCAACAGGTCCAGCCGTGACGCGTCGCCGTAGAACACCTGGTAGCCGAAATTGCGCGCGGCCTCGACCATTTCGGCGTCATGGTCCAGCACGGTGCAGGCGACGCCTTCGGCGAGCATCAGGCGCCCGACGATCTGGCCATAGCGCCCGAAGCCGGCGATCAGCACCGGTGCATCCTGCGGTTCTGAGATCTCCTCCATCGCCGTCAGGCGCGGGCTGGCAAAACGTGGCAACAGCCATTTGTCGACCATCACCAGCAGCACAGGCGAGACCAGCATCGATACCGCGACCGCGCCGATCAGCAGCGATGCGATCTGAGGCTCAAACACGCGTGCACCGGCCGCCGCCTGGAACACGACAAAGGCGAATTCGCCGCCTTGCGCCAGCAACAAGGTGAAAACCGGCCGGTCCTGGAAAGGCAACCCCATCTGGCTGGCCAGGAGGTAGATGACGGCGCCCTTGAGCAGCAGGAATCCGACGACGATGGCCGTCATCCTGCCGGGCGAGGCGATCAGCACGCTGAAATCGATGCTCATGCCCACGGCGATGAAGAACAGCCCCAGCAGCAGTCCCTTGAACGGTTCGATATCGGTTTCCAGTTCGCGCCGGTACTCGCTTTCCGCCAACAGCACGCCTGCCAGGAATGCGCCCAGCGCCATTGATAGCCCGACCATCTGCATCAGGCCGGCGATGCCAACCACCAGCAGCAGTGATGCCGCGGTGAATATCTCGGGCGTGCGCGAGCGCGCGATCCAGCGAAATATCGGTCGCAACAACAGCCGACCGCCCAGCACGATGGCAGCGATCACGCCAACGATGCGCGCCGCTTCCAGCGCCGTATCGGAGCCGGCTCCTGACTGGGCGACGACGCCGGCGCCCAGCAGCGGCAACAGGGCCAGGATCGGGATTGCCGCCACGTCCTGAAACAACAGGATCGAGAATGCTGCGCGGCCGCTGCCCGTCGGCATCAGATTGCGCTCGGCCATCACCTGCAGCGCGATGGCGGTGCTGGAAAGCGCCAGTCCCAGCGAGGCTACGAGTGCCACCTTCCACCCGACGCCAAAGGCCATGGCGGTGGCTGTCAGGACCAGAGCACAGGCCAGCACCTGGGCGCTACCCCAGCCAAAGATCGGCCGGCGCATGCTCCACAGGCGCTGCGGCTCGAGTTCCAGCCCGACCAGGAACAGCATCAGCACGACACCGAACTCCGCGAAGTGCAGGATGTCCTGCACGTTGGTGACCAGGCCCAGACCCCAAGGACCGATGGCCATGCCGGCTGCCAGGTAGCCGATGATGGAACCCAGGCCCAGCGCTTTGCTCAGCGGCACGGCGATCACTGCGGCGCTGAGGTAGATGAAGCTGTTGATCAGCCAGCCGGGCGTGTGTTCCATGGTCGAGCGTCAATGCGCAGGCGCGCCACCTGAGAGGCCGGATGCGGTGCCAGCCAGGATCAGGGTCAAAGGCCGGCAGGTCATAGCGCTAACATAGTGCACAGTTGCAGATCCGGGAGCCATTCGATGCCAATCGTTGTTGTTGCCAACCCCAAGGGCGGCGTGGGCAAATCCACGCTGTCTACCCATATTGCAGGCTATTTTGCGTCACGCGGGCATGCCGTGATGCTGGGCGATGCAGATCGGCAGCAGTCGTCCCGATTGTGGCTGGGCCTGCGACCCGGCGGCGCACGGCCGATCCAGACCTGGGACATCAATGCCGACCTGATAGCCCGCCCGCCCAGGGGCATTACCCATGTGGTGATCGACACCCCCGCCGGGCTGCACGGCTGGCGTTTCAAGGATGTGATGAAGATGGCTGACAAGGTCATTGTGCCGCTGCAACCCAGCGTATTCGATATTTTCGCGACGCGGGCCTTCCTGGACGATCTGGCCGCCAACAAGCACACCGACAGGAGCAAGATCGCGCTGGTCGGCATGCGGGTGGATGCGCGCACGATCGCGGCCGAAAAGCTGCACGCGTTCGTCGATTCGCTGGATCTGCCGGTGCTGAGCTACCTGCGCGATACCCAGAACTATGTGCACCTGGCCGCCCATGGTCTGACGCTGTTCGACGTGGCGCCCGGACGATTCGAAAAAGACCTGGAGCAGTGGGAGCCGATCTGCCGCTGGCTCGACCAGTAAGCCCCAGACCCCTTTCCGTTGGCGCAAGCGCGCCGCAACCGGCTCGCCCATGAAAATATTCAAGACTTTGTCCGATCTCACCGCCCTGGTGGGCCAGGAAGTGGCCGTAAGCGACTGGCTCAGCGTGACCCAGGAGCAGGTCAACTTGTTCGCGCAGGCGACCGGCGACCACCAGTGGATCCATGTCGATGTGGCGCGCGCCACGGCAGGTCCGTTTGGCGCGCCGATTGCGCACGGGTTCCTGACCTTGTCGATGTTGCCACGCTTTTTCGAGCAGGCCATCGCCGTCCAGGAGTCGACCATGGGTGTCAACTACGGCCTGAACAAGGTGCGCTTCATGGCGCCGGTACCGGTAGGCAGCCGCCTGCGGGCGCGGTTGAGCCTGGTATCGGGCGACCCGATCGACAACAACGGCGTGCAATTGGTGTGGGATGTCGTGGTCGAAAGGGAGGGCGTGGCAAAGCCGGTCTGCGTGGCGCAGTCGGTCGTGCGGCGCTATCCGTGATGGGAAGGCTCGGCGCTCAAGCGGCGCCACCTGGCGTCATCCGGAATCCGTTCTGACGCCAGGCCTCGAATACCGTTACGGCAACCGCGTTGGACAGGTTCAGGCTGCGTTGGCCCTCGCGCATCGGCAGGCGCAGCAGTTGATCCGGTGCCCATGCAGCGCGAATGGCTTCAGGCAATCCGCGTGTTTCGGAGCCGAACACAAGCCAATCGCCGGGCAGGAAGTCCAGTTGATACGGACTGCGCGTGCCCCGGGTCGTCAACGCAAACATGCGCGCCGGCTCGGGCCGCATGTCGCGCAGCAGATTGTCCCAACTGGCGTGGCGGCGCAGCGGCGCGTACTCGTGGTAATCCAGTCCAGCGCGGCGCAGTTGCTTGTCGTCCAGCGAAAATCCGAGCGGTTCGACCAGATGCAGGTGGCAACCGGTATTGGCCGTCAGCCGGATGACATTGCCGGTGTTGGGTGGAATCTCAGGTTCGACCAGCACGATATGGAACATGCAGCGCATTGTCCGTTGTCACCCTGGCGCCGTCTCAGGTCAGGTCCGCGCGGGCCAGCACCAGGCCGGTGACATGCGCGGCCCCGGCCTGGCGCAGCGCTGCGGACGCGGCGAACAGCGATGCGCCGCTGGTCATCACGTCGTCGACCAGCACCACCCGCTTGCCATGGATTGCCGCTGCGCGTGCGGGCTCGACTGCAAATGCATGTAGCACGTTGCCCAGTCGCCGGGCCCGGCTCAGCGCGCTTTGCGGCGCGGTATTGCGGATCCGCAGCAGCAAGTTCGGGTCAGCCTTGTCGGGCGCCAGATGGCGCGCCAACTCCAGTGCCTGGTTGAAGCCGCGCTCGCGCAACCGCGGGAGCGACAGCGGCATGGGCAGTACCAGGTCGGCGCGGTCCAGAGCGGGCTCGACCCAGGGCGTGTTGCGCAGCACGCCGGCCAGCGCGGCCGCCCAACCGGGTTGGGCGTGGAACTTGAAACGCACGATCAGTCCGGACCACGGGTAGGCATAGTGGACCGCCGCCACGCAGGCGTCCAGCGGCGGCGGGTTGCGGACGCAGGCTCCGCACTGGGTAACGGACTCATGCACTGGCATGGCGCAGGTCACGCAGCGCGCGCAAGGCTGCGCGAAACGGGCCACGCAGGCCTCGCATACCGGTTCGCTCGGCCAGCTGCGGCAAACCGCGCATTGGCTGGGAACCCGGTCGGCTATGCTTTGAAGCAGGGCACGGAACATCGGTCCAATATATGCTTGATGCAGGTAACACAGTCCGATGCCCGCCGACCTTCCTCCCACAATTGATCCACGCGCCGCCGAGCGGTGGGCACTGCGCGCGCCGGAGGCGACGCCTTGGCTGCATGAGGAGATAGCCCGGCGCATGCACGAGCGACTGCAGTGGATCCGCCTGCAGCCGCGCGCCTGGGTGGACTGGGAACCCTTGCGGGGCGGCATCCAGGCCCATGGCGCGGTGGCGCGCAGCTATGCCAACGCGCAGCGCTGGGTGGTCGAGCCGACGCCGCAACGACGGCAAGCCGCGCAAAAGGCGCTGCGGGTCCCCTGGTGGCAGCCGGCCCGCTGGAGGGGGCCGGCGCCAAGCGTTGGCATGCCGACGGACGGCTCGGCCGATATGGTGTGGGCCAATATGGCTCTGCATATGGCTGCCGATCCCAAGTCCCTGTTGGTGCAGTGGCACCGCATGCTGGCCCAGGACGGGTTCCTGATGTTCTCGTGCCTGGGTCCCGACACCTTGCTGCAGTTGCGTAGCATCTACCAGACCATGGGTTGGCCGGAGCCGGCCCATGCGTTCACCGATATGCATGACTGGGGTGATATGCTGGTGAGTGCAGGATATGCCGAGCCGGTGATGGACATGGAGCGCCTGGACCTGACCTACACGTCGCCGGATCGCCTGCTCCACGAGTTGCGCGAACTGGGTCGCAACCTGCATCCGAAACGCTTCCCCGGACTGCGCGGCCGGCATTGGCGTGGCCGCTTGCTGCAGGCGCTGGCGGACATGGCCGGCGGCCCCGGTGGCAACGGCTCGTTGACGCTCACGTTCGAGATCATCTACGGCCATGCGCTCAAGCCGCGTCCGAGACTGCCAGTGCAGCGTGAGACTGTGCTGTCGCTGGACGAAATGCGGCAGATTTTGCAGCAGGGCAAGCGCGATCCCGCGCAAACATCCTAGGGTGCAAGGCAGTGCCCGCACAGGCTGGGGTCGGTGGGTCGGTGGGCTACAATCCGCCGGGTGAAACTTGGGCATTTCCCCGGGGTTTCAACGAGCCTTGTCCATGAGGACAGGGCGCTGAGGTGGGAAGACGCGTGCTAAATCCGGTTTTTCGCTTCGCGACGGTGCAGGGTCAGAGCTTCCAGTGGTTTTTGCGGCGCAACTGTTCGTTCACGCCGCGTCAGTTGGGATTGATCTACCTGTCGTTGTGCATCGTGTCACTGTCGATTGGTGTCATGTTCTGGTTTCAGGGCGCGACGCTGGTGTTGCCGATCGCCTGGGTCGAACTCACGGCGGTGGGGCTGGCCTTTGTGATGTACGCCCGACATGCCGGTGATGGCGAGACAATTCGCCTGGCCGGTGAGCAATTGGTTGTGGAGCAGGAGGATGGCGGTACATTGCGCCGCTGCGAGTTCCGGCGCGAGTGGGTGCGGGTGGAGCCTGGTACTGCCGACAATTCGTTGATCGCGTTGTCAGGCCAGGGGAAGACTGTGCATATTGGGCGTTTTGTGCGGCCAGAGTTGCGGCCGGTGCTGGCCCGCGAAATCAGGATGGCGTTGCGCGGAACATGAGGGCGTCGCACCTCTGAGGGTGCGGGTTCGGGTAATCTTGAGGCAAAGAAGAAGTGATCATGATGAAGAGCATTGCAGGCAAGTTGGCTTCAGTGGTGACGGTGGCGGGTGCCTGGTTGGCCTCCGCGCCGCTGACGGTCGCCCATGCGGTGAATGACCTGCCGGGTGGCCCGTCGGTCAACCAGCTTAATATGCATCCCCCGGTGACCCGCATCGCCGCCGAGCAGGCCTGGCTGCACTGGTTCATGCTGATTGTGTGCACCGTAATCTTCCTGGCTGTTTTCGGAGTCATGTTCTATTCGATCTGGAAGCACCGCAAGTCGGTAGGCCATAAAGCTGCCGCCTTTCACGAGTCGGTCACGGTCGAGATCGTCTGGACGGTCATTCCTTTCATCATCGTTATCCTGATGGCCTTGCCGGCCACCAAAGTGATCGTCGCGATGAAGGACACCACCAATGCCGACCTGACTATCAAGGCGACCGGCATGCAGTGGAAATGGGGTTACGACTACATCAAAGGCGAAGGGGAGGGCATTGGTTTCCTGTCCGCGATCGATGCCAAGCACCGTGCGATGTCGGACGCTGGCGGCCCCAAAGCCGGCGAGGTGGTGGACGACTACCTGTTCAAGGTCGACAACCCGCTGGTGGTTCCGGTCGACAAAAAAGTACGCATCATCACCACGGCGAACGATGTGATCCATGCCTTCATGGTTCCGTCCTTCGGCATCAAGCAAGATGCCATCCCTGGTTTTGTGCGCGACACATGGTTCCGCGCCGAGAAGATCGGCGACTACTATGGTCAATGTGTCGAGCTGTGCGGCAAGGAGCATGCCTATATGCCGATCCATGTGAAAGTGGTGTCCTCCGAGGACTATTCCAAGTGGGTCGGCGGGGAAATGAAGAAAATGGCGGCCAAGGCGGACGATCCGTCGAAGGTCTGGACGCTGGACGAAATCGTTGCCCGGGGCGAAAAAGTCTACACGGCCAACTGCCAGGCCTGCCACCAGGCCAGTGGCAAGGGCGCAGGCCCGATCAAGGCGATCGACGGCGCTGCGGTGGTGCTCGATGCCGACAAGGGCAAGCAGATCGCGATTCTTCTCAATGGCCAGAACAACGGGGCCATGCCGGCCTGGAAGCAGCTCAGCGATACCGACATTGCGGCGGTGATCACTTACACCAAGAACCACTGGTCAAACAAGACCGGGCAGCTGGTGCAACCGGCCGACGTGCAAAGTGCGCGCAAGTAGGGCCGATCGACCGCCTGCAGCGCGAACGCGACGCGATACGTGAATTGACGACAAGGAAATTAGCATGAGTGCAGTACTGGACCAACACGGTCACGCCCACCACGACCACCACGACCACCACGCCCCCACTGGCTGGCGGCGATGGGTCTACGCGACCAACCACAAGGACATCGGCACGTTGTACCTGCTGTTTGCGTTCACGATGCTGATGGTCGGTGGTCTGCTTGCACTGCTGATCCGTGCCGAACTGTTTCAGCCCGGCCTGCAACTGGTGAATCCGGAGCTGTTCAACCAGCTCACCACGATGCACGGCCTGATCATGGTGTTCGGCGCCATCATGCCAGGCTTCGTGGGCTTCGCGAACTGGATGATTCCGTTGCAGATCGGTGCTGCAGACATGGCCTTCGCGCGCATGAACAATTTCAGCTTCTGGCTGCTGATCCCTGCCGGCCTGATGATCGTAGGTTCGTTCTTCATGCCCGGTGGCGCACCAGCCGCCGGCTGGACGCTGTATGCGCCGCTGACACTGCAGATGGGTCCGAGCATGGACGTCGGCATCTTCGCGCTGCACATCCTGGGCGCCAGCTCGATCATGGGCTCGATCAACATCATCGTCACCATCCTGAACATGCGCGCCCCCGGCATGACGCTGATGAAGATGCCGATGTTCGCCTGGACCTGGCTGATCACCGCCTATCTGCTGATCGCCGTCATGCCGGTGCTGGCCGGTGCCATCACGATGACTCTGACCGACCGCCATTTCGGCACCAGCTTCTTCAACCCCGGTGGCGGTGGCGACCCGGTGATGTACCAGCACATCTTCTGGTTTTTCGGTCACCCCGAGGTTTACATCATGATTCTGCCGGCCTTTGGCATCATTAGCCAGGTGGTGCCGGCGTTTGCCCGCAAAAGGCTGTTCGGCTACACCTCGATGGTGTACGCCACGTCGAGCATTGCGATCCTGAGCTTCGTCGTCTGGGCCCACCACATGTTCACCACCGGCATGCCGGTGACCGGGCAGCTGTTCTTCATGTACGCGACGATGCTGATCGCGGTACCCACCGCGGTCAAGATCTTCAACTGGATCGCCACGATGTGGCAGGGCTCGATGACCTTCGAGACTCCGATGCTGTTTGCCGTCGGCTTCATCTTTGTGTTCACGATGGGTGGCTTCACCGGTCTGATCTTGGCCCTGGCGCCGATCGATATCCAGTTGCAGGACACCTACTACGTGGTGGCGCACTTCCATTACGTGCTGGTGGCCGGTTCGTTGTATGCGATGTTTGCCGGGTTCTATTACTGGGTTCCGAAATGGACCGGCGTGATGTATGACGAGAGCCGCGGAAAGATCCATTTCTGGTGGTCGCTGATCGCGTTCAACGTCACCTTCTTCCCGATGCACTTCCTGGGCCTGGCCGGCATGCCGCGCCGGTATGCGGACTATCCGATGCAGTTCGCCGATTTCAACGCAGTGGCCACCGTGGGCGCTTTCGGTTTCGGTCTGGCACAGGTTTATTTCTTCGTGTTCATCGTCTGGCCCTGCATGATGGGCAAGGGTGAGAAGGCGTCGCAGAAGCCCTGGGAGGGCGCGGAGGGCCTGGAGTGGGAAGTCCCATCTCCGGCACCGTTCCACACCTTCGAGAATCCGCCCAAGCTCGATGCAACCGCGACCCGCGTGATCGGCTGATCCACCTATCGCGCTGACCGACTGCCATGAGCCCTGAACAGAAAAGATCGAACCTGCGCCTGGCGCTGGTTCTGGCATCGGTTGCTGCCGTTTTCATGCTCGGCATCGTGGTCAAGATGGCCGTGCTGGGGGGCTGATCGATGCGCCGCGGCTACCAGAATCTGACCATGGCCCGCAAATTGCTGGTCGTGGCCGTCGCCATGCTGGGTTTCGGATATGCGCTGGGCCCCATCTACAACGCGATTTGCGACATTACCGGCATCAACGTGTTGGCATTGGGCGATCGCAATATCCCGGGCGCCACCTCCCGTGCGGCGGCGAACACGCAAGTTGATACCAGCCGTACGATCACGGTCGAGTTTGACGCCAATGCGCGAGGCCCCTGGGCGTTCAAGCCCGAGCGTCGCTCGGTGCAGGTGCATCCTGGCGAGTTGACGACCGTGGTCTATGAATTCCAGAATTCCCAGGGCCGGCGCATGGCGGCTCAGGCGATACCAAGCTATGCGCCGCGCCAGGCCGCAGCGCATTTCAACAAGCTTGAGTGTTTCTGCTTTACCCAGTACACACTGGAGCCGGGCGAGAAGAAATCCTGGCCGGTGGCGTTTGTGATTGACCCCAAGATCTCGCGTGATGTGACAACTATCACGCTGTCCTACACTTTCTTCGAGGTCGGTGGGCCGGTGCCACCGGCGCCCGGATCGACCGCGGCCGCGGATGGTCCGGCGCGCGCGGGAAGGACGGGCACGTGAGTGCACCGCTGGATACCGACAAACCGCCGGTGGCCCGAAGCGCCGACGCAAGAGCGTCTGTGTGGGGCACGGCCAGGACCATCGCGTGGTCGTTCATTGGCGTGCGCAATGGCAAAGGCCACGCGCAGGACGGTACGCGCGTCAATCCGCTCCATGTCGTGGTGGCGGGGTTTGTCGGCGTCTTCCTGCTGGTGGCAGGGTTAATGGTGCTGGTGAACTGGGTCGCAGCCTGAGCGCTGCGCAGGTTTGGATTGATCCGTTGAATTTTGAATCGAGAGCATGGAGCGCAAATGAGTTCTACATCCCAAAACACCACGCCCTACTATTTTGTGCCCGCTCCGTCCAGCCATCCGGTCATGGCGGCGATCGGCCTGTTCTTCATATTCTTCGGCGCAGGGCAGTGGATTAACGGGGCGGACTGGGCGCAATACGCGTTGTATTTCGGGCTGGCCTGGCTGTTCGTTATCCTGTTCCGCTGGTTTGGCGAGGCGGTCGCAGAGAGTGAAAGCGGCTCCTACGGCCACAAGGTCGATCTGTCATTTCGCTGGAGCATGAGCTGGTTCATCTTTTCCGAGGTGATGTTCTTCGGCGCGTTTTTCTCCGCCTTGTGGTGGGTACGGGTGCATTCCGTTCCTGAACTGGGCAACCTGGAAAACGCCTTGTTGTGGCCCGATTTCAAGGCCGTCTGGCCCAGCGTGGCAGCAGGCGCGACTGCATCACCCGCTGGAATCGTGGAGCCCTTCCAGACCATGGGGCCGTTCTGGCTGCCCACGATCAACACCGCCTTGCTGCTCAGCTCGGGCGTGACGCTGACGATCGCGCACCATGCGCTGCAAGCCGGACAGCGCAGCAGGACCGTGGCCTTCATGTGGTTGACCGTGCTGTTGGGCATCACCTTCCTGTGTGTGCAAGGTTATGAATACGCGCATGCCTACAGCGATTTGAACCTCAAGCTCTCATCTGGCGCCTACGGCTCGACCTTCTTCATGTTGACCGGCTTCCACGGCTTTCACGTTTTCGTGGGCATGTTGATGCTGCTGTTCATCACCCTGCGCCTGCAAAAAGGCCATTTCACGCCGCAGCGGCATTTTGGTTTCGAAGGAGCGGCCTGGTACTGGCACTTCGTTGACGTTGTCTGGCTGGGCCTGTATATCCTGGTTTACTGGCTCTGATCCTACAGGGGCCGGGTGGTCGCAGGCCGCCGTGTGCGGCCGCGGGCTCACTTGCCGGCAGGAATGCCGGTCGGCTGGATGTAGCCCAGGTACCAGGCGACCAGCACGCAGATGAACAGCACAATGGAAAACCCGACCCGAAATGCCAGCGCACGTGCCATGTGATTGGTCTTGGCCTGTCCTTGGCGACCATCATTGAGCATGAAATAGAGCGCGGCGCCCAGGCTGCCGATGATGGCCACGAAGGCGAGGATTACAAGGTACATCATGGTGGTGGTTTATCCGGTGACACACCGCAGGCGGGCGGGCCGTTTCTGGCTGATTGTGCTGGCCGCGGTCGCAGCCATTGCCATCACATTGCGGCTCGGTTTCTGGCAATTGTCCCGTGCATCCGAAAAGCAGGCCCTGCAATCGGTTATTGACCACCGGGTTCGATTGCCGGCGCTCGACAACCAGTCCCTGATCGGTGCACTGGCGGGACGCGACCTGACCCATCGGCAAGTCGGTCTGCAAGGGCGCTGGCTCGATCAGCACACCGTCTACCTTGAGAACCGGCAGATGGCGGGCAAACCGGGCTTTTTTGTATTGACGCCGCTGCAACCGGAGGGTTTGCAACAGGTCATCATGGTTCAGCGCGGCTGGGTTCAACGCAATTTCAGCGATCGTTTGGCATTGCCGGCCCTGCCAACGACGGGAGGCCTGGTCCAGGTCGAGGGCCGAATCGCCCCGCCCCCGGCCAAGCTATACGAGTTCGAGTCCGTGTCCATGGGCAACATCCGGCAAAATCTGGATTTGTCCGCCTATGCGCAGGAAACCGGGTTGGCTCTGGCGCCATTCTCCGTGTTGCAGACCGGCCCGGCCGGAGATGGCCTGGCCCGTGATTGGACGCCGATTACCGCGGGCGTCGACAAACATCACGGCTACGCGTTCCAGTGGTTTGCGCTGTCCGGCCTTATCGCAATTGTCTTTGTCTGGTTTCAAATTGTCCGACGCTTCATCATCCGCCGCTGATCCCCGTAACCCCCAGCAGGAGGACCAGCCCCTGGGGATGACCGTCCACACCCTGCCATCCCTTGGCGAACTAACGATCGAGCACCGGCGTACCCAGTCGGGCCGCTGGAAGATGATGCTGGTCTTCCTGCTATGCGCTGCACCCGTCGTAGCCTCGTATCTGGCCTATTACGTCGTGCGGCCCGAGGGTCGGCGTGTGTTCGGCACGCTGGTCGAACCGCAGCGGCCGTTGCCCGATCTGGTGGGTGAGTCGATCGACGGCCAAAGGATCAACTTGCGCACGCTCAAGGGGCAATGGTTGCTGGTCAGCGTGGCGGGCGGGGCCTGTGACGCGGACTGCCAGCGCTACCTGTACTTGCAGCGCCAGTTGCGCGAGAGCCTGGGCAGAGAAAAGGATCGTGTGGACCGGGTCTGGTTGGTCCTGGACAATGCCCCAATATCCGATGCGCTGCAACCAGCGCTCCAGGACGCGACGGTGTTGCGGGTGGCGCCGGCCGCGCTGAGCCAATGGCTGACTGCCGACTCGGGCCGGGCATTGCCGGAGCATCTGTATCTGGTCGACCCGATGGGCAACTGGATGATGCGTTTTGCAGCCGACCTCGACATTGCGGGCGCGGCAAAGGCCAAGCGCGACGTCGAGCGGGTGTTGCGTGCCAGCGCCTCCTGGGATTCCGCGGGCCGCTGACGTGAAAAGGCACTCCATCCGGACAGGGCTTGCGCGATGAATGAGCCCGCGGCCGTGGACCTGGCACCGATCCTCCAGATCCTGTTGGCTGGCGCGGCGCTGGCCGCCATCGCGCTGGGCTGGCTGCAATTGCGCTCCCGCCGCCAGTCGCCTGCGCACTGGATGCGCGCAGCCACGCTGCTGACCTTGTTTCTGACTTTTGATCTGGTGCTTTTCGGTGCTTTCACACGACTCACTGATTCGGGCCTGGGCTGCCCGGATTGGCCAGGTTGTTATGGCAGCGCCAGCCCGGTGGGTGCCAATGCCGATATCGGCGCCGCCCAGGCTGCCATGCCCAGTGGCCCCGTCACCCACCAAAAGGCCTGGATCGAGATGGTCCATCGGTACATGGCAACGGGTGTCGGCGCATTGATCCTGATCCTCGCGATCGCGAGTTGGCGCAACCGATTGCGTGCCCGGCCCGGTGAGGCGCCCGTGAATGTCTGGTTGCCCACCGTGACCCTGGTCTGGGTATGCGTGCAGGGGGCGTTCGGTGCCTTGACGGTCACGATGAAGCTGTTCCCGGCCATTGTCACACTGCATTTGTTGGGAGGTTTGTTGTTGCTCACATTGCTGGCTACGCAGGCTGAGCGACAAACCAGTGCCTTGACTCGTGTTGGGCCGGTACTCGTGGATGCCGGAACGCGGGGAATTCTCGCAATTGCCAGTGTCTTGTTGTTGTTGCAACTGGCCTTGGGTGGATGGGTCAGTACCAACTATGCCGTTCTGGCCTGCACCGATTTCCCGACTTGCCAGGGAAGCTGGTGGCCCCAAATGCGGTTCGATGAAGGATTTCAGATATGGCGGGCGCTGGGTACGAAGGCAGAGGGCGGCCAGGTATCGTTCGCGGCCCTCACCGCCATTCATTACGCCCATCGGCTGGCAGCCTATCTGGTGCTGGCCGTCCTGGTTCTGTTGGCCTGGCGCCTGAATCGATTCGATCGGCTGCGGCATGTGTCGCGCTGGATTGGCGTCTTGGCGGCGTTGCAACTGACCAGTGGACTGGCCAACGTCGTGTTGGGCTGGCCGCTGGCAGCGGCACTGCTGCACACCGGTGGAGCGGCGGCATTGGTCGTGGCGCTGACCTGGGCCGTTTCTGCCAGCCGGGTGGCTGAGGTCGGCCGTGCGCGGTTCGCCGGAGTAACGCCAAGGAGCGCGCAATGAGCGTTGAATCGACAACGGCCTCCGGCGACCGCGCGACACCCGGGCCCTCCGTGTTGCGCCAGTTCATGGCGTTGACCAAGCCGAGGGTGATCCAGTTGATCGTGTTCTGCGCTTTGATCGGCATGGTGCTGGCGGTGCCGGGCGTGCCGTCGTGGGCCGAAGTGCGACTGGCGGCGGTCGCTTGCCTGGGCATCTGGCTGGTGGCCGCCGCGGCAGCGGCCTTCAACTGCATCGTCGAACAGCGCATTGACGCCAAGATGAAGCGAACCGCCTGGCGCGCCACGGCTCGGGGTGAATTGAGTAATACCCGAACGCTGCTGTTCGCAAGTCTGTTGTGTGCCGCCGGCTCGGCCCTGCTGTACTGGTGGGTCAACCCCCTCACGACGTGGCTCACGTTTGCGACCTTTGTCGGCTACGCATTGGTCTACACCGTGATCCTCAAGCCGTTGACGCCTCAGAACATCGTGATCGGTGGCGCATCGGGTGCCATGCCACCGGTACTTGGCTGGGCTGCGATGACTGGCGACGTGGGGCCGGAGGCCCTGATCTTGTTCCTGATCATCTTCCTGTGGACGCCACCCCATTTCTGGGCGCTGGCCCTGTACCGCGTGGAGGAGTATCGCAAGGCCGGCTTGCCGATGCTGCCGGTGACCCACGGTAGCGCGTTCACCCGATTGCAGATCCTGCTGTACACCGGCGTATTGTTTGCGGCTTGCCTGCTACCCTTTGTCTACGGCATGAGTTCCTGGATCTATTTGGTTGCCGCGGTTGGGCTCAGCTCCGGGTTTTGCCTGTATGCCTTCTGGCTTTGGCGCGCGTATTCCGACGCACTTGCGCGCCGCACCTTCCGGTTTTCGCTCTACCACCTCAGCCTGCTTTTTGCGGCACTGTTGGTTGACCACTACCTGTATTGATCGAAAAGACCGAATGAACGCGACCATCACCATCGGCAACATGCTGTCTTTTCGCTGGATAAGCCGATTTCTTCTTTTGTCGGCAACTGCTGTTTTTTTGTCAGGTTGTTTCGACAAGAAGGAGTCATTTGTTTCGATCGACGTAACGGGTGCCGACTATGCGCGGGATTTTCCGCTGCCCGACGCCAATGGGAAGACCCGCAGCATCAAGGACTTCGCGGGCAAGGTGGTGGTAGTATTTTTTGGCTATACCCAATGCCCCGATGTATGCCCGACGACGATGACCGAGTTGACGGAAATCCGCAAGATACTGGGCGAGGACGGTGACCGACTGCAGGGCGTCTTCATCACCGTCGATCCGCAGCGCGATACGCCGGAGGTCCTCAAGGCCTACGTGGGCAACTTCGACCCGTCGTTTGTAGCCTTGCGGCCGGCCTCACCCGAGCAACTGGCCGCCGTGGCGAAAGACTTCAAGGTGTACTACAAGCGCTCCGATGGCCGCACCGAGACCAGCTACACCATGGACCATTCGGCCGGGAGTTATGTCTACGATACCAAGGGCCAACTGCGTTTGTACACGCGCTATGGCATGGGTGTCCAGCCTTTGGCTGGAGACATCCGGCAATTGCTCAAACAGTGATGGGTCGGGGCCGCGCGCAGCGCCATGCCTGCGGCGGATGGGTCCGGACGACTCTTCCGGGCGGCTGACCGTCAGGGCGTGTCAGGCGTAGGCCGCCAGTGCCTTGCGCATCTTTTTCATGGCCGCCGCCTCGATCTGGCGAATGCGTTCCGCACTGACGCCGTATTCATCGGCCAGATCGTGCAGCGTCATACCACCCGAGTTGTCATCGTTCACATTGAGCCAGCGTTCCTCGACGATACGCCTGCTGCGGTCATCCAGGATGCCGAGTGCGGTCGCGATGCCGTCGGTGGCCATCACGTCGCGCTGGCGCGACTCGATCATTGCCGTCGGTTCATGGCTGTCATCGGTCAGGTAGGCGATTGGGCCGAACGCCAGTTCGCCATCGTCGGACGGGGCGGGATCGAGCAGCACATCGCCACCCGACAGCCGGGTTTCCATCTCGATGACTTCCTCGCGTTTGACGTTGAGGCGCTGCGCCATGGCGTTTATCTGGTCCTCGTTCAATGTCTCGCGGTGGGTACCGGCATCGGCAGCGGCATCAGCGGACTTGAAGCGCTGTTTCATCGAGCGCAGGTTGAAAAACAGCTTGCGCTGCGCCTTGGTCGTCGCGACCTTGACCATGCGCCAGTTTTTCAGGATGTATTCATGGATCTCGGCCTTGATCCAGTGCAGCGCGTAGCTCACCAGCCGCACGCCCTGGTCCGGATCGAAACGCTTCACCGCCTTCATCAGGCCAATACTGCCCTCCTGGATCAGATCACCGTGCGGCAATCCGTAGCCCAGATACTGGCGTGCGACAGATACCACCAGCCGCAAGTGGGACATCACCAGTTTACCGGCGGCCTCGACGTCGTTGCCATCCCGGAACTGGCGCGAAAACGCCTGTTCCTGCTCCAGCGTCAGCATCGGGAGCCGATTGACGGCTGCGATATAGGCATCCAGATTGCCCATGCCAGGCACAACGGCCCACGGGTTGGCCAGTGCCACCGTGTTACTCGAAACACTGATTGGGTTGTTCATGTGATTCCTCCAAATTGCATCTACGGATTGAATATTAGCACTCCATGGGGGTGAGTGCTAAACAAGTTGTTCAATCGGACCGATAGCCAAGGGGGTATAGGAAAACCGGGCCCGCTAATGGCGCATCCCGGGCACGGCGCTCGCATCATGCAATTTCGCCGGCGCCAAGGGCCCTGGGGTGCCGGCGGCTGGCTTCAGCGAATCGGCGCAGCATAATAAGGTGGTGCCCGGCAACCCCGTCCCAGCAGGACTTCCATGCCCGAACCGATCCTCGAAACCGACTACCTCATCATCGGCAGTGGCGCCGCCGGCCTGTGTTTTGCCGACACGCTGGTGGCCGAATCCGCTGCCCACATGCTGATGGTGGACCGCCATGACCAGCCTGGAGGCCACTGGAACGACGCCTATCCGTTTGTGCGGCTGCACCAGCCGTCGGCGACCTACGGCGTCAATTCAACTCCGCTGGGCAATGATTACATCGACCATCGTGGCCTGAACAGCGGGCTGTATGAACTGGCCACCGGGCCCGAGGTATTGTCCTATTTCGATCAGGTGATGCGCCGCCAGTTGCTGCCCAGCGGCAAGGTCGACTATCGGCCCATGTGCGAATATGCCGGCCGCATGGGCGACGATGGCCAGATCGAACACCACCTTACCGAGTTGCTGACCGGCAAGCGCTACCGGGTCGTGGTGCGCAAGAAGGTCGTGGACACGCGGCTGGGCAATGTTGCCGTGCCTTCGACCCATCCGGTCGAGTTTGGCGTTGAGCCCGGAGTTGCCTGCGTGCCGCTGAACGGCTTGCCCGGGCTGGACCGGGTCTATCCGGGTTATGTCGTGGTAGGGGCTGGCAAGACCGGCGTCGACGCCTGCCTGTGGCTGCTCGAGCACGGCATAGCACCCGAATCCATCCACTGGATCGTGCCGCGTGACGCCTGGTTGCAGGACAGGGCCAATGTGCAGCCCGGCGATGATTTCCTGCAAAGGACCTTTGGCAGCTTCGTGATCCAGATGGAAACCGTGTTGCAGGCCGACTCGGTCCAGGACCTGCTGCTGCGCCTGGAGTCGGCTGGCCAGTTACTGCGGCTCGATCCGAAAATCATGCCGACGATGTACCGCTGCGCGACTGTGAGCCAGGACGAACTTGCCCAGTTGCGTCGCATCCCGCATGTAGTGCGGTTGGGAAGGGTAAAGCACATCGAGTCGGACCGGATCGTGCTGGACCATGGCGTTGTGCCTGCGAGCCCTGATTGGCTGTATGTGCATTGCTCAGCGGTGCCGTTTCAAAGCAAGGGGCCAGAGCCGATTTTCCAGCCCCAACGGATTGCCCCTCAATTGGTACGCAACTGCCAGCCGATGTTCAGCGCCGCGATGATCGCGTTTGTCGAATCGCTGGGCGACAAGGAGGGTCTGGACGACGCTGCCAAGAACCGGCTGTGCCAGGTGGTGCCGCTGCCGGAGCGTCCGATCGACTGGGTCCGCAGCCAGGCTGTGGTGATGGTGAACCAGTACCACTGGTCGCAGCATGAAGGTATCCGATGCTGGCTGGAGGCCTCGCGCCTGGACGGTTTCGCCGGCCGTCTGCGCCGACTCGGCAAGACCGATCCGGCGATTCAGGCCTTGGGATTGCGCTTCAAGGCGGTGGCCTTTGCGGCGGCGGACAAGCTCCACACGCTGGCCAGAGCAGCTTAGCAACAGCCAGATCGGAGCCAGGCTTGCATCGCGAAAAAGCAGTCATCGGGCAAGGACATCGCAGCGACTTTCCTGCTGCCAGGCGCCTATCGTTCATGCTCGTACGATGACCGCGAATCAACTGCTGGCGTGGATTGCCGAATACGACCTGTGGGTATACGGCCTGCTCATGGCTTATGCCATTGGCAAGACCGGTCCATTGCCCATGGTGGCAGGCTTCGTCAGCGCTGCGGGGGCCTTGCAGGCACCGATGGCGATATCGGTGGTTCTGGCCGGTACCATGGTCGGCAGCCAGCTTCGGTTTGCCATCGGACGGTATGGCTCGCCCTGGCTTTTTGAGCGGTTCCCCCGCTTTGCGCCCTGGTTGGCGCTGGGGGCGGCGGGGGTCGACCGGTATCAGCGCTTGCTGTTGCCGCTCTACCGTTTTGCCAAGGGCTCCTATAGCCTGATCGGGCTAGGCGCTGGCGCTTCCCAGTTGCCATGGCGGCGGTTTGTGTTGTTCGACTCTGCGGGGGCCCTGTTGTGGAGCACCGCATCGGTGGCGCTGGGTGTGGCGATCGGTCAGCTCGGGCACGCATTGGATCCGCGCTGGGCAGCCTATTTCGGGCTGGGCCTGCTGGTGCTGGGCATGGTGACGGTGGCCGCGTTTGGTGCCCGGCTCAAGCGCATCTTGTTGCCGCTCGCCACGGAGGCATTGCTGGCGGCCAAGGCGCGTCGTGCACAGCCGGCAGCCGCCTGAGCAGGCCACCAAGCTTATGGCGCACATCGTCGTCCCGGCCCCGGTATTTCACATCTGCAGCCGGGTGGCAGCGCAGCAGGCGATGGCACAAGGCCATTACCAGGCGCCAAGTCTGGCGTCCGAGGGGTTCATTCATTTGTCCCAACGCCATCAGGTGAGCGGAGTCATTGCGGCGTTTTACTCCGACGTGCCCGATCTCGTCATTCTGGTTGTCGATCCGGCGCGGCTGACGGCGCCACTCTATTTCGAAGCCGCTGCGACGATGCCCGGAACACCCGCGGGCTCAGATGCTGCGGCAACCGGTCTGTTTCCGCATCTGTATGGCCCGCTCGATGTCGCGGCAGTGGTCTCGGTGATCGACGCCGACCAGTTCGACCCGCTGGCGTTTTCATGAAGCGGCGCAACAGCTGACCGGGCTACTGGCAAACTTGCAAGTCCTCGGAAGTCGGCGGGGCGGTGAAATCAAGGATTTTGTCAGCTTGTGTTGGTTTCGCGACAGTGCTGGGTCAGCAGAACGGGTGAGTATCCGCTACCAGAGTCGCAGCGGGAGCGCAGCGGCCGGCCGAGTCCAGTTGACAGAGGAAACACCCATGGAAACCGATTTCGCATCCCGTATCGCGAGCCTGCCCCAATACCGGGAACTCAAGGCCAAGCGGAGCAGTTTTGGCTGGTGGCTGACGTTGGCGATGATGATCGTCTACTACGGCTTTATCATTCTGGTGGCCTTTGACAAGGAATTTCTGTCGCAACGGATTGGCGCTGGCGTAACGACGCTGGGCATTCCGGTGGGCTTTGGCGTCATCGTATTCACGATCGTCATCACGGCCATCTATGTTCGCCGCGCCAACGGCGAATTCGACCGATTGTCCGCCGAAATTGCCAAGGCGGTGCTGAAATGAGTAGCATCATGTTGAACGCCCGGGCCGATGCCCTGCTGCGCACGGCGCTGCTTTTCGCGGGACTGTCGATCGCCGCAGTGGGTGCCCATGCTGCCGGCGCCGACCTCGGCCAAGCGGTCAAGCAGGCGACCAACTGGACGGCAATATCGATGTTCGGCGGCTTCGTCGTGTTGACACTGTTCATCACCAAGTGGGCGGCGGCCAAGACCAAGTCGGCATCGGATTTCTATACCGCCGGTGGCGGCATCACCGGATTCCAGAACGGCCTGGCGATTGCAGGGGACTACATGTCGGCGGCCTCGTTCCTCGGCATTTCGGCTGCGGTGATGGCCAGCGGCTTCGACGGCCTGATTTACTCGATCGGGTTTCTCGTCGGCTGGCCGGTGATCACCTTTTTGATGGCGGAGCGGCTGCGCAACCTGGGCAAGTTCACGTTTGCCGACGTTGCGGCCTTCCGCTTCGAGCAAAAGCCAGTGCGCATCTTCGCCGCATCCGGCACGCTGGTCGTCGTCGCGTTCTACCTGATCGCGCAGATGGTCGGCGCCGGCCAGCTCATCAAGCTGCTGTTCGGCCTGGAGTATTGGATCGCAGTGGTCCTCGTCGGTGGCCTGATGATGGTCTACGTGCTGTTCGGCGGCATGACCGCAACCACCTGGGTGCAGATCATCAAGGCGTGCCTGTTGCTGGGTGGGGCGACGTTCATGGCCATTTCCGTCCTGTGGCATTTCGGCTTCAGCCCGGAGGCGATGTTCGCCCAGGCGGTCAAGATCAAGGCTGACCTGGCCAGTACCGGCGGCAAGACCGCCGAGGAAGCGGCCAAGATAGGCCAGTCGATCATGGGCCCGGGTAATTTCGTCAAGGATCCGATCTCGGCGATCAGTTTCGGCATGGCGCTGATGTTCGGCACCGCCGGCCTGCCGCACATCCTGATGCGCTTTTTCACCGTGCCCAGTGCCAAGGAAGCGCGCAAGTCGGTGATGTGGGCGACCGGCTGGATCGGATACTTCTACATGCTGACCTTCATCATCGGCTTCGGTGCCATTACCTTCGTATTGACCAACCCGAGTTTCCTGGATGCCAAGGGCGGTCTGATCGGCGGCAACAACATGGCGGCGGTTCACCTGGCCAACGCGGTCGGAGGCAACGTCTTCCTCGGCTTCATTTCGGCGGTGGCGTTCGCGACCATTCTCGCCGTGGTCGCCGGCCTCACGCTGTCGGGTGCGTCGGCGGTATCGCACGACATCTATGCCACGGTCATCAAGCAGGGCAAGGCGGACAGCGCGTCGGAGCTGAAAGTCTCGCGCGCCACGACGGTCGCGCTGGGCGTTGTCGCCGTGATGCTGGGCATTGTCTTCGAGAAGCAGAACATCGCCTTCATGGTCTCGCTGGCCTTCGCCATCGCCGCTTCCGCCAACTTCCCGGTGCTGTTCATGAGCGTCCTGTGGAAGCAGTGCACGACCCGCGGCGCGGTGATCGGCGGGTTTCTCGGGCTGATCTCGTCGGTGGCGCTGACCATCGTCTCGCCGTCGGTCTGGGAGGCGACGCTTGGCTACCCCAAGGGCTCCGCGTTGTTTCCGTATGCTTCCCCGGCCCTGTTCTCCATGACAATCGGCTTCTTCGGCATCTGGCTCTTTTCGGTGCTGGACAACAGCGCGCGCGCCAAGGTCGATCGTGCCGGATTCCTGGCGCAACAAGTGCGCTCTGAAACCGGCATCGGGGCGTCCGGCGCGTCAGGGCACTGAGGCGGTTTTGCCACATCGCCGCGCCGCGCATGCGGGCGGCGATCAGAACAATGGGCACGTGGTGCACGCGCACCCCTTGCCCTTCATGCTTGATCCATGCGATGTAGCATGCTGGAATTTGGCAATGTCGACAACCCCCGCCATGTCCCAGGACGCGATCATGGATCCGCTTTTCGCGGTATCGAGCAGCGGTAGCCGTCGGGCCGCCAGCGGGTCGGCGACGCTCGAGCACATATCCGACGGCGTGCGTGAAATCATCGCCGGCGTTGCCGCTGCCAACTCCGTCGCCGAACTCCGGGAGGCCGCGCTGCGCACCGACCGGTTGATCGCGACGTTGCACAGCAACGGCGTTGGCATCGGCCTGATCACCGGTCTCGTGTGCGAAGTCAACGACCGGTTACTGGCGCGCCTGTGGGTGGTGCTTGCGCCGGATGAACTGGTTCGCAACAGCTGCCTGATGGTGATGGGCAGCGAAGGCCGCGGCGAGCAAACGCTCAAGACAGACCAGGACAATGGATTGCTGCTGCGCGATGGATACCAGTTCGACAATCTAGCCGGCCTGGCCGAATCGTTCACGCTGGCACTGCTCGACTTTGGTTATCCGCGTTGCCCGGGCGGCATCATGCTCAGCAATCCGCGCTGGCGCCAGCACCAGTCGGAATTCCGGGTGTCGATTCGCCGCTGGTGCTACGACGCCGAACCCGATGGCGTGATGCAATTGGCCATCTTGCTTGACGCACGGGCGATCGCCGGCGATGCCGGTCTGCTCGACGACGTGAGGGCGCATCTGTGGTCGATCCTTCCCGATTCCGATGCCTTTCTGGCGCGATTTGCCAGCTCGGTCGGGCAGTTCGACCATTCTGGCGGCGGCTGGTGGCACTGGTTGTCGCCACGCCACGACGGCCACGAGCAGGTCATCGACCTCAAGAAGGCTGGCAGCTTCCAGATTGTGCACGGTGCGCGCGCCCTGTCGCTCAAGCACCATGTAGCGGCGGTCTCGACACGTGAACGTCTGCGCGTCCTGGCCAAGCATCACGGCCTTCCGCCTGCGCTGGCACTGGACCTGCAAGCTGCGCTGGATGTGCTGATCGGCTTGAAGCTCGACCACCATCTGCGCCAGCTTGGGCAGCACCAGAGCCTGGACAACCTGGTCAATTTCCGCGACCTGGGAACACTCGACCATGCCAGGCTGGACAGCGTGATGGCCATCGTCAAGGCCTTTCGCAAGCACTTGCAGTTGCATTGTCCGTTCGACATGCTGTAGCCACGGCGCCGTCGGCTTGCGATGACTGCCAAGTGCTGGCCGCCGAGCACCGTGTTCAATAAAGCCCGATGTCATATCGACATCTGCCGCGTCACCCCGCCACCGACACCTGCGCCAACCCTGCATCCACGATCAGGTTCTGGCCGGTGATGCCGTCGCTGTCGTCACTGGCCAGGAACAGCGTCGAACGCGCTACATGGGTCGAGTCCAGACGGAACTTCAGGCACTGCAGGTCGATGAACTTCTGGTCTTCCTCTGGATTGCGCCAGAGCTGGGTCTGGCGGTCGGTCACGATCGCGCCGGGCACCAATGCATTGACGCGGATGCCGGCACCGCCGAGCTCGCGCGCCAGCGAGCGGGTCATGCCGGATATGGCCGCCTTGGAGGTCGTGTAGCCGATCAGGTTGGGCCGTCCACGCATCCAGCTGATCGAGCCCATGTTGATGATGCTGCCGGCAAGCCCGGCGACCTGTAACTGGCGTGCCACGGTCTGGGTGGCGAACACCTGATGGCGCAAGTTGATGGCCAGGCAGTTGTCCCAGTATTCGGGAGTCAGCTCGTCCAGTGCGTGGCGGTCGTCGCGCCCGGCATTGTTGACCAGCACCTGGATCGCGCCCCATCGCTCGGCGACGCGGCCCAGCATGGCCTGCAGTGCGGGGATGTCGCGCACATCGCAGGCTTCGTACATCAATTCGGCCGCACCAGCGGCGCGCAACGCGGCGATCAGCGCGTCGCCGCCATCGGGTTTGGTGCCGCAGAACGCGACCCGGCTGCCTTGTGCGGCAAACGCACGCACCAGTTCTGCACCGATGCCGGAGGATCCACCGGAGATGAAGACGGTGCGGTTCCAGAGTGAGGGGTAGGGGGTGTAGGTCATGGCTGGGTTGTCGTCCGCATCTGCCTACCAGCCGGCCGGCAGGATTTCGGACATCGCGATCACCCGTCTTTCGTCGATGCTGCGGTGTGCCGCCAGTCCGGTGGCCACCGCACGCAGGCCTTCGGCCAGCGTGATGTCGGGTGCCAGGTTCTGTCGGATCGCGTTGGCGAATTTCACATGTTCGACATACGACGCGCCAAAATGGTTGCCCATGTACTTGATACCGGTATCCCAGATGCGCCGCACCGACACACCTTTGCCGCTGCTGGCGCTCTGGCCCCAGACCTCGCGCTTGCCCCAGTCGTCACGCCGGCCGTAGCGCAGCGTCATCGACGGCAGCAGCGACTCGAGCTTGCCCTCATTGCCGACCACCGTGATGTGCTCGTTGTCAATCGAGTTCTCGGCGAACATGCACAGGTCGAGCATCGCGCGTGCGCCGCTGGCATATTCGACGATGGCATAGGCGCTGTCCAGGATGTCGGGTATGTGCCCGCCGTACGACTCGTCCAGGTGGTTGACCCGCTGCGCGCCCGATGCGAACACCGCCACCGGCGGCTCCCGCAGGATCAGGTCCATCAAATTGAAATAGTGGCAGCATTTCTCGACCAGCGTGCCGCCGGTATTGGCGCTAAAGCGGTTCCAGTCGCCCACTTTCGGATAAAACGGTTCGCGGTGTTCGCGGATCGCAACCTGGTGCACGGTGCCGACCGCGCCGCCATGGGTCATGCGGATCATCTCGGCCACCGGTGGCATGTAGCGGTATTCATGCGCAACCCAAACCATCGCCGTGCGGCCTTTGGCGCGCTGCACCATTTCCAGGCCGTCCTCGATGCGGGTGCATAGCGGCTTCTCGACCAGAATGTGAGCGTCACCTACCAGTGCATCCATCAGCACCGCGCGGTGGGTGTGGTTGGGCGTGGCGATCACCAGCGCGTCGCACAGGTTTGCGGCCAGCAGGTCCTGGTGATTGTCGAACAACCGGGCCGGAGCTGGCAGCAGCGCCTGGCCGGCCTCCCGGCTGGCCTGGTTGTCGTCAGCGATCGCGGTCACCACGCAACCGTCGATCATCTTGATGTTCTCGATGTGTTCGCGGCCCATACTGCCGCAACCGATGATGCCATAGCGGATTACGTGTGTCATAGGGTGTGTCCGAAAAACAGTTCACGCCAGCCGCAGTGCCGATGGTCCGGGTCAGGCGTGTGCATTGTGCCGCAGCGCACCCAACCGCGAAAGCCTGCGTGGTGCGTGCGCGACCGTCAGTCGAGCGTCGCTCCGGAGGCCTTGATCACCGGCACCCAGCGGTCGATCTCGGCGGTGAGGAAGGCGGTGAACTCCTGCGGACCTTTTTCCATGATGGCGCTGCCGTTGGCGGCGAATTTCTGGCGCACGTCGGGCTTGGCCAGTGTCTCGTGGATAGCTTTGGAAATGCGGTCGACAACGTCCTTGGGCATGCCGGCCGGGCCGACGATGCCCTGCCAGCCCGAGGTCTCCAGCCTCGGGAAACCCGCTTCCTTGGCGGTCGGCACGTTGGGCAGAGCGGCTACACGCTGTGCATCGGTCACATACAGCGCCTTGAGCCGGCCGCTCTGGATGTGCTGCAGCAGCACGGTTGAGACATCGACCAGCAGGTTGGTCTGCCCGCCTATCAAATCCTGCACCGCGGGCGCGGACCCTTTGTACGGCACGTGGACCAGCTTGGTGCCGGTAATCTGGTTCAGCATCTCGCCGTTGAGGTGGGTGATGGAGCCGGCACCGCCCGATGCGAAGTTCGCCTTGGCCGGGTTTGCCTTGGCCCAGGCGATGAATTCAGCCAGTGTGTTGGCCGGGTGGCTGGCCGGTACGGCAGCGATGAAGCCCGAACCGGACGTCTGGTGGATGTAGGTGAAATCCTTCTGCACATCAAAAGGTTTTTTCGACACCATGTGGGGCGCCAGCACGAACGGCCCGATATTGGCCACCAAGATGGTGTAGCCATCGGGCGCGGCGCGGGTCAATTCGCCCGCCGCCAGCACGCCGCCGGCACCGGGTTTGTACTCGACGATGACTTGCTGCCCCAATGCCTCCTGCAGTCCGGGTTGCAGGTTGCGGGCGACCGCATCGATGCCACCGCCGGGCGGAAAACCGACCACCAGCTTGATAGGCTTGGACGGCCAGGCCTGTGCGAGCGCCTGGCCACCCAGGCTCGCCAACACCATCGCGGTGGCCCAAGCGATCATGAATGTTCGCCGGCGTGCGCCGGCAAGGGTCGGAAACGGATCCATGGAAGTCCTTTCAGTAACCGGTGGTGTTGACATGCACTTGCTGTGAACGGATCGTGGACAGCACGGCCGCGCTTTGCCGCATCATCAATCCGAGATCGGAGGCGCAGCCGATGTAGTCGATGCCCGCTTGGCGATAGGTGGCCACCCCCTCGGGCGTGCCGGCGACACTTCCGACCGGCTTGCCGGCGGCATGGCAGCGCTGCACCGCCTTGGTCATCGCCGCAACGACATCCGGGTGCATCGGATTGCCGACATGGCCCATCGCGCCGCTCAGGTCGCCCGGGCCGAGAAAGATCGAGTCGACGCCCTCCACTGCCGCGATCGCATCGACCTGCGCCAAAGCCTGTGGTGTCTCGATCTGCACCACGACGCTGATGGCCTCGTTGGCGACCTTGAAATAATCCTGGACGGTGCCAAAGCGCGATCCGCGGCTCATCGCGGCCATGCCGCGCACGCCCTGGGGTGCGTATTTGCAGGCAGCCACCGCCTTGCGGGCTTCGTCGGCGTTTTGCACGAATGGAAACATCACGGTCTGCGCGCCCGCGTCGAGCACGCGCTTGACCATCACGGTGTCGTTCCACGGCACACGCGTGATCGCAAGCATCGGCGTTCCGGCAACAGCCTGCAGCATGCGCACCAGGTCGTCCAGGTCCAGCGGGGTGTGTTCCATGTCGACCACGGCCCAGTCGAATCCGACGCAGCCCAGTGCCTCGGCCAACAACGGGGATGCGGCCATCGCGAAGGTGCCAACCGCGTAGCCGGCCGGCAGATCGGTGCGCGCGAGAAGGGTCTTGAAGGGGTTGTTCATGGCGTTGCGATGGTTCAGAAAATGACAGGTTCGGCGGTCGGCTGCGTGCCGTGCAGGAAATCGAAGTCGCAGCCTTCATGGGCCTGCGTCACATGCTGCTGGTAAAGCCAGGTGAAGCCGCGCAGGAAGGGTTGCACCGGCGCGGTCCAGGCCGCGCGCCGGCGCGCCAGTTCTGCGTCGGAGACCTCCAGTTGCAGACTGCGTGCCGCCACGTCAAGCGTGATCGTGTCCCCGGTCTGCACCAGCGCCAGCGGTCCGCCAACTGCGCTCTCGGGCGATATGTGCAGCACGCAACTGCCGTAGTGGGTGCCGCTCATGCGGGCATCGGAGAGGCGCAGCATGTCGCGCACTCCGACCTTGAGCAGTTTTTGGGGAATTGGCAGGTTGCCCCATTCGGGCATGCCGGGCGCGCCGACCGGACCCGCGTTGCGCAGCACCAGCACCGTGTTGGCGTCGCAGTCCAGGTTGGGGTCGGCCATGGCGGCCAGCATCTGCGGCTGGTTGTCGAATACCAGCGCCTTGCCGCGGTGGCGCAGCAACTTGGGCGATGCGGCGCTGGGTTTGATGACGGCGCCGTCGGGCGCCAGGTTGCCGCGCAGCACCGCCAGTGCGCCGGCCTCGCTGACCGGCCGTTCGAGGGGACGGATCACGTCCGGATCCAGCACGAGTGCACCGGCGATGTTGTCGGCGATGCTGCGGCCGTTCACTGTCAGGGCGTCGGTTGCCAGGTGCTGCCGGATCTGCTGCATCAACGCCGGCAGTCCGCCCGCGTAGTAGAAATCTTCCATCAACCGGTCGCCGCTGGGAAAAAGATTGGCCAGTACCGGCACCTTGCGACCCATGGCGTCGAGGTCGTCGAGCGTGAGCGGGATGCCGGCGCGGCGCGCCATTGCGATGATATGCACAGCCGCGTTGGTGGAGCCACCCAGGGCCATCTGAACAGCGAGCGCGTTCTGGAAACTGCCGGCGGTCAGCAGCCGTGAGGGCTTGAGGTCTTCCCAGACCATGCCGACGATGCGTTCGCCGCAGTCGGTGGCCATGCGGATATGGGCCGAGTCCATCGCCGGGATCGAACTGGCACCGGGCAGCGTAAGGCCCAGTGCCTCGGTGATGCTGGTCATTGTCGAGGCCGTGCCCATGGTGTTGCAGGTGCCGGGTGTGCGCGTCATGCGCGACTCCATATGCTGCCACTGCTGCGCATCGATGTTGCCGGCCTGGTATTCGTCCCAGAACATGCGCGTGTGGGTGCCTGCGCCGACGACTCTGGATACGCCGCCTTGCACATGGCGGTCGTTGAGCATGGGCCCCGCAGGGCAGAAAATGGCGGGTATGTCCATGCTGATCGCGCCCATCAGCGTGCCGGGGGTGGTCTTGTCGCAACCGGCCAGCAGCACCACGCCGTCACACGGCAGGCTGCGCAACAACTCTTCCACCTCCATCGCCAGGAAGTTGCGGTACAGCATGGTGGTGGGCTTGACCATGACCTCGCCCAGGCTCATCGCCGGTAGCTCGACCGGAAAGCCGCCAGCCATCAGGATGCCGCGCTTGACGGCCTCGGCCCGCTCGCGCAGGTGCGCGTGGCAGGGCGAGAGGTCGCTCCAGGTGTTGATGATCGCGATGATCGGACGCTCCATCACGTCCGCGCGGCGCACACCCTGCTGCTGCATGCGCTGGCGATGGGCAAATCCGCGCATGCCGGTGTCGGCAAACCAGCGCCGGCTGCGCAGGTCACTCAGGGTTTTGGAGGGGGGTGTTTTCACGGATGGACTGCATTGCTGTTAGCGCTAACATTATCGGGTAGATGCCCCACTGTCATCATGGCAAACCCTAATAAGTCATTCCTGTCAGCTGCGGGCATGCAGAGTCCCGCCGCTGTCGGAGCACAAGCAGTGCGCGGGCGCAGCCACGGACGGGCCACGCAGGCCACCGTCGCTGCGCAGGCGGGTGTGACCACCATGACGGTATCGCGTTTCCTGCGATCGCCCGACCGGGTGGCCAGCGATACCGCCGACAAGATTCGGGCCGCGTTGGAGATCACCGGCTACACGCCGAACAAGAACGCCGGCATGCTGGCGGGCCGGCGTTCGAGCATCGTGGCCGTGATCGTTCCGAGCATTGCAAGCTCGACCTTTTCGGAGACCGTGCAGGCGCTCAGCGACGGTTTGCAGGCGTATGAGCTCGAACTGCTGCTGGCCTCGACCAACTACAGCCTGGAGCGCGAAGAGCATCAGATACGGGCTGTGCTGGCCTGGTCGCCGTCAGCGCTGGTGGTGACCGGCCGCGCCCACACCCCCGCGGCCCGCGCGTTGTTGCGCCAGGCACAGGCATCGGGCTTGCCGGTGGTCGAGATCTGGGACTTCGACGCGCGTGACACCGGGTTTGTGCAGATCGGATTCAGCCACGCGCTGGTCGGCGAGCTGATGGCAGGGCACCTGCTGTCGCGAGGCTACCGCGACCTGATCTATGTTGACAACAGCGTGCCGCAGGACCTGCGTGCGCATGAGCGCGGCAAGGCCTTTGTCCGCGCCGCTCGCACGGCAAGAGCGCAGGTGCGGGTGCTCCGGATGCCGCGACTGGAGCCGATGGCTGCGGGTCGAGCGGTGCTGCGGCAACTGCAGGCCGATGGATTGCCGCGTGCAATGGCCTTTGCGAGCGACTTTCCCGCCGCTGGCGCGTGGCTGCAGGCACAGGAGACCGGCGTTGCAGTGCCGGGTCAACTCGCCGTGCTGGGATTTGGCGACTATCCGATCGCAGCCCAACTCGGCGCTGGCCTGTCCACGGTCAGCGTCGACCGCCAGTCGCTGGGAACGATCTGCGCCAGGCAGGTGCTGGCGATGTTGTATCCGGATGCGGCGCCGGCTGTTTCGGCGCTCCAGCGCGAGATCCTGCCGCGCGTCGTGGAGCGGGGCAGCACCTGAGGCTTTACAGGTCCGGCTTTGTAAGCTGTTGGCCGAGCTGGGTCCGCTGAAGGCGCAGTGCCCGAGGCTTCGCACCAGCTGTCAATCATTACCGGACAGCCACCACGATCGATCGGCTTCTTGTGCTTGCGGGGCAGTCCATAGGTGGCCAGCTTGGCCACAACGGCGCTCGGTGGCGGGTTGGGAGCCGGGGTATTACTGCGGAACCCTGAACGAGTCGATGATCTGATTGGAATCGCGCTGGTAACCGGGCCAAGAGTCGCGATGCTTCTGGGCATCGATCAGATACGCGTGTAGCCGGCTGGGTCAGGCACCCCTTCGCCCCGCCCGGCGTCTTTGGGCGACGCCTTTGACGGCCCATGCCATGGCCGCGCAGGACCCGGGTCCGTCTGGCTCCCCGTCCACGTACGCTGCCCGAACAGCGCGCTCCAGCGGACCGCGTTCGTCTACGCTCAGGCTGGCTACATACTTGGCACCTGGACCATCCCTTCCGAGATAGGGTGCCCAGTAGCAGGCGAAAGTCGCGTACTCCATACGGGTGTGGAGCACGGTCTCGGCCACGTCGACAAAGCCGGCGCTGCGCCAGGCCGCGGCAAGTTCGCCGGGTCGCGTCAGCAGCGAGAGAACACGATCGAACAGGCGATCCGGATACGTGAGCGCACAGGCATCGCCTACCTGGAACTCGAGCCGTGGATGCGGATTTCGGGATCTGGCGCAGTCGATGTAGACCGGTGCAATATCGATGCCGTGTACGGTGGCGCCAACCGAGCGCTCCATTACCGCGGCCGCCAAATGGCCTGTTCCGCATCCCACGTCCAGGACGTACTCGGCGTCACGCGTTCCAACATAGTCGAGAAAGGGATTGGCCAGACGGCGGCTCCGCCGTCCAAGTTCAGTTCATAGCCATCGCCGCCTGTTGCCAAGAACGTCGAGGAAGTCGTCACGGCCTGCTCCCCGGATGGTGGGTGATGCTTAACGACGCTGTCCGGGATTCCCGAATGCAATGGTCAGAAGTCGCGTCGGCGCATCCGGCGATGGCGCGATGCGCATCATCGCCTCGGCGCTGATCCTGTGGTGCTTCACGCCGCCATTGTGCTTCCGATGCGGCGATTCGGGTCGTCCCGCGCCTGCCAGTTGCCTTGATCAGCGCCACAGGTTGGGGGCCTGCACCGCATGGCTGGTCAGACCCTCCAATTTCTCAGAACGCGGCCTGCCCCAGCTTCTCCAGCTGTGCCAGCAGCGCATCGGCCACCTGCAAACCGGCCGTGGCCGCCTTGCGCTCCAGCGCCAGCCGGCGCGCGCCGGCCAGCCGCACGCCGTCGTCGCGCAGCATTTCCGAGATGACGGCTTCCATGCGGTCGTAGTACGCGTCGGTGCCGGCCAGTGCTCCCGGATCGACCACGATGAAGGTCTGGCCGATCCGCGGCTGGTTGCCGTCGTCGACAAAAAACGAGCTGGCCTCAAAACCAAACTGCGCGCCAATGACCGCAGTGACCATCAATTCGACCATCAGCGCCAGCATTGCCCCCTTGGGGCTGGTTGCTGCGCCAACAGGAAGCATCGAGCCCAACATGCCTTTTTGCGGGTCGGTCGTGGGTTCGCCATCGGCATCGAGGGCCCAACCCAACGGGATTGCTTTGCCTTCCTTGGCGGCCACCATCAGCTTGCCGCGCGCGACTTCGCTCAGCGACAGGTCGATCATCAGCGGATCGGCGTTGCGGCGCGGAAAAATCGCGGCGACCGGGTTGGTGCCAAACACCGGATGGCGTCCGCCGGCCGCCGGCATCGCGGCTGGGGAATTGGCAAACGCCATGGCCACCATGCCGGCCTGTGCGACCGGCCGCAGATGGTCGACCATGACGCCGGCATGGTGGCTGTTGGTGACGCCGGCAAAACAGACGCCGAACTCGCGCGCCGTCGCAATCGCCGTAACGATGGCCAGGTCGCAAGCTGGAAAGGCCAGGCCGCTGCCGGCATCGACCAGCACTGCTGCGCCTTTTCGCCGGGAGACGGTTGCGACAGCCATGCCGTTGGCGCGGCCATTGCGCAGGTGGGTGCAGTACTGCCCGACCCGGCTGAGCCCGTGCCCGGACAGGCCCTGAGACTCGGCCAGCACCAGCGCCCGGGCGACCGAGCGGGCCATCGCATCGTTGGCACCGGCCGCCGCCAGCGCCTGCGTCACAAGTTCAGTGGCCTTTTGTGTGGTCAGATGGGCCATCAGTGCAACGCCTCCAGCACTTTCTCGGCAATCAGCAACGACACCCGCTCATTCGACTCGGCGCTGACGCCCGAGATATGGGGAGTCAACAGCAGGTTCGGGCAGTCCAGCAGATCGGCGCTCGCGGCCAATGGCTCGACGTCGAATACGTCGATCGCCGCGCCACCCAGGTGACCCTTGCGCAACGATGCGGCAACAGCGGGCAGATCGACGATATGCCCGCGCGACGTATTGATCAGCACCGCGCCGGGCTTCATCGACGCGATGCATCTGGCATCGAACAGGCCGCGGGTCGCATCGACCAGTGGCACATGCAGGGTTATCACATCGGCCTGCACGATCAGCTCCTGCAGCCCGACATGCTTCACACCGGTCTGCAGGAATACCGGTGTGTTGGTGTCGAGCATCGCGTCGAAGGCGATCACCTGCATGCCCAGGCCCATCGCCAGGCGCGCGGTCGTGCGCCCGATGGAGCCAAAGCCGATGATGCCCAGCATCTTGCCGGCGGTTTCGCGTCCGTTGCCAAGGGCGTTGCGCGGCCACTTGCCGGCAGCGACATCGGCTGTGGACGCGAATGCTCCGCGCAACAGCAGCATGGCTGCGGTGATCACGTATTCGGCCACGCTCAGGGCATTGGCGCCGGTGGCAGGAATCACCTCCATGCCGCTGGCTTCGCAGCCCGGCACGTCAATGTTGTCAAGGCCCACGCCCAGGCGGCCGATCACCGTGCAGCGCGTCAGGGCGCCCAGCAGGTCGCCGCGCACCTGGGTGCGGTTGCGCACGATCAGTGCGTCGGCGGTTTGCGCCAGCTGCAACAGGCGCGGCAGGTCATCGACCAGGGCCGGGTCATACACCACATCGTGGCGTGCCTGCAGCTGCGCCACGGCGCGCTGGTCCATGAATTCGGAGATCACTATGTGCATGATGATGGTGCGTGAAAGCGAATGGGAAGAGGTGCGAGTCGTGTTGGTCACGCGTAGCCGGTCGTCAATCCGGCAAGACAACCGCGACCGGCGCCAGCGGACCAGTCCTGCGGCGTTGCACCTGCGCGGCCCCATCAGGTGACAGCGGCGCGCGGGTGAACGTCAACAACTTTGGTCATGCGCTTTCGTACAGGCGCGTCATCACAAACTCGCGGTGCCCCAGCGACTCGGCTGCCGTCAGGCGCCCATTGGCGGTACGCAGCATGTTCTCTAGCAGCTTGTCGCCTGCCTCATCGAGCGTGATCTCGCGCTGCAGCAGGCCGGTGACGTCGACGTCGATGTGCTCGCTCATGGTGCGCACGGTGCGCGGGTTGGCGCACAGCTTGATGACCGGCACGATGGCGTTGCCAATCACATTGCCCTGTCCGGTGGGGAACAGGTGCACGGCGTAGCCCGAGGCGGCGCACAGGGTCACCATCTCGGCAGCGGCGCTGCTCGAATCCATAAACCACAGGCCCGGATGGGTCGGCATCTCGGCCTTGTCGATCACGCCGTCCACGGTGCAGACCTTGCCGATTTTCTGAATGTTGCCCAGCGCCTTTTCCTCTATCGTGGTCAGGCCGCCGGCGATGTTGCCCTTGGTCGGCTGGCTGTCGGCCAGGTCGCTGGTCTTGTGGCGATTGATGACATCCTGGTAGCGGTCGAACATCTGCATGAACTTCTGGCGTACGTCGTCGTTGGCGCAGCGCGCCGCCACGATGTGCTCGCCACCCGTCAGTTCGGTTGTCTCGCCAAAACACAGGTAATTACCCAGCGGGTGCAGCTTGTCGAATGCATTGCCGACGGCCGGGTTGGCACCGCAGCCGCTGGTGGTGTCGGACTCGCCGCACTTGGTGCTGACCCACAGATCGGAGATCGGGCAAACCTCGCGCTGCTTCTCGCTGGCCCACTGCACGTAGTCTTTGGCTGCCTTGCTCGCGCGCAGGATGGTGTCGTGGTCGCCGTGCAGTTCGATGCCGAAACCGACCACCGGCTTGCCGGTGGCCTTGATGCCTTCGACGACTTTCTGGGTCCAGCCATCCTCGATGCCGATCACGACCACCGCAGCGACGTTGGGATTGCAGCCAGCACCGATCAGGGTGCGGAAATGCAGATCCAGGTCGGCGCCGAACTGCAGCCGGCCGTAGGGGTGGGGAATCGCCATCGAGCCCTTGATGTTGTGGGCGACCGCCTCGGCGGCGGCATTGGACAGGTCGTCCAGCGGCAGGATGATGACGTGGTTGCGGATGCCGACGCGGCCGTTTTCACGCCGATAGCCGAGGAAGGTGGTGTTCTTGTCGATGATGGACATGGCTTGTTTCTCTGGTCTGGGAATAGTGGGAGGAGGTTGTTTTCAGGCTGGCTTACCAGCGCTTGGTCTTGATGTTGTGCACATGGGCATGCTGGCCGACCGCGATCGGCGCAACCACCTTGCCCATGTCGATGCCATATTTCATGACGGTGTCGCCGACGGCCATGTCCTTGAGCGCGACCTTGTGGCCGATCGGGATGTCCTGCTTGGCATGGACCTTGATCATCTTGTCGTCGTCCATGATCCAGCCGGTCATCTCGGTACCGGCAGTCACGCCTTCCACCACCACGACGGCCACGGTGTCCTTGGCGTCGTGCAAAACAAAATGAATCATGGGGTCTCCAGTTGCAAAAAAAATAGTCGGAACGGGGCGGGAAAAATGCAAGTGTAGGTGCCAGAACCAGCATGTCAATCGGGTCATTTATATGAGTTGTATGAATTGCATTCGTTGGCTACACTGCCCGCCAGACATGACGATCGACGAACTGGAACTCTCCCCGCTGGCCGACGCTGGCGCCATGCCGCTGTACCGGCAGGTCAAGCGGCAACTGCAGCGCGTGATCGAGTCCGGCCGCTGTCCGCCGGGACAGCCGCTACCCAACGAAGCGGCGATCGCGCAGGCCCTGCAGGTCAGTATCGGTACGCTGCGCCGCGCGGTCGACGAACTGGTGCATGAACATGCGCTGGTGCGCCGCCAGGGCAAGGGCACCTTTGTCGCGCTGCATGGCAACGACCGCTTTCTGTTCCACTTTTTCCACATCGAGCCACGGCTGGATCCGCGCTTCGCCGATCTGGCGCCGGCGGCGGAGTATCCGCTGGTGGAGAGTCTTGGATTCGAGCGCGATCGGGCGGGCGAGGTGGACGCCGGCGCCTTGCGCATCAAGCCAGGCGATCCGGTGATCCGCTTCGACAACCGTTTGTCGTTGTCCGGCCGCCCGGTGGTGCACGACCGGATCGCGATTCCGGCGCTGATGTTCAAGGGCCTGACCGAAAAGCGTCTGCGCGATCGCCAGAGCACGATCTACAGCCTGTACCAGACCGAGTTCGGCATCACGGTGCTGCATGCCCAGGAGCGCACCCGCGCGGCGGCTGCAGATCGAAGCACCGCGCGGCTGCTGGGTGTGCCGGTCGGCCAACCCGTGCTCGAGGTGCATCGCACCGCGCTTACCTTCGGCGACAAACCGGTCGAGTACCGCGTCTCGACCATCAACACCCACTTGCACGACTATGTCAGCATGCTGTCCAAGCGGCTGTGATCGCCCCCAGCCCTGGCTTCGCCAGGCCCCCCCCCAGGGGGTGCAAGAAAACTTGGGGGCGGCCCGGCGCTTTCTTGAGAGCCGGCGCCAGTTCAGGAGAATGCGCGCCAGCCCCACCAGATGCGGGTGATGGTGGTGACCAGGCACATGGCTGCGTAGACACTGGCGATCAACGCAAAGTGCTGCGGCCAGATGCACATCGCGCCAAAGCAGACCAGTGTTTCGGTCGCCTCGGTCAGGCCGCCCAGGAAATAGAACGACTTGTCGGGCCAGGACAGGCTGTCCATCTGGCGCTTGGCGGCGATGGTGGCAAACGCCAGGAAGCTGGACATGGTGCCGCAGAACGCCGCCAACAACAGCGCTGCGGCCAGCGCATTGCGACCGGGGTCGGCAACCGCGAATGCCAGCGGTATCGCGGCGTAGAAAACGAAATCCAGTGCGATGTCCAGAAATCCGCCCGCGTCGGTGGTGCGCGAGCGCCGGGCAATGGCGCCGTCCAGGCCATCGCACAGGCGCGACAGCAGGATCGCCAGCGCCGCGACCAGAAAATACTGCAGGGCGATCAGCACGGCCGCTGCCATGCCGATGCCAAAACCGAGCAGGGTCATAAGGTTGGCTCCCACGCCCATGTTCGCAAGCACCCGCGCGAGTCGGTCGATGGCGGGTTTGATCAGGGTGGCGGCGGCGCGGTCCAGCACGGGAACTTGGGTGGTGTTGGGTCAGGTCGGTCGGGCCAGTCGGGTCAGATGCGCCGGATCGGCGATATCGGCGTGGTCGTGCGTCACCATTAGTGCCGGAATCTGACGTTTTCTTACCAACGCAAAGACAAACTGGCGCACCCGCTCGCGCAACTCGGCATCCAGGCGCGAGAACGGCTCGTCGAGCAACAGGGCCAGGGGTTCTGCCAGCAGGGCGCGCATCAGCGCCACCCTGGCACGTTGACCGCCAGACAGGGTAGCCGGATTGGCATCCGCAAAGCCGGTCAGTTCGAGAGCGTCCAGCCCCTCGGCAACGCGCGCACGGCGCACCGGCGTCGGGCCGGGCGGCACCGCGAACAACAGGTTCTCGGCAACGGTCATGTGCGCAAACAGCAGGTCGTCCTGGAACAAAATGCCGACGCGCCGACGCTCGGTCGGCAAGTTGTCGATGCGCTGTCCCTGCAGCGACACGCTGCCGCTGAAATGCAGCCCGGGAGGCAGCGTGCCGCAGATCGCCGCCAGCAGACTGGACTTGCCCGAACCACTGGCGCCCATGACGGTATGGATCGCGCCCGGCAACACCTGCAGGTCGACATCCTGCACCAGCGTGGCCCGATCCGTGGCGAGGCGCCGGACATGGACCTGCAATGTCATCGCCGGCTTTCTCGCGCGACTTGCTGCGTCGACGCAGTGCTTGGTCCGGGTCTCAGGGTTATGGCCCAAGCGGCGGAGGACATGGTGAGAGTGATAATACGTGGGCATGTTTCCGGGTGCCGCGTGCGCCCGGGATGTCCCAACCGATTTGAAGGAATCCGCATGAAGAAGATGATTGTCGCCCTGTTGCTGCTCGCGGCTGCGGGCGCACACGCGCAGTCCACGCCAGCCAAGAAGGAACTGGTGGCCAAGATGTTGCTATTGCAGCAGCCGGCCATTGAACTGATGGCGCGGGCCATGGCCGAGCAGCCGGCCCAGATTTTGATGCAAAGGGCCGGTCCGATCCTGCAGCAGCGCATTCCGCCGGACAAGCGACAGGCCGTGGCGCAGGAGATCCAGGCGGACGTCAAGAAGTATGTCGATGAGACCGTGCCGATGGTGCGCGAGCGTGCAGTTGCCCTGGCGCCTTCCACGATCGGCGTGCTGCTGGACGAACGGTTCACCGAAGACGAACTCAAGCAGCTGATCGCGATCATCGAGTCACCGGTCAACCGCAAGTTCCAGCAACTGGGCGCCGAGATGCAAAAAGGCCTGACCGAGAAGCTGGTTGCCGAAACCAAACTCTTGATTGAGCCCAAGATCCGCGCACTGGACCGTTCGGTCGGGAATCGTCTGGGCCTGCAGGCGCCGGCTGCAAGGGCACCGGCTGCAAGGGCACCGGCCGCGGCCGCCAGCAAATAGGCGTCTGCGGTATTGCCGTCATCGGGCAAGCGCGATGATTGCAAACCTGTCCGGCGTGCGCATTCCCCTGGTACAGGCGCCAATGGCCGGCGTTCAGGGAGTGGAACTGGCACTGGCTGTTGCGGGCGCCGGTGCCCTGGGTTCGTTGCCCTGTGCCATGCTCGGGCTCGATGCGCTGCGCACCGCACTCGAACGCATCCGGGCCCAGTCGGCGACCGTCAACATCAACTTTTTTTGCCACACGCCGCAGCTACCGGATTTACAGCGTGAGGCCGCCTGGCGCGCGGTCCTGGCACCCTACTACGGCGCATTAGGCGTAGACCCGCAGCAAGAAACCAAGATGCCCGCGCGCGCTCCGTTCTCCCAGGCCGTCGCCGATCTATTGGCCGAGTTCAAGCCGCCGGTAGTGAGTTTTCATTTCGGCCTTCCCGCGCCTGAGCTCCTGCGGCGAGTGCGCAGTTGGGGTGCGCACGTGATGTCGAGCGCGACGACCATCGACGAGGCCCGCTGGCTCGAGGCGCATGGGGTCGATGCGGTCATCGCGCAGGGCCTTGAAGCGGGCGGCCACCGCGGTATGTTCCTGACGCAGGACACCAGCACCCAGATCGGCACCCTTGCGCTGGTAAGGCAGATGGTGCGGGCCGTGCGGGTTCCGGTCATCGCCGCCGGGGGCATTGCCGATGCGCAGGGCGTGGCAGCGGCAATGGCGCTGGGCGCCGCGGGCGTGCAGGTGGGCACCGCGTACCTGCTGTGCCCCGAGGCCACCACCGGCGTGGTGCACCGCGCGGCCTTGCAGAGCAGTGTGGCTGGCCACACTGCATTGACGAGACTGTTTACGGGTCGCCCGGCGCGCGGTATCGTGAACCGCCTGATGCGCGAACTTGGCGACCGCGAAACGTTGGCGCCGGAGTTCCCGATGGCCAGCGTCGCATTGGCGCCACTGCGCCAGGCCGCCGAGTTACAAGGCCTGGGTGATTTCACCCCGCTGTGGTCCGGCCAGAACGCCAGTGGTTGCGCCGCCGTTCCAGCTGCGCAATTGACGCAGTCCCTGGCGCGCGGCTTCGGGTAGCGCGGCCACTCAGCGGCGGAAACGGCGCGCCTGTCCGGCCCGCGCCGCCAACGCGAACACCAGTACCGGCAACAACCATTGCAACCAGGCGTAGGCCGAGGTCAGCGAACGCTGCGCGCCCGAGGCCAGCGTGACCGCTTCGGTGGTGATGGTGGAAAAGCGCCCGGCACCAACGAACAAGGTCGGCAGATACTGCGCCGCGCTGACCGCAAATCCGACCGCAAATGCCGACCACAGGGACGCGCGCAGCAAGGGCCATTTGACCTGCAACAGGAAGTGCATCCGGCCATGGCCCAAGGTGGCAGCGATCGCACGGTAGCGCGGGTCAAAGCCGTTGTAGGCCGGCCCGAGCGCGATCAGCACATAGGGCAAACAGGCCAGGCCATGTGCGAGCCACAGGCCGCTCCAGCGTGCGTCCAGGCCCCAGCGCAACGTGGTTGCGTGCACGCCCACCACCCACAACACCGAGGGCAGCACCAGCGGCAGATAGATGTATTTGCGCAGCCTCTTGTCCCAACCGGGAGGGGCGGTCTCGAGCCACCCGATGGCCCAGACCAATGCCGCGCCGGCACTGGCCAGCGCCAGTGTGAGTGTAGTGCCCACGGTGCCCGCGCTGGCCCAAACCGAAGCCCATGCGCCCCAGGTAATCGTTTCGGGAAGCAGCCGGGGAAATGGCCAGACGCCGCTCACGCTGCCGACCGCCAACGCCAACATGACCATCAGATACAGCGCCACCAGCACAAACAGACCGGCCAAGCCTGAACCGGGCCGGGCCAGATTGTGCGGCAACGTACCGCGCCTGCCCGATACGCGCCGCGCACGCCATACCCGCAGTTGTGGCAACTGCCAACCAACGCCAGCCACCAACGCCAGCGCCAGCGCCAGCAGCCAGGCGGCCGCAGCGCCTTGGCGGTTGGTGGCCGGGTCGGCATCGATCAGCCAGGTCCAGGCTTGCACCGCCAAGGTGGGTGGCGATTGCGGGCCGATTACCAGGGACACATCGACCACGGTCAGCGAATAGGCCAGTACCGCGAGCATCGGCCAACCCAGCCGCGGCCACAGCTGCGGCCAAACCACTTTCCACCACGCGGTGCGCTGGCTGTAGCCCAGGCTGCGCGCCAGGACCAGTTCGCGCGTGAGGCGCTGCGCCACATCGGCGCGTTGCAGATGCGAGGCCGCGGCCCACAGCAGAAACGGCACCTCCTTGGCGACCAGCGTCAGGATCAGGCCCAGGCCCCACGGGTCCTGCGAGGTCGCCCAGGGTGGCGGAGCGGTCAAGCCGCTGGCCCAGGGCGAGACGGCGCGCAATAGCCAGCCGCTGGGGCTGATCAGGAAAACCAGCCCGATACCGAGCGCGGCGTGGGGTACCGCCAGCATCGGCCCAAGCAGCCGCACCACCGGCGGCCAGCAGGCCGGAAAGCTGCGCGAGAGGATCCAGGCGCTCGCTGCGACGGCCAGGGCGCTGGCGGTGACGCCAGTCCACAGGCTGAGCAGCAGTGCATGCCCGCTCTGGGGTGCCATCCACAGGCTCCGCCAGGCCGACCGGTCCAAGCCGGCGATGACGGCCGATCCGAGCGCCATCAGCATGGGCACTCCCAGCAGGATGGCCAACAGTGCCGCCCAGGCCCGATCGTGTAGCGTGGACGGCCGCACCATCGTACCGGCGAATGGGGCTGCCGTTTGGGCCGGTGTCATGTTGGTCTGGGTCGGCTGCGGCTTATGCTGACGCAGCCCTGGCAACCGGCTGCGGGTCAGTGACCCAGAGGCGCCAGCACCGACTGCAGGAAGCGCCCGATGTCCTGGAGTTCGCGCGGGTGCACGCTGTGCTGCATCGGGTAGGTATGCCATTGCACCGGGTAGCCCGCAGCCAGCAGCGCATCGCGCGAAGCCTCGGCACGGGCCAGCACAATCATCGGGTCGGCAGTGCCATGGGCCATGAAGATGGGCAACTGCCGGTTGGCGGCACTGGCCTGCAGGGCCAGCGAACCGGCCAGGGGCAGGTAGCCCGACAAGGCCATGATGCCGCCCAGCCGCGCCCGGTAGCGCAGCCCGGTGTGCAATACCATCGCACAGCCCTGCGAGAAGCCGGCGAGCACAATGCGTTCGGGCGCAATGCCGCGTTCCAGCTCGCGCGCAATCAATGCCTCTATTGCCAGCGCCGAGCGCCGGATGCCGGCCTCGTCCTCGCGTTTTTGCATCTCGCTGCCCAGGATGTCGTACCACGCTGGCATCACATAACCGCCGTTGAGCGTAACCGGTATGCTGGGTGCATGCGGGAACACGAACCGGATCGGCGGGCAGCCGCTCAGGTCGAGCTCGGGCACAATCGCTGCGAAATCGTTTCCATCGGCACCCAGGCCATGCAGCCAGATAACAGCCGCCACGGGATCCGCGCCGGTGCTGGTTTCGATGGGGGCAAGCAAGGTGGTCATGGTGTGTGATGGGCTGTTGGATGGTACCCGCGGGGGGCCGTGACGGGACTATAACAATGCGATGGCCAGGGCAAGGGTTGGGAACTGCGGGCTACAGGCCGCGAAACACGATGAATCTGATGCGCGAGACTGCGGGCCATGGGCCGGGATGGGGAAGAATGCTGGCCGCCGTGTGGCTGGCCATTGTGTGCGGTGCAAGCCAGGCGCAATGGGCCAGCAACCGCGGCTACCAGCTGCTGCAGCGCGTCGATGATGTGTTGTTCGGCGTGGATAACCTGTCATTGCAGATCCTGGACCAGACCCATGTGACCGGAACACTGCTGCACATCAATGTGGACAAACCCTTCCCGGTGCGCAGCCGCATCGCATTCGTCGCCGATTGCGGCAAACCCATGCGCCTGGCCATTCGCAGCGGTGATACCCGCGCTCGACCGGAGCTGGCCTCGCTGGAGTTCGCCGAAGTGGCCTTTCTGGATGGCTCCTGGGCGGCCGCGGAGTTCGCCTGCGAAAGCACCCGACAGCCCGGCCGTGCGTCGCAAGTGGCGCGCGTGATGTTTGAACGGGGTGGCCCGCCGGACATGCAGACCGTCTACTGCGATCTGCAGCCTGACGGCAGCGCCGAATTGCGCCAAGGCGTCGAGGTGCGTTTCAGTCCATCGGCCAACGCGGTTGCGGTCAACCGGCAGTGGCTGAGTTCGGGTTCGGTCACCGCCGAGGAGGTGCGATTCGGCTCCGTCAGCAAATGGCGCATCAACCGCCAGGCGCTGGACATCCGACGCTCGTCGCCGACGGGCGAGATGCTGTTTTCCGCCCAATGTGATCGCCGCCCGCCCGCCCGACGCTGATCGCGGGCGCTGCGGCACCGCGCCCTTCAACCGTAGCGGCGCAGCCACTCCTTCTCCATCGGGTCGACCCAGCTGCCATGGGGCTCCAGGATGGTGGGCATGGTCTGCTCGACCTGGCCGGGCAGGGGCGCGGTATTGAAACGGGCGCGTTCGGTGGCGGACAACTTGTCCATTGCCAGCACGCTCGGGTCGCCCCATTGCGCAATGTCCGCCTTGCGCGCCTGGGCCAGCGGCGAGAGCAGAAAATTGGCGACCACCTGCGCGCCCTCGCGCCCCCGGGAATTGAAAGGAATCGCCAGGAAATGGGTGTTTCCGATGGTGCCGCCACTGTGCTGGTAGCTGTAGACGCTCTCGGGCAGCCGCTTGGCCGCAATCTCGTTGGCGGCCTCGTTCGGATTGAAGGTGAGCGCCAACAACAATTCGCCGTCGGCCATCATCTGAAGCACCGCCGCAGAATTGGCCGGGAACTGGCGTCCCGAGCGCCACAGATGCGGATGCAGGGCATCCAGATAGGCCCACAGCGGCGCGGTCGCGCCGCTCAGCGCCTGCGGCGTGACCGGCTTGTACAGGGCACTGCGGTCGGCCATCGACTCAACCAGCGCCTGCTTGACGAAACTGGTGCCATGGAAGTTTGGCAGGCGCGGGTAGCTCACGCGGCCCGGGTTTTTCCTGGCAAAGTCCAGCAGCGCAACCATGCTGCGTGGCGGCACCGGAACACGCTTGCGGTCGGCAAAAAACGTCAGCTGGGCCATGCCCCACGGCGCTTCGAGTCCCTCTACCGGCTCCGAAAAATCGATCCGGGTCGTGGGCTTGCCCACCACATCGACATACTGGAAATTGGGCAGCGATTCCGCAAACGGGCCAAACAACAGGCCTTCGCGTTTCATCGTGAGGAAGTTCTCGCCATTGATCCACACCAGATCGACCGTGCCATCGGCCTTGCCGGCCGCCTTTTCGGCGCGCACCCGTTTGACGACCTCGGCCGTTTCGCTGATCTTCACATGTTCGAGCCTGACGCCGAACTGGCGCGCCAGCTGTTCGCCTGCCCACTGCAGGTAGGCGTTGATCTGTTCGCTGCCGGCCCAGGCATTGAAATACACCGTCTGGCCACGGGCACGCGCCTCCAGGGCGGCCCAGTTGCTGGCGGTTTGCGCCCACAGCGGCAAGGTGGCGCTGGCGGCCAGCACGGCGAGCAATTGGCGGCGGGAGAATACGCGAGAGGGCATCGAATGGATCATGGGCATTGTTTGTTGTTTGAATCCAGCGTCGGTTTTCAGGCGACCACGGCGACGCTGGCTCGGCCGTCTGCAACACGCGTCAGGCGGCTGCCGGTGCCGATTCTTACCCGGATCGTGGAACCGCCTGCATCAGCTCAGCAAGGCCTGGGAAAACTCACGGGCATTGAAGGTCTCGAGCTCCTCGAGCTTTTCGCCGATACCGATGAAATACACCGGTATCGGCCGTTCACGAGCGATGGCAGCCAGCACACCGCCCTTGGCGGTGCCATCCAGCTTGGTGACGATCAGGCCGGTCAGTTGCAGTGCGTCGTCAAAGGCCTTCACCTGGCTCAGCGCGTTCTGGCCGGTGTTGCCATCGATCACCAGCAGTATCTCGTGCGGTGCGCTTGGATCGGCTTTGGAGATGACGCGCTTTATCTTGCGCAGTTCCTCCATCAGATGCAACTGGGTGGGCAGTCGACCGGCGGTGTCGACCAGCACCACGTCCTTGCCGCGCGCGCGGCCGGCAACGACCGCGTCATAGCTGACGGCTGCCGGGTCACCACCTTGCTGGCTGATGATCTCCACCGTATTGCGGTCGGCCCACACCATAAGCTGTTCCTTGGCGGCGGCCCGGAAGGTGTCGGCTGCGGCCAGTAGCACCGATGCGCCGCGGTAGCTCAGATGGCGCGTGAGCTTGCCGATCGAGGTGGTCTTGCCTGCGCCATTGACGCCGACGACCATCACGACGGTTGGCTTGTTTTCTCCAACGATCAGTGGCTTTTCCAGCGGCGTCAGCAACTCGGTCAGGCCCTCGGTCAATAGGCCCTTGACCGCCGCGGGATCCGTGGCCTTGGTATCCTTGACTCGGCGTCGAAGGTCATCGAGCAGATGCTGCGTCGCCTTGACGCCGGAATCGGCCAGCACCAACGCCGATTCCAGTTCCTCGTAGAGCGCCTCGTCGATCCTGGTGCCGGTAAAAACGGTGGCAATGTTCGTTCCGGTGCGGCGCAAGCCCGCGCGCAGTCGACTGGTCCATGATGCGCGTGCGGATATGGCGGCTGGCTTGTCTTCCTGGGTTTGCCCTGGCAACGAAAATCGCACCGTGCCGGCGCGCACGACGGAAGGCGGGAGGGTTTCGGGCGCCAGGGTGGTGGCGTCCGGCACGACCGTCTTGTCCGGGTCTGGAGCGATGGGTGGGGCTTTTTTGCGAAAGAAACTGAACATTTGGAGCGCTTGTGGAGTCCGACCATTTTATGAAACGTTTTCTGACCTGCCTCTCGCTGCTTGCCAGCTGCGCATCTTGGGCCCAATCGGCCGAACCGGTCACCCGATTCTCGCTGGCCAATGGCATGGAGGTGATCGTCCAGCCCGAGCGGCGCGCGCCGACGGCCGTGCTTATGCTGTGGCTGCGGGTCGGGTCGATGGACGAGGTGGATGGAACCTCGGGCGTGGCCCATGTGCTGGAGCACATGATGTTCAAGGGCACGCCCACGGTGGCCGCCGGCGAGTTCTCGCGTCGCGTGGCGGCGCTCGGCGGGCGCGAGAACGCCTTTACCGCGCGCGATTACACCGGCTATTACCAGCAGATCCCCGCCGCCCGATTGCGCGAGGTGATGCAACTGGAGGCCGATCGTTTCGCCAACAACCGGTGGGCTGACTCGGAGTTCGACCGCGAGATCGAGGTGGTGAAAGAGGAACGCCGCCTGCGCACCGAAGACAACCCGCGGGCCCAGCTGTACGAATCACTCAATGCCACCACGTTTGTCGCGTCGCCCTACCGCCGACCAATTGTGGGATGGATGAACGACCTCGACGCCATGACGGCCGACGATGTGCGCGCCTTCCACCGGCGCTGGTATGTGCCGGCCAACGCGGCGGTCGTGATCGCCGGCGATGTCGATGTGGCCCAGGTCCGTCAGTGGGCCGAACAGACCTACGGCGCGATTGCGCGCGATGCGCAGCCAACGCGCAAACCGCGCCTGGAGCCGGCGCAGACCGGCATGCGCAGAATCGACATCAAGGCGCCGGCGGAGCAGGCCTATCTGGCGCTGGCGTTCAAGGTGCCTGGTCTTGCGCCCGAGGTGCTGCGCAATGGCACCAGCGGCGGTGACGGTGACGATGCACTGGCCCTGACAGTGCTGGCGGCAATACTCGATGGTTACCGGGGCGCACGGCTCGAGCGCGCTTTGACGCAAGGGCCAGACCGGCTGGCCGACAGCGCCGGCGCGGGCAACGGCCTGTGGGGTCGCGGACCGCAAGTATTCGTACTCGACGGTGTGCCGGCCAAGGGAAAGACGGCCGAACAGGTCGAGGCCGCCTTGCGCGCCCAGGTTACGCGCATCGCGCGCGAAGGTGTTTCGCAGGAGGAACTGGCGCGGGTCAAGACGCAATGGGTCGCCTCCGAAGTCTACAAGCTCGATTCCCTGTTCAGCCAGGCACGGGTGCTGGGCAGCAACTGGGCGCTGGATCTGCCGCTCGATGCCGGTACGAAGCTGGTGACCTTGCTGCGCCAGGTGAGTGCCGAGCGCGTCCAGGCGGTCGCGGCGCGCTATTTTGGCGACGACCAGATGACGGTGGCCATCCTGCGACCACAGCCACCGGACCCGACCCGCAAGCCGCGTCCCGCCGCTGGCGCGTCCCGCCACTAGGCCAGCATCATGATCAATACGCCTTTCGCACGTATCGCACGCATCACCTGCATCGCACTCGCGACCCTTGCTTGCATCCCTTCGGCATGGGCCGTGATTGCGATCGAACACTGGACGCAGGCGAGCGGTGTGCAGATCTACCTGGTGCAAAGCCATGCGCTGCCCATGGTCGATGTGCAGATCGATTTTGACGCCGGTGGCCGGCGCGATCCGACTGGCCAGCAGGGGCTGGCCAGCGTTACGGCGGCCATGGCCTCGCGCGGCGTGCGCGCCAGCGGCAGTGAGCCGGCGCTGGACGAGAACGGCCTGGGCGAAGCCTGGGCTGATCTGGGCGCGTCGTTCGGCGCCAGCGCCAGCAGCGATCGCATGGGCTTTTCGCTGCGTTCGCTGACTTATCCGGATCTGTTGCCGCGCGTCATCCAGTTGGCCGCGCGCCAGATGGGCGAGCCGGCGTTTCCGGCCGACGTGTGGCAGCGCGAACGCGAACAAATGGTGGCATCGATCCGGGAGTCGGACACCCGTCCTGCCACAGTGGCGTCCAAGGCGTTCGCCTCTGCCGTGTACGGTAGCCATCCCTATGGCTACCTCGCAAGCGAGCAGAGCCTGGCGCGTATTGCGGTGGCCGACATGCGCGTCATGTACGAGGGCGCTGTCCAGGCTTGCCGCGCCAAGGTATCGATCGTCGGCGATGTCACGCGCGCACAGGCCGACGCGCTGGTGACCGGATTGTTCGCGCGCGCGGGCCGTGGCCAGGGTGGCGCGCCCTGCACCGTGCTGGCGCCGGTGGCCGAGGTTGCTCGGTTGGAATTGCCCGCTGTGTCCCAGTCGATTGCATTCGATTCTGCCCAGGCCCATGTGTTGATCGGGCAGCCGGGCATTCGCCGCAGTGACCCCGATTTCCTGGCGTTGACGGTGGGCAACTACGTGCTCGGGGGTGGTGGATTTGTCTCGCGCCTGTACGCGCAGGTGCGTGAAAAACGCGGCCTGAGCTACAGCGTCTACAGCTATTTTGCACCCGGATTGCACGCCGGTGCGTTCACCGTCGGCCTGCAGACCCGGCCGGACCAGGCCGCGCAGGCGGTTGCGGTGTCGCGCGATTTGGTGGCGCGGTTTGTGCAGGACGGCCCAACTGAACAGGAACTGCAGGCCGCCAAGTCCAACCTGATCGGCGGATTTGCACTGCGCCTGGACAGTAACCGCAAGTTGCTCGACAACATCGCCAATATTGCGTGGAACGGCTTGCCCCTGGACTATCTGGACACCTGGACCGCCGCAGTCGAGCGCTTGACGGTTGCCGATGTGAAGGCCGCATTTACACGGACCCTGCGGCCCGACAGCATGGTGACGGTGGTGGTGGGCGGGCGCGACAAGGCGCCTTGAACCAGCTGGCGCGTTGACCGCGCGCCAGCGTCGCACGACCGGGCAGCTTGTTCGGCTGGGCGGGTTAAGCTCGGCGCCATGGAAAAGAAGCAGACTCCTTTCACGCAACGCAAGCCATCGGACGCCGGCATTGCCAGCCGGCCTGGCGGTAGTACGCGGGCCGCTGGCGGCTCCCACACGGTGCGCATCGTCGGCGGGCGCTGGAAACGCAGCCGCCTGGGCGTGGTTGCGTTGCCCGGCTTGCGGCCGACGCCGGACCGGGTGCGCGAAACGGTGTTCAACTGGCTCGGACAGGATTTGACCGGATGGCGCTGCATCGATGCGTTTGCGGGCACCGGTGCGCTGGGTTTCGAAGCCGCCTCGCGCGGTGCGGACGAGGTGCTGTTGGTCGAGCAGGACCGCGGCCTGGTGTTGCAGCTGGCCCAGGTCAAAGCGCGCCTGCAGGCCGACCAGGTCCGGGTTCTGCGCGGTGATGGCGTTGCTGCGCTGGCCGGTCTGCCCGCGGGCAGCATGGATGTGGTTTTTCTCGACCCCCCGTTCGATTCTGGCTTGTTCGATGTGTCCTTGCGTGCGGCAGCGGCAGCGCTGCGCCCGGGCGGGTCGGTGTACCTGGAAGCGCCGGTGCGGTGGGACGCGGCGATGGCCAGCGTCTGCGGGTTTTTGGTGGTGCGGCATCTGAAAGCGGGCGCGGTGCATGCACACTTGCTGCAGCATGCGAAAACGCCCCATGCATAATGCGGCGCATGAGTCGAACTGACGACGGTTCCCTGGAGTGATTCATGCAAAACCAGATCATTGCTGTTTATCCGGGGACCTTCGACCCTATGACCCTGGGGCACGAGGACGTCGTGCGCAGGGCGGCGCAACTTTTCAGTCGCGTCATCGTCGCCGTCGCCGCCGGGCACCACAAAAAGGCCATGTTTTCGCTCGAAGAACGGGTCGACATGGCGCGTGAGGTGGTACGGCCCTATCCCCATGTAACGGTCGACAGTTTCAACGGACTGATGCGCGATTTTGTCGTCGCGGCCGGTGCCAAGGCGATGGTGCGCGGCCTGCGCGCGGTGACCGACTTCGACTATGAATTTCAGCTTGCCGGCATGAACCGCTCCCTGATGCCGGACGTCGAAACCGTATTCCTGACCCCCAGCGACAAGTACCAGTTCATCTCCAGCACCTTCGTGCGCGAGATCGCGGTGCTCGGTGGCGAGGTGGACAATTTTGTCGAGCCATCGGTGCTGCGCCGGCTCACCGACAAGGTGAAGGCCCTGAGAGACGCTCAGCCACCGGCTTGAACCGGCATCGGCGGCAACTGCGCCATCCAATCCAGCAGCAGCGCGTTGACGCGCTCGGGCTGCTCCATCGTCAACATGTGGCCGCAGCGCTCCAGCATCACCAGTCGCGCGTTCGGCAACAGCGCCGCGATTTCCTCTGAGCATTCGGGCGGTGTGAGCTGGTCGGAGTCGCCGCACACTACCAGCGCCGGGCAGCGCAGGGCGGCAAGATGGCGGCGCGCATCGGGCCGCGCCATGATGGCCCGGTTCTGGCGGATCAACTGCTGTGCGCCGGCATGGAGCACGAAATCCAGGTAGCGCCGCACCAGTGCCTGGTCGTCGCAGCGGCTGGCGTGGAAAGCCAATGGAACATTCGCGCGCAGCACCTCGGCGGCGCGGCCGTCGGCAAACAGCGAGATCGCCGCCTCGCGCAGCACCCGCAGGTCGTCGGTTTCCGGCCGCGCCGAGGTTCCCAGCAAGGCCAGCCCCCGCATCCGGTGCGGCGCCAGGCGGGCCACCTGCATGGCCACGATGCCGCCCATCGATGCGCCGCACAGTATCAGATCGCCCGGATGCTCCTCGAGCAGCGTAGTCGCCATGGTCTCGATCGAGTCGCAGCGGGCATGCACATCGGTCACATGCGCGCGCAAGTGGGCGGGCATGGCGCCGAGTTGCGCCTGCCACATCACGGCGTCCGAAGCCAGTCCGGGAAGCAAAATCAATTGGGTCATTAGCGTACCTGCATGTGGCACGTTCCGGTATGCCCCCTTGGAGCGACACGGCGTGCGCATGCCCAGTTTATATCCCGCCGCCATCCGCCGACGCGGTATGCTGGGCGCTCACGACCCACGTTCACGAATGGAGGAGCACCATGAAGATTTTGTTGCCGGTTGATGGATCGGAGCTGTCCCTGAAGGCGGTACAAGTGGCCATGTCGATGCTGCAGCAGGGGCTGGTGGCCGATGTCGTGCTGGCCAATGTACAGGAGCCTGCCAACCTGTACGAGATGATGACGGCCCCCGACCCCGAAGTACTTGAGCGTGTCAGCCAGGCCGCTGGCGCCGACATCCTGGCGTCGGCGCAGGCGCTGCTCACGATGGCCAAGGTGGGCTTCGAATCCGAAGTGGCGGGCGGCGACCCGGCTCACACCATCGTCGACATTGCCGAGCGCTACCGCTGCGACCTGATCATCATGGGCGCGCGGGGTACCAGTTCGTTGCGCAGTGCGCTGCTGGGGTCGGTTTCCAACGAGGTGCTGCATGCGGCGAAAATGCCGGTGATGATCGTGAAGGCCGATGAGGAAAGGGAAGAAGCGGACGATCAGAACGAGGGGGAGTGAGATTGGCGGTTGTGGCCCACGACGGGGTGCTGGCAAGCGTGCACCGCGCTCTCAGGCCGAGACGTCCAGCCCCAACTTGCGGTAGCTGCATTGCGCCAATCGCTGCAGGCGCAGTGATTGCGGTTGCTGGTTGCAGCGCTGCTGCACCAGTTGCTGCACCGCATTCCATTGCCCGGTGCGCATCAGCGCATCGAGGTGGATTTGGTCGAACAGATCGCGTTGCGCGTGGCTGCCGCCGATCTGCAGCAGTCGGGGCAGCGCCAGTCCCAAGGCCTCGACCGCTTGGGCGTAGCGGCCCTGTGCATGCGCCATCAGACCCTGTGCGGCCGGCACTGCGACGTGTTGCCAGATGTCGGCGCCTGCCCCTGCACCCGTGTCGCCCTCGACAACCGATGACTGTCGTCTTTCGATGTTGCGCATCAAGGTCTGCGCTTCGGGCCGGCCGGCCCGCGCAAGCCCGCGCAAGCCCGTACAGGTACTGCAGGTCCAGGAACGGCAGTACCTGGTCATCCAGTCGCAGTCGGAGGTGCTCGGCCACATCGTGCCAGCGCTCGCCGACATCGACGCCTGCCAATTCCAGCCGTGCCAACAGGGATACCGCGCCGATCTGGTCCTGCGAATACGCCTTGACCACACCCCAGACCTGCTGGTCGTAGGTTTGCAGCGCCAGCTCGTCCATACCCAGGTCAATCGCAAACAGCGCCAGGTGCCACCAGTTGTGGGTGACCATGAAGGAGTTCAGCCCGGTCCAGGTCGGGCTGCTGTGCTGCATGAACTGCAAACCCTCCTGGAGCCGACCCTGGGTCAGCATCACATGGGCCAGGGCGTGCTGGGCCCAGGGTTCGCGCTCCGTCATGGCCAGGGCCGTGCGCGCGGCGGCCTCTGCCTGCGCCATCCGATGGCACTGCTCCCAGGCGAACGCCGCCATGCCGTGCATCTGCGGCACGTCCGATGCGGCGGGCAATGCCGACAGCGCCAGGCGCAACATGCCGGGCGCATCGCCCCGATTGAAACGGTGGTACTGGCCCAGCTTGACTGAAACCAGGTCGCGCGGATGGGCCAGCGCCTGTTCGTCGTGCAGGCGCATTGCGCGCGCGATATCACCGTCAACCCATGCCCCGATGGCTGCGACAAACCGGCGCTCGCGCTCGCTGGCCTTGGGCGCTGCGCTCCTGGCCGCGGCCAGGAATGGACCGGCGTTGACCGGACCCTCCCGTGACTCGGCAAACATGTGCAGCGCGGCGCAACAGGCCTGCACGATGGCGCTGTCGTCGCGATCGGCTACATCGAGCACATGGACGGCGCGGGCCTCGCAGGTGATGAATCCCTCGACGAAATCGTTCAGGGCCGGCAGGCTGGCCGGATCGTGCAGATGCACCGGATTTCCCAGGCTGTCGTTCATCGCGCTGTCCTGTTCAAGGTCGGCGTCAATCCGCGTTGGTGCGCCAGACGATGGTCCCGATGGCGAATCCTGCGGGCAACAGACATCCGGCAGCAGCGCGACTGCCACAGGATGTCCTGTTCACGGACGCAGCGCCTGTCAACTCCAGGACATGACCGAAAGATCGTTGGCAAAGGTCGGCATGTCTTTCCACAGCCCCTTGAGCCTCTTGTCGGCGACGGTCGGCAGTTGTGGCTGGAACAAAAAGCCGTTGACCGCATCATTGGCCAGCATCTGCTGGGCCTCACCCAGCAGCTTGGCGCGCTCGTCCGCACGTGGTGCATTGTTGATCTTCTTGTACAGCTCGTTGAACTTCGGGTTGTTGTAGCCCCAGTAGTAGTCAGGGTTGGCGTAGTTGCCGAGGTCAAACGGCTCGACATGCAACACGATCGTGAGGTCGAAGTCTCCGGTCTTGAAAGGGCCGCTGAGCCATTGCGCCCATTCGACGTTCTCGATCTTGGCGATGATGCCGATCTTGGCCAACTGGGCAGCGATTACTTCGCCTCCCTGGCGCGCGTAGGAGGGCGGTGGCAACTTGAGGGACAGGTTCAGTGGGGTCTTGACGCCGGCCTCGGCCAGCAATGCCTTGGCCTTCTCGATATTGAAAGGATTGATGCCGGTGGTGTCGATGAAACCGGGCAAGCCGCGCACATAGTGGCTGCCGATGGGGGCACCATACCCGTCAGCCCCACCTTCGACCACGGCCTTGCGGTCGATGGCCGCCAGGATCGCCCGGCGCACGCGTACATCGTCGAGCGGCTTTTTCTTGTTGTTGATTGTGAGAATCGTCTTGCCCTGCGAGTTGCCGATCAGTACCTGGAATTTGGGGTTGGCCTTGAATTGCGGTACGGCCCGCGTGCCGATGCGTGGAAAAGCGTCCACGTCGCCAGCCAGCAGGGCGGCGGCCTGGGCGGCGGGGTCACTGATGAAGCGGAACGTCACCTTCTTGAGTTTGATGGCGGCCGCATTGTGGTAGCCATCCCACTTGGTCAGCACAACCGATGAGCCCTTGTTCCAGGTCTCAACCTTGTAGGGTCCGGTGCCGATCGGCTTGGTGGCATTGGTCTCGGCGCTCTTGGGCTCGACAATGGCGGCGGTGCCCAGGCCCATGCCGAACAGGAAATTGGGATCGAGTTCGGTGTTCAGGATGACGACCGTATGCTCGTCGATCGCTGCCACGCGCGCCAGGGACGCAAACTTTCGCTTGTCCTTGTTGATGCTTTTCTCGGCCCCCGCGCGCTCAAACGAAAACCTCACCGCGTTGGCATTGAAGGGCTCGCCATTCTGGAACTTGACGCCCTTGCGCAGTTTGAATGTATAGGTCTTGAGATCAGGCGATACTTCCCAACTCTCTGCCAGCAGCGGTGACACCGTGCCGTCCTGGTTGATCTTGGTCAGCGTCTCGTACACGTTGTACAGCGTGACTTCGGAAATGGACTGCGCTGCGCCACCGGTCGGGTCCAGCCCGGGTGTCGGTTCGAGCGCCATGCCGATCGTCAGCGTGTCCTTCCTCGACTGCGCCTGGGCGGCAAAAGGAACCTGAGCCAGCGCGGCGCTGGCAACGGAGGATGTTAGTACGGTGCGGCGATTGACCATGGTTGTATTCCTTTCAGTGAATCAGTCGATGAGCGCAAATGCCTGCGCTGCCAGTGTCAGACAATAGCATGACGGTCGTTGTACGGGTAGCGATCGGGATCATGGAAATCCCTTGCTGCGGCCACGGACATCACCTAAATCGGCGCAGACCGGTTGCGTTCAACGGGATGACTCTGGTGGAATATGCGCGGCCGCAGGCAGCGCAGCTGGCGTGGCTTGCGGAAAATGGCAGGCCACCAGATGCTCCTGGGTCAGCGGCGTCAATTCCGGACGTTGCGTATCGCACCGGTCCTGTGCGTTTGGGCAGCGGTGCGCATAGGGACAAGCGTGGGGCAATTGCACCCGCGCCGCAACCGAGTCGGTGCGCTTGCGCTGGTCGCCCGGCTGGCGCGGCTCCATGCGGGGCACTGCGTCCAGCAGCGCGCGGGTGTAGGGATGGGCCGCATTGCGAAACAGCGTCTGCGGCCTGCCTCGCTCGACGATCCGGCCCTGAAAGATCACCGCGACATCGGCGCACAGGTGGTCGACCACAGCCAGGTCATGGCTGATTAGCAGATAGGTGACATCGAACTCGGCCTGAAGATCCTGCATCAGGTTGAGCACCTGTGCCTGCACCGAGACGTCCAGCGCGCTGACAGGTTCGTCGGCAACGATCAGCCGGGGCCGCGTGATGAGCGCGCGCGCAATCGCAATGCGCTGGCGCTGGCCGCCGGAGAATTCATGCGGATATTTCTCCAGGTCGCTCGCCCGCAGGCCGACCGACAGCAGGACTTCCTGCGCTCTGCGGGCCTGGTCCGCCGGCGTGGTGTCGGCCTGGGCCTGCAGCGGCTCGGTCACGATGCGCGACACCGTCTGGCGCGGGTCCAGTGAACCGTAGGGGTCCTGGAACACCATCTGGAAATCGCGCCGCGCCTGGCGCAGGCTCAACGGGTCGAGTGTGGCCATGTCGCGTCCCAGGATGTGTACGCTGCCGCTGCTGGGCGGCTCCAGCGCCATGACCAGTCGCGCCAGTGTCGACTTGCCCGATCCGGATTCGCCCACGATGCCCAGGCTGCGTCCGGCATACAAGGCAAAACTCACGCCCTGCAGCGCATGCACCAGGGGCGGGGCCTGCCACAACTTCTCGCGTGGCAGCTTGTAGGTGCGTGTGACCTGGTCGACGACCAGCAACGGGTCGCTTGGCGAGGCAGCGGTGCCGGGGGTCATCGATGTCATCGCGGGTCCTGCGCCATGACCACTGCGAGCCGCAGGCAGCTTGCCTCGTGGCCCGGGTCGATCGTCTCTGCAGGTGGGCGGGTCGTGACACATGCCGGTTGCGCCCAGGAGCAGCGGTCGGCAAAGGCACAGCCGGCGGGCAGGTCGACCAGTTCCGGCACGGTGCCATCGATCGTCGTCAGTCGCGTTCCTGCGGGCGCACCCAGTCGGGGCCTGGCGCCAAAAAGGCCTCGGGTGTAGGGGTGCGCCCTATGGCCAAATACCTGCCGCGTGGCGCCGCTTTCAATCACACTGCCGCCATACATCACCATCATGCGTTCGACGTTCTGTGCAATCACGCCCAGATCGTGCGAGATCAACAGCAGCGCCATCGAGCGCTCGAGCACCAGGTCGTGGATCAGGTCGAGGATCTGGCCCTGGATGGTCACGTCCAGTGCGGTAGTGGGTTCGTCGGCGATCAGGATGTCGGGCTCACAGGCCAGCGCCATCGCAATCGTGATGCGCTGGCGCTGGCCGCCGGAGAACTGGTGTGGATAGGCGTGGATGCGACCCGCCGCATTGCCGATTCCGACGCGCTCGAGCAGGTTGATGGTCTGTGCGCGGGATTGTTCGCGCCCGATGCCGCGGTGCAGGCGCATCGGTTCGGCCACCTGGTGGCCGATGGTATGGACGGGGTTGAGTGCCGTCATCGGCTCCTGGAAAATCATGCCGATCCGGTTGCCGCGCAACCGCCGCAAAGCCGCATCGCTTTGGCCGACCAGTTCCTGGCCGTCGAAGCGGATGCTTCCGGTCACCGTGGCATTTTCGGGCAACAGCCCCATCAGCGCCATGGCAGTGATCGATTTTCCGCAACCCGACTCACCGACCAGCCCCAGTGTGTCGCCGCGCTTGAGTCCAAAACTGACATTGCGAATGGCATCGGCCGGACCGCGTTGGGTCTGCAGGCGCACGCTGAGATCGGAGACTTCGAGCATCGGCAATGGGCGTGTCGTGTGTCGCAGGGCAGTTCAGCGCGAGCCTGGCGCTTAGCGCTTGCGGGCCAGCCGGGGGTCCATCAGGTCGCGCAGCCCATCACCCAGCAGGTTCAGGCCCAGCACGGCCATGGCGATGGCCACACCGGGAAAGACAGCGAGCAGCGGCGCCTGAAATAGAAGTGTCTGGGCCTCGGCCAGCATACGACCCCAGGATGGTTGTGGCGGTTGCGTGCCCAGCCCCAGGTAGGACAACGCGGCCTCGGCCAGGATCGCGATCGCGAACCGGATCGTGACCTGCACTGTCAATACCGACAGGATATTGGGTAGCACATGGTCCATCGTGATGCTCCACGGGCCCTTGCCACAGGCCCGTGCCGCCAGCACGAACTCGCGCGACCAGATGGCGTTGGCCGAGGCCCGGGTAATGCGCGCGAAGGTCGGTATGTTGAAGATGCCGATCGCGATGATGGAATTGACGATGCCGGCGCCGAACACGGCCGTCATCATGATGGCCGACAGAATGGCCGGGAAGGCGAACGTGAAATCGGACAGCCGCATGATCAGCTCCTCGACCCAGCCGCGACGGGCGGCCGCGATCAGGCCGAACGCCGTGCCGGCAAGCAGGCCGATGCTCACTGCAATCACCCCCACCAGAATCGAATTGCGCGCGCCCACCAGCAGCAGCGACGCGACGTCGCGCCCGAACGCGTCGGTACCCAGCCAGTGCGCTGCGGTGGGGCCTTGCAGCTTGCCGGGCAGGTCCATCTCATACGGCGACCAGGGGGTCCAGACCAGCGACAGCGCCGCTGCAAACAACAGCAGCAGGGTCAAAACACCGCCCAACACGAAGCTGCGGTGTCCCATCGCGCGGCGCAGGAACGGGACCATGCCCGTGGCAGGCGGGGACGCAGCGGCGGCGGGTGCGACGATCACTGGACTATCCTGCGTGCAGCGCACTGCGGAATTCGCCTTGGGAGCGGCCCGGCGGCGAATGCCGTCGCCTGTGCATGGCGTGCAACCGTGTGCGTCGTTGCTGCTGCTGCTCGGTTCATATGTCGCTGGCCTTGACCCGCGGATCGATCACCGCGTAGAGCACGTCGACGACAAAGTTGACCACCACCACCATCGTGGCCAGGAACATCACGCAATTGCGTACCACGATCAGGTCGCGGTTGGAGATCGACTGGAAGATCAGGCGGCCCAGACCCGGCAGGTAGAACACGTTCTCCACGACGATGGTGCCGGCCAGCAATTCGGCCGATTGAAGCCCCATGACGGTGATGACCGGAATCATGGCATTGCGCAGTACATGACCCCACAGGGTGGCGCGCTGCGACAGGCCCTTGGCCCGGGCGGTGCGCACATAGTCCTCGCGCATGACCTCCAGTACGGCCGATCGCGTGATACGCGCCAGGATGGCCGACTGGACCACCGCCAGCGACAGCGCCGGCAGCAACAGCGCGTGCAGCCCCGGGCCGATACCTTCCTCCCAGCCCGGGAACCCGCCGGCGGAGAACCATTGCAACTTGACCGCGAACAGCAGGATCAGCAGGATTGCGAACCAGAAATTGGGTATGGCGATGCCGACCTGCGTCAGTCCCATGATCCCGACATCGCCGAGCCGGTTGTGCCGGGCGGCTGCATAGATGCCTGCCACCAGCGCCAGTACCGTTGTCAGGCTCATCGCCATTAGCGCCAACGGGACAGTCAGGGTCAGGCGTTCGAGCATCAATTGGGCGACCGGCGAACTGTAGGCATAACTGTCGCCAAGCTCGCCGGTCAACATGCCGATGACCCAGTTCCAGTAGCGTTCGGACGCCGGCAGGTCCAGTCCCAGCTTGGTGGCCAGCGCCTGCACGGCCTCGGGCGATGCGTCCGGTCCCATCATGATCTCGGCCGCGTTGCCGGGCAGGATCTCGAGCACCAGGAACACCACGATCGAGGCGCCGATCAGCGTGGCGATCAGCGTCAGGACGCGTTTGAAGAGGAAGGGACCCATGTCGGTGATTCAGGCGCAGGGTGTGCAGCGACGCCGTGTCGACATGCAAGCGCCCCTGCCGCGAACCTGGGTCAGCGGTCGGGACATTCGAAGGCGGGGATAATCAAACACAGGTGCCAGGTGCTGGCGCCGCTGCGCAGAAACCGTCCCGACACTTCATGTCTCTGATCATTACCGATGAGTGCATCAACTGTGATGTGTGTGAGCCCGAGTGTCCGAACGAAGCGATCTTTCTTGGGCAGGAAATATATGAGATTGACCCGCACAAGTGTACCGAATGTGTGGGGCATTTCGACGAACCGCAGTGCGTTCAGGTATGCCCGGTTGCCTGCATTCCGGTCCACCCGGATTTCATCGAGGACAAGGACAGCCTGTGGCGCAAATTCCAGCGGCTGCAGGTGGCGGCAGGTCCCGATGGCCTGATCTGACGCCCGGGGGGCTAAGGCGCGTTGCGCAGCGCCGTTGGCCGACTCAGTTGCTCGGCTTGGCCGGGACCTTTTTGTCGTCACGCCTGGCAGATGCAGTGAAGAGTTCGGCGTCCGGTTCGCCCTTGCGCTTGGTCGTTCGCGCTGCGACGGCCTTTGGCGGTCGGGCCGGCGACACGCCCGGCGCGGCCCGCGATGCGACCGCAACCGCGCGCTCGGTTGCCAATCGGCTTTTCTCCAACTGATCGGCCTGGCGCAAGGCTTGCACCGTTGCCGTGTCGGTTTGTGCCTTCTGCGCGTGGGTGCGACTGTCGTCGACGGACAGGGCTGCGCCGCCGGGGCATGGCACTTGGCTGTACGAACTGGCGCAGCGGTAGATGGTCTGGGCTGGCAGCGCCGTCGGCTGCAGGCCGTGCAATGCCAGCGCAATCAACAGGCCGGGTTTGAAGTCGGGCATGGCGAATCACCTCGCGGAAACGGCAGTGGGCAGTGCCGGGGTGATGGCGGCGAAGCGCCGATGCGCGTGCGAATCAACCCGGGGTGGCGGGACCATTCTCCGGTGCAGGCCGGGTGTGCAGCAACATGGTTGCCTTGGCAACCTCATCATTTAGCAGGAAGGGAACCGCCTGCAGCGAGCGCGCGATGCACGACGCGATGGCCTGCCGGTGTTCGGCCATGGGTTTCTTCAGCACCCAGTTAATGACTTCTGCCTTGACACCCGGGTGGCCGATACCCAGGCGCAGTCGCCAGTAGTCGTCGCTGCCGAGCTGGTCGTGGATATCGCGCAAGCCGTTGTGACCGGCGTGGCTGCCGCCGCGCTTAAGCCGCATCTGGCCCGGTACGATGTCCAGTTCGTCATGCACAACCAGGATCTCGTGCGGGGCGATCTTGAAAAAGTGCGCCAGGGCCGCGACAGAGCGGCCCGAGTGGTTCATGAAGGTCTGCGGCTTGAGCAGCCAGACGGTATGCCCATGCATGGTGGTGCGGGCGGCCAGGCTCTGCCAGGACTTGTCCGCCGTCAGCGTGACCCGCAAGCTGTCTGCCAACGCGTCAATCCACCAGAATCCGGCATTGTGGCGGGTCCCGGCGTATTCGGGCCCCGGATTGCCAAGGCCGACAAACAGCTTGATCATCGGCCAATTATCGATGCCCTCTATCCGCGCGCGACCGGCCATTCGGCACGCCGAACCAGGGGACAAAAAAATGGCCCACCGAAGTGGGCCATGGTCCGTGCCGGCGTCAGCCGCAGCCGGACTATTTCTTCGCTGGCGGTGCCTTGGCGGCAGGAGCCGCTTTTGCCGCTGGAGCTCCCTTGGCCGCCGGGGCGCCCTTGGCAGCTGGGGCAGCCTTGGCAGCTGGAGCAGCCTTGGCAGCTGGAGCAGCCTTGCCAGCTGGCGCTCCCTTGGCAGCGGGAGTCGCCTTGGCGTCGGCGGCGGCACCAGCGTCTGCCGCGGCAGCGTCTGCGTTGGCCTCGGAGGCCTCGGCTGCTGGCAAAACGACCGACACCAACACCGGGTTCATCTGGCCGCTCTTGACTGGCGTGACACCCTTTGGCAGGGTGATGTCCTTGAGGTGCAGCGAAGTGCCCTTGGTCAGGTTCGACAGATCGACCTCGATGAATTCGGGAAGGTTCGACGGCATGCAGGTCACGTCGAGCTCGTTCACGACGTGGTTGACCAGGCAGTGGTCGAGCTTGACAGCCGGCGATTCCTCCTCGCCCACGTAATGCAATGGCACCTTCAGGTGCAGCTTGGTACGGGCGACGACGCGCTGGAAGTCGGCATGCAGCACCAACTGCTTGTACGGGTGCATCTGCAGGTCACGCAGCAACACTTTGGTACTGGCGCCACTGACTTCCATGTCCAGGATGGTCGAGTGGAAGGCTTCCTTCTTGATGGCATGCCACAAGGCGTTGTGGTCGAGCTCGATCAGTTGTGGTTCGCCATCGCCCCCGTAGACGATGCCCGGTGTGCGACCTGTGATGCGAAGACGGCGGCTCGCACCCGTCCCCTGCTTGGCGCGCTCAAAAGCGACAATTTTCATGATTCACTCCAATGAGAGTCTGCCGCGACCAGCAGGACTCCGGTTAAAAAAGCCGGCTCCGGTCTCCCGGTTTGCCAGCCACATATGCTCCGGTTGGCCAACCCGTTAAAACAGGTTTTCCTGATCCGAGAACAAACTCATCACCGAGTCGCCCGTTGCGATGCGCTGGATCGTTTCAGCGATCAGCGGCGCCACGGTCAACTGGCGGATTTTTCGGCACTCCTGGGCTGCGTTGCTCAGCGGGATGGTGTCAGTGACCACCACTTCGTCGAGCGCGGTTCCCTGCGCAATGCGTTCGATAGCCGGGCCCGAGAAGATGGGGTGCGTGCAATACGCGTAGACCATCTTTGCGCCGCGCTCCTTGAGCACTTCGGCCGCCTTCACGAGCGTGCCGGCGGTATCGATCATGTCGTCCATGATGACGCAGTTGCGACCCTCGATCTCGCCGATCACATGCATCACCTCGCTGACGTTGGCCTTGGGCCGGCGCTTGTCGATGATGGCCAGGTCACATCCCAGCTGCTTGGCCAGTGCGCGGGCCCGCACGACGCCGCCGACGTCGGGCGAAACGACGATCAGGTCGTCATAGTTTTTCTGCCGCAGGTCGCCCAGCAGAACCGGCGAGGCATAGATGTTGTCGACCGGAATGTCAAAAAAGCCCTGGATCTGATCCGCATGCAGGTCCATCGTCAGCACCCGGGCCACACCGACGGTCTGCAGCATGTTGGCCACCACCTTGGCCGTAATCGGCACCCGCGTCGAGCGCGGCCGACGGTCTTGTCGGGCATAGCCAAAGTAGGGGATCACCGCACAAATGCGCTCAGCCGATGCCCGCTTGAGCGCGTCGACCATGATCAGCAGCTCCATCAGGTTCTCGTTGGTCGGTGCACAGGTGCTCTGGATCACGAACGCATCGCGGGTCCGCACGTTCTGGTTGATCTCGACCGTGACTTCGCCGTCGGAAAAGCGTCCGACCTTGGCGGCGCCCAGCGAAATGCCCAGGTGGTGGGCAATGTCTGCCGCCATGAGCGGATTCGCATTGCCGGTGAAGACCATGAAATCTGGTGGGTGCGCGACCTGCATGAAATTCTCGGCGATTAGGTCAGGGTTTTGGCCGGATACTTGCGCTACCGACACAGACTTTACTTTGGCAGGGGAGGAAGGATTCGAACCTTCGCATGCTGGAATCAAAATCCAGTGCCTTAACCAACTTGGCGACTCCCCTACACAGGTCGGCAGCGTATTGCTACCTACCGTCAATCCTTGGCTTGAACCCATCCCGACAGGGGATGGGCATGCAAGCCGCTGCACCAGCGCGCCTCGAAACCCGACGGAACCCCTTGCAAGATTCCTGGATCAGGCGCCGTATTCGCCGCTGCCCAGGCAAAGACGGCACTGCCTGACCCCGTCATTCTGCCATCCAGTCCGACGGCCGCCAGCCAGTCGAGGGCCTGGGAAATACCGGGGCAATACCTGAGTGCAACAGCCTGCATATCGTTGCGCCCAAACTCCTGAGGGTTTGCAGCAAAGCCTGCAATTATAGCCATCTCGGTGTTTCTTTTGAGTTCGGGATCTGAAAAAATTGCCTGTGTGGACAGCCCGTCGGGTGGTTTGACCACCAGGAAAACACCCGGCTCGAGCCGCAGTGGAGTCATCTTCTCGCCGATGCCCTCCACCCAGGCGTTATGCCCACCCAGGAAAAACGGCACATCGGCGCCCAGCTGCAATCCGATCGTCAGCAACCGGTCCAGCGGCAGATGCAGGTCCCACAGCCGATTGAGCGCCAGTAGGCAGGATGCCGCGTCCGAAGAGCCGCCACCCATGCCCGCCTGGGTCGGAATGGATTTCTCGATACGGATATGCACCCCCAACCGAGTTCCGGTCGCGGCCTGCAGTGACCTGGCGGCTCGCACCGTGAGGTCATCGCTGGGCAGAGGCGTTGCCAGGTCTTCGCGGCTGATCGCACCACCTGGTCGCAGATCGAAATGGAGGGTGTCGCACCAATCCAACAACACCATCGCAGACTGCAGCGCATGGAAACCATCGCTGCGCCGGCCGGTGATGTGCAGGAACAGGTTGAGTTTGGCCGGCGCCGGCACGTCGTACAGGGACTTCATCTATTTGCCGCAATGTCTCGATTTAGTCCAGGATCAGCCGCATCTCCACTGCGGGTGCAGGATGGACGCGTTGCGCCACCAGTTTCCCGTCCGCCAGCTTGCTCAGGTCTGCGGACCAGCCTTCTGTCTGAGTTGCTTTGCCGGAGAGCCACTCGAACAGGCCGGCAATCGGCAGTTCGGTCCCGGTAGCCTCGCGGGTCAACGCGTCGATCGAGCCAAAGCGGCGCTGCTGTCCGCTCCAAAACAGGAGCGCATCGCCAGGAGCCCAGGTCATGCGGGCCAGGGTCGACCCCAGGGGCGAATACAGCGCAAGTTCGCCGGCCTGGGCATTGCCGCGCAGGTCAAAGGCCGCGGAAAAGGACTGTACCGGTTCGGAGTCGACGCGCAATGCAAGCCGCCCGCTCCATTGGGTACGCACTATCCCCGTGGCCGACGGCGCATGCGGAACCTGGGCGCAAGCGGCAACGGCCAGTACCAGGCCGAGTGTCAACCAGCGTCGGCGAGAGCGAACGATCACAGGTTCACGCGCAGTCGCCTGATGGTTTCCAGCAGTGTCTCGTTCTCGGCGTTGATGCCGAGGCCCTCACGCCATACCGCGATCGCTTCGTCGCGCTGGCCCAGCGACCACATGACTTCGCCCAGGTGAGCCGCAATCTCTGCATCGGGCTTTTCCTGGTAGGCCTTTTTCAGGATGCGCAATGCTTCGGCAAGGTTACCGCTGCGAAACTCAACCCAGGCAAGGCTGTCGGAGATGAAGGGATCGCCTGGTGCATATTCCAGCGCCTTGAGGATCAGTTCACGCGCCTCCGGCAGGCGCAGGTTGCGATCTGCCAGCGAATAGCCGAGCGCGTTATACGCATGGTGGTAATCGGGCTTGGTGGCGATTGCCTGGCGCAATAGCCGCTCCATCTCGTCGAGCCGACCCAGTTTCTCGGCGATCATGGCCTGGTCGTACTGGAAGTCCAGGTCCTTGGGTACCTTGGCCAGCGCCTCGGACAGCACGTCATACGCCAGCTGATACTGCTTGTTGTCGCGCAGCAGCTGTACTTCGGCGCTGACCTTCAGGCGCGCATCGGCCGGGCTTGGCTCTGGCAATGCCCGGATCATCGCCCGCGCCTCGTCGAGCTTGCCCTGACGCGCCAGGATGGCCGCCCGGCGGCTTTGGACGCTGACCATCTCCTGGGCATTGTCGATGCGGGCCAGCCAGCCTTGTGCCGTCGTGTAGTCTTTGCGCTGCTCAGCTATCTCGGCCAGACGCAGATAGGCCTGCGTCAAAGCCGGGTCCGGCTCGGATGCGTCCTTGTCCGGCTTCTGCTCGGCGTGGAGATCGACGAATCGCAACAGCGACGCCTGCGCCAGATCCGGTTGGCGGTTTTGCTGTTCGAGCGTTCCCTTGATCAGCCAGGCGCGGGCATAGTCCGGCTTCTCGCGCGTCACATGGCCCAGCTGGACGGCCGATTCGGCATAGCGTTGGCGGCCCAGTAGCGCTGTGGCGTAATCCATGCGCACCTCGAAGCGCGGGTTCGCCTCCAGGTATCGCAACACGGCGGCTTCCGCATCATTGTTGCCGGCCGAAAACAACGACAAGGCCACGATCGCAGGGCCATCGGCCCGCACATCCAGGGCCTGGCCGCGCAGGACGGCTTCCAGCGCGCCGGAGTTGTCCTTGGCCTCGGCCCGCATGTGAGCAATCGACGTCCAGGCCGCAGCGCCCAGGTCCGGGTCGGCCAGCTGTTCGGACAGGGCCTGCTCCACAATGCTGGCGGCCGTTGTCTTGTCAGTCGAACGCGCAAAATAGCCCGGTATGCTGTTGATGGTGGTAACCCGATCCGCACCTTTGGCAAAGGCCAGGTCACGCTGAAGGGGGGGCAGGCTGTCGTTGAGCCGGTTAAGCCCTATCAGGATTTGCAACAGGTACCGGTTGGCTTCGCGTGATTGCGGCAGGGCGGTTCTCCAGGCCCGTGCCGCCTGCAATGCCGACTCGCCGGAGCGGCCCCGCAACGCGATGTCCGTGGCCCGCTTGAACAGCCGTGTATCGCCGGTCTTGCGGGCGGCGTCCAGGAGGATGGAGAAGCCCACGCCGGGCTCGCCGCCAATGGCGTTGAGTTCACCCAGCAGCAACTGGTAAAACAGCTCCGCCGACAGCACCGAGTTGGGTTCGGATTCCGTTGGCGGGGCGCTCTGCTGGGCAAGGGCTGGTTGCACACACAGCGTTGTGAACAGCACAATGACAAGGGCGCTGCGTTTGAATGGAATCATCGATCCATAATAATCCAACGCGGTGCGCGCCGTTTCGCGCTGGATTGATATACCCATGCCTGAATTGCCCGAAGTCGAGGTTACGCGCCAGAGTTTTGCCGGCCGGATACAAGGGGCGATCATCCAGGATGTCTGGCTGGGCAAACCCTTGCGATGGCCATTGGGCTGCGCAGGCGTAGATTTGCACGGGCAAATGGTGCGGCAGGTACGCCGGCGCGGCAAATACCTGCTGCTCGACCTCGATCAAGGCCTGTTGCTGATCCACTTGGGCATGTCGGGCAGCCTGAGCTTTGGCGCGCAACTGCCGTCACGCGGGCCGCATCACCATTTCGAGCTTGTCACCAGCCGCGGCAGTTTGCAATTGCAGGACCCCAGGCGCTTTGGCGCGGTGGTCTTCGCGCCGGGCGAAGATGCCCCAATGGCGCGTAAATTGCTTGGTCGCCTCGGGATGGAGCCGTTGTCCGACCAGTTCGACCTGTCGCTGTTCGTGCAGGGCCTCAAGCAGCGTCGCAGCGCCGTCAAGCAGGTATTGCTGGCCGGCGACCTGGTGGTGGGGGTCGGCAATATCTATGCGTGCGAAGCCCTTTTTCAGGCCGGCATACGGCCAACGGTGCGGGCCAACCGGCTCAGCCGCGTCCGCATCGCCCGCCTGCACCAGACGATCCGCGATGTGTTGGCGTGCGCGGTGCAGCGTGGCGGCAGTACGCTGCGCGATTTCTCAAGCGCCAATGGAGATGCAGGGCATTTCCAGCTGGAAGCGGCCGTTTATGGCCGCGCCGGCGAGCCCTGTACGGTATGCGCCACGCCCATTTCTCGCCTGCTGCAGGGGCAGCGCTCGACATTTTTCTGCCGAATCTGCCAGCATTAGTGCCTGCAGATCGGCTGGGCGATGCTATATTGAAAGGCACGGGGGGAAACCTTGGCAACATCATTCAACGAGCAGTTTGACCAGCATGGGGCGTGGCGCCGCGAATTTGGCCTGCGCCTGAAGCTTTTGGCCGAGTGGATGAAAGACCACGATCTGCTTGACGCGGGTGTCGAGGAGCGCCTGCGCCGCCTGGAACTACAGGTGCGGGCCGACAAGGTTATGGTCGCCTTCGTCGGCGAGTTCTCGCGTGGCAAATCGGAGTTGATCAACGCGGTGTTTTTTGCCGGTTACGGCCGGCGCATCATGCCCGCCAGTGCCGGCCGCACTACCATGTGCCCGACCGAAATGGGGTATGACCCCGATGTGCCGCCTTGCCTGCGGCTCTTGCCGGTCGAGTCGCGCCTGCAACCCCAGGCACTGATGGAATGGCGCATGGTCCCCGAGAAATGGACCCGGATCGACCTGGATGTGAATGACCCGCAACAACTGGCTGCGGCGCTGGAGAAAGTGGCGGAAACCCGGCTGGTTTCGCGCGAGGAGGCCCAGGCACTCGGGTTCTGGCACAGCCAGGAACCCGAGGACAACCCGGTCGTGAACGCGCAAGGCATGGTGGAGGTGCCCAAGTGGCGCCATGCGCTGATCAACATTGCGCACCCGTTGCTCAAGCAAGGACTGGTGATCCTGGACACTCCCGGCTTGAACGCCATTGGTGCCGAGCCCGAACTGACGGTCAGCCTGCTGCCCCAGGCCCAGGCCGTCGTGTTCATCCTGGGCGCCGATACCGGCGTGACCAAGTCCGACATGACTATCTGGCGCGAACATCTGGCGGTCACGCCCGAGGGTTCGGATCTGCGCCTGGTGGTGCTCAACAAGATTGATACGCTGTGGGATGCACTGAGTTCGCCCAAACAGATCCAGGCGCAGATCGATCGGCAACGGGCGTCCACTGCCGAAATCCTGGGTATCGCGCAAAGCCAGGTGATCCCAATTTCGGCTCACAAGGGCCTGGTGGCCAAGGTCACCAATGACGCCGAACTGCTGGCTGCCAGTTGCCTGCCCAAGCTCGAAGAAGCGCTGGCCCATGGCATCATGGGGCAGCGCCAGGCGATCCTTGGCTCGGCAGTGGCGGTTGGCATCTCCAGCCTGCGCCTGGAGACAGGCCGGGTCATCAATATCCGCCGTCGCGACCTGGCTGAGCAAATGATGGAGCTCAAGGGCCTGCAGGGCAAGAATGCATCTGTCATCAAGCACATGCGGATGCGCATATCGCAAGAGCAGTCGGAGTTTGACCTGAGCGGTGCCAAGATCCATGCCGTGCGATCGGTTCACCTTAAGCTGCTGCGCGACGTTTTCGACAGCCTCAGTGGCAGTGCCCTCAAGGGCGAAATGGCCCAGCTCAATGCGACGCTGCACCAAAAGGGCCTGAAATTCGGCGTCAAAAAGGCCTACACCGAGACCTTCGATCGGCTGCGAACGGTGTTTCAACGGGTGCAGTCGCTATGTACCGATATCCAGTCCATGCTCGCAGCCACGTTTCGCCAGCTCAACGGCGAGCATGGTTTTTCGCTGCAGGCGCCGCCGGTGCCGCAATTGGCGACCTTTGTGCAGGACCTCAACATGGTTGAACGCGGCCATTTGCAGTACATCGGGGTTGCAAACACCTTTCGCCTCGCCCAGGCCGAGTTTGCCGACCGTCTGGTACGGGCATTGGCCACGCGCTTGCGCACTATTCACGAAGCCGCGCTGGCCGAGGTGGAGTTGTGGAGCAAGACAGCCGCGGCGCAGCTGGACGCCCAGTTACGCGAGCGGCGGCGCAATTTTGCGCGCCGTATCGAGGCCATCGACCGTATCCAGCAGGCCACTGGCGGACTGGCAGATCGTATCCACGAGATCGAAACCCAGGAGGCGGCCATCAAGGAGCTCGAAACCAAACTGGGCGAATTGACCAGCTACCTCATCCGGGTGCGCGAATCACATCGGGCAGCATCCAAAATGTCGGCGCCGGCAATCGAACCGGCGACTGTCCGCAGTTGAGCCTGTCGCGGCAGCAGTTTGCCAGCCGCGTCGTGGCCTGGCAACGCCGGCACGGCCGCCACGGCCTGCCCTGGCAGAACACCCAGGATGCCTACCGCGTCTGGTTGTCGGAGGTGATGCTGCAGCAGACCCAGGTTGCGACCGTCATTGCCTATTTCAACCGGTTCGTGACCCGCTTCCCCGACGTGCATGCTCTGGCCCAGGCCAGCCTGGACGATGTCATGGGGCTGTGGAGCGGGCTCGGTTATTACAGCCGGGCGCGCAACCTGCATCGCTGCGCCGTGGAAGTGGTGCAACGGTGGGCCGGCGATTTCCCGCGAGACGCCGCGACGCTGGCCACCTTGCCTGGTATCGGTCGATCAACAGCGGCTGCCATCACGTCCCTGTGTTTTGGCGAGCGCGTGGCGATTATGGACGCCAATGTCCGTCGGGTTCTGACCCGGGTGTTGGCTTTTGACGCCGATCTGGCGCAGCAGGCCAACCTGCAGCGACTGTGGGAGGCCGCATCCGAATTGCTGCCGCGGCGCGATCTGGCGCGGGCGATGCCAAGCTACACCCAGGGCGTGATGGATCTTGGCGCCACCGTGTGTCTGGCGCGCGATCCGCTGTGTGGCGAATGTCCGGTCCGGTTCTTGTGTGCCGCCCATGCGCTGGGCCAACCGCAGGATTTTCCAGTCCGCACGCACTCGCTCAAGCGCAGCGCGCAATCGGTATGGCTTTTGTGGGCGTCCAACAGCAACAACGCGGTATTGCTGCAGCGGCGGCCGTCACCCGGCGTCTGGGCCGGTCTGTACTGCCTGCCCTGGTTCGACAGCCGGGAGGCGCTGCTCGCGCAATTGCCGGCAGCCTACCGCGCCGCGGCGGTCGACCTGACTGCGTTCAAGCATGTGCTGACGCACAAGGATCTGCACCTGCATGCGGTACGGGTGGAACTGCCGACAAATACCCGCACATTTGCCAATGCACAGTGGTGCGACACCGATGCCAGGGTGCAGTTGGGCTTGCCCGCGCCCGTGCGCCGCATGTTGCTTCAGGCCTGAGGCCAACCGAACGAGGTGGATGGAAATTTGCCCGGAGTCGCATCCAGCTCCCGGTGCCGGCTCAGGGTGGTCCAGCGGTCGGCGAACAGGCGGGTCAACTCCTCGACCAGGTAGACCGAGCGATGCTGGCCACCGGTGCAGCCGATGGCCACGGTGACATAACTGCGGTTGTCGTTGGACAGGGGGTCGAGCCACTGGTCCAGAAACTGCGCAATCTGCAACAGCATCTGGTGTACCTGTTCATGCTGCCGGAAAAACGCGATCACCGGCTCGTCCTTGCCGGTCAAGGCCTTGAGGTCGGGCTCGTAATGCGGATTGGGCAGCATGCGCACGTCGAACACGAAATCGGCGTCGCCCGGTATGCCGCGCTTGTACGCGAACGACTCGAACACCAGTGTCAGGTGGCCGCCGCGCACGACGATCAGCGACTTGACATAGCGCTGCAGCTGCGAGGGCCGGATCAAGCTGGTGTCGATCACGTGCGCGTGTTCGCGCAGGTCTGCCAGCAGCTCGCGCTCGAGCTCGATCGCGTCGACCAGGGCGCGTCGATGGTCCTTGTCCACATCGGGCGCCTCGGTTTGCGACAACGGGTGCTTGCGCCTGGACTCCGAGTAACGCCGCACCAGGGTGTCGGTGGTGGAGTCGAGGAACAGGGACTTGATGACCACGCCCATGTCGGTCAGCGCACGCAGGCGCTCGGGCACCTGTGGCAGCGCTTCGGCACTGCGCACGTCCATCGCGATGGCTACCCGCTTGTTGTGGCGGTGTTCCTGCAGCTGCACGAACGACATCAGCAGTTCCGGCGGCAGGTTGTCGACGCAGTAGTAGCCCGCGTCTTCAACAGCGTGCAGCGCCACGGACTTGCCCGAGCCCGACATGCCGGTGATGAGTACTAGTTCCAGATCCATTGCGCGTTGGTGTTTCAGGCCTCGTGGCGGGCCCTGATGTTCTCCTACCCTGAAGCTTGCAGCATCTCCTTGGCATGTGCAACCGTGCTTTCCAGCCGCCGCTCGCCGCCCAGCATACGGGCAATTTCGGCAACGCGCGATTCGCCCTGCACCAGCAGCACCGAACTCAGCGTCGACTTGCCTTGCAGCGACTTGGACACCACCAGATGGTGATCGGCGCAGGCAGCCACTTGCGGCAAGTGGGTCACGGCCATGACCTGGCGGTCCACACCCAGTTGGCGCATCAGCCGGCCGACCGTCTCGGCCACAGCGCCGCCGACACCAGCGTCTACCTCATCGAAGATCAGTGTCTGGGCCGCACCGAGCCGGCTGGTGGTGACGGCGATGGCCAGCGCCAGGCGGGACAGCTCGCCGCCGGACGCAACCTTGGCTACCGGGCGCGGCGTCGTGCCTGCATGGCCGGCCACCTGGAAGGCAATCTCGTCGATTCCGGACTGCATGGGTTGCGCCGCGCCTTGCAGTCGCACCTCAAAGCTGCCGCCGGACATGCCCAGGCCCTGCATCGCCAGCGTAATGGCCTTGGCCAATCGGGGCGCGGCCTTGGCGCGAGCACGGGATACGGATGTGGCCTCGCGCTGGTAGGCGCTGTGCGCCGCCTGCTCGGACGCCTGCAGGCCGGCAAGGTCGGTGGCTGCGTCCAGGCGCGCCAGTTCCTCGCGCCAGCCGACGAGCAACTGCGGCAATTCCTGCGCCGGGCGCTTGTAGCGCCGTGCCAGCGAAATCCATGAGCCGATACGTTCGTCGAGCTGGGACAAGCGCTGCGGGTCGGGCTCGGTCTTGCGCAGGTAGGTCTTGAGCGAATGGGCGACGTCTTCCAGCTGGACCAGGCTCGATGCCAGGGTTTCGGCCATCGCTGCAAAGGCGGGTTCGTGCGACTCCTGCTGGTGCAACAGGTTGAGCGCGGCCTGGATAGTGTCGGCCGCGTTGGGCTCGGCATCCTGCAGGCTGTCGACCGCGCCCTGGGCCGCTTCCAGCAACGCCTGCGCATGCGACAGGCGGTTGTGCTCGGCGCTTAGTTCGTCCCACTCGTTGGCGCCGGGTGCCAGCTTGTCGAGTTCGCCGATCTGCCAGCTGATGCGTTCGCGCTCGCGTTGCAGGTCGCTCTGGGCTGTCTGGGCGGCGGCCAGGGTCTTGCTCCTGGCACGCCAGTCGTGCCACAGCGCAGCCAGTGGCGCAGCATCCACCCGTGCGTATGCGTCGAGCAGGTCGCGCACGGCTTCGGGCCGGGTCAGGCTTTGCCAGGCGTGCTGGCCGTGGATGTCGATCAGCTGTTCGCCGATCTCGCGCATCTGCGCGGCGGTGGCCGGGCTGCCGTTGATCCAGCCCCGGCTCTTGCCCTGCAGATCGACGGTGCGCCGCATCAGCAAGGTGTCTCCGCCATCGAAACCGGCCGACTCCAGCCACGACGCCAGCGCGGCGGGCGGGTCGAACTCGGCGCTGACCTCGGTGCGACTGGCACCCTCGCGCACCGTGCCGGCATCGGCCCGCGCGCCGGTGACCAGCTGCAGCGCGTCAATCAGGATCGACTTCCCGGCTCCGGTCTCACCGGTCAACACGGTGAAACCGGGCGACAGGTCGAGCTCGAGCTCGCCAACGATGATGAAGTCGCGCAGGACGATGCGTCTGAGAGCCACGCTCAGGCCACTCCTTCATTCCAGTGCAGCTTCTGGCGCAGCGTGTCGAAGTACGACCAGCCCTTGGGATGCAGGAAGCGCATCCGGTGCTGGGAACGAGACACGACGATGCGATCGCCGTGCAGCAGGGTCGCCAGCGACTGCATGTCGAAATTGGCACTGGCATCGCGCCCGGCCACGATCTCGATGGCAATTTCTGACGCATCGGCGAGCACAATGGGTCGATTCGACAAAGTGTGTGGCGCGATAGGCACCAACACCCAGCCGGGCAGGGATGGATGTAACAGCGGACCGCCGGCGGACAGGGCGTAGGCGGTGGAGCCGGTCGGACTGGCGATGATCAGGCCATCGGCGCGTTGGTTGGCAACGAAATGCCCGTCCACCTCCACCCGCAATTCCACCATGCCGGACGTCGCTCCCCGATTGACGACCACGTCATTCATGGCCAGCGCATCGAATACGCTGCGGCCATCGCGCATGACGCGCGCCTGCATCAGGCTGCGCCTGTCCTCCTCGTACGCGCCATGCAGAATGGGCAACAAGATAGATGCGAATCCGTCGAGCGGAATATCGGTGATAAAGCCTAGCCGCCCCTGGTTGATGCCGATCAGCGGCACGTTGTGGCTGGCCAGTTGGCGCCCGATGCCCAGCATGGTGCCGTCGCCTCCGACCACCAGGCCCAGGTCGCAATGGGCGCCGATACCGGGCACATCGAGCATGGCATGGCCGCTGATGCCCAGGTTGCGCGCGGTCTCGGCCTCGAACGCCACCTCGCAGCCCTGCGCGTGCAGGAAATGGGCGATGTCCTCCATGGCCCGGCGCGATGACGCGCCGGCCGCACCGGAACCCACGGTCTGGTACTTGCCAATCAGCGCAACATGGCGGAATAGGGACTGCATCAGCAAATTACATCACTAAAATGGCCCCATGCTGGATGACCGCTCCAAGATGCTGATGAAAGCCCTGGTCGAGCGTTACATCGCGGACGGGCAGCCAGTCGGCTCGCGCACCCTGTCGCGCCAAAGCGGGTTCGAACTGTCGCCTGCCACCATCCGCAACGTGATGGCCGATCTCGAGGACATGGGCCTGATCGTCAGCCCGCACACCTCGTCCGGGCGCATCCCCACTGCGCGCGGTTATCGGCTGTTTGTCGACACCATGCTCACGGTGCAAAAGGGCGAACTCCCGACCCAGGTGCTGGTGCCAGACCAGCCGCAGCGGGTACTGTCCAAGGCGGCGGGACTGCTGTCGAGCCTGTCGCAATTTGTCGGCATCGTGGTGGCTCCGCGGCGCAGTTCGGTGTTTCGGCATATTGAGTTCCTGCGCCTGTCGGAGCGCCGGCTGCTGGTCATCATCGTATCGCCCAATGGCGACGTGCAAAACCGGGTGATCTTCACCGAGCTCGATTATTCGCAGAGCGAACTCATTGAGGCAGCGAACTTCCTCAATTCGCATTACGTGGGCATGGCCATCGAGCAGGTACGCGAGCGGCTGCACAAGGAAGTCGAATCGCTGCGCTCCGAAATCGCCACGCTGATGCAGGCCGCGGTGACCATCAACACCGAAGAAAACGCGCAGACCGACGACGAAGTGGTGATCTCCGGCGAACGCAACCTGCTGGCGCTGTCGGACTTTTCCAACGACATGGGCCAGCTGCGCCGCGCGTTCCAACTGTTTGAGCAAAAAGCCCAACTGATGCGCCTGCTGGAGGTGGCCGGCCAGGCCGAGGGCGTGCGCATCTTCATCGGCGGCGAAAGCCAGGTCGTGCCGTTTGAAGACCTGTCGATCGTCAGCGCCCCCTACGAAGTCGATGGCCAGATCGTCGGCACCCTGGGCGTCATCGGCCCCACCCGCATGGCCTACGACCGCATGATCCAGATCGTAGACATCACCTCGCGCCTTGTCAGCAATGCATTGAGTTACCAGAAATAGCGACCTATACAATCGCCGCTCGGTTGGGGCGTTAGCTCAGTTGGTTAGAGCAGAGGACTCATAATCCTTTGGTCGTAGGTTCAAGTCCTACACGCCCTACCAATACTAATATCGATTTGACGCTATCTTTATAGTAGCAATCATGCTGATTTTCGTGTTCATGTAGCCACCGTGCAGCCGATTTCGGAAATTTTGATCTGTTTAGCCGCACCCCGCGCGCGGCCAGTCGAGCCTGGATTGATGATCCTTGTGTCGGTGGTTCGACTCCGCCCCGGTCCACCACTTTTCAAAGCCAACTGTTCTCGGTTGGCTTTGTCGCTTGTGGGCTTTCCCCGCGCCACGCGGGGTTCCGGGCGGTTCTGCTTGCGCCACGGCGTCCGTGGCGGCCCGTAAATCCGGCTGTTTCTGCGCCGTTTCGATTCCGTTCTGCTCTCTGTTCTCAAAAAATAGTGGAGAACCGTGTCAATTTGGCACACGCAGAATGCGTTTGAAAACAACGAGTTATGCGTGTGTCGGAAAGGGTGGTTTGACGGGGGGACTAGTGCAGGAGAGTGGGGGATGAACGCGTGACCGGGCGATTTCTATGACGATCTTCGCAATACCTGACCTTCGGGAGCCTCGGGGTGAATGCCTCCAAAAGACTGGGTGCGGGCATCCATGCAGTTCCGTCGTCAGGCGGGTGTGCCGCGAAAGCTGCCGGTCGCGAACGGCAGCTTACTGGCAGTCCAGCATGTCACCGGCCTTCGGTCTTTGGTGAACCTCAAGGTAATCGCGAAAGACGCTAATGCTGACTATCGAGAATAACGAGTTATCGTTAGCTGGCGTGCTATCGACCTATTGCCGCATTCGATACAGAGGAGGATCCAAATAAAGCAAACAGCGGTCGGGTACTCCGCTCAATGCCGGTCGCAAAAAATGCAGACTCAACGTTTGAGTTGCTCGTCGAGCTCCTTGACGCCCCGGTTCTTAAGCGGCTACCCCAAAAAGGGCGCCAACTCCGGCGGTCAATGCCATTGCCAGCGCTCCCCAAAAAGTGACGCGAATGACAGACGCAATCACTGGTGCGCCCCCTGTGCGTGCAGCCAGGAAGCCCAACAGCGCGAGAAATAGGAGCGAGCTACCTGCGACACCCCACATCAGCGCAGAGACCGGAAGCAGGAGAACCATAAGAAGCGGCAGGACTGCGCCCACTGCAAACGTTCCCGCCGAGGCTAATGCCGCCTGCACAGGTTTTGCTGCCAACGTGTCGGAAATGCCCAGCTCATCTCGTCCATGGGCGGCCAGGGCGTCATGCTGCGCTAATTGGGTAGCAACCTCCGAGGCCAGCTTCCTGTCAAGCCCGCGCTTCTCGTAAATCGCCGCTAGCTCTGCGTGTTCCTGCTGGGAGTCCTCAGCCAACTCCACCCGCTCTCGAGCAAGATCCGCGCGCTCGGTATCGGCCTGTGAGCTAACCGATACATACTCCCCTGCAGCCATTGCCATGGCGCCTGCGACAAGACCGGCAACTCCAGCAACCAATATACCCTGACTGCCCGCGCTTGCCGCCGCGACGCCCAAGACAAGGCTGGCGGTAGAAACGATACCGTCGTTTGCGCCAAGAACAGCGGCACGGAGCCAGCCTGTTCGGTGTGTTCTGTGTTTTTCACTGTGTCTCATAAGGTCTTTCGCACTATGGCGCCTTGGTCATCAAGTCCGTCAAGGCCAACGAGGTCATCACCAACGAATCCCTGAGGTCGCCAAGCGCATGAGCAAATTGCCGCAGTTGGGCCGATTGGCTTGGGTCCGAGGGCGAATGCTTCACGCGCTAACCCTTGGCAGGGCTTGCTTTAGCTAACCCCTTCTTCCACGGTAGCCAAATAGCACAAATGAAATGATGATGGCGAAGAGGATCCGCCCGATGGGCCCCATTCCTTTGGGGTGAAGTGGATGAATGCAAACACGAGCCTATTTCAGACCCGGCCCCAGAGTACTCACGGCCAGGTACTTGTTCTGTGCGCTGGCGCACAGTGGGTCGGCGGCAAAGTGCGCCAAAGGAAATCGAGTGATGTGGCGGTCTATGCGTGTTTCCGCACGGACAACATATGAAACCCTGTCGAAAGCTCAGGTCGCGCGGCGCATGGCCAGGGGTCCCATTCTCATTGGTTCATGCCAAGAGCGGCGTGCCATTTCGAGTGTGTGCGGTGGCAAACAGAACTATCGCGAACACTGAGTTACGGTAGAGCGGTACTGCTGTTGCGGCGCGTCGAATTGTCATTCGACAAATCCTCCGAAAGAAACAAATGAGTCTCTCCACTGACAGGATCAAAGACATTGGTCCATTACCTCAATCATTCAATATTGAAGATGCTACCAAGGCTAATAGGAATTACCGTTCGGTCGCCTGGAGTGGGCGCTATTTACAAGTGACCCTTATGTCAATCCCAGTCGGCGGCGACATTGGTCTTGAAGCGCATCCGCAGACCGATCAGTTCCTGCGCCTGGACGCTGGTCGAGGGTTAGTGCAAATGGGAACCGCGAAGGACAACCTGACGTTTGAAAAGGAAGTCTCAAACGGTTGGTGTGTGCTTGTTCCGGCGGGCACTTGGCACAATATCACCAACACCGGAACAGCGCCCATGCAGGTCTATGCGATCTACGCACCGGCACACCACGCGCCTGACAAGGTGCAGGTGACGGCGGCGGCGGCCGAAACCGACAAAGACGACGAGCCGGCAGCGTGGTCAGTGCAGCCCAAGCATACCCCGGACAAACACGGCTGAGCTGATCGTGTTACCTGCGCGAGCGGCACCAATACGGCGATGGACTTGAGGCAGTGAATGTCGCTGAAGGGCCGACTCGCGCCCGCGGTGACTTGGGGAAGCAGTCACTCTGCGCCCATTCGACCCCGACTACGTACCGGACATCGGGAGAAATTCCACTGCTGTGTTCCCCCTTCGGATAGGGTTCAATCGTGGTCGACGACGAAGAGACGACATGGGTCAGGCGGCGTGACATCCTTCGGCTGTTGGATGCATGCATTGGCGAACTGGGCGTGACCTACCTGGACAGCGCTCAGGGTTTTCAGAAGTCTGAGGAATCCATCGGGCAGCGGCAGCAAGGCAAGACAGCAGGGTTTCGAGACACGCTCGTCATCGGCTCAAAGGTTTCCGCGCGCCCGACCGGACGAGATGTCGTGAGAACGATCGGACGTCAGTCGCTGGAGACGCTCAAGTGCGGTGTGATCAGTGTGGACGGGCGAATCCGGAAGGGTTCTCGCGCCTCACGAAGGCTCGGGCGCGATTTCATGCGTAAGGGCCGAGCACGCCAACAAGATCCATGCCTTTGAAGCACGACTCCACGCCGCCCCGCGCCTTGCCGGAGACAGGCCGTATCGCGCGCCCGCTGCAGTCCTCGGACCAGACGGGTTGGCGACGCTGGCTGCCGGGTTTGGGTGTCCTTCGCCACTACGAAGTGGGGTGGCTGCCGCACGACGCACTGGCCGGCCTGGCATTGACCGCCGTGCTGGTGCCCGTCGGCATCGCCTACGCCGTCGCCTCTGGTGTGCCCGGCATTTGCGGCTTGTACGCCACCATGGCCGGGCTGCTAGCGTATGCCCTGTTCGGCCCGAGCCGCATCCTGGTATTGGGGCCGGATTCCTCGCTGGCCGCACTCATCCTGGCCGTCGTGCTGCCGCTCTCGGCGGGCGACCCGCAACGTGCTGTCGCGCTGGCCGGCATGATGGCCCTGGTGTCGGGTGTGCTGTGCGTCGGAGCCGGCGTCGCACGACTGGGCTTCGTCACCGAGTTGCTGTCCAAGCCGATCCGCTATGGCTACATGAACGGCATTGCACTGACTGTGATCGCCAGCCAGTTGCCAGGATTGTTCGGTTTCGGCGTCGATGCCCATGGACTGCTGGACGAGTCCTGGCAATTCGGGCTGGCCGTGCGGGCCGGCAACACGAATCCTTTGGCGCTGGCCATCGGCGCCGGAACGTTGCTGACCATCCTCCTACTCAGGCGGCATCCGCGGCTGCCAAGCGTTTTGGTCGCCGTGGTGGGCGCGACCCTGGTCGTCACCCTCCTGGACCTGGCCTCGACCACCGGCGCTCACGTGGGTGTGCCCGTGCTCGGCGTGTTGCCGCAGGGCCTTCCCGGCTTCTCCCTGCCTTCGATGGGCGCCAACGACATCGTACCGGTGCTGCTCGGTGGGCTGGCGGTGGCACTGATCTCCTTTGCCGACACCAGCGTTCTGTCGCGGACCTACGCTGGGCGAACAGCATGCTTCGTCGATCCGAACCAGGAGATGGTCGGCCTGGGCGCAGCCAACCTGGCCGCCGGGCTGTTCCAGGGCTTCCCGATCAGCGCCAGCGCCTCACGCACACCGGTGGCTGAGGCCGCTGGCGCCAAGACACAGCTCACCAGCGTGGTGGGGGCGTTTTCCGTTGGCGCCATGCTGTTGATGGCACCCGGCCTGCTGCGCAACCTCCCGGTCGCGGCCTTGGCGGCGGTGGTGATCGCCTCGGCCATCGGCCTGATCGAAGTCACCGACCTGCGCCGCATCTGGCGCATCCAACGCTGGGAATTCTGGCTGTCGATCGGCTGCCTTCTCGGCGTGGCCCTGCTGGGCGCGATCCCCGGCATCGGCTTGGCGATCGTAGTGGCCGTCATCGAATTCCTCTGGGACGGCTGGCGGCCGCATTCGGCGGTGCTCGGCCGCGTCGACGGTGTCAAGGGCTATCACGACATCGCGCGCCACCCTGAGGCCCGTGTGGTGCCGGGCCTGGTGCTGTTCCGGTGGGATGCGCCACTGTTCTTTGCCAACGCCGAACTGTTCCGCGACCGCGTGCTGGACGCCGTGGCCGGATCGCCGACGCCGGTGCGCTGGCTGGTTGTCGGCGCCGAGCCGATCACCAGCGTGGACGTCACCTCTGCCGATGCGCTGGATGAACTCGACACGACCCTGCACGAGGCGGGCATCGATCTGTGCTTTGCCGAGATGAAGGACCCCGTCAAGGACAAGTTCAAGCGCTTCGGTCTCTTTTCCAGGCTCGGTGAGCAGCGCTTCTTTGCGACCATCGGCGAGGCGCTGAACCGCTATCTTGAGTCGCAGTCTGTGGAGTGGGTGGACTGGGAGGACCGTGTCGGTGGCG
>JANNKH010000089.1:0-70311 GCA_031396205.1 Rhodoferax sp.
CTTTTACCTTGACCAGCGCGACAGCCGGGCGCGGTTCGCACGAACCGCGCAGCACCAGCAATGGGGCCAGGTGCTCAACTGCTTTTGCTATAGCGGCGGTTTCAGCGTCGCGGCGCTGCACGGCCAGGCTGGACATGTCACCTCGATTGACTCATCGGAAAGCGCGCTGACGATGGCGCGGTTCAATATGGAGCGCAACGGATTTGAACCCAATCGTTACGCTTTTTTGGAGGCGGACGTCAACGCGGCATTGCGCCAGTTCGGCGCGCAGGGGCGCATGTTCGACGCCATCGTGCTCGATCCGCCCAAGTTTGCACCCACCATTGCCCATGCAGAACGGGCCGCCCGTGCCTACAAGGACATCAACCGCCTGGCGCTGAAGATACTCAATCCGGGCGGGATGTTGTTCACGTTTTCCTGCTCCGGAGGCATCAGCGTTGACCTGTTCCACAAGATCGTGGCCTCGGCGGGCATCGACGCCGGGATCGACGGTTACATCATCGGCCATTTGGGCGGGGCGCCGGACCACCCAATGACGATCCAGTTTCCGGAAGGCGAATACCTGAAGGGTCTGGTTGTCGTGCGCAAGTAATGCCCCTGGAAATGGCCGGTACACTGCCCACCTCGCTTTTTGTTTCTGGTGGGCCGCCATGGTCCGGAACCGGAGCCCAATCGCAACCCGACCGTCAGGAGTTCAGCATGAGCCTCATCCCCGCCACCATCCTCACCGGTTTCCTCGGCTCGGGCAAGACAACCCTGCTCAAGCGCGTCTTGTCGGAGGCGCATGGCCAGAAAATCGCCGTGATCGAAAACGAATTCGGCGAAGAAAACATCGACAGCGAAATTCTGGTGTCGGACGTCAAGGAACAGATCATCCAGATGAACAATGGCTGCATCTGCTGCACCATCCGTGAGGACCTGCGCACGACGCTGCAGGACCTGGCCGCCCGGAAGCGGCGCGGCGAGATTGCATTCGACCGGGTCGTGATCGAGACCACCGGGCTGGCCGATCCGGGTCCGGTCGCGCAGACCTTTTTCATGGACGAAGAGATCGCCGAAAGCTACTTGCTCGATTCGATCCTGACCCTGGTGGATGCCAAACACGCCGCAACCCAGCTCAATGACCGCCAGGAGGCGCGCCGGCAGGTGGGGTTTGCGGACCAGATTTTCATCAGCAAGACCGACCTGGTCACCAAGGGCGAGGTCGATGCGCTGATGCACCGCCTCAAGCACATGAACCCGCGCGCGCCGCAGCAATCCGTGCATTTTGGCGAAGTGCCGATCGCCGACGTGTTCGACCTGCGCGGCTTCAACCTCAATACCAAGCTGGAAATCGATCCCGACTTCCTGAAGGACGAGGCGCATGACCGTTCCCATGCGCACGAGCACCACGACCACGCGCAGGACGACCATTGCGACCATCCCTCGCACCAGCATGGTGGCGCCCACCACCACCACCATGACGACGATGTCAAGAGTTTTGTCTTCAGGTCGGAGCGCGCATTTGACCCGGCCAAGCTGGAGGATTTTCTGGGCGCCATCGTGAATATCTATGGCCCCCGCATGTTGCGCTACAAGGGTGTGCTGCACATGAATGGCACCGACCGCAAGGTGATTTTCCAGGGTGTGCACCAGCTGATGGGCAGCGACCTGGGTCCGCAGTGGCAACCCGAGGAGCAACGCACCAGCAAAATGGTGTTCATCGGCATCGACCTGCCCAAGGACATCTTCTTGCAGGGAATGGAGCAGTGTCTTGTATGACGCAGCCCGATCGGGGGCGGCATGCGTGCGAGCATCGCTCTTGCGCACGCAATTTCCGGGAGTGGACACGATAAGAGGGTACACTCGCGCCCCGAAGTCCTCGCGTCGGCTTGGTCCTGCTTGCCAACCCTGCGGCGCCGGACTTCGATCAACAGCGGGCATTGCCGCAGGCCGGTGGCAGGTCTGATGACAATGCCCACGGGCAATCGTGTTCTGTGAGGAGTCAAGAAGTGAAAGCCACACCAGCCAAGGCCAAGACGGCCGCCAAGACACCCGCGCGGGGGGCCAAGACGCCGGCCAAACCCGTAAAGCCAGCAGCCGCCAAGTCGCTGGGCGCGAAGCCGGCAGCCAAGGCTGCGGTCAAGAAAACGGCACCGCGCCCTGCGACCAAGGCGCCGGCAAAGAAGGCAAGCACTACCGCCAAGCGCCCGGCAGCCAAAAAGGCGCCAGCTGCTGCGGCCAAACCAGTCGTCGCCAACAAGGCGGCGCCAACCAAGAACACGATGTCAACCCATTCTCCCGTCGCAACCAAGATCCCGACTCCTGCCAAATCCGACACCCGCGTCATGCCGCCCACCACGGTCATGACCGCCTCCGGTGTGCCGCAGCGCACGGGCCGACCCTCGTCCCGGCTGGCCTCGCTGACTGTTCCGTCCATGGCGCAATCGGTGGCGTCCACCGCGGCCAAAGCCAGTTATGCACCGTTGCCCGCTACGCCGGTCATCATTCCGCCACTGCCGTCGGCCGTCCGCAAAGACCCGAAACTGGCCAACAACTGGAGAACCAAACCAGTCGAGCAACTGACCGATGCGGAACTGCTGGCCATGCCGGATACGGAATACATGAATGACAAGCAGTTGGCCGCGTTCCGACTCAAGCTGACGTTGCTGAAGGGCGAAATCCTGGCCAGTGCCGGCGAGACCACCGAGCATCTGCGCGAAGACACCGTGGTCGTACCCGACCCGGCAGACCGCGCCACCATCGAGGAGGAGCACGCCCTGGAGTTGCGCACCCGCGACCGGGAGCGCAAGCTGCTCAAGAAGATCGAGCAGTCCATCGGCCGCATCGACGCCGGTGATTATGGCTACTGCGACGAGACCGGCGAACCAATTGGCGTCGGGCGCCTGTTGGCCAGACCTACTGCGACCTTGTCGCTGGAGGCACAGCAGCGTCGTGAACTCAAACAGAAAATGTTCGGCGACTGAGATGCAGCAACAGCAGCGGGCAGGCGCGTAGAATCTTTCGATCATTCTGCCCGTCCATGCCTGCCAAAGAAAACAATCCGAGCCTGTTGTCCAAAGTTGCGAAGTTCGTTCGCAACCCGACGACCAACTGGACGGATCTGGACAAAGAAGATCCGGAACCCGACACTGGCTACAGCAAGCAGGCGCTCAAGGAGATGATCGAGCGCAAGCGTCAGAACGACTTCGTCCGCAAGCGAGAGTTCGACCAGTTGCGCAAATTGCGCAATCGCGATCCAAGTGCCAGCCCCGACCTGGCCGGGCGGCCCTCCTACTTCCAGAGCAGTCTTCCATCCAATCCGGATGAAAGGGCGATGACGATCAAGAAGATCGACGAGATCGAAGCGCAGATGTCCAACCAGTGGTGGCAGGGCAAAAACGACAACGCGCAAAAAGCCGGAGCCACCCACGCGGCCAGGAAACCGCAAGCCATGCCCGACATGGCGGACGTCATGGATGACGACGGCTACGCCCCCACACGGCTGAGTCCGATGCGACCCGATGCGGCGCTGTCGGGCAACGAATCATCCGATTTTCCGCCGACCCAGGACAATTCCGGCTTCGGACCCAGCCAGCCCCACGCGGGGACGTCGGCTCGCCCGCCGAAGGCGTCCACGACTGTGGCCGATCAGGACAGCCACAGAATCGGCGACGGGCATGGCTTCACGCATTCGCGCGCGCCGATGATCGAACTGGTCGACGGCATGACCGATGGCGAGATGGAGGAGGCTGCGATCCGCTTTGCCAATGGCGACGATGCGGGCACGGAATCAAGCCTGAAGTCGGCGCTGGAGGTCCTCACGGCACCGCCGGCCCAGGCATTGCGCTGGGCCTGCGCCCTGCTGGACCTGTACCGGGCGACCGGTCAGCAGTCGAATTTTGATCGCGCGGCCATTGAGTTTGCGCAACGCTTCGACCGCTCTGCGCCGACCTGGTTTTCCATGCCTGGCGCCCTGGGCGCCGGCACCGGCGGCGCACCGGCACGCACGGTTCCGTCCCGGCTGATGGTGGAACCCATCTGGATCTGCCCGGCACGCTTTGACGCGGCAGCTGTGGACGAGCTGCAGTTGGCGGTAGCAAACGTCGAGCCGCCGTGGTTCCTGGACTGGAGCGACCTGACCGACCTGCAGGCTGATGCGATCGAACCATTGGGCGAGCTATTCGCACAGTGGTGTGCAACGACGGTCGAATTGCGGTTTTCGGGCGCCCGGACGCTGGAGACGGTATTGCGATTCCAGGCGCCGTCCGGCAGCCGCGACAATGGCCAGGCAATCTGGAATCTGCGGCTCGACGCGATGCGCATCATGCAATTGCAGGACGAGTTCGAGCTGGTAGCGCTGGACTACTGCGTTACGTTCGAGGTCTCCCCTCCCGCATGGCAGGATGCGCGCTGCAGCTACCGCAGTGCGACGATTGCCGGTACGCTGACACAGGACGACGATCAGCCTGATCAAGACGATGGCGCTGACGAAAAGCGCGCGAAACCCGGATTCGCGCCTGCGCCCACCGTGCCCATGGGCCTGGAGTCAATCCAGGCGTCGGTGGCGGAATTGTCGGGCGAGATCCTGGGCGAGGCTGCTGAGGCCCTGGAAGCTCTGGAGCTGGCACGCAACGGCTCCTTGCGACTGGTGGTTTCATGCGCCAATCTGATCCGGGTTGACTTTTCCGCCGCCGGCAGCATCTTGAACTGGGTTGCGAACTTGCAAGCGCAAGGTTGCCAGATTCAGTTTCGCGACGTGCATCGGCTCGTGGCGGCCTTTTTCGGCGTGATCGGCATCAACGAACACGCCAGGATCGTGATGCGATCCAACTAGTCCCCGCGGCAATCGCGGGACGGTGGCATTGGGCCGATAGCGGCCCTGATTTCGGCTCAGAATGGAACAATTTCACGGCACAACCATCATCAGCGTACGGCGCAAGACCGCCGACGGCTTCGACGTCGCCATCGGTGGCGACGGTCAGGTAACGCTAGGCAACATCGTCGTCAAGGGCACGGCACGCAAGGTTCGCAAGCTCTACCACGGCAAGGTGCTGGCGGGTTTTGCCGGCGCAACGGCCGATGCGTTCACGCTTTTCGAACGCTTCGAGGCCAAACTGGAAAAGCACCAGGGGCATCTGGTGCGCTCCGCGATCGAACTGACCCGCGACTGGCGCACCGACCGGGTGTTGCGACGCCTGGAAGCCATGCTGGCGGTGGCTGACAAGGATGCATCGCTGATCATCACCGGCAATGGTGACGTGCTGGAGCCTGAGAACGGCATCGTCACCATCGGCTCGGGTGGCGCCTATGCGCAGGCCGCTGCGGTCGCGCTGCTCAACCACACCGAATTGCCGGCAGCCGAGATCGTGCGCAAGTCGCTGGAGATCGCAGGCGAACTGTGCATCTACACCAACATGCACCACACCATCGAGACCCTGCCCTGAGCGCGGGACAGATCCCTTACCGGCGCACAGGCGCAACCATATTGACCATGTCCACATTGACCCCCCAGCAGATCGTTCAGGAACTCGACAAGCACATCGTCGGGCAGGAACAGGCCAAACGCGCGGTGGCCATTGCACTGCGCAACCGTTGGCGCCGCCAGCAGGTACAGGGCAGCCTGCGCGCCGAAATCACACCCAAGAACATCCTGATGATCGGTCCCACTGGCGTGGGCAAGACCGAGATCGCGCGCCGCCTGGCCCGACTCGCCGATGCTCCCTTCATCAAGGTCGAAGCCAGCAAATTCACCGAGGTTGGCTACGTTGGCAAGGACGTCGACTCGATCATCCGCGACCTCGCTGACGTCGCGGTCAAGCAGACACGCGAGGCGGCCAAACTGGCAATGAAGGAACGCGCCGTCGACGCTGCCGAAGAACGCATCCTGGACATCCTGATACCGCCTGTGCGCGGTGAAGAAGGCGGCAGCCGCGACGCCGACCAACCCGAGAGTACCGCGCGCCAGACGTTTCGCAAGAAATTGCGCGAAGGGCAGCTCGATGAGCGTGAGATCGAGATCGACCTGAGCCAGTCCAGCCCGCAGCTCGAGATCATGGGTCCGTCCGGCATGGAGGAGATGACCGAACAGTTGCGCGGCCTGTTTGGGCAGATGGGTCAGAACAAGCGCCAGACCCGCAAGCTGCGCATCGCCGAGGCACTGAAAATGGTGCAGGACGAAGAAGCCGCCAAGCTGGTCAATGAGGAGGAAATCAAGGCGCAGGCGCTGCAATCTGCAGAACAGAACGGCATCGTGTTCATCGACGAAATTGACAAGGTCACATCGCGCTCGGAGGGCAGCAACGCCGGCGAAATCTCGCGCCAGGGCGTGCAGCGCGACCTGCTGCCGCTGGTGGAAGGCACGACGGTGTCGACCAAGTACGGCATGATCAAGACCGACCACATCCTGTTTATCGCCTCGGGGGCGTTCCACCTGAGCAAGCCGAGCGACCTGATTCCAGAGTTGCAGGGACGGTTTCCGATCCGGGTCGAACTACGCTCCTTGTCGGTGCAGGATTTTGAATCGATTCTGACCCAAACGCATGCCTCATTGGTCAAGCAATACCAGGCGTTGTTGGCGACCGAGAACGTCACCATCGACTATGCGCCCGACGGCGTGCACCGGCTGGCCCAGATCGCTTACGACGTCAACGAGCGCACTGAAAATATCGGCGCCCGGCGCTTGTCCACCGTCATGGAGCGCTTGCTGGAAGAGGTCAGTTTCGACGCCAGCAACCTTGGCGGACAGACCATCGTCGTGAACGCGGACTATGTCAACGTCCGCTTGTCCGATCTGAGCCAGAACGAAGACCTGTCGCGTTACATCCTGTAAGCGCAACGCAGGCGCAGGACGTAAAACTGTCATGCGTTACTTTCATACATCTCCGTAAGTCCTTCTTTTAGAACGTTTTTTTGCATCGCGTTTCTCTGCAAATTGACTTCTAAGTCGTTGATTTCATTGAAAAATGTGTTGCAAGCCTATTGCAACGCCGACAAATGCTGATACAGTGCAAAAAAGTGCAATTTAGTGGTGATTGGTCCCAAACCTACACCCGATTGCGTGCGCTTCACCAGCCAAGGGCAGATTGTCGTGTTTCAAGGGGCCTCATCGTTAAGTCTGGATGCCAAGGGTCGGCTGTCGGTGCCGACCCGGCACCGTGACGCCCTGGGCGGAGCCAGCGGCGGTCAACTGACGATTACACGCCATCCGGCCGGATGTCTGATCGTATTCCCACGGGTCGAGTGGGAAAAATTCCGCGAGCGCGTATCGGTTTTGCCGATGGAAGCACAGTGGTGGAAACGCATCTTCCTGGGCAACGCGATGGATGTCGACATGGATGGCACGGGTCGGGTCCTTATCTCGCCGGAACTGCGTCAGGCTGCCGGCATCACCCGCGACACCATGTTGCTGGGCATGGGCAGCCATCTCGAACTCTGGGACAAGGCTACCCACGACGAGCAGGAGACCAAGGCGTTGCAAGGCGGCATGCCCGTTTCGGTCAAGGAATTTTCCTTTTGAGAGTCTTGCGTGAACATCGGGTTGAACCATACGGCGGTCCTGTTGAACGAGGCGGTAGACGCAATGCTTGGCGATGCACCAACTGCAGCGCCTCGCACCTTCGTCGATGCGACCTTTGGCCGGGGCGGTCACAGCCAGTTGCTGCTGTCGCGCCTGGGTCCGTCCGATCGGCTGATCGCCTACGACAAGGATCCGCAGGCGGTGGCCAGCGCGGCGCAGATCCGCGACCCGCGATTCTCCATCCGCCATCAGGGCTTCGATCGGATGGTCGAACTCGAAGCGGCTTCGGTGACCGGCATCCTGATGGACCTGGGCGTGAGCTCGCCCCAGATCGACGATCCCGAGCGAGGGTTCAGTTTTCGCTTCCACGGGCCGCTGGACATGCGCATGGACACCACCCGTGGCCAGAGCGTGGCGCAGTGGCTCGCCGATGCGCCTGCCAGCCAGATTGCGGAGGTGATTCGTGACTATGGTGAGGAACGGTTTGCTGGCGCCATTGCAAAGGCGATTGTTGCTCGCCGACAGGAACGGGGTCCAATTGCATCCACCACCGATCTGGCCGAGCTCGTGGCTGACACGGTCAAAACCCGCGAGCCGGGCCAGAATCCTGCAACGCGCACATTTCAGGCTTTTCGGATTTTCATCAACGCCGAGCTTGAAGCCTTGCAGACAGCGTTAGATGTCAGCCTTGACATATTGCAACCCCAGGGTTTGCTGGTCGTGATCAGTTTTCATTCACTCGAAGACCGGATCGTCAAACAGTTCATCGCCAGCCAGGCGCGTGAACTGGTCGATCGGCGGGTGCCGTTTGCGCCCGCCCGACCGCTGCGCCTCACAGCTTTGGGTCGCATCAAGCCGTCCGCGTCGGAAGTGGCGGCCAATCCGCGCGCCCGCAGCGCCATCATGCGGATAGCGCAAAGGACGCGGACGCCATGACCCGGCTCAACCTTGTCTTGCTGCTGGCGGTGCTGGCCAGCGCGCTTTACCTGGTGAACGTGCAGTACCAGTCGCGCCGCCTGTACACCGAGCTCGAACGCGCGAATGCCGAAGGGCGCAGGCTCGATACCGAGCGCGACCGCCTGCAACTCGAGCGCCGCGCCCAGGCCACGCCGCAACGGGTCGAGAAACTCGCCCGCGAGCGCCTGCAGATGCGCCCGGCAACGCCGGCCATCACCCACTATGTCGCCTACAGCGACGGCACTGCCGCAGCTGGCACGCCGGGCGCTCCGCAACAGGCTTCGGGGCGGCTGCCATGAACCGCCGGGCCGTTCCCAAGGTTCATGCCGCAGCACGCAGCGCGAAGGCTTCGTCATGTCACTGCCGGGCCGTTCCCAAGGATCATGCCGCAGCGCGCAGCGCGAAGGCTTCCTCATGTCACCGCCGGGCAGTTCCCAAGGTTCATGCCGCAGCGCGCAGCGCGAAGGCTTCGTCATGTCACCGCCGGGCCGTTCCCAAGGATCATGCCGCAGCGCGCAGCGCGAAGGCTTCGTCATGTCCCCGCCGGGCCGTTCCCAAGGTTCATGCCGTAGCGCGCAGCGCGAAGGTGTGCGCATGAGTCGCATCAAGAGCATCCCCTACACCTCCAGCCCGCTGCTGGCCAGCCGCACACCGGTATGGCGCAGCAAGTTGGTGGTGGCTGCCGTCGCGGTCGGATTCATCGGCCTGGCCGCACGTGCTGTCTACATCCAGGTCGTGGCCAACGAGTTTTACCAGCGCCAGGGCGAAGTGCGTTTTGCGCGCACGCTGGCGCTACCGGCCAATCGTGGCCGCATCCTGGACCGCAATGGGCTGATCCTTGCATCGAGCGTACCTGCGCCCAGCATCTGGGCCATTCCCGAGGACGTGCCGCGCGACCCGGTGCGGCTCAAGCAACTGGCCAAGCTGCTGGGCTTGCCATTGGCCGAGCTGGAGCGCAAGCTCGAAGACGACGACAAGAACTTCGTCTGGCTCAAGCGCCAGGTCGACGAGTCGGTCGGCAAAGACATTGCCGCGCTGGAACTCAAGGGCATCTACCAGCGCAAGGAATACCGCCGCGAGTACCCCGAGGGGCCGGCAGCGGCCCATGTGGTGGGTTTCACCAATGTGGGAGACCATGGCCAGGAAGGGATCGAGCTGGCGTTCGACCAGGACCTGGCAGGCAGAGCCGGTTCGCGACGCGTCATCAAGGACCGGCTCGGACGGGTCGTCGAGGGCGTCGGCGAGCAGGTGCCACCGGTCGACGGCAAGGACATCCAGCTCAGCATCGACAGCAAGATCCAGTTCTTCGCCTATCAGAAGCTGCGCGATGCGGTGACCACCCACAAGGCCCGCGGCGGCAGTGTCGTAGTGCTGGACGCGGTCACCGGCGAGGTGCTGGCGATGGCCAACTACCCCAGCTACGCGCCCGACAACCGGCGCGGCCTGACCGGCGAGCAATTGCGCAACCGCGCGTTGACTGATGTGTTCGAGCCCGGTTCAACGATGAAACCGATCACGGTCGCGATGGCGCTGGAAGCCGGGCGTATCAAGCCGCAGACCCTGATCGACACCGGACCTGGTCGCTACGTCATGGGCGGCTTCACGATCCGCGACACGCACGACTACGGAACCCTGACGGTCGAAGGCGTGATCCAGAAGTCGAGCAATGTCGGCGCGCTCAAGATCGCGCAGAAGATGAGTCCGCACGAGATGTGGGACACCTACAACCAGCTCGGCTATGGCCAAAAGCCGCAGCTGCAGTTCCCCGGCGCCGTGACCGGCCGGCTGAGGCCCTGGAAAACCTGGCGCCCCGTCGAACAAGCGACGATGGCCTATGGTTACGGCTTGTCGGCATCGTTGTTCCAGATGGCGCAGTCGTACACCGCGTTCGCGCACGACGGCCGCATCATTCCCGCCACCATCGTCAAGAGCGACGAACCGGCGATCGGCAGGCCGGTGTTTTCGGCCGAGAACGCCGCTGCCGTGCGCAAGATGCTGCAGATGGCCGCGGGGCCCGGCGGCACCGGCCAGCGGGCCCAAACGATCGGCTATTCGGTCGGCGGCAAGTCCGGCACCGCGCACAAGCAAGTCGGCAAAGGCTATGCCACCAACAAGTACCGATCCTGGTTTACCGGCATGGCGCCGATCGACAAGCCGCGCGTGGTGGTGGCGGTGATGATCGACGAGCCGAGCAACGGCAAATACTACGGCGGAGAGGTCGCCGCACCCGTCTTCAGCGAGACCGTGCAGCAGGCTCTGCGCCTGATGGGCGTTTCACCCGACATGGCGGTCAAGCCGCAGATCGTCACCGCCGTGGACGAGAGCCTGTGATGCAGGAACTGCACTCCCCGGTCGCCGCAGCGGCGTGGTTGCGCCAACATGTGACCGGCGCGCTGCAGACCGACAGCCGCAAGCTCATGCCCGGTGACGGGTTCATCGCCTGGCCGGGTGCGACCCACGATGCGCGCGCCCATGTGCCCGCCGCGGTGGCCAATGGCGCCGCGGCGTGCCTGGTCGAGCGTGACGGCGCTGCACAGTTCGAGCTGCCCGATGCCCGTGTGGCCTGTTATGCCGGACTCAAGTCGGCCAGCGCGCTGGTGGCCTGCGCCTATTACGACGACCCGTCGCACCAGTTGCACGTGGTTGCGGTGACCGGCACCAACGGCAAGACCTCCACCGCCTGGTGGCTGGCGCAGGCCCTGTCGAGCCCACGGCTTGCGCCCGCGATCCCCTGCGCGATGGTCGGCACACTGGGCGTTGGCCAGCCGCCAGCGGCAGGGACAAGCGACGACCGGGGTGTGGCACGCCTGACCGCAACCGGCCTGACGACACCCGACCCGGTGTTGCTGCAGGCCAGCCTGCGCCGTTTCGCCGACTCTGGCATTCGCGCCTGCGCGCTGGAGGCCTCGTCGATCGGCATTGACGAGCGCCGGCTCGACGGCATGCACATCCACACCGCGGTGTTCACCAATTTCACCCAGGACCATCTGGACTACCACGGCTCGATGCAGGCCTATTGGCAGGCCAAGACACGGCTGTTCCAGTGGCCAGGCCTGCAGGCGGCGGTGGTCAACATCGACGACCCACGCGGTCCGGATCTGCTGGCGTTGCCGGCGCTGCAATCGCTCGATGTCTGGACGGTCTCGTGCGACGCACCGGCGCGGCTGCGCGCCGAGGCAATCGACATGGGTCGCACCGGCCTGGAATTCGACGTGCTCGAGGCCAACGAGCGCCACCGGCTGCAGACCGCTTTGATCGGCCAGTACAACGTCAGCAATCTGCTGGGCGTGATCGCCGCCATGCGCTCGCTGGGCGTGCCACTGGCACAGGCGGTGCTGGCCTGCACCGAACTCGCGCCGGTGCCCGGGCGCATGCAGCGACTGCTCGAGCCGGACATGCCGCTGGTGGCGATCGACTATGCGCATACACCGGACGCGCTGGACAAGGCGCTGGCCGCATTGCAGCCGCTCGCGCGCCAGCGCGATGGCAAGCTGTGGTGTGTCTTTGGCTGTGGTGGCGACCGCGACCCTGGCAAACGACCACTGATGGGCGCCATAGCAGCCGCCGCCGACCATGTCGTGGTGACCAGCGACAACCCGCGCAGCGAAGACCCGTTGGCCATCATGGCACAGATCGTTCCGGCGCTGGTCGGCCACGCATCATGGCGCCAGCAGCCCGATCGCGCCCTGGCCATCGACATCGCTGTCACCGCGGCCGATAGCACCGACGTGATCCTGATCGCAGGCAAGGGTCATGAAAGCTACCAGGAAGTGGCTGGCCAGCGCCGGCCATTCTCCGATCTGGAGCAGGCACGCGCCGCATTGGCGCGGCGCCGCGGCGCCAGCGTGGCGCAGGGGGTGGCGGCATGATGGACCTGCGCCAAGCCGCCCAATGGTTGCCCGGCAGCACGTTGGTGGGCAATCCCGCGAACCGTGTGAGCCGCGTGCATTCGGACACGCGCAGCGTACAGCCCGGCGACCTGTTCGTCGCGATTGCGGGCGACCAGTTCGACGGCAACCTGTTCCTGGCGCAGGCCCGCGCCGCCGGTGCCGCCGCAGCCCTGGTCCACAGCGCCGACGCATTGCACGCTGCCGGGCTGGATGGCATCGTGGTACCCGACACGCGCAAGGCGCTGGGGCTGCTTGCCACGCGCTGGCGCGAGCAGTTCACGCCGGTACTGATCGCAGTGACCGGCAGCAACGGCAAAACAACCGTGACCCAGATGCTGGCGGCGATCCTGCGCAGCGCCTTGCCGGATGCATCGCTTGCCACACAGGGCAACTTCAACAACGACATCGGCCTGCCGTTGACGCTGCTGCGCCTGCGCGCCGAACACCGCATCGCCGCCATCGAGCTGGGCATGAACCATCCGGGCGAGATCGCGTTGCTGTCGGGCATGGCGCAACCATCCGTGGCGCTGGTCAACAACGCGCAGCGCGAACACCTGGAGTTCATGGCCTCGGTCGAGGCGGTGGCGCAGGAGAACGGCGCGGTGATCGATGCCCTGCCCGCCGATGGCGTGGCGGTGATTCCGCACGACGATGCTTTCGCGGCGCAGTGGCGTGCGCGCGCCGGCACGCGGCGCTGCCTCAGTTTCGCGATCACGTCGGCAACGGGAGCAGCGCCTGGCGCAGACGTCCACGCATCGGCGCCAGTGTGGATCCACGACCGCTGGCGCGTGCTGGCGCATACCCCGTGCGGAGACCTGCCGTTCACGCTGCCAATGGCGGGCCTGCACAACGTGCGCAATGCACTGGCCGCAGCCACTTGCGCAATCGCCGCCGGCGTGCCGCTATCGCATATCCGTACCGGCCTGCAGGCGTTCGAGCCGGTCAAGGGACGCTCGCGCACCCAGCAGCTGAACTGGCACGGCAAGGCCTGCACCCTGGTCGACGACAGCTACAACGCCAATCCGGACTCGGTCGACGCAGCGCTGGAGATGCTGGCGGCGCTGCCGGCTTCGCGGCTGATGGTGCTCGGCGACATGGGTGAGGTGGGCGACCAGGGACCGCAGTTCCAGGGACCGCAGTTCCATGCCCAGGCCGGAGCGAAAGCCCAGGCGCTGGGCATCGGGTCGCTGTTCACGCTGGGCGCGCTGTCCGCACACGCGGCTGCGTCGTTTACCGGCGCCCGCCATTTCGACACCATGCCGGCACTGATCGATGCAGTTACGGCGCAGATGCCCCGCGTGTCCAGCGTGCTGGTCAAGGGCTCACGCTTCATGCGCATGGAGCGGGTGGTCGAGGCACTGGTCGCCGCCGCCTCGGCCACGGGCAGCACAACCGGAGAGGCCGCATGTTGCTGAGCCTGTCCCACTGGCTGCAAACCCTGGGCCCGGAGTTCGGCTTTCTGCGGGTGTTCCAGTACCTGACACTGCGCGCCGTGATGTCGGCGATGACCGCGCTGCTGATCGGCCTGATAGCCGGCCCGGCGGTGATCCGCAACCTGTCGCGGCTCAAGATCGGCCAGCCGATCCGCGGCTACGGGATGGAGACCCACTTCAGCAAGAGCGGCACGCCGACGATGGGGGGGGTGCTGATCCTGATCTGCATTGCCGTATCGACGCTGCTGTGGATGGATCTGTCGAACCGCTTCGTCTGGATCGTGCTGCTGGTCACGCTGGGTTTCGGAGCCATCGGCTGGGTCGACGACTGGCGCAAGGTGGTGCACAAGAACCCCGAGGGCATGCGCTCGAGCGAGAAATATTTCTGGCAATCGGTGATCGGCCTGGTCGCGGCCCTGTACCTGGTGTTCAGCATCTCGGAGAACTCCAACCTGCGGGTGCTGGAGCTGTTCTTCAAATGGGTGCAGTCGGGTTTCGACCTGAGCCTGCCACCCAAGGCCGGTCTGCTGCTGCCGTTCTTCAAGGCGATCAGTTATCCGCGGGGTGGGCTCGGCTGCGTCGTGCTCACCTCGCTGGTGCTGGTGGGGTCGTGCATTGCAGTCAACCTGACCGACGGACTGGACGGCCTGGCCATCATGCCGGTCGTGATGGTCGGCTCCGCGCTGGGCGTGTTTGCCTATGTAACCGGCAGCGCCGTGTTCTCGAAGTACCTGCTGTTTCCGCATATTCCGGGTTCAGGCGAGCTGTTGATCTTCTGCGCCGCGATGGCCGGTGCCGGATTGGCCTTCCTGTGGTTCAACACCCATCCGGCCCAGGTGTTCATGGGCGACGTGGGCGCATTGGCGCTGGGTGGCGCCCTGGGCACCATCGCGGTCATCGTGCGCCAGGAAATCGTACTGGCGATCATGGGCGGCATCTTCGTGGCCGAAGCGGTCTCGGTGATGGCCCAGGTCGGCTATTTCAAGTACACGCGCAGGCGCTACGGCGAAGGCCGGCGCCTGCTCAAGATGGCGCCACTGCACCACCATTTCGAGAAGACCGGCTGGAAGGAGTCGCAGGTCGTCGTGCGGTTCTGGATCATCACCATGCTTTTATGCCTGGTGGGCCTTTCCACCTTGAAGCTGCGCTGATCGCCATGACCGACCTGCACGTCCAATCGGTCCTGATCCTGGGCCTGGGTACGTCCGGCCTGGCGATGGCGCGCTGGTGCCAGCGCGCCGGCGCGCATGTAACGGTAGCCGACACGCGCGCCGAGCCGCCCCAGCTCGCCGCGCTGCGCCAGGACCTGCCGCAGGCCGTGTTTGTTCACGGGGCGCTTGACGCGGCTCTGCTGACCGCGGGGCCGAGCCTGGTGCTCAAGAGCCCGGGAATCGCACCGGCGCTGATTGCGCCATTGACCGAGGCTGCGTCGGCTACCGGCATTCGCGTAGGGGGTGAGCTGGACCTGTTCGCCCAGGCATTGGCCGAACTCAGGGCGAGCCAGGCCTACCAACCCGAGATCCTGGCCATTACCGGCACCAATGGCAAGACCACTGTCGCATCGCTGACGGCCCTACTGGTTGCGAGCGCCGGCAAGAGTGTCGTGCTGGCCGGCAATATCGGACCATCCCTGCTCGACACCCTGACACGCTGTGTTGACAGCGCCAGCCTGCCTCAAGTCTGGGTCATCGAGTTGTCGAGTTTCCAGCTCGCCGACATGGCACGGCCGGAACGGGCCGCCGAAGACGCCGGCACGGCCAGCTTCGAGCCTAGCGCCGCCTGCGTGCTGAACCTGAGTCAGGACCACCTGGACTGGCACGGCACGATGGCAGCCTATGCGCAGGCCAAGTCCCGCGTCTTCGGACGGCAGGCGCTGATGCTGCTGAACCGGGACGATGCCCAGGTGATGGCGATGGCGCCGGCACCGGTCGTCGCCAAGGGCAGGACCGGGCGCCGCATCAGCTGTTTCGGCGCCGGCATGCCCAAGGCGCCAGGCGACTTCGGGCTGGAACAGGTAAACGGCATGTCCTGGATGGTGCGCGCGCAGGAGCTCGATCCGACCATCAAACTGCGCAAGGGGCAGCAAGCCGATGCGTTGCACATCCAGCGCCTGATACCGGCAGAAGCCCTGCGCATCCGCGGCCGCCACAACGCCGTCAACGCGCTGGCGGCATTGGCACTGGCCGCCGCGGCGGGCTGCGCGCTGGCACCGATTCTTTTCGCCCTGCGCGAATACCGCGGTGAACCACACCGGGTCGCGTCGATCGGGGTGTTGGACGGGGTGGAGTATTTCGACGACAGCAAGGGCACGAATGTCGGTGCGACCGCTGCGGCGCTTGGCGGCCTGGGCGTGGAACGCAAGCTGGTCGTGATCCTCGGCGGCGACGGCAAGGGACAGGATTTCGCGCCGTTGGCAGAACCCGTGCGCCAGTTCGCCCGCGCGGTGGTGCTGATCGGGCGCGACGCGCCTTTGATCCGTGCCGCGCTGCAGGCCAGCGGGATCGACCTGCTTGATGCCGACAGCATGGAACACGCCGTTGCGCGCTCGGCCGCCGCGGCCCGGCCCGGTGACGCCGTGTTGCTGTCGCCGGCCTGCGCCAGCTTCGACATGTTCGACAACTACCCGCACCGCGCCCGGGTGTTCCACGACGCAGTGCAGGCGATGGCGCAAGACGCCGGAACCGAGCTGGAGGGGTCGGCATGAGCGCTGCGCCGGGCCGCTCCCAAGCAAGCTCGCACCGCAGTGCGAAGCACGAAGGTAATCTGATGAGCGCCGCCGGGCCGTTCCCAGGGGCGAATTCCGCAATGCGCAGCATGGAGGATGCCTGATGACCGCCAGCTGGGACCGCATCAGGACCTTCGGCGCCGACCTGCTGCCGGCGGCATGGGCGCGACAGACACCCCTGCCGGTGCGCCTGGGGCGCCGCCGCAGCAATTTGCAGGCGCCGGTGCGGCTGGAAAGTTTCGACCAGGTGCTGGTCTGGGTCACCGTCACACTGCTGGCATGGGGACTGGTGATGGTGTACTCGGCCACCGTCGCCATGCCCGACAACCCCAAGTTCGAGCGCTATTCCCATAGCCATTTCCTGTTCCGCCACATGTTGTGGCTGGCGGTGGGCTTCGTGACCGCCTTGATCGCATTCCAGATCCCGATTGCAACCTGGGAAAAGTCGGCACCCTGGTTGTTCGTGATCGCCCTGCTGTTGCTCACCGCGGTGCTGATTCCGCAACTGGGCAAAGGCGTCAACGGCGCACGCCGCTGGCTGGTGCTGGGGCCGATCAGTTTCCAGCCCTCGGAACTGGCCAAATTCGCGGTGCTGCTATACGCCGCGGACTACATGGTGCGCAAGATGGACGTCAAGGAAAAGTTCTTCCGCGCAGTGATGCCGATGGCGGCCGCGATCGCGATCGTCGGTGTGCTGTTGCTGGCCGAACCGGACATGGGTGCCTTCATGGTGATCGCAGTAATTGCGATGGGGATTCTGTTCCTGGGCGGTGTCAATGCGCGCATGTTCTTCCTGATCGCACTGATCCTGGTTGTCGCGTTCTCGATGATGATCCTGTTCAGCGAATGGCGTCGCGAGCGCATCTTTGCCTACCTTGACCCCTGGAGCGAGCAATACGCGCTGGGCAAGGGCTACCAGTTGTCGCACTCGCTGATCGCGATCGGCCGTGGCGAGATCTTCGGCGTCGGGCTGGGCGGCAGCGTGGAAAAACTGCACTGGCTGCCGGAAGCGCACACCGATTTCCTGCTGGCCGTTATCGGCGAGGAATTCGGTCTGATCGGCGTGTTGTGCCTGATCGGGCTTTTTGTCTGGATGACGCGCCGAATGATCCATATCGGCCGTCAGGCGATCGCGCTGGACCGGATTTTCGCTGGCCTGGTCGCGCAGGGCGTCGGCATCTGGATGGGATTCCAGGCCTTCATCAACATGGGCGTGAACCTGGGCGCGTTGCCCACCAAGGGCCTGACCTTGCCGCTGATGAGTTTTGGTGGCACTGCCATTTTGGTGAACCTGGTCGCGATCGCGGTGGTGCTGCGCATCGACATCGAAAGCCGCCAACTGATGCACGGAGGTAGACCATGAGCCTTGTCCGACCGTACGGCGCCGACCCCGGCGATCTGCAGATCGCCGGGGTCGGCATCGCGATCGATCCCAACGGTTCGGGCCTGATCACGCAGACCGACACCGGTCGACATTCGGGCAAGGAGCCGCCGCAGCCACGTGGCAAGACAGGCGCAGTCGCAGGCGGCGGGGCCACCGCGACCGTCGGCGAAGGAACGGCCAAGCGCACGGCCCTCGTCATGGCCGGCGGCACCGGCGGTCACATCTTCCCCGGTCTGGCAGTGGCGCAGGCATTGCGCACCAGCGGCTGGACCGTCTACTGGCTCGGCGGCAGCGGCAGCAGCCGGGTACCGAGCATGGAGAGCCGGCTCGTTCCACCACAGGGTTTTGCGTTCGAGGCGCTCGATTTTTCCGGGGTCCGTGGCAAAGGCGTGCTGACCCTGGGCCTGTTGCCGCTGCGCCTGCTGCGCGCGTTCTGGCAAAGCATTCGGGTGCTGCGCCGAATCCAACCAGACGTGGTTATCGGTCTGGGCGGCTACATCACGTTCCCGGGCGGTTTGATGTCGGTGCTGCTCGGCAAGCCCTTGGTGCTGCATGAACAAAATTCGGTTGCCGGAATGGCTAACCGGGTATTGGCTGGCGTCGCGGACCGGGTCTACACCGCGTTCCCGGATGTGATGCCCAAGGCCCATTGGGTCGGTAACCCCTTGCGCCAGGCATTCATTGGACAACCCGCACCGGAGCAACGCTTCGCCCGTCGCAGTGGCCCGCTGCGGGTGCTGGTCGTCGGTGGCAGCCTGGGCGCGCGGGCGCTGAACGACGTCGTGCCGCAAGCATTGGCGCTGGTTCCGCCCGAGCAGCGGCCGCAGGTCATCCACCAAAGCGGTGTCAGCCAGATCAACGCCCTGCGCGCCAATTACGAACGCGCCGGTATCGGGGCCGAGTTGACCCCCTTCATCGACGACATGGCCAGCGCCTTTGCCGACGCCGATCTGGTGATCTGCCGCGCAGGTGCCAGCACCGTGACCGAGATCGCGGCCATTGGCGTGGCGGCCCTGTTCGTCCCCTTTCCGTCCGCGGTAGACGATCACCAGACCCGCAATGCCCGTTTCCTGGTCGAGCGCGGTGGCGGCTGGCTGATGCCGCAGACCGAATTCGAGCCGCAGCGGCTGGCGCAATTCCTGCAGCAGGCCACGCGCGAGAACCTGCTGGCCTGCGCCGCGACCGCGCGGCGCTGCGCCAAAACCGATGCCACCGCGCAGGTGGTGGCGGCATGCGAGGAACTGGTGCGCGCATGAAGTACGCGATTCGGCGCATCCACTTCATCGGCATCGGCGGCTCCGGGATGTCCGCGATTGCCGAGGTATTGCAGGGCCTGGGCTACACCATCTCGGGCTCGGATATGGCCGCCAGCGTCACGCTGCAACGCCTGGGCGGCCTGGGCATCAAGGTCTTTGTCGGTCACGATGCGGCCCATATCGAAGGCGCCGACGCAGTCGTCACGACCACCGCCGTGCACGAGGACAACGCCGAGGTCATTGAAGCGCGGGCCCGACGCATTCCTGTGGTGCCGCGCGCCATCATGCTGGCCGAACTGATGCGTCTCAAGCAAGGCATCGCGATCGCCGGCACCCACGGCAAGACCACTACCACCAGCCTGGTGGCCAGCGTGCTGGTCCAGGCCGGGCTGGACCCAACCTTTGTGATTGGTGGGCGGCTCAACAGCGCCGGCACCAACGCCCGCCTGGGCACCGGCGACTACATCGTCGTCGAGGCGGACGAGTCCGATGCCTCATTCCTGAACCTGCTGCCGGTGATGGCGATCGTGACCAACATCGACGCCGACCATATGGCCACCTACGGCCACGACTTCAAGCGACTGCAATCGGCGTTTGTCGATTTCCTGCACCGGATGCCGTTCTACGGCACCGCGATCCTGTGTACCGACGATCCGGCGGTCAAGGAGATCCTGCCCCAGGTATCGTGCCCGATCACCAGCTACGGCTTCGCTGACGACGTCCAGGTCCGGGCGGTCGACGTGCGCGCTGTCGGCAGCCAGATGCACTTTACCGTGACACGCCGCAACGGTGTGGTGTTGCCCGACATGCCGGTAGTGCTCAACCTGGCCGGTCGCCACAACGTGCTCAATGCGCTGTCGGCGATCGCGGTGGCGGTGGAACTCAATATTCCGGATGCGGCGGTGCAGGAAGCGCTGGCCGCATTCCAAGGTGTCGGCCGCCGCTTCCAGCCGTACGGTGAAGTCGCCTGCAGCCATGGCGGCCATTTCACGCTGGTAGACGACTATGGTCACCATCCGGTCGAGATGGCTGCCACCATCGCCGCGGCACGCGGGGCCTTCCCGCAGCGGCGCCTGCTGCTGGCCTTCCAGCCGCACCGCTACACCCGTACCCGCGACTGCTTTGACGACTTCGTCAAAGCGATCGGCCAGGTCGATGCGGTGCTGTTGTCCGAGGTATACCCGGCGGGAGAAACCCCGATCGTCGCCGCCGACGGGCGCGCACTGGCACGCGCATTGCGCGTGGCCGGTCAGGTCGAGCCGGTTTTCGTCGACGACATCCTGGACATGGCCCAGGCCATCCTGGACAACAGCCAGGACGGTGACGTGGTGTTATGCATGGGTGCAGGGACCATCGGAGCAGTACCGGCGCGGGTGGTCGAGATGGCCGCGGGCCCCAGGGCGACGAACCAGCAGGAGCTGGCCGCATGACGCAGACAAAGCAGCACCTGGGCAAGGTCGCCGTGCTGATGGGCGGGGCATCGGCCGAGCGCGCGATCTCGTTGATGTCGGGCACCGGCGTGCTCAATGCGCTGCGCTCGGCCGGTGTGGACGCGCATGCGTTCGACCCAGCCCTGCGTACGGTGGAAGAACTGCGCATCGACGGGTTTGCACGCTGTTTCATCGCGCTGCACGGCCGCTTCGGCGAAGACGGCACCGTGCAAGGAGCACTCGAGCTGCTGGGCATTCCCTACACCGGCTCGGGCGTCATGGCCAGCGCGATCGCAATCGACAAGGTCATGACCAAACGCGTCTGGCTGGCCGAGGGCTTGCCCACCCCGGCCTACCGGCTACTGCGCGCCGGCCATGATCGTAGTCAGACGATTGCCATACCGGACGAACTCGGACTGCCGCTGATCGTCAAACCCGCGCGCGAAGGCTCGTCGATCGGCGTCGTCAAGGTGATGGGCTATTCCGAGGTCCAACCCGCGATCGACCAGGCCCTGTGCATGGATAGCGACGTGCTGTGCGAACAGTTCATCGCTGGCGACGAGGTCACCTGCCCGATCATCGGCACCGGCGACAGCGCGCGTGCGTTGCCGGTAATCCGCATCGTCGCACCCGAGGGCAACTACGACTACCAGAACAAGTATTTCACCGACGACACCCAGTACCTGGTGCCCTGTCAGCTACCGGCCGGTGAAGAAGAAGCCATCCAGCAACTGGCGCTGCGGGCCTACCAGGTGCTCGACTGCCGCGGCTGGGGCCGAGTCGATGTGATGATCGACGCCAAGACCCGCGCCCCCTACCTGCTGGAGGTCAACACCTCGCCCGGCATGACCAGCCATTCCCTGGTGCCGATGTCCGCGCGTGCCGCCGGCATCAGCTATGAAGACCTGTGCCTGCAACTGCTGCTGCTGGCCAGCCTGGACAATCCGCGTGAGCGTGCGGACATCGAGGAGGGGTCATGAGTACGCAGGGCCGCCCCAAGTGCGAATACCGCAGTGCGCAGCAGGGAGGCACCGAATGAGCGAAGCCTTCACGCCACCCTTCGATGTGCGCCTGATGAACATGACGGCCAGCGCGCTGCTGGCGGTTTTCGGCATGGCCGCACTGGCAGCACTGGCGCATGGGTTGGCCAACCATCCGGCATTCGCGATCGCGGCCATCACGGTCAGCGGCGAGGTGGTGCATAACAACGTGCCCACCTTGCGTGCCAATGTCGCGCCCAAATTGAGCGGCAACTTCTTCACGCTCGACCTGGTGCAGGCGCGCCAGAGCTTCGAAACCCTGCCCTGGGTTCGGCGCGCGGTAGTGCGGCGGGCTTTCCCCGATCGGCTCGCGGTGGAGTTGCAGGAGCATCAGGCGGTGGCGTACTGGGGTGCGGAGGATGGATCGCGCCTGCTCAACAATTTTGGCGAGGTGTTCGAGGCCAATCTGGGCGAGGTCGAACAGGAGAGCCTGCCGCGCATGGATGGGCCGGCCGGCCAGGAGCTTCAGGTGCTGGCGATGTACCGTGCCCTGCAACCCCAGTTTGCCGCGCTGGAACTGGAGCTCGAGGAGCTGCGGCTCAGCGGGCGCGGCGGTTGGGTGGCCCGGCTGGACTCGGGCGCCGAGATCGAACTGGGGCGCGGTAGCGACGAAGAAGTGGTGGCGCGGACCAACCGTTTTCTCAGAACGCTGACACAGGTGACTTTGCGCTACAACCGCCGTCCCGACGCAGTGGAGGCCGCCGACCTGCGCCACGCCGATGGTTACGCACTGAGGCTGCGCGGCGTCAGTACCGTGGTCACCGAGACACCGAAGAAATAGCGCAATCAACAGGTACAGATATGGCGAAAGAATACAAGGACCTGGTCGTCGGACTCGACATCGGCACCGCCAAGGTGATGGTCGTCGTGGCCGAAGTCCTGCCGGGCGGCAAACTCAAGCTGGCCGGCCTGGGGGTCGCCCCGAGCACCGGCATCCGCCGCGGCGTGGTGGTCAACATCGACGCCACCGTGCAAAGCATCCAGCTCGCGCTCAAGGAGGCCGAACTGATGGCCGACTGCAAGATCACGCGGGTCTATACCGGCATCACCGGCAGCCATATCCGCGGTATCAACTCCAGCGGCATGGTCGCAATCAAGGATCGCGAGGTGACGCAAGCCGACGTGGCCCGCGTGGTGGAGACCGCCAAGGCGATCAACATCTCGACCGACCAGCGACTGCTGCTGGTGGAACCGCAGGAGTTCATCATCGACGGCCAGGATGTCAAGGAGCCGATCGGCATGAGCGGCATCCGGCTCGAGGCCAAGGTGCATATCGTGACCGGCGCGCAGAGCGCGGCCGAGAACATCATCAAGTGCGTGCGCCGCTGCGGCCTGGAGGTCGAGCAGCTGATGCTCAACCCGCTGGCGTCCAGCCTGTCGGTGCTGACCGACGACGAGCGGGAACTGGGCGTGGGCCTGGTCGACATTGGCGCTGGCACCACCGACGTGGCGATTTTCGCCAACGGCGCCATTCGCCACACCGCCGTGATCCCGATCGCCGGCGACCTGATCACCAGCGACATCGCGATGGCGCTGCGCACCCCCACCAAGGATGCCGAGGACGTGAAGATCGACAGCGGCTGCGCCAAGCAGCTGCTGACCGATGCCGAGACCCAGGTCGAAGTGCCGGGTCTGGGCGATCGCGGGCCGCGCCTGCTCAGCCGCCAGGTGCTGGCCGGCGTGATCGAGCCGCGGGTCGAGGAGATCTTTGCACTGGTGCACCAGGTGATGCGCGAGTCCGGTTTCGAGGAGTTGTTGTCCTCGGGCATCGTACTCACCGGCGGCTCCAGCGTCATGCCCGGCATGGTCGAACTAGGCGAGGACATTTTCCTCAAGCCGGTGCGCCGCGGCGTTCCCAAATATTCCGGCGTGTTGGCCGACATGGTGGCGCAATCGCGCGCCGCCACCGTCATGGGCCTGCTGGAGGAAGCCCGGCTGGCGCGTGCACGCGGGCTCAAGGTGGCGCAGAAGAACGGTTCCATGCGCACCGCCTTCGGTCAGGTCAAGGACTGGTTTGTGGGGAACTTCTGATGGCACGACATGCTTGCGGGCGCAACATCGGCAGCCCTGGCGACAGCCGCACAAGCCACCACGGCAACTGGCTGGCGCGCGCCAGCCCGTATGGGCGATGGCGATGCAGCAAACCACCCGACCCTGGCGGCGGGCCGATGGAAAGACACACTGACACACAGACGATTCAGGCAATTACTGGCAACTGCAATTTAGGAGAACAACATGGCGATTGAAATGATGGAAGAACAGGGCTTCAACCTCGGTACCCAGATCAAGGTGATTGGGATCGGCGGCGGTGGCGGCAATGCGGTCGAGCACATGATCGCGTGCGAGGTCGGCGGCGTGGAATTCATCTGCGCCAATACCGACGCACAGGCGCTGAGCCGCAGCGCGGCGCACAAGACAATCCAGCTCGGCGTGACCGGCCTGGGTGCCGGCAGCAAGCCCGACAAGGGCCGCGACGCCGCCGAGCAGGCGATCGACGAGATCCGCGCATCGATCGAGGGTGCGCACATGTTGTTCATCACGGCGGGCATGGGCGGGGGCACGGGCACCGGCGCGGCGCCCGTGATCGCGCGGGTGGCGCGCGAGATGGGCATCCTGACCGTGGGCGTGGTGACCAAGCCCTTCGACTTCGAAGGTGGCCGGCGCATGCTGATCGCCGACAGCGGCCTGTCCGAGCTCGAATTGAACGTCGACTCGCTGATCGTGGTGTTGAACGAAAAACTCGAGGAAGTGCTGGGCGACGACATCACCCAGGATGAAGCCTTTGCCCATGCCAATGACGTGCTGAAGAACGCGGTCGGCGGCATCGCCGAGATCATCAACGTGCCGGCGCACATGAACGTCGACTTCGAGGATGTGCGCACCGTGATGGGCGAACCCGGCAAGGCAATGATGGGCACCGCCACCGCCGATGGACCGGACCGCGCGCGCATCGCCGCCGAGCAGGCCGTGGCCTGCCCGCTGCTCGAGGGCGTTGACCTGTCCGGCGCCAAGGGCGTACTGGTGCTGATCACCGCGAGCAAGGGATCGCTCAAGTTGTCTGAGTCCAAGCTGGCGATGAACACCATCCGCGCGTTCGCCTCGCCAGACGCGCTGGTGATCTACGGCACTGCCTACGACGACAGCCTGGGCGACCAGATCCGCGTCACCGTCGTGGCGACCGGCCTGTCCCGTCCGGGGCAGCGTCGCACTGCGCCGCCGCTGCAGGTGCTGCGCACCGGCACCGACAACGTGCCGTTCCAGATCCCGACGTTGACCAACCAGGTCCACAATCCCGCCACGATGACCAGCCAACCATCGGGCGGCGGCATGGCGCAGCCGGACTATGGCAGCCTGGGTACGCCCGCTGTGTGGCGCGGCAGAGGTTCGGCAGCGGCCAAGGTCGACGCCCTGTCCAGTGGCGGCATGGACGACTATGAAATTCCTGCCTTCCTTCGCAAGCAGGCTGATTGAACCCACGGCAGCGGGCAGCGAAGCGGCTTCCTACAATCGGGGGGTGCTACGCCAAAGAACCCTTCGCTCCCAGACCCGCGCCGTCGGCGTGGGATTGCACAGCGGCCAACGGGTGGAACTCACGCTCAGGCCCGCGCCGCCCGACACCGGCATCGTGTTCCGGCGCGTCGACCTGACCCAGCCGGTGGAGATCCGGATGTCGGCCGATGCGGTGTCCGACACCCGCATGGCCACCACCGCATCCAGCGGCGGGGCCAAGGTCGCCACGGTCGAGCACCTGATGTCGGCCTGCGCCGGCCTGTGCATCGACAACCTTTTCGTCGACATCACGGCCGAGGAGGTCCCGATCCTGGACGGCTCGGCAGCCTCTTTTCTGTTCCTGTTGCAAAACGCAGGTGTCGTTTGGCAGAACGCGCCACGCCGGTTCATCCGGGTAACCCGGACCGTTGAGGTGCGCGACGGGCAGGGCAGCGCGGTGCGTTGGGCCCGCCTGGAGCCCTACCACGGCTACCGGCTCAGCTTCGAAATCGTGTTCGACCACCCGGCGGTGGATTCAACCGGTCAGCGCGTCGCATTCGACATGGGCACTGGTTCGTACCAGCGCGACATCGCGCGCGCGCGCACTTTCGGTTTCACGCGTGATGTCGAGACGATGCGGGTCAACGGCCTGGCACTGGGCGGCGGACTGGACAACGCGATCGTCATGGACGATTACAAGATCCTCAATGCCGAAGGCCTGCGCTACGACGACGAATTTGCCAAGCACAAGATCCTGGACGCCATCGGTGACATGTACATGCTGGGCAAGCCACTGCTGGCCAGCTACAGCGCGTATCGCTCCGGCCATGAACTCAACAACCGGCTGGCGCGCGAACTGATGGCCAGCAAGGACTGCTGGGAGATCGTGCGTTTCGACGATGAACAACAGGCACCACCGGGTTTCGCGCAGCTCGCGCCGGCATGGTAGTGGCGCAACCCGTGGGCAGTGGCTCTGATCTGCGCAGGCGCCGATGCTGATATTTCGCTGGATGATCCCGACGCTGTTTGTCGTCGCAGGCATCCTGTTTGCCGTCTTCATGGTCACCGGCGAGCCGCGCTACAAGCGGCTCGGACTGCGCGTGCTGATCGCATCCCTGGTCGCCGCATTCGGGTTCTTCGCGGTGTTGATCGCGATCAATCTGCTGGAATAGGCCGCAGCGGCCGGGCTCCGTCGTAACTCGGCATCGAAAGGCCAGGCGGCATCAGCATCCCCGAAAAAGCGCGTTGCGCCGACAATCGACCGTGACGTGGGCTCGCACACCGGCGCGACAGCCACACGTATCGCACTGCAATCCATTCAAGGGAGAAACCCGCACCATGGTCAGACTCCAGTTTTCGATCGAACTCCAGTACGACATCGCGCCACCCGGCAGCGATTTCATCTTCAACATCCACGCTGCACAGACACCGCAGCAGATTGTTGTGCGAGAGTCCCTGCGGCTCAGCCAGCCGCTACCGTACAGCTTGTACACCGACCCGGTCACGCACACACGTTACCTTCGTCTCAAGTCTGCTCCGGGGCCCTTGTTGGTGCATTACGAGGCGACCGTGGATGTAGACCATTTCCAGGCCGATCCCGCCCTGCTCGGCGAAGTGGCAGTAGCCGACCTGCCTGGCGAGGTTTTGCCCTACCTCTATCCCAGCCGCTATTGCCAGTCCGACCGGCTGCTGCGTTTTGCCATGCGGGAATTCGGCAACCTGTGGCAGGGCTACAGCCGGGTGCAGGCGATCCGTGACTGGGTGGTCGAACGCGTCACCTTCCGCTCCAACTCCTCGGACGGCAACACTTCGGCGGTGGACACACTGGTCGAGAAGGTCGGGGTCTGTCGCGACTTCGCGCACCTCATGATCGCCCTGTGCCGTGCCGTCAATATTCCGGCCCGCTTTGCGACCGGCATCGACTACGGTGCCGATCCGGCGCTCGGTCCGACCGACTTTCACGCCTATGTCGAGGCCTATCTGGGCGACCGCTGGTACATGTTCGACGCCTCGGGGGTGGCCATTCCCATGGGTTTCGTGCGACTGGGCACCGGCCGCGACGCCGCCGACTCGGCATTTGCAACGATGTTCGGAGGCGTCATCGGAAGCGCGCCCATCATCCAGATCCAGGCCGTACCCAACGCCAACCATGTGCTGGTCGTACCCCACCACGTGCTGTTCGCACTGTCGACGGACGGCCAGCCGGTGCGCAACTGAGGAACGGTCCGCCGCGGGGTACGGCGCGACTGCGCCAACCGACCCGAACGGCCACGCGCCAGTCTGTCAGCGTACCGCGATGCGGCGCGTGGCATCTGCGTCGGCCAACGCGAGCAGGTGCGACATTTTGCCCGCGTGTGCATGGGTGATCGCCATTCCCAGCGCGTCGGCCGCGTCGGTACCCGGTAGTCCCGGCAGGTCGAGCAGGCGCCGCACCATTTCCTGGACCTGGCTTTTCTGGGCCTTGCCATAACCCACGACCGCCTGCTTCATCTGCAGCGCGGTGTATTCAGCCACCGGCAGGTCGCTGAACACCAGGGCCGTGATGCAGGCACCGCGCGCCTGGCCCAGCAACAATGTGGACTGCGGATTCACATTGACGAACACAATCTCGACACTGGCACAGTCGGGCTGGTAGCACTGCGTCACCTCGCGCACACCGTCGAACAGCAGCTTCAGACGGCCCGGCAGATCCGTTTGCGCCCGCTTGAGTGTGCTGATGGTGCCGCTGGCCACATAGCGCAGCGCCGACCCTTGCACGTCGACCACGCCAAACCCGGTGGTGCGCAGGCCGGGGTCGATGCCGAGAATCCGCATGCCGTCGGCCCTACAGGTCGAAGTACCAGCGTACCGAATGGAAGAACACCGGCGCCGAAAAGCACAAAGCGTCGACCCGATCGAGCAGGCCACCGGCGCCGGTCACACCGTCGCCGTGGTTGCCCCAGTTGGGAATACCGCGATCGCGCTTGATCGCCTTCATGACCAGGTGCCCCAAGGAGCCGGCCACACAGGCCACGAAAGCCATCGCCAACGCCTGTCCAGGCTTGAACGGCGTAATGCCGGCCAGCAAGCCGCCGAGCACACTGGCAGCCCCCACCCCGATGGCCCAGCTGACCCAGTTGAAGCTGCCACTGATGGCCGCCGCCACGGGCGCGCGCTTGACCCGGCGCGCGGCAACATGCTGCACCAGCATGCCGGTCTGAACCACCAACACCAGGAAAAACACCAGGAACGCACCGCGATCCCGATAGTTGGGAAAATCCAGTAGCAGCAACGCCGGTACATGGCTCATGCCATAAACGCACACCATGATGCCCCATTGCAGCTTGGCGTTGCGCTCCAGAAAGCGCTGCGGGTCGTTGGCCAGCGCACTCACCACCGGAATGGCCAGGAACACATACACCGGGATGAACACCGTGAACAGGTTGAAAGATCGTGTGCCCACCAGTGTGTATTGCAGTGGCAGGATGACAAAGAACGCCAGTACCAGGCTACGATGGTCGCCGCGGCGCGTCGGCGACAGGGTCATGAACTCGCGCAGTGCAAAAAACGATACCAGGGCGAACAGGACAATCGCACCGATATCGCCCGACAGCCAGCCGATCCAGAATACGATCACCATCAGCCAGCTGCTGCGCAGCAGCGTATTTGCATGCGCCAGCCGCTGTTTGCGGGCCTCGGCGGCGTTGCTATCGGCTTGTTCGCGCAAGGACAGCAACAACAATACGACGCTGGCCACGAACAGGCAACCAAATACGAACACGAACATCGCACCGACCTGCTGGGTCGCGGTCAGGCTCTTGAGATACTGGTTCATGGATTGATCGGCCGATCCGCGGCGCGCTGCGCGCCAGTCCGACACTGCTTAGGTACGCACCCACATTGAGCAATCGCGTGGCGCGTCCGGGGGATCAGGCTGCCAGGGCGCATGGCTCCGCGAATGTCCCCCGGCCTTCGGCCTCCTCCTTTATTTCGCTGCGCCATGCGCCCTGCCAGCCTGATCCTGGTTGCGATTTCGGCAATCGGTGCACCAAAGACGCTCGCAGCCGAGAGGGGTGAGTGGGCGGCATAGCGAAGTAAAGGCGGAGCGATGGGCGCAGCCCATCGCGGAGGACGTGAGCGCAGCCTCCCAATCACCCCTCTCGGCCCGCCCAAGTCGGCTAGCAGGACCTTGCCTGCGGAATGCAGCGGCGTATCAAACATCACGCAACGCAATCACCGCGGTACGGGCTCGATCGAGGAACGCTCGCCGCTCTTCGCCCTCCTGCAAATGCACCGGCGCGCCAAAGGTCACAGAACACAGCACCGGCACCGGCACCACCTCGCCCTTGGGCATGACCCGCTGCACATTGTTGATCCAGGCTGGCACCAGCACCACCTGCGGAAAACGCAGGGCCAGGTTGTAGAGTCCCGCTTTGAAGGGCTGCGGCTCCTCGGCATAGCCACGGGTACCCTCGGGAAACAGGATGATCGAATCGCCGCGCTCCAGGGCCTCGACCAGCGGCTCCAGCGGATCCTGGTCGGCGGTTCGCTCGCGCGACACATAGATCGCATTGAACACCTGGGTCGTGATCCATTGCCTGAAAGGGGTACTTGTCCAGTAATCGCGCGCTGCGATCGGGCGCGTCAACGTACGCAGAACCTGCGGCAGCGCCGCCCAGATCAGCACCAGATCGGCATGGCTCTGGTGGTTGGCGAAATAGATGCGTTGCTCGGCCTTGGGCGGACAACCGTACCAGCGCGCCTGCGAGCCGGTCAGCAAGCGCACCAGGCCCAGCAAGAACAGTCCCATCAATTTGGCACGCATGGCACCGATGATACAAAGGCGCTTGCGCGGCGCGTCATGGCAACCGGGCGTGCGGCATCCGCGCGGCAATGGTCGCGGCGCGTCCCGACAGGTAGGCTGAGCCCGGCAGCTTCTCGAAAAATTTCGGCCTCGGCAGCATCACGGCCAAGCGTGCGGATTCATAGGTGCCCAGGCGCGACGCCGGCTTGCGAAAATAGTGTTCGGCCGCAGCCTGCGCGCCAAAGACGCCCTCGCCCCACTCCACATTATTGAGATAGATCTCCAGGATGCGCTGCTTGTCCAGCAGCAGCTCGAGCAGCAACGTCAGCACCAGTTCCTGGCCCTTGCGCAGCAGGGTACGTTCGCCGGACAGGAACAGATTCTTGGCCAGTTGCTGGGTGATAGTGGAGCCGCCAATGACCTTGGCGGCGCGCACATCGCGTCCCCGCGCCGCTGCGGCGCGCTGCTCGGCCAGTTCCTCGGCACGGCTGTTCTTGGCCCAGGCCTTTTCGACCGCGTCCCAGTCGACGCCATCATGATCGGCGTAGCCATCGTCCTCGGATGCGATCACGGCGCGTTTGAGGTGCTCCGACATCTGCGCATAGGGCACCCATTCCTGGCGCCAGCGCAAGCTGCCTTTCTCGTGCGTTATGCGCCAGGCCTCCGAACGCTGGAACGCGCTCGACTGCGGATCGATCACGACCATTGCCGCAATCCGGGCCACAAAGAACAGTTCCAGCGTGCATAACGCCAGCACCACCAATAACACCCAGCGCAGCAGCGGCTTCACCGTTTCATCCTACTTGCCGCTGACCTTGGCCTCGAGCAATTCATCGCGCGTGAACTTGAATCGCGACACCAGCACCAGCTGGTCGAAGCTGCGCCGCATGTCGTCGCTGAAGTTGCCGAAAGGGCCGGCCGAGCGTGCGATCAGTTCGGCCCGGCGATCGAGCACCGGTACGCCTGAACTGTCGACAACCTCGGTGGCCAGCACCTGGCCGTCGTTGTTGACGGTGATCAGCATCGTCAGTTCGCCATAGAGCTTCTTGCCGCCGGCCATCGGAAAATTGGTGGTACCCATGTCCTCGATCAGGCGACGCATGGCGTCGTAATAAACCGCGTACGGCACCTCGCGTGTGGCCGGGCTGACATAGCGCTTCTTGGGCCGCGCGTTTTCTTCCTTGATACGCCGCTCGATCTCGGCCAAAAGCTTGATCAGGCGCCGGCGTTTCTCCTCCTGGGTGATCTGCTCCGGTGTCGCGCCGGGATTGAGCGGTTCGGGCGGGCGCAGCGCGGCCAGTTGGGTGCGCACCTGGGAGAGCATCATCTGCTGCTGTTCGAGCAGGGTCTGGGTGCTGCTATTGATTTGCTCTTCGAGCGAGTCTCCCATGGAGGTCAACGCTGACGCCGGCAGCGGCGACGTGGCGCGGCCCTGGTCCTGGTCGCCGCCACCAGCCATGCTGGCCTGGGCCAGGGCTTGCGCCTTGTCGGGCTTGTCGATGGTGCGCGCATTGACCAGGATGACTTCCAGCGGCGTGTCCTCGAACACCCGGTTGAACCGCTCCGGATCGACGAACCGCACGGTCAACAGGGCAGCATGAACGGCCAGCGAGGCGCCCAGCGCCAGTTGCAAGGTGGTGAATGTGCGCAGCTTCACGAATCCCGATTATCGCCGTCCGCGGACGGTGCGTCGGCCGTCTCGCCGATGTCGACCGCGATGGCCAACGGTCCCGCCACGACATCGTCCTGCGACTCGTCGTCGAGCGATGCGCCGTCGTCTGCCGCGCCGCCCTGCGCCAGCGGCAAGTCCAGCCGCTCCAACACCGAACCGCTCACGTCCAGCGCGATGGTGTCCACGGCGCCCAACCGAATGCGCACCCGCGCACCGCGTGGCAGGTCCTGCGCGCCGATGACCGGTACCACCAGCGGCAGCGTTTCGGCCCGCACCATGTTTTCCTTGAACACGATGCCCACCAGTTCATGGACGCCCTGCTGTGCCAGGTATTGCAATGTCCAGAACCGCTCCATCGCAGCCTGATAGGCACCGTAAGCGCCATAGGCGGCATCGAAACCGGAAATGATCGCGAACAGCGCAGCGTCCTTGGGCTTGAACGGCGCCGCCAGTGCCGCCGCCCTGCCGTGGCGGGCGCAGGCGATGATCTGCCACTGGTTCACCAGGTCGGTATAGCGGCGCAGCGGCGATGTGCTCCAGGCATAACTTGGCACTCCAATGCCCGCATGCGGCAAGGCCTTGGTCCCCATGCGCACTTTGACACCCGGTGCCAGGCTGGCCTGGCTGCGGTAGATGGCCGGGACACCGAGCTCGGCCATCCAGCTACCCCAATGGCTATTGGCCAGGATCATCGCCTCCGCCACGATCAGGTCCAGTGGCGCGCCACGCTGGCGCAGCGATATTTCCACCTGCTCGCTGCCAACGGGCTCGGCCGCACCGTTGCCCAGCAACCGAAAGTTGTAGTCAGGCCGGTTGAAGGTCTCGGGCTTGCCCCGCACGACCTCGCGCCGGGCCTTCAGGTGCTGGGCCAGCCGGTACAGGAAGGACAGCTTCTCGCGCAGCTCGGGCACCGCCGGCAAGGCAGCAACCACAGTGGGTTCGTGCGCGAAGTCTTTCTGCTGCAACCACGCCGGGGTGACCAGCGCATCGAGCTGGTCATGGCGCAGATTGGCCACGATCGGCACCCTCTCGAGCCGGGTCTCGCTATGTTCGATCACCAGCGTGGATTCGTTGAAGCTCACATACAACGACACCGCGGGACAGTCACGTCCCTCTTGCAGCGTGTAGGCCTGCACCACCGCATCGGGCAACATGGTGACCTTGAACCCCGGCATGTAAACCGTCGACAGCCGTGCACGCCCCAACTGGTCGATCGGATCGCCCGGCTGTACGGCCAGTCCCGGCGCCGCGATGTGGACACCCACGGTGACCATTCCAGTGCCCAGCCCCACCACACTGAGGGCATCGTCGATCTCCGTGGTGGCCGAGTCGTCGATCGAAAACGCCTGCACGCCGGCCAAGGCCAGTTCGTCCTTGATTGGTGGTGCCTCCAGCGGCGCAAATCCGACGCCCTTGGGAAAATTCTCGAACAGGAAGCGCCGCCAGTGGAACTGGTAGGGCGAGTCGATGGCGCCGGCCTTTTGCAGCAGGTCCAGTGGCGCCAGATGCGTTGCACGCGTGGCTTCGACCACGGCCTTGTACTCCGGCGCGTTCTTGTCCGGTTTGAACAAAATTTTGTAGAGCTGCTCGCGCACGGGCTCCGGGCAACGCCCGGCTGCGAGTTCGGCCACCCAGTCGTCGACCTGCGCCTGCATCAGCTTCTTTTTCTCGATCGCCGCCAGCGCCTGGGCGACCACATCGGCCGCGGCCTTGCGAAAACGCCCCTTGCCGGCGCGTCGGAAGTAGTGCGGCGCCTCGAACAGACTGATCAGCACGCCCACCTGCTGCTCGAGCATGGCCTTGTCACTGAAATATTCGCGCGCCAGGTCGGCGAAGCCGAATTCCTCTTCGGGCGCGAACTCCCAGGCCATCTCCAGATCGATGCCCTGGCTCACGGTTCTTCCCGCAGCCAGCAATTGCGCCGGTGACGGCTTGTCGAACGTGACCAGAATCGTGGCGGCCTTGACCTTGACCCGCTTGCCGCTGTCGAGCTCAACCTGGACCGACGTATCGGTCTGCGACAACACCCGGCCGGCCAGGAACTTGCCGGCCTCTTCAAACAATAGGAACATGGCCGGTATTGTCCCTGCAAACGCCGACCGTTCCCCCGTGTCGATCGTGGCGCAGCCCTCGGGGCATAGCGCCTGTTGCTCAAACCCAAGCCAGGCGTTGGCGCGCCGCCTGGGCCGTTTGACCCTACACCAGGTCGAGAAATTCCAGCACTGCGTCCAGGTGATCTGCGAAATCGCTCAAGCCATGATCGCTTGTCTCGAGCAAGCGCAGTTGCACCCCGGGATAACGCGCCGTCATCTCGCGCCAGTCCAGCACCTCGTCGCCCTTGGCGGCCAGCAGGAAATACCGCTGCGGGTCGGCCGGCCCGGCGCACTGCAGCGCGCGCAATTCATCGACATGCGCCGTGGTGAACTCGATCTGCTGCTGCGCGTCCTGCCATACCGCATGGGTTCCGACGTGCCGGGCCAGGTCGCGCGCAGCAAACACCGCGGGATTGAGCAACACGACCTTGCACTGCTGCCGCTGCGCCAGCCAGGTCGCGTAAAAGCCTCCTAGTGACGAGCCCACCACAGCCAGACCGCTGCGGGGCCAGTCGGCGATGCCGTGCTCCAGCATGGTCATCGCTGCGCGCGGCGACACCGGCAGCTGGGGACACCACCAGTTCACGCCCGGATGGTCCCGCGCCACCCGCTGCGCCATCATCCTGGATTTGGTCGACAGGGGCGAGGAACGGAAGCCATGCAGGTACAGGATATGGGTGGTAAGAACGGGGGGTGCCATACTGGCATCATAGGCAAGGTGCCGCCACAAGACTGCGGCACGGGATAATCTGAACGATGGCTGCCGTATTTGATAAACCGTCGCTGCTGCGCCGGCTTGTGCCCCTGTTCAGCGGTTTCGATGCCGTGTTGGTGATCGCCGTGTTGGTGTTGGCCGGCGCCGGTCTGCTGACAATGTATTCATCCGGCTTCGACCATGGAACCCGGTTCGAAGACCATGGCCGCAATATGCTGATCGCCGCGGGCATCATGTTCGTCGTGGCCCAGGTGCCGCCCCAGCGCCTGATGGCATTGGCCGTGCCGCTGTATCTGGCGGGCGTGGCTTTGCTGGTCGCAGTCGCGGTATTTGGCATTACGCGCAAGGGCGCGACGCGCTGGCTGAACCTGGGTGTCACCATCCAACCCAGCGAAATCCTCAAGATTGCCATGCCACTGATGCTGGCCTGGTGGTTCCAAAAGCGCGAAGGTCAGTTGCGGCCATTCGACTTCGCTGTGGGAGTAATCCTGCTCGCGATCCCGGTCGGCCTGATCATGAAGCAGCCCGACCTGGGCACCTCGCTGCTGGTACTGGCAGCGGGCCTGTCGGTCATCTTTTTTGCCGGGTTGAGCTGGCGCCTGGTTCTGCCGCCGGTGCTCATTACCGTGGTTGGTATCGGCTTGCTGGTGCTGTTCGAGTCGGACCTGTGCGCCGACGGCGTGCGCTGGTCGGTGCTGCGCGACTACCAGCAGCAGCGCATCTGTACGCTGCTGGACCCCACCAAGGACCCGCTGGGCAAGGGTTTTCACATCATCCAGGGCATGATCGCGATCGGCTCGGGGGGCATCTGGGGCAAGGGTTTCATGCAGGGCACCCAGACCCATCTGGAATTCATTCCCGAGCGCACGACCGACTTCATCTTCGCCGCCTTTTCCGAGGAATTCGGCCTGATCGGCAACCTGCTCTTGATCGCCGCGTTCATTTTCCTGGTGTTGCGGGCATTGAGCATCGCCCTCGAGGCGCCCACGCTGTTCTCGCGGCTGCTGGCTGGCGCACTGGCCATGATCTTCTTTTCGTACGCGTTCGTAAACATGGGCATGGTCAGCGGCATCCTGCCAGTGGTTGGCGTGCCCCTGCCCTTCATCAGTTACGGCGGTACCGCGATGGTGACGCTCGGACTGGCACTGGGCATGCTGATGTCGATCGCAAAATCCAAGCGACTGGTGCAATCATGAGCCGCCGGGCCGCTCCCAAGGCGAAATCCGTAGCGCGCAGCGCGAAGGACTCCGAATGAGCCGCCGGGACGCTCCCAAGGCGAAATCCGCAGCGCGTAGCGCGAAGGATAGGCCCGTGACCCCTTTGGCGTCCCGTTTCGGACTCGCCACGCTGCGCATCACGGGAGCACGGTCGTGACCGACACCTACCCGGTGGCCATCATCGGGGTTGGCAACATGGGCTCTGCGATGGCGGCCAACCTGTTGTCGCATGGCTGGCCGGTCCATGTGTGCGACCGCCTGCCCGAACGCGCTCGAGCGCTGGCATCGCTGGGCGCTACTGCCCATGCAGCGCCTGCCGATGCCGCGCGGCCTGCCCGCCTGACCATTGTCTGCGTCGTCGATGCGCCGCAATCCCGGGATGTACTGTTTGGCCAGGGCGCGGTGGCCGAGGCGATGCACCTGGGCCACAGCGTCATGCTGTGCCCGACGCAGGCACCCGAAGATGTCGAATCGCTCGCCCTGCAACTGCGCCCGTTCGGCCTGCATTGCATTGATGCACCCATGTCAGGCGGCCCGGCCCGCGCCCGCGATGGCAGCATGAGCCTGATGGTGGCCTGCCCGGCGACGGTGTTCGAGCGCCACCGCGGCCTGATCGAAACGCTGTCGTCCAACGTGTTTCGCATCGGCGAGCGCATCGGCGATGGCACGCGCACCAAGCTGGTCAATAACCTGGCTGCGGCCATCAACCTGGTCGGCGCGGCGGAGGGTCTGGCACTGGCGGGGCGCATGGGCCTGGACATCACAGCGACCCTGGACGTCATCGAGCGCTCCAGCGGACAGAGCTGGATCGGATCGGACCGCATGCGCCGGGCGATCGCCGGCGACCTGGCGCCCCGGGCCCACATGACGCTGCTGGAGAAGGACACCCGGCTTGCGGTCCAGGCTGCCCAGCAGGCTGGCTTCCAGGGGCCGCTGGGTTCGGCGGCGCGCGATGTGTTTGCCCAGGCCAGTGCTGCCGGCCTGGCCGACCAGGACGATGCGGCGCTGCTGCAATGGCTCGCGCGTGACCCACCGCTGGCCTGAGCGAGCGACCACCGTCGCCATGCCGGGCGCCAATAGCTGCAAATGCAACAGGACATCGGGCGGCGCCTAAAATACACCATGATCTCTCGCGAACCCACCATTGAACGCCTGGCGATTGCCAAGTCCCTGCTACTCACGCCCTTTGGCCTGGACGAATCCCATTTGAGCCGGGCGCTGGCCGAAATCCGGGCTCACCGGGTCGACGATGCGGATCTGTATTTTCAGTACACCCGCAGCGAAGGCTGGGGCCTGGAAGAGGGCATCGTCAAGTCGGGCTCGTTCAGCATCGACCAGGGGGTCGGTGTACGCGCCGTCAGCGGCGAAAAGACCGCGTTCGCATACTCCGACGACATCTCGTATGCGTCCTTGCTCGATGCGGCGCGTACGGTACGGTCCATCTCGTCCGCTGCGCGCAGCGGCCGCACCAAGGTCACGCCGCGCACGATTGCCGGCTCCCGCTCCCTGTACCCCGACCTGGACCCGATCGCAACGATGAACAGCGTGGCCAAGGTCGAACTTCTGGGCAAGGTCGAGCAGCGTGCCCGTGCCAAGGACCCGCGTGTCGCGCAGGTGATGGCCGGCCTGGCCAGCGAATACGACGTGGTGCTGGTGGCCAGGGCGGACGGCACGCTGGCCGCCGATGTGCGGCCACTGGTGCGACTGAGCGTGACGGTCATCGCCGAGCAGAAGGGCCGCCGCGAGGTGGGTAGTGCCGGCGGCGGCGGACGGTTCTCACTGGCCTATTTCGACGACGCGATGATCGACAAATATGTCGACGAGGCCGTTGCCGCGGCATTGACCAACCTCGAATCGCGACCGGCACCGGCCGGCGAGATGACGGTTGTCCTGGGCCCGGGCTGGCCCGGCATCTTGTTGCACGAGGCGATCGGGCATGGGCTTGAAGGCGACTTCAACCGCAAGGGCTCCAGCGCATTCAGCGGCCGTATCGGACAACGGGTCGCAGCCAAGGGCGTGACCGTGCTCGACGACGGCACGATTGCCGACCGGCGCGGTTCACTCAATGTGGACGACGAGGGCAATGCCACCCAGCGCAATGTACTGATCGAAGACGGCGTGCTCAAAGCCTATATCCAGGATGCAATGAACGCGCGCCTGATGGGTGTGCCGGCCACCGGCAACGGGCGGCGCGAAAGCTACGCCCACGTGCCCATGCCGCGCATGACCAATACCTACATGCTGGCGGGTGACAAGGCGCCGCAGGAAATCGTCGCCAGCATCGAGCGCGGCCTGTACGCGACCAACTTCGGTGGTGGCCAGGTCGACATCACCTCGGGCAAGTTCGTGTTCTCGGCCAGCCAGGCCTACTGGGTGGAAAAAGGCAAGATCCAATACCCCGTCAAAGGGGCCACCATCGTCGGCAACGGGCCCGATGCCCTGACCCGCGTGACGATGATCGGCAATGACCTGGCGCTCGACAGTGGCGTGGGTACCTGCGGCAAGGAAGGCCAGAGCGTGCCGGTCGGTGTGGGGCAGCCGACGCTGCGCATCGACGGGCTGACGGTGGGCGGCACCGCCTGATAGCGTGGCCGGAGCGCGTTTTATTCATGCTACGATCCTGGCCATGCTGACCGCACGATTTTTCTTCGGCTATTTCTGGTTTTCTGACGCCGCCGGCGAAAGAGAGAGATAGTCGTGTCAACCTGCTGATACCTCCACCTCCTCAAGACCGCCGGCACCCCCGGCGGTTTTGGATTTTGGGCTCCATTCTTTGCAACAGGACTTCACACCATGACGCAGCAGACCTCCGATTGGCAATCCGGTGCCGCCGACCAGCACATCGGGCCCGACCGCCGTCGCGATTCCAACAGCGACCGCACGAGCCAGACCGACGACGAACGCATCAAGGCCATCACCGTGTTGCCCCCTCCTGATCATCTGATCCGCTTCTTCCCGATTGCCGGCACGCCTGTCGAAAAGCTCATTTTCTCGACCCGTCGCGGTATCCAGAACATCATGGCCGGATCGGATGACCGGATGCTGGTGGTCATTGGCCCATGCTCGATCCACGACCCGGTGGCGGCTCTGGAATACGCCCGAAAGCTGGTGGTGCAGCGCGAGAAATACAAGGACACGCTGGAGATCGTGATGCGGGTGTATTTCGAGAAGCCGCGCACCACCGTGGGCTGGAAAGGCTTGATCAACGACCCGTACCTGGACGAAACGTTTCGCATCGATGAGGGCCTGCGCATCGCGCGCCAGTTGCTGATCGAGATCAACCGCCTGGGCTTGCCGGCCGGCAGCGAGTTCCTGGACGTGATCTCGCCGCAGTACCTGGGCGACCTGATCTCATGGGGCGCCATCGGCGCGCGCACCACCGAAAGCCAGGTGCACCGCGAACTGGCCTCCGGCCTGTCGGCACCGATCGGCTTCAAGAACGGCACTGACGGCAACATCAGGATCGCCACCGACGCGATCCAGGCCGCAGCCGGCGCTCACCATTTCCTGTCCGTGCACAAGAATGGCCAAGTCGCCATCGTGCAGACCAACGGCAACCAGAACTGCCATGTGATCCTGCGCGGCGGCAAGGCGCCGAACTATGACGCCGACAGTGTCGCCAAGGCCTGCAAGGAGCTGGCGACGGCGCAACTGCCCGGCACCCTCATGGTCGACTGCAGCCACGCCAACAGCAGCAAGCAGCATGAAAAGCAGCTGGACGTTGCGCGCAGCGTCGCGTCGCAGGTCGCAGGCGGTTCGGCCAGCGTATTTGGCCTGATGGTCGAGAGCCACCTGAAGGCCGGCGCACAGAAGTTCACCCCTGGCAAGGACGACGCCGGCAAACTCGACTACGGCAAGAGCATCACCGACGCCTGCCTGGGTTGGGACCACTCGCTGGAATTGCTCGACGTCGTTTCCCAGTCGGTCACCGCCCGCCGCAAGCGGGCGCGCTGACCGCTCCCGCTTGCGCTGGCTCAGGCAACAGCGACGTTTGCACCGTGACCCGCCGGGGCATGCGCCTGCAACCGGGTCAGTAGCGTGTGGTGAATATCGCCGAAACCGCCATTGCTCATACACAGGATCTGATCACCTGGCCGGACCGACGCCAGAACCTGGCTGATCAGGGTCTCGATGTTGTCGGCGACCAGGGCCTTGTCGCCCAACGGCGCCAGCGCCTCGCGGGCATTCCATCCAAGGCCGCCGGCGTGGCAGAACGACAGGTCAGCCGCCGCCAGCGCCCAGGGCAACTGGGCTTTCATCGCACCCAATTTCATGGTGTTGGTCCGCGGCTCGAACACGGCCAGGATCCGTACCGCTGGCCCGACCTTGCGGCGCAACCCCTCCAGCGTCGTATGCATGGCCGTCGGATGATGCGCGAAATCGTCGTACAGCGCGATGGGCCTTGCGCCGGGAGGCGATCCGTCCAGCAGCACATTGCCGCGCAATTCCATGCGCCGGCGCACGTTCTGGAAATCGGCCAAAGCCTGCGCCGCGACGGCAGGGGCGACGCCCACATGCTCGGCCGCGGCGATCGCGGCCAGTGCGTTGAGCTGGTTGTGCATGCCGGTCAACGACCAGGCCACTGAGGCCACCGGCTCGCCACGGCACAGCACCTGGAACCGGTCTGGTTCGCCGCGCGCGGTGTAGTCACTGACCGTGGCGCCAAAACTGCGCTGCTCACTCCAGCAGCCGGCTGCCATCACCCGCACCAGGCTTTCCTCCAAGCCGTTGACGATGATGCGGCCACTGCCATGTGCTCCCATGCCCGGCACGATGCGCACCAGATGGCGAAACTGCCGCTCGATTGCGGCGAGGTCGTCAAAAATGTCCGCATGGTCGAACTCCAGGTTGTTCAGGATCGCGGTACGGGGGCGGTAATGGACGAACTTGCTGCGCTTGTCGAAGAAGGCGGTGTCGTATTCGTCGGCCTCGATGACAAACAAGGGCTTGCGCGCAGCGCCACCGGCCACGGCAGGTGGCGTTCCACCCAGCCGCGCCGAGACGGAGAAATTCATCGGCACGCCGCCGATCAAAAACCCCGGCTGCAAGCCGGCGCACTCCAGTATCCAGGCGAGCATCGCGGTGGTCGTGGTCTTGCCGTGGGTTCCTGCCACGGCCAGCACATGGCGCCCGGCAAGCACATGCTCCGCCAGCCATTGCGGGCCACTGGTGTAGGGTGCGCCCGCGTCAAGAATGGCTTCCATCAGCGGATAACGCGGCGAGCCATCGGCCAGGATCGCCCGGCTAACCACGTTGCCGACAACGAACATATCGGGCCGCAATGCGAGCTGGTCGGCGCCGTATCCGTCCACCAGGTCGATGCCCAATCCACGCAACTGCTCGCTCATCGGTGGATACACGCCGCTGTCGCAACCGGTGACGGTATGACCCAATTCGCGCGCCAGTGCTGCCAGACCTCCCATGAAGGTGCCGCAGATGCCCAGTATGTGGATGTACATCGTGCAATTTTAGGACACCGCCATGGCCGCTCCCGTCGGCGACACGCGCTCGCCAAGCACGGCGCACGATCGCCGAATGCATGCACAATTGCCCGATGGAACAAGGCGCCGATGGCTGGAAAGCCGAAATCGCCGCAGCCGCGGCCCGGCTGGTCGTGGAAGACGGGATGGAATACGGTCCCGCCAAGCGCCAGGCCGCCCGGATACTGGGCCTGCCGGCACGCACCCCCCTGCCTGGCAACGCCGATGTCGAAGACGCGGTGTTCGAGTACATCGCGCTGTTTTGCGCTGACACCCAGCCACTCGAACTGGCTGCCTTGCGCGAACTGGCGCTACGCTGGATGGAGCGTATGGCGCCGTTCCGGCCGCATCTGACGTCGTCGGTCTGGCGTGGCAGTGCGACGCGCCACTCCGACATCGTGATCGAGCTTTTCTGCGATGACTCCAAGTCGGCAGAGATCGCGCTGATCGACGCCCGGATCACCTATGCGCCGCGTACCGTCAACGGCATGCGAGGCGCGCCGGTGGACACGCTGAGTGTCACGGACCTCTGCGATGGCCTGAACGAGATCGTCAATATCCATCTGCTCGTATATGACCTTGACGACCTGCGCGGCGCATTGCGCCATGATGCAAAAGACCGCGCGCCCAGGGGAAACCTCGCCGCCCTGCGAGAATTGATGGGCAAGCAAAGACCATGAACGGACTGCCCACTCCAGACCACACCCGCGACATTGGCAACCCAGCATCGTGGAGTGGGGCGCGCCGACGCTGGCTGTTCGGGGCGACGGCCGTTGCCGCGACGCTGGGGGGCGCCGGCATCGCTTGGTGGCAAGCGCGGCCCGGCAGCGCAGCGGTACCGGCTCCAGCGTCGTTGTGGAGCATGGTTTTTCCGACACCCGACGGGGATTCGCTGCCCCTGCAAACCTTCGCAGGCAAACCGTTGCTGCTCAATTTCTGGGCCACCTGGTGCCCGCCGTGCGTCGAGGAAATGCCGCTATTGGATCGCTTCTACGATGAAAACAAGACAAACGGATGGCAAGTCCTTGGAATCGCGGTCGACAACGGAGCCGCCGTGAAACGCTTCCTGCAACAGACACCGGTGCGATTTCCAATTGCGCTGGCCGGCATGTCCGGCGTCGAACTCAGCCGTTCACTTGGCAACCTGGGCGGCGGATTGCCCTTCACCGTGGTGTTGAACAGTGCCGGTCTCATAGCCCAACGTAAAATGGGCCGGGTCAGCCCACAAGACCTGCAGCAATGGCGGGGCCTGCGTTAGCGCTGGCGACCATCGCCAGCGGGGCCTGCACTGGGTGAACAACGCCAGCCGCCTCGCAAGCACCAACCTGAAGATAGGAGCTTGATCGCTAAATTTGAACGAAGATAACCGCTTTTGTTCAATATTTGAGGTAAATTTGCGGACCACAATTATCAGTCGTTGGAGACACCATGGACCTGCGAAAACTCAAAACACTGATCGATCTGGTTTCCGATTCGAACGTGTCGGAACTGGAAATCACGGAGGCCGAAGGAAAAGTTCGCATTGTCAAAGGCGGCTTTGCCCCGGTTCAGTACCACGCTGGCGCACATTCATCTGCGCCAGCGCCAGCCGTGGCGCCGGTAGCGTCGACCACTCCTGCCGCAGCACAAGCTGCGGCGCCTGAGGCGCCCGCCAACCATGTCGTGAAGTCTCCGATGGTGGGCACCTTCTACCGCAGTGCCTCACCCGGGGCCAAGCCATTTATCGAGATTGGCAGCACGGTCAAGGAAGGCGAAACGGTCTGCATCGTCGAGGCGATGAAGATCCTCAACGAGATCGAGGCCGATAAGTCCGGCGTGGTGACCAACATCCTGTGCGTCAACGGCCAGGCAGTCGAATACGGACAACCGTTGTTCGAGATCGCCTGACCAAGGACCGCACAATCCATGTTCAAGAAAATTCTGGTCGCCAATCGCGGCGAAATAGCGCTACGCATCCAGCGCGCCTGCCGCGAATTGGGCGTCACCGCGGTGATGGTGTACTCGGAGGCAGACCGGCAAGCGAAATACATCAAACTGGCGGACGAGGCAGTGTGCATCGGGCCGGCGCCTTCGGCGCTGAGTTACCTCAATATGCCAGCCATTATTTCGGCGGCGGAGGTGACGGATGCCGAAGCAATTCACCCCGGCTACGGCTTCCTCAGTGAGAACGCCGGCTTTGCCGAGCGGGTCGAGAAAAGCGGCTTCCAGTTCATTGGCCCGACGCCGGAATCGATCCGCATCATGGGCGACAAGGTGTCGGCCAAGCAGGCCATGATCAAGGCCGGCGTGCCTTGCGTTCCCGGATCGGAAGGCGAGTTGCCGGAAGATTCCGTGCAGATACGGCGCATTGCCAAGAGCATTGGCTACCCGGTCATCATCAAGGCGGCCGGCGGCGGCGGCGGTCGCGGCATGCGCGTCGTGCATACCGAAGCCGCACTGGTCAATGCGGTCCAGATGACCAAGGGCGAGGCAGGCGCGGCCTTCGGCAATCCTGCGGTGTACATGGAAAAATTCCTGCAGAACCCGCGCCATATCGAAATCCAGATCATGGCCGACAAGTTCAAGAACGTGGTCTACCTGGGCGAGCGCGACTGCTCGATGCAGCGGCGCCACCAGAAGGTCATCGAGGAAGCACCAGCACCTGGCATTGCGCGCAAGCTGATCGAGCGCATCGGCGAGCGCTGCGTTGCGGCCTGCAAGAAGATCGGCTATCGCGGCGCCGGCACGTTCGAGTTCCTGTTCGAGAACGGCGAGTTCTATTTCATCGAGATGAACACCCGGGTCCAGGTGGAACACCCGGTTACCGAGTGGATCACCGGGGTGGATATCGTCAAGACCCAGATCATGGTCGCGGCCGGAGAAAAACTGCCGTTCACCCAGCGCCAGGTCGAGATCCGGGGACACGCGATCGAGTGCAGGATCAATGCCGAAGACGCCTACAAGTTCGTGCCTTCGCCCGGCCGCATCACGATGTGGCACCCACCGGGCGGCCCTGGCGTGCGGGTCGACTCGCATATCTACACCAATTATTTCGTTCCGCCCAACTACGACTCGATGATCGGCAAGATCATCGTGCATGGCGACACGCGCGAGCAGGCGCTGGCGCGCATGCGCACCGCCCTGGGCGAGACCGTGGTCGAAGGCATCAATACCAACATTCCACTGCACCGGGAACTGATGGTCGATGCCCGGTTCTGTAGTGGCGGCACCAACATCCATTACCTGGAAGAGTGGCTTGTGCAACACAAGCGCTGATAGGGTGGCATGTTCGAGCTGAACCTGCTGTGTCCGCAAGACCGTGTCGAACAGCTTGCCGACGCCCTTGAGGCGCTGCAGGCGCAGAGTGTCAGCGTCGAGGATGCCGACGCACTGACCGATTCCGAGCAGGCCGTTTTCGGCGAACCGGGCATGGTGCCGACACACATCGGTTGGCGCCATTCATCGATCAAGGCCCTGTTCACCAGCGCCTCAATGGCGCAGGATGCGGCACAGATTCTCGGCGCCCAGGACTTTTTCACCGACTGTTCCAACCAGGGCATCACCGCGCTGGAGCAGCAAGACTGGGTAAGACTCACACAATCGCAGTTCCAACCGGTGCCGATCACCGACGACTTCTGGATCGTTCCGACCTGGCACGAACCACCGGCAGAAGCGACCCATTGCATCCGACTCGACCCCGGCCTGGCATTTGGTACTGGCACCCACCCTACGACCCGCATGTGCCTGCAATGGATCGCACAAACACGGGGTGGCGAAGGTCTGGGCCGCGTGCTGGACTATGGCTGTGGCTCGGGCATCCTGGCCATTGCCGCGGCGAAGTTCGGCGCGAGCGCGGTCGAGGCGCTGGACATCGATCCGGCGGCTGTCGAATCGTCCAAGCTCAATGCTGCGGCAAACCAGGTCAGCATCGCCTGCGGATTGCCCGAGCAGGCCAGCGGCCAATACCAGACCGTGCTGGCCAATATCCTGGCGACACCGCTCAAGGTGCTGGCACCCCTGCTGTGCGCACGGGTCGCGCCGGGCGGGCGATTGGTGCTGTCGGGCATTCTCGAGCGCCAGGCCGCGGAACTGACTGCCGCCTATGCACCGATCATGCAATTGGAGGTGGCCGCGACACAGGACGGCTGGATCCTGATGACGGCGCACAACTGAGCCTGGCTGCGCCACTACAATCACTGCGCCATGAGCCTGATCACACGATGCCCGACATGCGAAACCATGTTCCGGGTCGTGCCGGATCAACTGAGGGTGTCCGAGGGGTGGGTCCGATGTGGCCATTGTTCGGAGGTGTTCGACGCGACGCAACACATGGTGTCAGACCCTGGCGCAGCGGCGCCGACCGCGACAACGCAACCGCAATCCCCAACAGCGATCGTCGCGTCGGGGAGTGCAACAAAGGCTGACGCCACGGCGAAGTCGGCGCCGCAGTCCCAACCAGTAGCGACAACGGCAATGCCGCCGCCCACCCGGCTGCGGGCAAGCGCCACTGGAACCGCGCCAACCACCAGCGCGACCGCGGCCCCAGCACCGACGCTGGACCACAACGCCTTGCACGTGGCGGAAGCGACGGCCGAGACGCCCGATTGGCTCGACTCTCCGACGACCGATCCGCAGACCGTCATATTGCCGTCGGACCCGGAGTCAAGCGACGAAGCCGATACCCTGCCCCCGTCGGATCTGGAGCCGCGGCTACCCGAAGCCGTAGTCGCCAGTGCATCGCAGTCTGCAACCGACGCGCCCGAAGTGTCGTTCCTGCGTGGTGACCAGCAGGAATCCATCTGGCGCCGGCCCGTTGTGCGGATCGGACTCATTGTCGTGCTGCTGGCGCTGCTCGCCTTTCTGGCTGCCCAGATCCTGCTCAAGGAGCGGGACCGCGTCGCCGCGGTGCAGCCTGCGATGCTGCCGGTATTGCAGGCACTGTGCGTAGCGGCGGGTTGCAGCGTGTCGCCATTGCGCCAGATCGAGTCCGTCTTGATCGACAGCTCGTCGTTCAGCCGGGTGCGCGGCGACGACTACCGACTGGGCTTTTCGCTCAAGAATACCGCCGCCATCGACATCGCCATGCCGGCGATCGAACTTTCACTGACCGACCCGCAGGATCAGCCTATTGTGCGCCGCGTGATCCAGCCGACCGACTTCGGCGCACGCTCTGCGGCGCTGGCAGCGGCGTCTGTCTGGACGGGCTCGCTGGCGCTTACGGTCCAGCCCGGCGCTGGCTCGGACCGCATCGCCGGTTACCGCCTGCTCGCGTTTTATCCCTGAACTATCTAGGCATCTGCCATGGCTTCCATCATCTGCGGCTCGATGGCCTTTGACACCATCATGAATTTCGAGGGTCGGTTCAAGGACCAGATCCTGCCTGAGCAACTGCATATCCTGAATGTGTCGTTTCTGGTTCCGTCGTTGCGGCGCGACTTCGGTGGTTGCGCCGGCAACATTGCCTATGCCCTGAAGTCGCTGGGAGGCGAGCCCTTGCCCATGGCCACGATCGGCGTTGACGGGGATGTGTATCTGAAACGCTTGCAGGACCAGGGCATCAACAGCGAATTCGTGCGCACGATCGATGACGCCTACACCGCCCAGGCGATGATCATCACCGATACCGACAACAACCAGATCAACGGCTTTCATCCGGGCGCCATGGAGCAGGCCTGGCAGAACCGGATCACGGCACGGGCCGACATCCGATTGGGCATCATCGCGCCCGACGGGCGCGAGGCGATGGTGCAGCATGCGGCGCAATTTGCGCAGGCCGGCATTCCGTTCATCTTCGATCCCGGTCAGCAACTGCCGCGTTTCGACGGTGCCGAGCTGCGCGACTTCGTTACCAAGGCAAGCTGGGTCGCAGTCAACGACTACGAGGGCAAAATGCTCAGCGACCGCACAGGCTGGGACAACGCCGAAATATCACGCAAGGTGCGCGGACTGATCGTCACCATTGGCGCGCAGGGAAGCGAGGTATGGGTCAACGGCGTCAAGACCCATGTACCGGCCATCGAGGCGGTGGCCGTCGTGGACCCTACCGGTTGCGGCGACGCCTATCGAGGCGCGCTGTTGTTCGGCCTGGAGCGCGGATGGCCTCTGGAGCGCTGCGCCCGATTGGGCAACCAGCTGGGTTCGATCAAGATTGCACAGCGCGGTCCGCAAAACTACAGCATCGACCCGGCACTGATCGATCAGTAGCGGGTGCATGCACCTGTCGGTGCAACCGCGTGGCTTATCGGCGCATCAAAAAAAAGCCCGACACCAGAAGGCATCGGGCTTGAGGCGAACACTCAGGTTCGCTCAGGGCTTGCTGGCAGTCGGAAACGGCCAGGCCGCTTGCGGGTTCAGCGTCGTTTGAGCAGCTGCGGCAGGGGCAGCGGGCGCCTTCGCGGCTTTCTTGGCGGCCGGCTTCTTGGCTGCTTTCTTGGCGGCTGGCTTCTTGGCAGCAGGCTTCTTGGCCGCAGCTTTCTTCGCTGGGGCTTTTTTCGCCGGAGCCTTTTTGGCCGGAGCCTTTTTCGCAGCGGCTTTCTTCGCCGGAGCCTTCTTCGCCGGAGCCTTTTTCGCAGCGGCCTTCTTCGCCGGAGCCTTCTTCGCTACGACTTTCTTGGCCGGTGCTTTCTTCGCAGCAGCTTTCTTAGCCGGTGCCTTCTTGGCCGCGGCCTTCTTCACGGGAGCGGCTTTTTTTGCCGCGGGTTTTTTTGCAGTTGCCATCATTTTCTCCTTGATCAAGTAACAAAGAGCACTTCATGCCTGTTGGAGCACATGAAGCGATTCAGGGGGTTGGGCTTTATCCCAGCGCCTTGAACGGGGTAGCACACTCCGACCCGGCACTCTTTGGTGCCTGCGTCGATGTGTGGATTCGGGGTTGCCATGGTCATGCGTTCGGACCGTCAGTCCCAGGACAATGCGCCGCCGGATTGGTACTCGATGACGCGGGTTTCAAAAAAGTTGCGTTCCTTTTTCAGATCGATCATCTCGCTCATCCACGGGAACGGATTTTCTTCGTTCGGATACAGGGCCTCCAGACCGATCTGGGTCGCACGGCGATTCGCAATGTAGCGCAGGTAGCCTTTGAACATGGACGCGTTCATCCCGAGCACACCGCGCGGCATGGTGTCTTCGGCGTATTGGTACTCGAGCGACACCGCCTGCTCGAACAGCGCACGTATCTCGGTCTTGAAAGCAGCCGTCCACAACATCGGGTTCTCGAGCTTGATCTGATTGATCAGGTCGATACCAAAGTTGCAGTGCATCGACTCGTCACGCAATATGTACTGGTACTGCTCGGCCGCACCGGTCATTTTGTTCTGACGCCCCAGGGCCAGGATCTGTGTGAACCCGACATAGAAGAACAGGCCTTCCATCAGGCAGGCGAACACGATCAGGGACTTGAGCAGCTTCTGGTCGTTTTCCAGCGTGCCGGTCGTGAAGTGCGGGTCGGTCAGCGTCTCGATGAACGGGATCAGGAACTGGTCCTTGTTGCGGATCGAGTCGACCTCGTTGCAGGCATTGAAGATCTCGCTTTCGTCCAGCCCCAGTGATTCAACGATGTACTGATAGGCGTGGGTGTGGATCGCTTCTTCAAACGCCTGGCGCAACAGGAACTGCCGGCATTCGGGTGCCGTTATGTGGCGGTAACTGCCCAGCACGATATTGTTCGCGGCCAGAGAATCGGCGGTGACAAAAAATCCGAGATTGCGTTTGACGATGCGCCGCTCGTCGTCTGTAAGGCCGTTTGGATCCTTCCACAACGCGATGTCGCGCGTCATGTTGACTTCCTGCGGCATCCAGTGATTGGCGCAACTGGCGAGGTATTTTTCCCAGGCCCACTTGTATTTGAACGGCACCAGTTGGTTGACGTCGGTCTGCCCATTGATGATGCGCTTGTCGGCTGCATTGACCCGGCGCGGCGCGGTGGACTGCTTGGGGGATGTTGACTTCGCCGCCGTCGGAGCGGGTGCGCCGTCATCGAGAATGCGCACCTGAGCAGAATGCAAAGGAGACTCTACCGAGCGACCCTGGTGCGGGTCACGAGCAAGAAAAGTTGGCGGTGTGGGCTTGACTTCTTCGTCCCAGGTCAACATAGAGGTTTCCAATCTGCGAATTATGAGAGCAGCGCCATCAAATGAAAAGCATTCATGCGCGTCGCTGCAGTGATGTGTTGTTCAATTGCATCGTTGCGCGCAGCACGCGCGCGACGATGCGCGATCGGATTACTGGCAAGCCTCGCATGTCGGATCGTCGACGCCGCAGAACTTCACGTCGGTCGCAGGACTCGCAGCCAATTGCGCGCGCGCATCGGCAGCCGCTTTGTCGATGGCGCTCATGGACGGCGCATCGCCCCCGGAGGACACCGCGTTCATACGGCCGGCGGCCACCGTGGATTTTTCGGCGTGGGTCGCCGATTGCGTGCGCAGGTAGTAGGTGGTCTTGAGACCGCGCACCCACGCAAGCTTGTAGGTGTCATCGAGTTTCTTGCCCGAGGCGCCCGCCATGTAGATGTTCAGCGACTGCGCCTGGTCGATCCACTTCTGGCGCCGCGCCGCGGCCTCGACCAGCCATTGGGTTTCGACCTCGAATGCTGTGGCGTAGAGTGACTTGATCTCCTGCGGTACGCGGTCGATCGGCTGCAACGATCCGTCAAAATGCTTCAGGTCCATGACCATCACGTCGTCCCACAGGCCCAGTCGCTTGAGGTCATGCACCAGGCTGCCGTTGATCACGGTGAACTCGCCCGACAGGTTGGACTTGACTGACAAGTTGCCAAAGCACGGTTCGATCGATGCATCCACACCGATGATGTTGGAGATCGTTGCGGTAGGCGCTATCGCCACGCAATTGGAATTGCGCATGCCGTCGGCGGCGATCTTGCGGCGCAGCGCGTCCCAGTCCATCGTCGACGACCGGTTGACCTCGACATAGCCGCCGCGCTCGGTGGCCAGCATGTCCAGCGTATCGATCGGCAAGATGCCGCGATCCCACAATGAGCCCTTGAAGCTGGAATAGCGGCCGCGCTCACGCGCCAGTTCGGTTGAGGCCCAGTAGGCGTAGTAACAGACCGCCTCCATCGACTGGTCGGCAAACTCGAGCGCCGCCTCGCTGGCATACGGGATGCGCAACTTGTACAGACTATCCTGGAATCCCATCACGCCCAGGCCGACCGGCCGATGCCGCATGTTGGAGTCGCGCGCCTTCTTGACAGCGTAGTAGTTGATGTCGATCACGTTGTCGAGCATGCGCATCGCGATGCCGACGGTGCGGCGCAGCTTGTCGTGGTCGATCGCGCCGTCCTTGAGGTGCTGCAGCAGATTGACCGAACCCAGGTTGCAGACTGCGGTCTCGGTATCGCTGGTATTGAGTGTGATCTCGGTGCACAGATTGGACGAATGCACGACGCCCACATGCTGTTGGGGCGAGCGCACGTTGCAGGCATCCTTGAACGTGATCCAGGGGTGGCCGGTCTCGAACAGCATGGTCAGCATCTTGCGCCACAGGTCGGCCGCTGGCACGGTGCGGCTCGGCTTGATTTCGCCGCGCGCGGCCCGTTCCTCGTAGACAACGTAGGCGCGCTCGAAGGCGGCGCCAAACAGATCATGCAGGTCCGGCACATTGGATGGCGAGAACAGGGTCCAGCTGCCTTTTTCCATCACCCGGCGCATGAACAGATCCGGAATCCAGTTGGCTGTGTTCATGTCGTGGGTACGCCGGCGGTCATCGCCGGTGTTCTTGCGCAAGTCCAGGAACTCCTCGATATCCAGGTGCCAGGCTTCCAGGTAGGTACATACCGCGCCCTTGCGCTTGCCACCCTGGTTCACTGCAACCGCCGTGTCATTGACGACCTTGAGAAACGGCACAACGCCCTGCGATTCGCCGTTGGTGCCCTTGATCCGGGAGCCCAGCGCGCGCACCCGCGTCCAGTCGTTGCCCAGGCCACCGGCAAACTTGGACAACAGCGCGTTTTCCTTGATCGACTCGTAGATGCCATCAAGGTCATCCGGCACGGTCGTCAGGTAACAGGACGACAACTGTGAGCGCAAGGTCCCACTGTTGAAAAGGGTGGGCGTGCTCGACATGAAGTCGAACGAAGACAGCACTTCGTAGAACTCGATTGCACGCGACTCGCGGTCGATCTCGCCCAGCGACAAGCCCATGGCCACGCGCATGAAGAAAGCCTGCGGCATCTCGATACGGGTCTTGCTGATGTGCAGGAAATAGCGGACATACAGGGTCTGCAGCCCCAGGTAGTCGAACTGCAGGTCGCGCTCGGGTTTGAGCGCGGCGCCCAGGCGCTGCAGGTCGAACTGCAGCAGGCGCTCGTCGAGCAGTTCGGCGTCTACGCCCTTGCGAACGAACTGCGGAAAATAGTCGATGTAGGCCTGCCCCATCCCGGACTGCGGCACGTCATGGCCGAGCACTTCCTTGGCGATCGTATGGAACAACAGCCGGGCGGTCGCGTAGGTATAGTCCGGATCCTTTTCGATCAGCGTACGGGCGGCCAGCACGGATGCCTTGTAGACCTCATCCATCGGAACACCGTCATACAGGTTACGCAGCGTCTCGGCCATGATCGGCTCGAAACGGATATCGGGACCGAGGCCATCACATGCGGTTCGGATAAGGTCCTGCAGCCGCTCGAGGTCCAGCGGCACCCGTTGACCATTGTCGACGGCGTGCAGTTGCACAACCTCGGGCGCCTCCTGCTCCTTGGCGCGCGCACGCTCCTGCGAGCGCTTCTCGCGGTACAGCACGTAGGCGCGCGCGATCTCGTGGTGGCCGCCGCGCATCAGGCCCAGTTCGACATGGTCCTGCACGTCCTCGATATGGAAGGTTCCGCCACCCGGACGTGAGCGCATCAAAGCACGCACCACGATCTGGGTCAGGCTGTCGACCACTTCGCGCACACTGGCCGAAGCGGCGCCCTGGGTGCCATGCACCGCCAGGAAAGCCTTCATCATCGCGACCGCGATCTTGCCCGGCTCGAACGGCACTACGGCGCCGTTGCGGCGGATGATCTGGAACTGATTCAGTTCTGCTGCGCTATGCGCATGGCTTGTCTCGGCTCTGGGTGTGGCGGGCTTGCGTGATGGTTGTTGGATGGGCGTATTCAAGGCTGTCTGCATTATTTTCCTCGTCTCTGCGAACGTCTTTTATGGGAGGATTCCGGTCTGGTGGCGGCCTGCCCGCGCCTTTGGGCAGCAAGTGCATCGCACGACCAGCAGACACTATATATGGGGCCTGGGCTTATGACAAGCCACTACCGGTAGTGTATCGCGCAAGCCACGGCGACAAACCCTTCGCGCCGGATCGGCCCCTTGCGAACGCCTTGCGGATCAGAGTGCGACCTCCGTGCGACGTGCATGCCCAGAGGCCTTGCAACAAGCGCACCTGCGTGTGGAAACGCGGATGCATGCGACCGCCAAACGCTTTCTCCCTTGCCGCCCGCATCAAGCCTGGCGTCAAGGTGTGCAGCCGCCTACGAAGCGGCGCTGACAACTCCGTGCGCCGGCCGACGGGCCGGGGTCAAACTTTTACATTTGCCCGCGGCAAGAATGGTGCGGGCCAGCCGAGTGCGCCTTGCAACTGCAACCGGTCGGCGCCGTTACCGGGGTCGGATCAGCGGCCTTCATCGGGAACGCCAGGGTCGGAGGGTACATCGATCTGCAGCCGCGCAATCCGGTAACGGATCTGGCGCAGGCTCAGGCCAAGTCGGACCGCGGCAGCCGTCCGGTTGAATCCGGTTTCGCGCAGCGTCTGCACCAGAATCTCGCGCTCCTGGCGCTCTAGATGCTCCTGCAGGTTGGCCGGAATCGCCACGCTCTGCGGGGTGCCCGACGATGGCTCAGCCGCCGGGTCGGCGGTCGCCGGCATGGCGTTCGCGTACAACGGCGCCGGGATGGTTTGCTCGCCCATAATATCGATCTGCAGGCCGTCGCCTTCGCTCAGGGCAATGGCACGGTGCAACAAGTTTTCCAGTTCCCGCACATTGCCCTTGAGCGGCGCCAGGCAGATCTGCTCCAGCATGCTGGGCGAAATTGTCGGTACCGGCATGCCCGATTCAGCGGCAATGCGCGCCAGCAGGCTGGCGCACAGGGCCGGCAGGTCGTCGAGCCGTTCACGCAGCGGCGGAAGCATGATGTCGATGACATTGAGTCGGTAGTACAGATCCTGGCGAAACTGACCACTCTGCACCTCGGCGACCAGGTCGCGGTGGGTCGCGCTGATAATGCGCACATCCACCGGTTCCTCCTGCGTGGCTCCGACGCTGCGCACGCTGCGTTCCTGAATGGCCCGCAGCAGCTTGGACTGCATGGCCAGCGGCAGGTCACCAATCTCGTCCAGAAAAAGGCTGCCGCCGCGGGCGGCCTGGAAAAAACCGTCGCGGTCCTGGTTTGCGCCGGTAAACGCCCCCTTGCGCGAGCCGAAAAACTCGGCCTCCAGCAATTGCTCCGGAATCGCACTGCAGTTGACGGCGATCAGCGGACCGCTGGCACGGTGGCTGTTGGCATGCAATGCGCGCGCAACCAGTTCTTTTCCCGTGCCCGATTCGCCACTGATCAAGACCGGGGCCATCGAGCGCGCTACCTTGGCCACCCTATCCTTGACCTGGCGCATCACCGCGGACTCACCGACCAGCCGTTGCAATGCCGTCTCGCCAACGCCGGGTACGGTATCGGTCCTGCGCCGGTTCTGGCCCGGATGCGGCACGGTACCCGCGTTATGCCGCCGCCCGGCCACCGCCTCATTGCGAGCCCCCGCAACCGCCGACGCAATGACCGATCGAAATTGCTGGATATCGACTGGCTTGGTCAGGTAATCGAAAGCGCCGGCCTTCAGCGATTCGACCGCGTTGTCGGCCGAACCATACGCGGTAATGACCACACAGCGTTCGCTGCGATGCTGCTCGCGCAAGCGGTGCAGCAGGTCGATACCCAGCCCGTCGGGCAGGCGCATGTCGGTGATGACGACGTCGAACCGTTGTGCTGCCAGCATCTCGCGCGCCTGTGCCAGATCGCCCACGCCCTTGACCTCGTAACCCTCGCGCAGCAATGCCAGTTCGTACAGCGTGCGTAGATCCGGCTCGTCGTCCACGACGAGGATATGGACATTGTTCAAGGATGATGGTGCTGCCATGCTCAGGGGCGCATTTTGTCAGACGGCACCGAAGCAAAGCGGATACGGAACTCGTTGCCGTCGACCCGAGCCGCCCCGACAGGGCGCGGGGTGCGGGCAAAACCGATCGCCGCGCCGTGGCCATGGCACAACTCGCGACAGATGTACAGACCCAGGCCGGTAGAGCGGCTTTCCGAGGAGAAAAACGGCTCGAACAAGTGCCGCTCGACCGTTGGCTCCATCGGTCGCCCATCGCTCCAGACCGCCAGTGAGATTTGCGCCCCGGGCCCCAGACTGGTGGACACCTGTATCGACCCTGGCTCCCCGCCAGCAAAGCGCAGGGCATTGTCCAGCAGGTTGACCAGCACCCGTCGCAGGTGCTCCACATCAAAGGCCACGATGGACGTCCCGGCATGCAGTTCGGTCCTGACGCTGCCCGCGCGGCCGGAGTTTTGCGTCCAGTCCGTGCAGATCTGCGCCACCGCGTCGTCCAAGCGGACACGCGACGGTCCTTCTTCAACGCCAGGCCGGTCCAGCCGCGCAATATTGAGCACCTCGTCAACAATACGCTCCAACCGGTTCGCATTCTGGTGCACCATGCGGATCAGCGACCTGAGCCGTGGATCCGCCACCTCCTCGCCGAGCAGCGCATTTGCCTGGACGATGGCCGCCAACGGATTGCGGATCTCATGGGCCACCGCGGCTGACATCCGGCCCATGCTGACGAGCTTTTCCGACCGCATGCGCGCCTCCACCGCGCGCTGGTCCTGCATGAACATGACGCACAGGCGCTCGGGCGCCTCGTCGTCGGTCGCGGCTATGCGGGTGCGCACATGGGTGTACTGCGGGCCGATTCCAGCCAGCGTCAGCGTAACGTTTGCGCTTTGGGTCTGGTTGCTGGCAAAGCTGCGCTGGTTGAGTTGGGTCAGTTCCTGCCATGCCGGCTCCTGCGCCAACGAGAACGGCGCGCTTGCAACTCCGTCTTCGCGCCCCAGCAAGGTGCAGGCGGTCGGGTTGGCGGCCAAAACCGCGTCTTGGGCATCCAGCACCAGGATGCCGTCTGTCATCGACTCGATCACCAGCGCGTTGACCTGACTCTGTACCCGCGCCAGCATCTGGCTTTGTCGCGAACGCCGTTCTTCGCTGGCCAGACGGGCCGACATCTGGCTGGCCAGAAACGCAATGACGAAATATCCGGCTCCGGTCAAGGCCGATTGCGCCACCATCGACGTCGAGTCGACATCCGCCTGCAAGCCTGCCAGGCTGGCCTGCGCCAGCAACAGCAGCGTGGCGCCCGCCGCAGTGCCCAACGCCAGCGGCAGGGAACCGAGCACCGCGGCCAGCAGTACCGGCAATGCCAGCAAGGGCGAATAGTTTATGCCCGAGCGACCCTGCACATACTGCAGCAACGCAAACGTGATCACGTCGACGCCGATCGTGGACAGCCAGCGCAGACCCAAAGTCGCACCTAGCCGCCGCTCCTTGCCAAACACGCGCGTCACGACGGTCGCCAGCAAATAGGCGCCGCACACCAGGATCAACAACGGATCAGACGCCTGCCCCAGGGCATAGAGGGCCGACTGCAGGGCCAGCAATACCAGCCCGAGCGTGACACGCGCCGTCATGAAACCGCGCCACAGACGCGTTAATTCGTCGGGACCGTTCTGGGCAGCAGCAGCCGCGTCGTCGCCCAGCCGAAGGTCGAGCCACGGTTGTTGTTGCGCTGTGGCCATGGCGCGCGCTCAGGCCTCGGCCTGTTGCCGGTGCTGTGCGCAGCAATAGACGCCCTTGCCGCCGATGACAAGATCTTGCCTGGGGCAATGCAGGCCGCACAAGTCGCATTCGATCATGTCGACGGCGCCATCGCTTGGTGGCTCAGCGCGCGGACGCGATGGCGGCTTTTCTGCCGCCCGGTTGGAGCGCCAGACCCAGACAGCGATCAGCACGACGATCAGCACCAGCAGATATTTCATGGCATGCGGCCCAGTACGACTTCCATCACGAACCGCGATCCCACATAAGCCAGAAACAGCAGGCCGGCACCGGTATACAGCATCCGCACCGCGCGCCGGCCGCGCCAGCCATAGCGTGCACGGCCCAGCAGCAAGGCAGCGAAAGTCAGCCATGACAGGACCGAAAACACGCTTTTATGGTTGACCCTCCACCCTCTTCCCGGGCCATACAACGACTCGCCAAACACCAGCGCCACCAGCAAGGTGGCGGTCAGCAGGACGAAGCCGGCGCCGACGAATCGAAACGTCAATCGTTCGAGCGTCAGCAGTGGCAAGCCACTGTCGGGATCGGTTGCCAGGCGCATGCGCTCCTCGGCGCGGCCCATCAACCAGGCATGCACCACGGCGGCGCCGAACAATCCGTAACACGCTATACCCAACGCCCAATGCAGTGGCAGCCAAACCGAGGCGGCCGGATGCAGCGGCGCACCTGGAAAAGCCAACGGCCCCAGCACTGACAGGGCCGCCAACACACACATGACACGCCGGATGCGCAACTGCGGATAGAACTGGCTTTCCACCGCATAGACACCGCCCACCAGCCATGCCGTCATCGACAAGGCAGGTGCAAACCCAAACCGCGGCGTTCCGTCCAGCAAGCCAGCCGCCAGCAGCAGCGCGTGCAGCAGCCATGCCAGCAACACCACCAGGCGAGCCGGACCCACCGCCAGCCGGGGCAACAGCGCCGGAATCAGGTAGGCAGCGGCCACGGCCCATGCAAGGGCATCGGTCAACAGGGAGCCACTGGCTAGAATCATGGGTACAGTTTAGCGTTTCGCCTGCTGCAATAACGTGCGCGATTGCATGGCGCACGCACCACCGCCCCAAACACCCATGGCCTCCTCTCTCTCCGAAAAGCTGTCCCGCCTGGTCAAGGAAATGCGAGGCCAGGCCCGCATCACCGAGTCCAACGTCACCGACATGATGCGCGAAGTGCGCATGGCCTTGCTGGAGGCCGACGTCGCGTTGCCGGTGGTGCGCGACTTTGTCGCCCGGGTCAAGGACAAGGCGCTGGGCCAGGAGGTGATGGGCTCCCTGTCACCTGGCCAGGCGCTGGTGGGCATCGTCAACAAGGAACTCGCCGCGACCATGGGCGAGGGCATCAGCGACATCAACCTGGCGGCCCAACCACCGGCGGTGATTCTGATGGCGGGCCTGCAAGGTTCCGGCAAAACCACCAGCACCGCCAAACTGGCGCGCCACCTGATCGAGAAGCGCAAGAAGAAGGTCCTCACCGTCTCGGGCGACGTGTATCGCCCGGCGGCGATCGAACAACTCAAGACTGTTACCGAGCAGGCTGGCGCCGAATGGTTTCCCAGCACGGCGGACCAGAAACCGGTGGACATTGCACGCGCCGCGCTGGACTATGCACGCAAGCACTATTTCGACGTGCTGCTGGTCGACACCGCCGGCCGACTGGCGATTGACGACGTTCTCATGCGCGAAATCAAGGAGTTGCACGCGGTTCTCAACCCGGTCGAGACGCTGTTCGTCGTCGACGCCATGCAGGGCCAGGATGCGATCAATACGGCGGCGGCGTTCAAACAGGCGCTGCCGTTGACCGGCATCATCCTGACCAAGACCGACGGTGATTCGCGTGGCGGCGCTGCGCTGTCGGCGCGCTACGTCACGGGCGCACCGATCAAGTTTGCGGGCACCAGCGAGAAGATCGACGGGCTGGAAGTGTTCGACGCGCAGCGCCACGCTGGCCGGATCCTGGGCATGGGCGATATCGTGGCCCTTGTCGAACAGGTCAGCTCCGGCGTCGACATGCAGGCCGCACAGAAACTGGCGGCAAAAGTCAAAAGCGGCGTTGGTTTCGACCTCAACGACTTCCTGGGTCAGATCCAGCAGATGAAACAAATGGGCGGGCTATCGAGCCTGATGGACAAGCTGCCTGCCGCAATGGCCGCCAAAGCCGGCCAGGTCGATATGAATCGGGCCGAAAAGGACATCCGGCGCAAGGAAGGCATCATCCACAGCATGACGGCGCAAGAACGCCGTAAGCCCGACCTGATCAAGGCCACGCGCAAACGCCGCATCGCCAATGGTGCCGGCGTTCAGGTGCAGGAAGTCAACCGCATGCTCAAGGAATTCGAGCAGATGCAGGACATGATGAAGAAGATGAAGGGCGGCGGAATGATGAAGATGATGAAGCGCCTCGGAGGCATGAAGGGCATGCCGAAAATGCCATTCTGAGACCTTGCGGGTCAGACCAAGAAATGCGAAGCATTTTTGCTCTGACCCCAACACTTCAAGGGAAGTTTACCTTGCAGGTCAGACCAAGAAATGCGAAGCATTTTTGCTCTGACCCCAACACTTCAAGGGAAGTCTACCTTGCGGGTCAGACCAAGAAATGCGAAGCATTTTTGCTCTGACCCCAACACTGCATCGGATGTCCGGAACTCCGGACCGCACCAGCCCCACGCTACATAACCGTTTCCTCGGTCACCACGACCTCGCCCCGCAACGACCGCTGCGGCGCTTCGGTGATCCGCACATCGACCATTTGCCCGATCAAGCGCTTGGGTCCCTTGAAAACAACCGCCCGATTGCATTCAGTGCGGCCGAACAACTCGCGGTCGTCCTTGCGCGCCGCGCCCTCGACTAGCACCCGCTGCACCGTGGCAAAGCGGCTGGCGCTGATGCGTTTGACGTTTTCATCCAGAGCCGCCTGCAATTGCTGCAACCGTGCCAGCTTCACGGCATGCGGTGTGTCGTCATGCAACGCCGCGGCCGGTGTCCCCGGCCGCGGGCTGAAGATGAAACTGAACGAGCTGTCATAGCCCACATCGTCGACCAGTTTCATGAGCTTGGCAAAATCGGCATCGGTCTCGCCCGGGAAACCCACGATGAAGTCGCTCGACAAGGCCAGGTCCGGCCGGATAGCGCGCAACTTGCGCACCGTCGACTTGTATTCCATTGCGGTGTAGCCGCGCTTCATCGCCATCAGGATGCGGTCCGATCCATGCTGCACCGGCAGGTGCAGATGGTTGACCAGTTTGGGCACCCGCGCATAGACGTCGATCAGCGAGGCCGTGAACTCGTTCGGATGGCTGGTGGTGAACCGGATCCGCTCGATTCCCGGTATGTCGGCCACGTATTCGATCAGCATCGCCAGGTCGGCCGTCGCACCGCCCTGTGCCATCGGCGCGCGGTAGGCATTGACGTTCTGCCCCAGCAAGGTGACCTCGCGCACGCCCTGGTCCGCCAGGCCTGCGACCTCGACCAGCACATCCTCGAACGGCCGGGATACCTCCTCGCCGCGGGTGTACGGCACCACACAATAGCTGCAGTACTTGGAACAGCCCTCCATGATGCTGACAAATGCGGTGGCGCCATCCACGCGGGCCGGCGGCAGATGGTCAAACTTCTCGATCTCCGGAAAACGGATGTCTACCTGCGGCCGATTCTGCGTCTGGCGCTGGCGCAGCAACTGCGGCAGCCGGTGCAATGTCTGCGGCCCGAACACTACGTCCACATACGGCGCACGGGCGATGATGGCCTCGCCTTCCTGGCTGGCCACGCAGCCGCCGACACCGATCTGCACCCCCTTCTTCTTGAGGTGCCGGACCCGCCCCAGGTCGGAAAATACCTTCTCCTGCGCCTTCTCTCGCACCGAACAGGTATTGAACAGGATCAGGTCGGCTTCGTCGACATTGCTGGTGGCCTCATAACCCTCGGCGACATAGAGCACATCGACCATCTTGGCTGAGTCGTACTCGTTCATCTGGCAGCCGAAGGTTTTGACAAAGACTTTTTTGCTCATGGCGGATGTCCTGGTGATGCCGCGCTGTACCGGCGCGTGACAGATGGCTTGGCCGATCGACCGACGGCAGCCTGCGCTGCGGGCGACCCGCCCAACCGGCCTTACTGCTTTGGAAACTTGGGCAGTTGGTCAAATGGTGTTTTGCCATCGTCGACCTTGGGCTTGTCACCGTCCGATTCGAAACGAATGTTGGTCGTGGTGTCCCAGCCTCTGGGCAAACTATCGACTTCCGCCTGGCTCAAGATCCATATTTCGCGCACCATGCCCTGCGGCTCGAGCAGATAGCTGACCGCATATTGATGCCCGATCAGGGCGCCCGACATCACCAGCATATTGTTCGGGCCGCGGATGCGCGCGCCGGGCGAGAGCCGCATTGCGCTGCCGTTGATCATGATCGCCGGTGGCGCGGTGACCGTCATCACGCCCCGCTTGACGGCAGGCGGAAACTGGCGCACCGCCATCTGCGCGCTGGCGGTCGCTACCACCAGCAGCAGGCCTGCGGCGAATGTGACGATTGCCGCCGCGAACGAACGAAAAGGAAAACAGCGTTGCATGGTTTTCATCCAGGGGCTGTACAAGATGGGCTCGGCCATTGCCCCGAGCAGGGCAACGGACGAAACGAGGCTGCAGCGGATTTTATTCCTTTGCAATCGCCGACGTTGCAGCGGCCGGCCGTGGCACAAAGGTGATCGGCTGCGCAACCGGACCGGGCTGCGCATCGGTGTCCAGCGAGGTGTCGACTTTGCAGGGCCTGAATATGCGCACCTTGCAAGCGCTGCAGATGCTGGCATCGAGCCGGGGAAACAGCTTGCCGATCACATCTTCGCCGAGCCGGAAGAAGTTCTCCTTGCCTATCACGTCGTAGGCGCCGCAGCGGCGCATCATCTCCAGTGGCTCGTCTTTCATGTAGAAGACATACAGTGCCCCGCCCAGGGCTCGGCGCCGGCGCGCCTCCTGGGCCAGCAGCTGGGCGCCTTCCATGTCGACGAAATTGATGCCCGACCCTACCACCAACACGCTGCGCTGCATCGGATTGCGCTCATCGATGCGCTGCAGTTCCGCGGCGATGTAATTGGCAGCACCGAAAAATATCGCACCATTGACCCGCACAATCTTGAGTTGTGGGCAATCCGGCAAGCCAGTGTCATTGCCAAATCCCGGCGGCCACTGGCCGGGCAAGGGTTTGCAATCCTCGATGCTTGGCTTGGCGGCACGATTGAGGAACAGCAGCAACGACAACAGCACACCGATGTAGATCGCGAACTCCAGCTCCAGCGTGAGTGTCGCGATCAGAGTGGCCAACAGAACGGTGGTTTCCGCGCGGCTCACCCGCACGATTTCGGCCATGTGGTGGAAATCGATCAGACCCCAAGCCACGACGAACAACACACCCGCCATCGCCGGTATGGGCAGGTATTGGGCCAGCGGCGCCAGAAACAACACGATCAGCAGCAGGAACACCGCCGAGAACACCGCCGCCAATGGCGTGCGCGCGCCCGCCTCGAAATTCAACCCGCTGCGGTTGAACGAACCACTGGAGGCGTAGCCGGAGAAAAAAGCGCCCGCCAGATTGGACAGGCCCTGCCCGATGAACTCCTGGTTACCCTGGATGCGTTGCCCGCTCTTGAGCGCGACAGCCCGCGCTATCGATACCGCCTCGGTCAACGCCAGCAAGGCCACGGCTATGGCGATGGGCACCAGTTTCTCGATCGTGCCCATTGAAAAATCCGGCATCGACAATGGCGGGAGTCCGACATTCAGCGCGCCAATGCTCTTGATGCCGGTGCGCGCATGACCAAAAATCAGGTTCAGCAACGCGGCCAGCAGGCCACCGACAACCAGCGCCGCGATCATGTGCGGCGCGCGCGGACGCCACTTGCGGATTCCGACGCTGGCCAGCACCGTGACCACTGCCACCACGGTCACGAATGGATTGATCTCGGCGGCCTGGCGTATCAGCGCTTCGAGCACCCGCCACACCGATGTGCCGCGCGCAATCTCGATGCCAAAAAAGTTCTTCACCTGGCTGGCCGCAATCAACACAGCGGCGCCAGCGGTAAATCCCACCACCACGGTATGCGACACGAAATTGACCAACGTACCGAGCTGCAATGCGCCGAGCGTGAGCTGGAACAGTCCGACCAGGAAAGTCAGCGTCAACACCAGCCCCACATACTCCGGGGTGCCGGGATCGGCCAGCGGACTCATGGTTGCGAATACGACGATGGATATGGCTGTGGTCGGACCGGACACCAGATGCCAGGACGAACCCCACAAGGCCGCCACGATGGCCGGCACCATCGCGGCGTACAAGCCATATTCGGGCGGCATGCCGGCGATGGTTGCAAAAGCGACGCCTTGCGGCACCAGCACCAGGCCGCCGGTCAGACCGGCAATGGCGTCGGCGCGCAAGGTGACATGATCGACCATGTGCCGCCACTGCAGGAAAGGGAACAGGTGCAGCAACCAGGTGAAGGCGGATCGTCGGCTCATGGCTTGTTCAGAATTCGGCTTCGTTCATCACGCCGTGCGCCATTCGTCGCCGGGCATGATGCGGGCCATGAACTGGTCGAACATCGGCACGGTGAAAGCAGTATCGCCGTGGCTCGGGCTCCAGATCATGCCCTTTGAGATCAACTGATTACGTGTCGGCCCCAGGGCCGTGACCTTGCGCCTCAGCATGTTGGCGATGTCGCCGGATCGATGCGGCCCGGCGCCCAGGTCGGCCATGGCGCGAAGATATCGCTTTTCGGTCGGCGTCAGCCGGTCGAAACGCACACGGAAGAAGCCTTCATCCAGCGCGACGATCGCAATGGCAGACGCCTGCTCCACGTCCTGCATCGTGATCGGCGAGTGTGACGCGACGTCCCAGACATGTTTGCCCCACTCCTGCAGAAAATACGGATACCCCTGGGTCTCCTGCACGATCCGTTCCAACGCCCCGGGCGCGAACGCCACATGCTGTTGCGCGGCCGGCAGCGCAATGGCATCGCGCGCGGCGGCGGCATCGAGCGGGCCGACCAGGGGAAAGTCGAACAGGCGCTCGGCGTAGGACTTTGCGCGCCCCATACGGCCCGGCAGTTGCGGCAGGCCCGCGCCGACCAGCATCACCGGCAATTGCCGCTGTGCGACACGGTGCAGGGCCGTGATCAGCGCTGCCAACTGCTCTTCCTCCACGTATTGCAGCTCGTCGATGTAGAGGATCAACGCGGTGCCCGCGCTGCGCGCCGCCTCGCCGGCCACCTCGAGCAGGGCTTGAAGGTCATGTTCCAGGTCGCCGTTGTCTGCCAGGCCCGGCTCGGGCTCGAAGTCGATGCCGACCTCGATGTCGTTGTATTTGACCTTCAGCCCCTTGGCGAAGCCGGCCAGCGCCCGCAAGGCGCGCCGCCCCAGCGCACACGCCTGCTCGATACGCGACAACCGCAACAGCGCCTGCCTGAGTTGTGGCGCCAGGATGGCCGGCAACGAACGCCCTTCCGGCGCCTCGATGCGCAATGTGTGCAGGCCGGACGCTTCTGCGTCGTTGCGCATCCGGTCCAGCAACACGGTCTTGCCCGCCCCGCGCAAGCCGATCATCAGCAGGCTTTTGGCCGGCCGCCCGGCACGGATACGCTCGGCCGCGATCCGCGCGCCCTCAAGCAGGTCACCGCGGCCCGCCAGTTCGGGCGGCGGAGTGCCGGCGCCGGGGGCGTAAGGGTTGGCAACCGGATCCATGAAGGCAGTTTATAGGGAGTTTATGGAAATTATAAGGGAGCGATAACTTTCGTAATATCGGTATGATGAGCAGCGGCGATGGGTTGGCGCGCCTTGTCGTCACGGTGTGGTCACGTGGAGTGGGGCCTCAAGATGCGCGACGTGAGCGTCCGGCGGTGGCATGGCAATGAAGCCCGGTTTTCTCCCCGTCGGGATGGCGCGGCGAAACTCAGGCCTGTACGGCCATGCGGGCGATGAAGCCTGAACGCGTTTCACCGGCGCTGCGAGCACGCGCGTCCAACCGGTGCAGCACTCGCCTGGGTAAGCTGATGTTGACCCGCTCCAGCATGTCATCCAGCGCGGCCGGGTTCACCTTCACCAGCGCCCACAGCCACCCGGTCAAGCTGCCAGCCTGCACGTTGAAAATCGCGGATCAGGTCACCCAGGGCCTTGATCTTCGCGGCCAGGTACGACACCAGCACCGCCAGCGGTGCCAGTTCGTTGGCCAGCGGGTCGGGCAGGATGGCACATGATCACGCGGTGCACCACCTGCAGCACCGGCGTCACCAGCTTGGGCTGTGTGGCCAGCAGCAGGCGTAGCGGGATGGGCAGAGAAAGCACCCACTGGCGCACCGGCACATGGGGGATGACGTGGTCGACCAAAGGGGGCAGCCGTCTGTGCCATGCGCCGGGCCCCGCACGAGGGGCAAAAGCCCCGGCGCTTGCAACTGAAGGCCAGCAGCTTGTCGTGGCCGCAGTCGGCGCAGCGCGGGGGCAGGAAGCCGTGGGCCAAGATGCCGCATTCCAGGAAGGCGTCGAACTCGTCCTTGACAAACTGCGGCAGGTCGGTGCCGACAGCGTCTTCGGCCTGGGTGTACGGTGCGTTGGTCCAGGCCGTACATCGCGGCGAACTCATCGGGCGTTTTGACGCTGCTGTCGAAGGCCCTGCGCAGCGCCTCGCGCCGGGCCAGTTGCTGGTCCGGGTCTGCGAACGCCTGCTCCAGCAGCGTGGTGGCTTCGGCGTCCTTGGTCAGCACCCGGGACAGGTATTCCTGGCGCGTCGGGGCGGATGCCTCGAACGCCGCCACCAGCTGCGAACGCAACTTCAGCCGCAGGTCTTCCTGGGTGCGTGCCTGGCGGCGGCGGAACAACTCAAGCAGCGCCCAGTAGACATGTTCTGGTGCCACCGGTTCGACCGCCTCGCCCTAAAGATCGTGGCGCTGGTTTCCCGCGGCGACACTTTGCAGGTAACGCGTGGAACGCGTATGCAGGCCGAGCGCGGCCTTGAGACTGTCGCGTTCGAAATCTTGCGGGTGTTTGGCCAACAACTCCTGGAATACTCCAAGCTTGAGCGGGAGGAAGGCGGCTCCAAAAAGACGCGGATAGAGCTCGAACAGCTTTTTAAGTACCGGTTGGGCGGTGCCCGCACGATCCGCCTTGGGCGGTGCTCTGCGCAACGGCGCTGATTCGGGGACGGGAGGTTCAGGGGGGGGTGCCGGTCATGGAATGGGACTTTGATACATCCCATGATTGTCGGTGTTGGCGGCCAAGTCATCCCGTTTTGGATTCGAACGCGCATGGCGGGGACTTGTTCGGTGCTTCCTTATGCCAGATCAAGCGGCAGCGCAGCATTGCGACGCGGATCGTGTTTCCCCAGCACGGTGGCGACTGCGCGCTTAAGTTTGCCGGCCGCGCCATGGATCGCCTGGTGGGCGGTTGCTGCATGGCCCTTCACCACGACGGGCTCCTGGCCGGCCAGTCGCGCTTCCCTTGAACACATAGTGCTGCCCGTGAACGGAAAGCCACACCCGCGCACGCGCCTGGTGGCGGATGTTTGAAGCGAGCGCGATCGAGGGGCGCGCAAGGATGGCGCCGAAGAGCGGCGAAGTCCAGACGACCGCGAACTTCCCAAAGTAGTAGCCCACAAGCGCAGAAGCGGCTACGCACAGCGCGATTTGGACCGATGGAAAGCTGAGCCACCGTTCCATTCGGACGCTTCAATCAAGCCAATGCTGCGCCGACGTGACCCGCAAACATAGATACTCCCATCAGGCGCAGCAAGGAGGAAGGACGCACGTTTCCATCGGTGTCGGCCACGGTGCATCGTCGCCAGCGGTGCGGTCGGTCATCGCGACATTTCCCCGGAAGCAGCATGACGAACAAAAAGGATTTTCCGCTCCCGCGTTAGCGGCAGACTGCCGCGTTTTGGGCAGTGTAAGGTTCACTGGCTGGTTGGCGCAATCCCGCGGCCTTTCGTGTGCGGGTTCCAGCGCAAGCGAAGGCACCGATGATGTCGGTGCAGACGGCATACATATTCTGGGGTATATTGGTTCGACGCTCCCCGACGCATTGGCAATGCTGCGTGGATGGGTCACCAAGCCCTCTTCACAATGGAGCAGCCCCCATGACCACCGTCGCCCACACCGATCACCCCGCAATCGCCGGCCTGCTGGTTATGGGTTTCCTCGGAATGCTCGGCGCCCAGTCGGTGCACGCGCAGACACACGTGTATTCGACCGTGGAGGCCAGCGCCCAGCATGGCGACGGCGGCGGTATTGTTGGCGACAAGGACGACTTCTTTGATTCTCGCGAAGGCGCCTCGCCGTTCGGCCGAATCGACGCCCGGGCTGATTCTGACCATGCCCCGACCCAATTCACCGGCTTCGCCCAATCCTGGGCCCAGGTTGACTTCGGGGGCGTGCGACTTTTTACCGAGGCCCACACAGTCTCCCGCCTCAGCGATGCCCCGCGGGTCAGCGCACAAAGCGGGGCACTGGCTGGCATCTCCGATTTCTTCAGGCTCAGTGCGCCGGGTTATGCCAACGGCGCGCTGTTCACGGTGACGGCGCAGGTGCGGGTTGATGGCTCCGCCTACGCTACCACGACACCGAGCTGGAACGGATTTTTTCAGCCCGACCAGGGCGGTGCCAGCGTCTTCTGGGATAGCTGGATCCGGGTCATCGATAGCGGCAGCCGCCAGAACCTGGTCGAACTGCGCAACCGGCAAGACTGCGTCGCCTTCAACAGCGCGGGTTCAGCGCCGCGCTGCGAAAGCAGCGGCACGAACGGCATCCAAACCATCAGCTTCCAGATCGCCAACAACGGCGCCCTGGTGCAGTTAGACATGCGTGGCTCGGCCCGCTCCGTGGCTTCGTCAAATCAGGTTCTTACTTCGGTGCAGGCCGACGGCCTGGCCGATCTGGGCCACACGATGGCCTGGGGCGGCATCATTGCACTGAAAGACCCCAGCGGTGCGGCCGTCACGGATTTTTCGGCAGCCAGCGCGAGTTCGAGCTTCGACTACCGCAACGCTCACATCTCGGCCGTGCCCGAGCCCGGCGCGGCGGGCTTGTGGCTGGCAGGCGTGGCCGCGCTAGGCGGGTTGGTGCGCCGGCGCCGCGCGCTGACGGCGGATGGTCGAATCGAGCCCTCAAACGCCCTCGCAGTGCAAAAGTTCAGCGTGGTTTAGGGCCCTAACGCAGGCAGCCTTCCAGCACATGAATGATGTCGTGCTCCGCGTGGACCGGGGGGCGAGGGAAAAAGCTGAATAGGAGACTCTGGACTGATCCGGTGCACCGATTGCGGTGTGGCCGTCGCTGATATTCCGCCGAGGACCTCGCGCCTTGGCCGGGCATGCGGTCGCGGACATGCGGATAATGGTCAACGCGATATCCATGCAGGCCACGTGTTTCGGCGCTGGCCTTGGTGCAATCGCCCAAATCATTGCGGAGCGAAGCAATGACAACAACCCACCCACCCGGTGCAGCCGGCGCCGTTGACCGCGAGCCGATTGTCGAAGGAGCCAATCCGCTTGGGCTCGATGGCGTGGAATTCATCGAATACGCCACCTCCAAACCCCAGGCGCTGGGCCAGGTGCTGGAGAAGATGGGTTTTCGCCCGATGTCGCGGCACCGTTCGCATGAGGTCTTGCTGTACCGGCAGGGCGAACTCAACGTGGCTTTTCAAACGGTATGTTTGCGGTCCCAGCGGGACGGACTGGCCCACCAGGGATGGTGCATGGGGGAGATGGGGCCTGGCCGAACGCACGCTGGGCTGCCGCAGGCCCGCCGCCTGAACTCAAATCGCCTGGACATCGGGTAAGCCCGTGCGCGCGATGGCCGCTCAGGGGGCTTTGCCCGCGCCAGGCGCAGCCCCTTCCCGCAGCCCGGGTGCCGGGCCGCCTTCGCCCTCATCAGGCAGCTTGCTCAAAACCTCCCCTCGCCGGCGCCCGGGGCGGCGCACCCGCCTGCAACCCCAGGTGCGTGAGGATCTTCTCGATCACTGACGGCTCCAGGATCGCCGCAATGATCCTCAGCTCGCCACCGCAGTTCGGGCAGTGCTGCAGGTCGAGGTCGAACACCCGCTTGAGCAGCTTGAACCGGACCCCGTTTCGTGGACGCCACGAAGCCACAAGAAGCGTTACCCACGGACGGCCGGTTCGGTCGCTTGCGACGAACCGGAACCGGCCGTCGGTGGGTAGCGCGGTGCCGCTGATTGCCACGATGTCCGGTGCCCAACCCTTGAGTCGTCCCATCCAACACCTCCTTGTTCAAGATGTTGCAACGACCGATTGAATCCACCCAATACGCCAGCAAGGATTAACGCGGGCACCGTGAAACACTTAGGCGGAAGCTTCCGCAACTATGCGCGCATCGAAAGTCGCGACAGTTTCATCAACAGCGGAACGCTCGACAACCAGGGTATCCTGGATGTGATCTCAACCATCCTGCTCACGGTAGGCGCCAACGCCAGCGTCAATCCAGGCACCTCGCCTGGAACCCTCACCGTGTTGGGGTCGATGATGCTCGACGGTGTCCTCGAACTGGAGCTCTCCCCCACGGCGAGCGACCACCTCGACGTGACCGGCACCCTGGTCTTCAACCAAGGGGCGACGGTGCGATTCTCGTTCCTGGGCGGTCTGTTAGCGGCCACTGGGCGATGGCGTCCCCGGCACGATCTATCCATCGATCCGGGACGGCGCTTTCCACGGACTCTAAATGCCCTTGCGTTGCTGTTCGGTGCTGCCGATCACCTTGCCGGCAGTTTCCTGCACCTTGCCAGCGGCGTCCTTGAGCGTGCCCTTGACTTGATCCTTGTTCATGATTTCACGTTGAGTTGATGTTGAAAGGTCTGCGTGCAGATGCTGTCCCGAAATGGCCTACTCGGCCGAATAGGTCGTACCGTAGAACTTGTGCACACCGCTGGCCCATGTCCTGTCCGACATCGAGGGCCAACGATCCTTGTCGAAACCCGGCGCGTCTTTCAGCGCATCCTTCATGACATTGAGCGTGAAGCGCTTGTTCGCCGTGTCTAAAGTCAGTGCCGCCCAGGGCACTGCGAAGAGCTTGTCCCCCATGCCCAGCAAGCCGCCGAACGACAGGACCGCATACGCGAGCTTGCCGGAGGCCATGTCGATCATGAATTCCTTGATGTCACCCAGATCCTCACCGTCCTTGTTGTAGACGTCGTTGCCCAGCAGGGTGTCGGCGCCCATCAGCGCAGGGCCTGGCCCTGAAGCACTGTTGGCGTACATGCCGAAGTTGTCGCGAGCGACGTAGTTGGTTTTCATGGTAGTTTCTTCAATTCGAGGCAAGCATAGGCCGAACCTCTGCGCGTCCGTCCGACAAGGCACGGGTGGCTTCGAGGCCCGGTGTGTTGGCTGGAGGCGGTTGAGCCCCAGCGCAAATGCACGATAGATGCCCAGGTGCCGGCCGTCTGTGCGCAAACGAACAAAGGGGCCTCGCGCGCCCTTGCAAGCCTGCCGCGCTTCAGGTATTTGCGAAATGACTGCTACACATTGGCCGCTTGCGCGTGGTGGTCGCCCTGGCCATCGACCTGGCTGGTGCTGGACAGCGCAAGCCCGGTCTGCAAGTGCCCGGGCACGATGCGATACAGCACGCTGTGCTCGGGATGGCGCGGGTTGTAGAGTCTGGATTTGACCGAGGTCGCGTGGGGACCCAGATTGGCGGACCGCTATCGTGCTGCCTGCAACCGGCATCAGCCTTCGCTGATTCTGATCGTCTGTTATCCATTGGGAGAACATGTCTGCGTTGCGCGAGGAATTCCCGCGTGTCGAATTCTCCGACCAGCTGTTCGCGATCGACCGCGACCGCTATACCTGCACCGGCGGTGAGGCACCCCTGGACCTGATGCTGCACATCATCCGGGCGCGCCAGGGCCGCGAGATCCTGCCGCTGATCTCCGAGCAGTTCATTTTGGACCGCATACGCAATGACCAGGACCGACAATACATCCCGCTGCAGGCGCGTGCCGGGCTGTTCCACGAAAACCTGATCGAGGCCGCCGCGCTGATGGAGGCCAATATCGAAGAGCCGTGGTCGCTGGACGAGATCGCGTCACTAGTGGGGGTGTGTCGCGCCGGCAGATCGAGCGCCTGTTCAAGCGTTATGTGGGCCAGGTGCCGACCAAGTACTACCTCGACATGCGCCTGCGCCGCTCGCGCGAGCTGCTGCTGCAAACGGCGATGTCGATCATGGAGATCGCGGTGGCCTGCGGTTATCTTCAAACTGGCGCCAAGGCGATTCCGCCGCGAGGTCATCATTCCTGTGCTGATGGACCTGAAGTCTGTACAGATCGGGTCGGCGCGGCAGATTCTCACGATTTCGACTGCCGGCGTGGAAGCCGCGAACGCGCTGAATATTTCAGTCTCGGCACCAGTC
>JANNKH010000001.1:0-106688 GCA_031396205.1 Rhodoferax sp.
GCTGGATCGCATGCTGTCCTTGCACCGGTTGCCCGAAATGGCGCGTGATGTGGCCGCCCTTGAAGCGGCCGTCGGTCACCTGGGTGAACCGGGTCTGGGCCTGCAGCACCTGCGACAGCTTCGCGCCCAAGCCTGGTGCACAACTGTGTCCGGTGGCGGTTCCCAGATTCAGGTCGGGCAGTTTGCCCTCGAACAACCAGGGCAGCGTCGACTTGATGCTGTGGCCGTCAAACAAGATCGCATGGCCGTGGCGCGCCTTGATGCGTGCCAGCTCCTGGGTCAGCGCATCATGGTAGGGCTGCCAATAGGCGGCACGGCGCCGGGCGATTTCAACGGCGTCGGGCGCGCGGCCCTCGCGGTAGATCGGGTCACCGGAAAAAAAACGGGTAGGGCAGAGCTCCGTGTTGTTGGCCCCGGCATACATTGGCGCGTTGTTCGGCGCGCGGTTCAGGTCGATCACGAAACGCGAGTAGCGCGGCACGATCAGGCCGGCACCCATCGCAGTGGCAAACGCATACAGCTGCTCCAGGTGCCAGTCCGTGTCTTCAACCTGCAACGCACGTGGCAGGTAGCGCTGCGCCAGGTCTTCGGGTATGTGCGTGCCGACATGGGGCACGCTGATCAGCACCGTGCCCGCACCCTGTGTGAGCGTATAGATCGCGCTGCTCAAGGGGTTCTTTCAAGGCCGGCAGCGATGACCCGCCGGCAGGGGTTGCGGCCAAACCAGTAGGCCAGCTCGTTGGGATGTTCCAGGTCCCAGACCGCGAAATCGGCGCGCATGCCAGTCACCAGGCGGCCGCGGTCGGTCAGTCCCAGGGCCCGTGCTGCATGGGTGGTGATGCCGGTGACGGCTTCCAATGGCGTCATGCGAAACAGCGTACAGGCCATATTGGCCATCAGCAGCAGGGACAGGCCGGGACTGGAGCCGGGATTGTGGTCGCTGGCCAGCGCGATGGGAACCTCCTGTGTGCGCAATTGTGCAATCGGTGGCAACTGGGTTTCGCGCAGAAAGTAGTAGGCGCCGGGCAACAACACCGCCACCGAGCCGCTGACTCGCATCGCATCGACGCCGGCATCGCTCAGGTACTCGAGATGGTCGCACGACAGCGCGCCGAACTCGGCTGCCAACGCAGCGCCATCCTGGTCGCTCAACTGCTCGGCGTGGATCTTGACCGGCAAGCCCAGCGCGCGCGCGGCCACGAAGACGCGCCGTGTCTGGGCCGGCGAAAAGGCGATGTTCTCGCAGAACGCGTCGACTGCGTCGATCAGCCCGGCGGCATGCAGCGCCGGCATCCAGGAACAGACGGCGGTGATGTAGTCGTCGGCTCGCCCATCGAACTCCGGCGGCACGGCATGGGCGGCGAGGAAGCTTGTGCGAATGGTCAGCGGCAATGCTCGCCCGAGTTGGCGCGCAACGCTCAGGCAGCGGCTTTCATCGAGCAGGCTCAGGCCATAGCCCGATTTGATCTCCAGCGTTGTCACACCTTCGGCCATCAGCGTCATAGCACGCTGGCGCGCAGCGGCCAGCAGTGTCGCATCGCTGGCCGCGCGGGTGGCCGCCACCGTGGAGCGGATACCGCCGCCAGCACGCGCGATCTCCGCGTAGCCTACCCCTTGCAGCCGCATCTCGAATTCAGCCGCGCGTTGCCCGCCGTACACCAGGTGGGTGTGGCAATCGACCAGGCCCGGCGTGACCAGCGCGCCGCCCAGGTCATGCTCGGCACCGACATGCTCGCGCAGTGGGTGCGGTAAATCGTCTAACGGTCCTACCCAGGCCAGTCGGTCGTCTTGCACCAGCAACGCGCCATCGTTCACCAGGCCCCAGTCGGCATCGTCGGCCAGGGTTGTCAATCGGGCATTGCGCCAAAGGGTCGTGCTCTGCATACGGTCAGTCCTTGGGGGTAAATCCCAGCCACCAGGCACTGCCCGATGCGGGGTGGGCATGGCGGTGGGGCATGAAGGTCCAGGCTCCGGGCGCGCTGTCCGGTTCCCACAACAGGCTGTGTGACTGGACTGCGCATACGGCCTGCGGACCATGCCACTGACCGGCAGTCGTGGTGTACAGGCCGCGCATGCGGTATCCGTCGTCCCACGGCTCGCCGGCCACGACCTTGCGCATGACCGAAGCGCCACCGATGGCCATCAGGTTGAGATCCAGGGTCGGGCCGTCCAGCAGGGCGCAGTCGGGCGCCCATGCTCCGTCGAAGCACAATGCATCGCCCGTCGCATCCACCAGATGCCGCCCGCCCGGCAGGGTCAGGGCCACGCCACGGCCTTCGAGCACCGAGAACCAGCGCGTGACGCCTGGGAAGGCGGAGAACGGGCCGTCGGCGCCGATGTCGGCCCGGCTGATGCGCAGTTGCCATGGTCCCTGCGGGGGCCATGCCAGCAGTTCCCGGGTCTGGCCGCCGCCATTGCGCCAGGCTTGTGGTGCGACGGATTGGGCGGCGACCAGAAGTCGGCTCACTGGGCCACCCTGCGTGCTGCGCACTACGGTATTCGCCTTGGGAGCGGCCCTGCGGCTCATGGCTTGAACTGGCCTTCCAGGCGGTAGCGCGCGCCGGGATGCACCAGCCGCACCAGGGTGATGGGAACCTCGCGATTGACGGTACGCCGCAGGACCACCAGACAGGGCTCCGTGCGGCTGATGTCCAGCAGACGTGCCTCTTGCGCCGTCGGCCTGGCCGCTTCAATCGCGTACTGCGCCTCCCACAGTGGCGCCACGCCGAGCAGGTAGTGGGTTGGCGTGATGTGGGTGAAATCGGCCTGCAGGTAATCGGGCGCGCAGGCGGGGTTGACGTAGCGGTCCTCGCATTGCAGAGGCACACCGTTTTCATGGTGCACGATCAGCGTGTGAAATACCGACGCACCGACGGAAAGACCGAGCTTGGGGGCCAGCGACGCACTGCACGATTCCTGGCGAGACAGGTGGACGACGGCATGGTGCTCGTGCCCGCGCGCGGTGATTTCCTCATGCAGGTCGCGTATCGTCAGGCTCGACGACACCGGGGCCAGGTGCGCCGCATAGGTTCCCAGACCCTGCACCCGGTTGAGCAGGCCCTCGCTTTGCAGCTCGCGCAGTGCCCGCGTCACGGTCATGCGGCTGACACCGAATTGCGCCACCAGTTCGGATTCGGACGGCATCAGGGTTTCGGGCGGCCAGCGTCCGTCGGACAATCCCTGCTTGAGATGGGCCTTGACCCGGGCATAGGGCGCCCGCGCCGGTGCCGTGGACGACTGGCCGGAGGCGGGGTCTGCGTGCGTGGCTGGCATGGACAGGTCATTCTTGCGCCGATGGGCGACAGTCTACTTGCATAGACTTGTCTAGTCAAGTAAACTGTCGACCAGTAAACTGTCTACCATGCGTTCCCGCCCATGACCCATCTGAAGGAGACTCCGATGTCTGATCTGTCCACCGTCCACCACAGTGCCAAGGCCCGCCCGGTGCGGGCCCCGCGTGGCACGGAACTGAGCTGCAAGAACTGGCTGATCGAAGCCGCCTACCGTATGGTGCAGAACAACCTGGACCCGGAAGTGGCCGAGAACCCGGATGCCCTGGTGGTGTACGGCGGCATCGGCAAGGCGGTGCGCAACTGGGATTGTTTCGAGGCCATCCTGTCGAGCCTGCGCGTGCTGCAGGAAGACGAAACACTGCTGGTGCAGTCCGGCAAGCCGGTGGGGGTGTTCAAGTCGCATGTCGACGCGCCGCGGGTGCTGATCGCCAATTCCAACCTGGTGCCCAAGTGGGCCACCTGGGAGCACTTTCACGAACTCGATCGCAAGGGCCTGATGATGTATGGCCAGATGACGGCCGGCTCCTGGATCTACATCGGCAGCCAGGGCATCGTGCAAGGCACCTACGAGACCTTCGTCGAGGCGGGCCGCCAGCACTATGGTGGTGATCTGGCCGGTCGCTGGATACTGACCGCCGGCCTGGGCGGCATGGGTGGCGCGCAGCCGCTGGCCGCCAGCTTTGCCGGCGCCAGTTCGCTCAATATCGAATGCCAGCAGTCGCGCATCGACTTCCGGATCAAGACACGTTACCTGGATGAGCAGGCGCGCGATATTGACGACGCTTTGGAGCGCCTGGAACGGTACAAGCGGGAGAAGCGGGCAGTATCGATCGGACTGTTGGGCAATGCCGCGCAGATTCTGCCCGAAATGGTACGCCGCGCCAAGGCCGGCGGCCTGCGTCCCGATCTGGTGACCGACCAGACTTCCGCACATGATCTTGTGCACGGGTATTTGCCCGCGGGCTGGACAGTGGAGCGCTGGCGTGCCGCGCAATTGGACAAGGAGCAACACAAGGCGTTGAGCAAGGCGGCAGCCAGGAGTTGTGCGATCCATGTGCAGGCCATGCTCGATTTCCAGGCCCTGGGCATTCCGACGGTGGACTATGGCAACAATATCCGCCAGGTTGCCCTTGACGAAGGCGTCAAGAACGCATTCGATTTCCCGGGATTCGTTCCGGCCTATGTGCGGCCGCTATTTTGCCGAGGCAAGGGGCCGTTTCGGTGGGTGGCACTGTCGGGCGATCCCGAGGACATCCGCAAGACCGACGCGAAGATGAAGGAGCTGTTTCCTGCCGACGCCCATCTGCACCGTTGGCTCGACATGGCAGCCGAGCGCATTGCGTTCCAGGGTTTGCCGGCGCGCATCTGCTGGATCGGACTTGGCGAGCGGCACCGCGCCGGTCTGGCATTCAACGAGATGGTCCGATCAGGCGAGCTCAAGGCGCCGATCGTGATCGGCCGCGACCACCTGGACAGCGGGTCGGTCGGTCGCGTCGCCCAACCGAGAGACCGAATCCATGCGCGATGGCTCCGACGCGGTGTCGGACTGGCCGCTGCTCAATGCCCTGCTCAACACCGCCGGCGGTGCGACCTGGGTTTCACTGCACCATGGTGGTGGCGTCGGCATGGGATATTCGCAGCACTCGGGGATGGTGATCGTCTGCGATGGCACCGATGCTGCGGGCAAGCGCATCGAGCGCGTGTTGTGGAACGATCCGGCTACTGGCGTAATGCGCCATGCCGATGCCGGCTACGACATCGCAGTGGCCTGCGCGCGCGAGCAAAAGCTCAATTTGCCAATGCTGGGGCGCTGATATGGTGATCGAACCCGGTCTGCTGACACTGGAGCAACTGCAGGCGATCCACGACAGTGCAGACAGGCTGGAGCTGGCCGACGCGGCGCGCGAGGGCATTCGCGCCAGCGCCCGCGTGGTGCAGGCCGCTGCCGACGGCGACCTGCCGGTGTATGGCGTCAACACCGGCTTTGGCAAGCTGGCCAACCAGCGCATCAGCAAGGCGCAATTGGCCACCTTGCAGCTGAACCTGATCCGTTCGCACAGCGTCGGCGTCGGCGAACCCTTGTCTGCCCCGGTGGTGCGGCTGATGCTGGCCCTCAAGGCCGCCAGCCTGGCGCGCGGCCATTCGGGTGTGCGTGAGATCGTTATCGACAGCATCATCGCAGTTGCCAATGCCGGCCTGGTGCCGTATGTGCCCGCGCGCGGTTCGGTGGGCGCGTCGGGTGACCTGGCGCCGCTGGCGCACATGACTCTGGCCTTGCTCGGCGAGGGCGCGATGCTGCAGGACGGCAAGCCGGTGCCGGCGCTGGCCGCGTTGCAGGCGGCCGGCATCACGCCGCTGACGCTCGGCCCCAAGGAGGGTTTGGCGCTGATCAACGGCACGCAGACCTCGACCGCGCTGGCATTGCATGCGCTGTTTCGCTTCGAGCCCGTGCTGGAATCGGCGCTGGTGATCGGTGCGCTGACGGTGGACGCGGCGCGCGGCAGCGATGGGCCGTTCGATCCGCGCATCCATGCACTGCGTGGCCAGCCCGGCCAGATTGATGTGGCGCAGTATTACCGCAGCCTGCTGGCAGGCAGCGAGATCCGCCGTTCCCACATCGACGGCGACGACCGGGTGCAGGATCCGTACAGCCTGCGCTGCCAACCGCAGGTGGTGGGTGCCTGCGTGGACCAGTTGCGCCATGCGACCAAGGTGTTGGTTCGCGAGGCCAATGCGGTCACCGACAACCCGCTGGTCTTCGCCCAGGACGGCAGCATGGTATCGGGTGGCAATTTCCATGCCGAGCCGGTTGCGCTGGCCGCCGACGGCATGGCGCTGGCGATTGCCGAGGTCGGCGCAATTGCCGAGCGTCGCATCGCGATGCTGATCGACTCCGGCGTGGCGCGCCTGCCGCCATTCCTGACGCCGGACGCGGGTCTGAACAGCGGCTTCATGATCGCGCATGTCACTGCCGCGGCGCTGGCATCCGAAAACAAGTCGCTGGCCCATCCGGCCAGCGTGGACAGCCTGCCCACGAGTGCCAACCAGGAAGACCATGTGTCGATGGCCACCTTTGCCGCGCGCCGGTTGCAGTCCATGATCGACAACACGGCGCATATCCTGGGCATCGAACTGCTGGCCAGCGCCCAGGGCATTGAATTCCTGCGCCCTCTGCGCAGTTCTCCTGCGCTCGAACAGGCCCATGCGGTGCTGCGCCGGCAAGTGCCGCCGATGCAGGTCGACCGTTATCTGGCGCCCGACATCGAACATGCCACCCGCCTGGTGCGCGATGGCGCGTTCTCGTCGATTTTTCGCGCGTTGCCGGGGTTGCCGGCGTTGTGGATCGCCGATTGAGGGATACAGCCAGCCTCTGGCCCGGACGCACGGGGCCAGCCGCAGGTAGCATCCCTATTCAATGCAGCAGCCTTTGACCATGAACAGCCGCACGGACCTGTTGCCGACTGCGCAAACGCTGCGCCGGCGCGTCGACACCCGGCTGACCGATGCCGATGTCGCCGATTTTCAGCGCGACGGCGCCATCGTCGTGCGCCAGTTGCTCAATACCGACGAACTGGCGCTATTGCAAAGCGGTATCGAGGCCAACCTGGCCCATCCCAGCCCGCGCGCCAAGATCGCAAGCAGGCCGGACGATCCAGGCCGGTTTTTCGAGGATTTCTGCAACTGGCAATCGGTGCCGCAATACCGGCAATTCATATTCGACTCCCCGTTGGCGGAGTTGGCGCGGCGTTTGATGGGATCACAGTCGGTACGCCTTTACCACGACCATTTGCTGGTCAAGGAGCCGGGTACCCGGCAACGCACCAACTGGCACCAGGACCAGCCCTATTACAACATCCAGGGAAGCCAGAACATCAGCATGTGGATCCCGGTCGACCCGGTGTCGCGCGCCGCGACACTGGAGTTCGTCGCCGGCTCGCACAAAGGGCCCTGGCTGATGCCGCGCAGCTTTTTGTCCAATGAGGCGCGGTGGTTTCCGCAAGGCAGTCTGCAGGAATTGCCGGATGTCGAGGCCGACCGGGCGCACTATCCGATTCTGGGGTGGGAGGTCGAGCCGGGGGACTTTGTCTGCTTCCACATGCTGACCCTGCATGCAGCCGGTGGCGTCGAGGGCACGCGCCGCAGACGGGTTTTCAGCCTGCGCTTTCTGGGTGACGACATCACGCACGCACCGCGGCGATGGGTGACATCGCCGCCGTTTGAGGGTCTGGACAAGGAACTGCCAATGGATGCGCCCATGGATCACCCGCTTTTTCCGCAGCTGCTGACCTGAGCCGCTGAAGCCGGGCCACCATCAGCCGGGCATTATTGCTCGGCATCACACGATTTGAGCTTGCCTCGGTCCGATGCAGGCGGTAGCCCGGTGGTAATATTTGCGGGCTTTCAGATGGGCAGATACAAGCCGGCAGGTGGTCACCAAACTTCACCCAGCCATTCCGAAGCGGAACGGGCAAGCCCTGTTGCCGAAACGTGCTTCGGAAGCATCTGAAGAACTGGGAGATTGCGGTCAATGGGACTGATTGAAACATTGTGTTGGAACTGCGCGCGGGTCCCAGGGATCGGTTTGCGCGCATTGAGCTGACGGCTTCATGGGCGGGCCCGTGAACAAGTTCAGTCCTTCGGCTTGGGCCCTGGGGCGCAGGTCGATCGGACAGCAGCTGGCCGTATTGGTGCTGGTGGCCACACTGCCGGCATTTGTTGCCTCGATCTGGCATTTGCTGCACGAACGTGAGCGCGACCGGCAGGTTGCGATAGAACAGGTTCGTCAGTTGGCCGACAGCACCGCCAACCGGTTGTTGCTGGGCCTGGATGAGCATGCCAAGACGCTGGCGCTGATCGCGGAGCAGCCGCTGGTCAGGGCAATGGAGGTTGGCGTTTGCGATCCGCTGATTGGTGGTTTCGTGCGCCTGAACCCGGAGTTCGTGACGATTGGTACCCGGGACTTGCTTGGCAACCCGATCTGCACTTTTCGCCCCGATCCACCCAGCCGATCCGAACTACAGCGGTTTCCCTGGTTCAAGCCGGCGCTGGATGCCAATGGTTTCCAGGCCAGCGATGCGTTCTTCGCGCCATTGGCCGGTCGCTGGGTCACGGTGCTGAGCACCCCTATCCGCGATGCTGCGGGACGGCAACAGGGGCTGGTTGTATTGCCGCTGGATCTGCTGGCGTTGAACCAGTCGGTGATGCGGGATGTGCCCGAGCACGCCCTGATCAGCGTGCTGGACCGCGAGTTCCAGATTATCCTGCGCTCGAGCGAACTGCCGGCGCGCTTAGCCAAACCCGTGATTGACGAATTGGGCACGTTGCGTGCAGCGGTGGGTGCTCAAGCCAGTGGCGTCATCGAGATTTCCGACGCGGCCGGGGTGCCGCGGATATTTGCCTACCGGCGCCTGCCCCAGACCGGCTGGCTCGTAAGTGCCGGATTACCGCGCGCCCAGATCTTTGCCGCCGCGGATGCGGCACTGCGCAACAGCGTGCTCGGCAGCCTGGCGCTGTTAGGGCTGGCGCTTGCCCTGGCCTGGCGCCTGGCCAGGGGAATCGTACGGCCGCTCGAGGCGATGGCCGCTACCAGTGCCCGGATCGCGGCGGGCGACATGCAGGCCCGGATGCTGCAATCCGACGCCCCGCCCGATGTGGTCGAACTGGGCGATGCCTTTAACCATATGCTGCAGGCCCGACAAAGGGCCGAGTCGGCATTGCGGGAGAACGAGGAGAACCTGGCCAGCACGCTGCAGTCGATCGGCGACGCGGTGATAGCAACCGATGTGACGGGCCGGGTGATCCGCATGAACCCGGCGGCCGAACGCCTGACCGGATGGGATCGCCATCAGGCCAATGGCCAGCCCCTGGACCAGGTGTTCCGGATCAACAGCGCCAGCGGTGGTGGCGAGGTGGCTAACCCGGTGCGGCGGGTACTGGAGACCGGGGACGTGGTCGGTCTGGCGAACGACACCGAATTGCTGTCGCGCGATGGTTCCCGCTACCACATCGCCGACAGCGCCGCGCCGATACGGGACCGGGACGGCAGCATCGTGGGCGTGGTGCTGGTTTTTAGCGACGTGACGGCGCAATATGTGGCGCAGCGCGACTTGCGCGAGGCATTCAATTTCCTGCGCCAGATCCTGGACAACCTGCCGTTGGGTTTCAACGTGGTCGACATGCAGGGGCGCTACCAGGAGTGGAATCCGGCGATGGAGGCACTGCGAGGCCGGCCCAAGGAGGAGATGCTGGGTCGCACGGTGGCCGAAACCTACCCGCGCGAACCGGCTATGTTGTATGACGAAGTGATGGACGCCATCGCGCGGACTTACCGGGGCGAGCATGTGCTGCGATCCGATGTTCTGCTGCAGGGCAGCGACCCCCCGGTCTGGACGACGGTGCGCCATGGTCCGGTACGCAATGCGCAGGGGCAGATCGTCGGCAGCCTGTCGATCGTGCAGGACGTGACGCAGCGCAAACTGGCCGAGTTGTCGTTGCGCGCCAGCCAGGAGAATCTGGCGATCACGCTGCAGTCGATTGGTGACGCGGTGATGGCCACCGATGTGCAGGGCCGGATCACGCGCATGAATCCGGTGGCCGAGGAGATGACCGGCTGGTCCTTGGAGAACGCGCTGGGACTGCCGCTGACCGACGTGTTCCGCATCGTGCATGCCATTACCCGACAGGCGCCAGTCGATCCCGTGCGGCGGGTGCTCGACAGCGGTGAAGTGGTGGGGCTGGCCAACCATACCGCGTTGTTGTCGCGCGATGGCTTGGAGCGGCAAATCTCGGACAGCGCCGCACCGATCCGCGACGCCGATGGCCGGCTGGTCGGTGTGGTGCTGGTGTTTAGCGATGTCACCGAACAGTACCGGTTGCAGCGAGTTCTGGTGGAAAGCGAGGAGCGCTACCGCGCGCTGGTAGACGCGTCTCCGGTCGCGGTTATCGTACACCAGCACCAGCGGCTGGTGTTCGTCAATCCGGCCGCGGTGCACCTGCTGGCGGCTGCGGACGCAGCCTCGCTGCTCGGGCGCGCGATTGTCGACTTCGTGCATCCGGAGCAGCACCCGCTGCTGGCGCAGCGCGCGCAACAGGTGCGGGAAGAGCGCGCCGAATTGCCGATACAGGAGTGGCGCTACCTGCGGGTGGACGGCTCGGTGGTCGACGTGCAGGCCCAGGCCAGTGTGATCCACCTGGACGGCGAGCCGGCGGTGCAGGTTTCGTTCATGGACATCACCGCAAGCAAGCGCGCGCAGGAGCAGCTACGCGAAAACGAGGCGCGCTTCAGGGCCCTCACCAGCCTGTCGTCGGACTGGTACTGGGAACAGGACGCGCAGTTCCGCTTTGTGCGCGTCAAGGACGATGAGACGGACTGGACCGCAGCGGCAAGCCAGCACTTCCTGGGTCACAGCTATATTGGCAAGAAGCGCTGGGAGATGGGCGAGACCCACCTGATGCCTTCGCAATGGGATGCGCACCGCGCCGAGCTGCAGGCACACCGTGAGTTCCGCGACCTGCAGATGAAGTTCCAGAAGCCGGACGGATCGTTTCGCTGGGCGTCGGTCAGCGGCATGCCGATCTTCGACGCGCAGGGGGTGTTCAGTGGCTACCGCGGCATCGGAAGGGACATCACGGCACAGAAGGCGGCGCAGGAGCAGATCAACGCGCTGGCGTTTTATGACGCCTTGACCGGACTGCCCAATCGTCGGCTGTTGATCGAGCAGCTCAAGCAGGCGCTGGCGACCCATACCCGCAGCCGCCAGCACGCGGCCCTTTTGTTCATCGACCTGGACAACTTCAAGACCCTCAACGATACGCTGGGGCACGAGACCGGCGATCTGCTGCTGCAGCAGGTGGCGCAGCGGGTGTTGTCCTGTGTGCGCGAGGCCGACACCGTGGCGCGGCTCGGTGGTGACGAATTCGTCGTGATGCTGCAGGGCCTGAGCGAGGAAGCGCTCGATGCCGCTGCCGACGCCGAGCATATCGGCCACAAGATTTTGGCGGCGTTCGGGCCGGCGTTCCAGCTGTCGGCCCGCGAATACCGCAGCACACCGAGCATCGGCATTACCTTGTTCGGTGGCGGCAGCCAGAGCGTGGAAGACCTGCTCAAGCAGGCCGATCTGGCGATGTACCAGGCCAAGGCGGCCGGCCGCAATACTTTGCGGATGTTCGATGAAGGGATGCAGGCCGCCGTCGATGCCCGGGCCGCCCTGGAGTCCGACCTGCGCCTGGCGATCGACCAGCGCCAGTTCGTGTTGCATTTCCAGCCGGTCGTGGGCAGCGGCGGCCTTGTCAACGGCGCCGAGGCGCTGGTACGATGGCAGCACCCGATGCGCGGGCTGATCCCGCCCGGCCGGTTCATCTCGCTGGCCGAGTCCACCCGGCTCATCGTTCCGTTGGGCCTGTGGGTGCTCGATACGGCCTGCGCGCAGTTGGCTCGGTGGGGCGCCCGGGATCCGACCCGGCACCTGACATTGGCGGTGAACGTCAGTGCCCACCAGTTCATGGAACCGGACTTCGTGGCCCAGGTCGAGGGCGCTCTCGCGCGCAGCGGAGCCAACCCTGCGCAGCTGAAACTGGAGCTGACCGAGAGCCTGTTGGCGGACAACATTGGTGAGGTCATACGCAAGATGTCGGCGCTGCGCGCGCGCGGAGTCGCGTTCTCGCTCGACGATTTCGGTACCGGGTATTCGTCGCTGAGTTATCTCAAGTTGCTGCCGCTGGCCCATCTCAAGATCGACCAGTCCTTTGTGCGCGACCTGCTGGTGGACCCGAACGATGCTGCAATCGCACGGACCATCGTGGCCCTGGGTGCGAGCCTGGGGCTGGCCGTGATTGCCGAGGGTGTCGAGACCGAAGGACAGCACCAGTTCCTGCTGGCCACGGGTTGCGATACCTTTCAGGGCTACCTGTTCGCACCACCAGTCCCCATCGCCGAGTTCGAGGCCTTGCTGGACGCGCCGCTTCCGCGCCGGCGCTGAGGGTGTGCGAGGCAGTCGATTGCCTCGCATACTCTGAGCCGACGGTCGCCCGCCTGCGGGCCTGCGTGGGTCAATGGTCGGTGGGTGGCGCTTGCAGCACGAAGCGCTGTTCGATCAGACGCGCATCGTCGAAGTGGCGTCGTCCGACAAAGGCGGTCGCATGGCGTCCCCATTGGCGCATCGAACCGGCGCGCGCAATGCCCATGGGCCAGAACAGCCAGGCTTCGCCGCGATCCGTTCCCGGGATGAAGCCGCGCGCGTCGAAGACGCCGCGGCGACTGCCATCGGGCAGGGGCAAGGCGCGCAATGTGTCATACGCACGCCAGGCATAGGACGTGTCGGCGTGGGCATCGGCGGGTGCAGGTTCCAGTGCCTGCAGATAGTGGGTAGCGCTTGCCAGGCGCAATACCAGATGCTGACCCGGTTGCAGCGCAGGCGCGCGCGCCGGGCTGAACGCCCATTCAGCCAGCGGGTCCGGCGCCGGCCTGGGCTGGATCCACGGCTGCGCAAAAAACTGGTGGTAACAACCACAGGGGTGGATGCTGTCGTACACCAGCGGCACGCCGTCCGGCGACAGGGTCACACGCCAAACCAGGCCGTCGATTCGCCCCGCCAACAGGTCGATGGGTTGCGTCGTCGCCGAGCGTGCGCCGAACCAGACGGTATAGACCAGTTGCAGCAGGCTGGCGCTGCCATGGCGGGTAAAGGCCACCTGTCGGTACAGCACCGGCCTATCGGTATCCACGATCGGCAAACCGGCGGTCGGACCTGAATGCGGGTCAGGCCAGGTCAGGGCCCCGGGGCGGTCGTCGTTGCTGGCCTGGCCTACGTCGAGGATCGGCGCGAAATGCGCAAACAAGACATCCAATTGCGCATCCGACGGCGCTGGAACCGCCAACGGGTCGTCCGCCGGCGCACGCAGCATGGCCCGCAACTGCTCTGTGCTGACCTGGTCGGGCGCAGGGCGCCATGGTGGCCGCAGGCGCAGACGACGTTCGTTGTTGTCGGCGGGCGCGGCGCTCCCAAACCCATTGCTCACGCTGCGTTCGAACTGCCGCACGCCGATGAGAAACGGTATGCGCGTCAATGGGTACAAGCCCAGGACGCGATACGCGGTGACGTAGTCGTCCGGCACCGCCAGCCCCGCCAGCATCGCGTGGGTAGCTCCAGGCTGGGCCAGCGCCGCCTGGAGCAACAACGCGCCGCACAAGCGGGTTTTGCGCAACAGGGCATGGGGCGCGGCATCGCCTGGCACAAATTCGGCCAGACGCAGCCGCGCGCTTTGCGGCAGGTTATGAATTTCGAAGCCGCGCGCCTCCAGATCCAGTGACAGCAGCCGCGCCGCCAATGCGCGGTGTACGGCTGCGGCGGTGGCCGCTATCGGCGACGCCGGCAAACGGTCGCGCAAGGACGCGCTGAATCGGTCGACACGCAAATGCGGATAGCCCGGCACCGGCGCCGCAGCGGCGTCGCGCACGCCGGCGTCGAAGGTGGCGGCATCGAGTGCGGCATACCAGGCCTGGCAAGCGCGGGTCGGCGCATCGGCGGCCGGCGGCGTTATCGCTTCCTGACGAACCGCAAGGGCGCAACCGGAGCATACTGCCAGCAGCAGCACGAGCTGGCACCAGCCCATGCCACGCCAGAGCGAACGGCTTGGTAGTGCAATGGTAGTCATGCCACTGGCATCCACTCGACCCTATCGACGGCTGGGAAGATCATCGCGCCAGCCGACGATCCGGCACCACGGCCGGTGGCCGGTTGCCGGCGCGGCGTTCGATCTCGCGCACCATGCCGGCGAACTGCTCCTCGATCGACAGCCGGGTCAGGGCCGTGTTGATCAGTGGTGGCAGCTCGGCCTCGGGAGAGATGCTGCCGGTCCATCGCAGCTGCACCTGTTGACCAGACACCGGGATCGCTTCGTAGCGGCCCCGCAAGTAGCGCAGGGTGCCAGCGATGCGCCGCACTTCAACCACATGGGGTGGGCGTTCGGTCGATTCCAGCGTCACCACGATCGGCACGGTCAGGAACAGGAATCGGGCCTGGCCGGTCTGCGCCACCGTCACCCGTGACCCGTCGCGGGCGATGACGCGGCTGCTCGCGAGCCCGGGAATGAACTCTGGCAGACGTTCATAGTCGGTCAGCGTGGACCAGACGATCGACAACGGTGCGTTGACCAGCGCCAGCGCCCGCACCTCGATCAACGCGCCATTGCGCTGGGCCTGCACGTCGAATCGGACATTGTCCTGTGCGGCCGTCGGCGACAGCAGCAGCAACATGTTCGACAAAAGCAGCACGATCCGCCAGACGCCCGGTCGCCCGGTCAGGAGGCGGCTGGCAGAAAAAAATCGGGGGTACGTCTCTCGCATGGTGGTGTCGAGCCAGTGTACGGCCCCACTCGAGCATCCGTTGCCGGCGGGTTTTTCGCGCGACGGGCGTCGCCCTGCCTACAGCGAGGTTCGTAGTGACCAGATCTCGGGAAACAGCACCACATCGAGCATCCTGCGCAAATAGCTGACGCCGCCGGTGCCGCCGGTACCGCGCTTGAAACCGATCACCCGTTCGACCGTGGTGACATGCCTGAAGCGCCACAGGCGAAACGCGTCTTCCAGGTCGGTCAACTCCTCGCCCAACTGGTACAGGTCCCAGTGATGCTTGGGCTCACGGTACACCACCAGCCAGGCCTGCACCACAGCATCGTCGGCCTGATAGGGCAGGGTCCAGTCGCGCGCCAGATGGCTGTGCGGCACCGCGATGCCACGGCGCGCGAGCAGCGCCAGGGCCTGGTCGTACAACGATGGCGATTCGAAGGCCGCCTGGACCCTGGCCAGCAGATCGGGCCGGTGCTGGTGCGGCTTGAGCATTGCCGCGTTCTTGTTTCCCAATGCGAACTCGATGCAGCGGTACTGTGCGCTCTGAAAGCCGCTGGAGTTGGCCAGGTAGGGACGAATCGCGCTGTATTCGGGCGGTGTCATGGTGGCCAGCACATCCCAGGCGTGTACCAGTTGCTCCATGATCTTGCTGACCCGTGCCAGCATCTTGAAGGCGCTTCCCAGTTCGTCCTGCGCCACACAACGGATCGCTGCCTGCAGTTCGTGCAGCATCAGCTTCATCCACAACTCGCTGGTCTGGTGCTGGATGATGAACAGCATCTCGTTGTGGTCCGGCGAGCGCGGCTGTTGAGCGCCCAGGATCTGGTCTAGGTGCAGGTAGTCGCCATAGCTCATGGACTGGCTGAAATCCAGCTGCGCGTTCTCCTGTGCAACGATGTTCTCGGGGGTGGGGGAGCTTGTCATTCAGGTTACCGCCAGTTTCAGGTTGAACCGGTCTTGGCGCCACTCGTCGCTCTCCAGCACCTGGCGCAGATGCTCGACCGCATGCCAGGTGTCGGCGTAGGTGGTGTACAGCGGCGTGAAGCCAAAGCGCAGTATGTCCACATGATCCGGGCTGCCTTGCGGGGCCTGCGGGTCGCCGGCGCGGAAGTCGCCGATGACGCCACGCGCGATCAGTGCCTGCATGATCGGGTAGGCGCCCTGGGCGTGTGCCAGGCTGACCTGCGACCCGCGCCGTGCATGTTCCCGCGGCGTCATCGGTTCCAGCGCATGGCCGGCGCAGCGTTGTTCCACCAGGGTCATGAACAGGTCGGTCAGTGCCAGGGACTTGGTCCGCAGTGCCTGCATGGCCCGCTCGCCGCCCGCGCCCATGCCGGCCGCCAGCACGCTGTCGACGCCGCATTCGAGCGCGCGCATGCTCAGGATCGGCTGGGTTCCGCACAGGTAGCGGTTGATGCCCGCGGCCGGTTCGTACTGGCGCGTGAATGCAAAGGGCGCCGCATGCCCGAACCAGCCCGACAGCGGCTGCCAGACGCGGTCGCTGTGGCGTGGATGGACCCAAACGAAGGCCGGTGCGCCCGGTCCGCCGTTGAGGAACTTGTAGCCGCATCCAACGGCGAAATCCGCCTGCGCAGACTCTAGCGCGACCGGTACGGCGCCCGCGCTGTGCGCCAGGTCCCATACCACCAGCGCGCCCGCGGCATGCGCATGGGCTGTCATGGCCGGCATGTCGAACATGGCGCCGGTACGGTAGTTGACGTGCGTGAGCATCAGGACCGCGACGTCGTCTGTCAGCGCATCGGCAAGCTCGCCGGCGTCGACCAGTTGCAGTTCGCAACCGTGTTGGCGGCACAGGGATTGCGCGATATACAGGTCGGTCGGAAAGTTGCTGCGTTCGCTGAGCACCCGCTTGCGCCGCGGGGCGTCCTGACCGGCGATGTTCAGCGCGGCGCTCAGCACCTTGTACAGGTTGATCGACGTGGTGTCGGTGGCAACCACGCAGCCTCGGGACGCGCCGATCAGCGTGGCGATCTTGTCGCCGATGCGTTGCGGCAGGCTGATCCAGCCGGCATCGTTCCAGGAGCGGATCAGGCCGGTGCCCCATTCGTCGGTCACGGCCCGCGCAACGGCTGCGGCCGCAGTGCGCGGCATGGCACCCAGTGAGTTGCCGTCCAGATAGACGACGCCATCGGGAATATGGAACTGCGCCCGCAGATTGCGCAGCGGATCCTGGGCATCCCGACGATTGCAGTCATCCAGGGTAATGGGTGTCGGGGTCATGGCAGGGTCGTGTGGATGATTGGCATGGATGGCAGCCGCAAGTCGGCTAAATGGTCCTGGCTTGGCTTTTGGCACAGGGCAGTTCACGCAGTACCGCGCGCACAGGGCTGGCGTCGGCGCTGGTCAGTTTGAGCGGCAGGGCGATCAGCTCATAGTCGCCCGCCGGAACGGCGTCGAGCACCAGGTTTTCCAGCACCCGCATGTCGTGTTGCAGCAACTGGTGGTGCGCGTCAAGCGCACCGCTGGTTGCAGGGTCGACGCTGGCGGTATCGATACCTACCAGCGTCACGCCGCGGGATGCCAGCAGCGCAATGGTCTGGGGCGCGAATGCGGTGAATGGTTCCCAGCTTTGGCGCGCGGCGTGCGAGGTGCGCACCAGCACCCGGGCCGGCAGTTGGTCCAGTGATGCGGCAATATGGCACGGTTCGATCAAGGGACCACAGTCGATACAGTGGATCACCCGGCACGGCCCCAGGTAGGGTTCCAGTGCCACAGCGCCGATGGCCGGCGCGCCGTTGGCGTAATGCAGCGGTGCGTCGGCATGGGCACCGGTGTGCGGCGACAGCGTGATGCGGCTGACGTTGACCGGGCAGTCCGGGCCGAGCGTGAAGTGGGCCTGTTGGCCATAGGGCGTGTCGCCGGGAAAGACCGCGGCAGCGCTATCGATGGCAGGAGAGATGTCCCAGATTTTTGGCATGGCGCAGCGCTCAGGCCTGGCGCCCGAGCAACAGGTACTCCATCAGTGCCTTTTGGACATGCATGCGGTTTTCCGCTTCATCCCAGACCACCGATTGAGGGCCATCGATCACATCGGCATCGACCTCCTCGCCACGATGGGCCGGCAGGCAATGCATGAACAGCGCCTTGTCGTTCGCGGCGCGCATCATGTCGGCATCGACGCGCCAGTTCACAAATGCCTTGCGCCGCTGCTCGTTTTCGGCCTCGAAACCCATGCTGGTCCAGACATCCGTGGTTACCAGGTGGGCGCCTGCGCAGGCCTGCTTCGGGTCCTTGAACACCTGGTAGCTGCTGCTCGAACGAATACCGGCGATCGACTGGTCGATCTCATAGCCACGGGGCGTGCTGACATGCACCTTGAAGCCGAGGATCTCGCTGGCCTGCAGCCAGGTGTTGGCCATGTTGTTGCCGTCCCCGACCCAGGCCACGGTCTTGCCGGCGATCGATCCGCGGTGCTCGATGTAGGTAAAGATGTCGGCCAGGATCTGGCAGGGATGAAATTCATTGGTCAAGCCGTTGATCACCGGCACCCGGGAATGCTTGGCGAACGCCTCGATCTTGGTCTGCTCGAAGGTGCGGATCATGACGAGATCGACCATGCGGCTGATGACCTTGGCACTGTCTTCGATGGGTTCGGCTCGGCCCAACTGGCTGTCGCCGGTGGTCAGGTGCACCACGCTGCCGCCCATCTGGTACATGCCGGCTTCAAAGCTGACGCGGGTGCGGGTCGAGGCTTTCTCGAAAATCAGGGCGAGCGTGCGGTCGCTCAGGGTCTGGTGCTTTTCGTAGGCCTTGAAACGGCGCTTGATCAGGGCCGCGCGTTCGAACAGATAGGCATACTCACTGGCATCCAGATCGGAGAATTGCAGGTAGTGCCGGATCATGGTGGGTCTGCCAGCATGGCCCGGATCAGCGGGCACAGCAGGCCGATGACTTCGTCGGCCTGCGCGGTGTCCATGATCAGCGGGGGCAGCAGGCGCACAACGGTGTCGGCGGTCACGCTGATCAACAGACCGGCGTCGGCGCATTGCCCGACCAGCACGCCGCAGGGTCGGTCCAGTTCGATCCCGATCATCAGTCCCTGGCCGCGGATCTCCCTGATCCGGCCGGACTGGATCTGGGCTGCCAGTTCACGTTCCAGCGCCGCACGCAGGTGGTTGCCGACCCGTGTCGCATTGGCCAGCAAGCCGTCTTCCTGCATGATGCGCAGTGTCTCGATGCCGGCCCGCATCGCCAGCGGATTGCCGCCAAAAGTCGTGCCGTGGTTGCCGGGGCCGAAGATCTGGGCCGCCTTGGGACCGGCCACCACCGCACCGATCGGCACGCCGGAGCCCAGGCCTTTGGCCAGCGGCATCACATCGGGAACGATCCCGGCCCACTGGTGGGCGAACCATTTGCCGGTTCGACCCATGCCGCACTGCACTTCGTCGATCATCAACAGCCAGTTGCGCTCATCGCACAGCGCGCGAACCTGGCGCAGGTACTCGGAGCGCATCGGGCGGATACCGCCTTCGCCCTGGATCGCCTCGAAGAACACCGCGACCACCTCGGGATTGCCTTCAGTAGCCTTGCGCAAGGCCGCGATGTCGTTCAGCGGAACCCGGATGAAGCCCTCGACCAGCGGGCCGAAGCCGGCCTGGACCTTGGGATTGCCGGTGGCGCTGAGCGTGGCGATGCTGCGCCCGTGGAACGCGTTCTCGTAGACCACGATCTGCGGGCGCGTGATACCCCGGTCATGACCGAACTTGCGCGCCAGTTTCAGGGCCGCTTCATTGGCCTCCAGTCCGGTCGAGCAGAAAAACACATTGGTCATGCCCGACAGTTCGACCAGCCGTGCGGCCAGCGTTTCTTGCTGCGGCACATGGTAATAGTTGGAGGTGTGGATCAGCCTGGCGACCTGATCCTGCAATGCCGGCACCAGCTTGGGGTGGTTGTGGCCAAGCGTATTGACCGCGATGCCTGCCAGCGCATCGAGGTAGCGCTTGCCATTGATGTCCCAGATATGGCAGCCGTCGCCATGCGACAGGGCGATCGGCACGCGCCCGTAGGTGTTCATGACATGCGGGGAGGCTGCGGCGACTTCTTTCGGTTGCGGGGCGTTCATGATGCTCCAGTCAAAGCAAAGCGGCCCATCGGGCCGTTGTGCCACCATTCTATGACGACGGGCCATCGGACGCGCTGTCGTTTCGCCTCGGCATTGGCGTCATGAAGGCGCCGGTCCGATGCCATCCGATGGGTCGCAAGCGCGGCCTGTTAGAGTCGCTACGCGTCGTAAACACGCCTACTTTGCCCTTGATTGCCCGATGCAAGTTTCAGCCGCCAACGAATTCCTGATTGTGGGTACTACCCAGGACGGAAGGACCTTTCGCCCGTCCGACTGGACCGAACGCCTGGCCGGTGTGATGAGCCAGTTTCGACCCGGCGGGCCGCGGCCGGGCAGCCACCTGGGGTATTCACCCTGGTGCCATCCGGTCGTGCGCGATGGCGTCAAGTGTGTCGTGATCCACCATGACCTGCGTGACCATGATGTGCTGGCCTGGGACTTCTGCGTCAACTTCGCGCGCGACAACAACCTGCAAGTGCGCGCGGGACGGACGGAGCCGCGCACACGCAGACTTTGACGTCGTGAACGATGCGTTTTCCCGAGTCAGATGCGACGGATAGGGCTGATGAAGTCGACCAGCCAAAGGGGAGACACAGATGGCCCCATAGGAAAGAAGACGGATCGCACTTGTGGCAACTCAGGCAATCGGATGGGCCTGGCCGCCAGTCCCGGCTGCGCAGGTCCGACCGGTTTGCGGTCAGGTGTCGACGACCGAGTGGGTCCGCAGGTCCATGGCATTCAATCCTTCCCCACCTGCAATTGCCGCGAAGGGCGAGGGGGAATTTCTCCGCTCGCGCTTGCATTTGCATTTGCATTTGCATAGACACTGACGCAGGATCCATGTAATTGTTTCAACCAACCTGAGAGGACACACGTCATGAGCCTGAAATTGCGAGCAGACGAATGGTTGCAGGCCGCAGTGGATGGCGGCCAGGTGCCTGGTGTGGTGGCCATGGCGACCAACCGTGAGGGTACGATCTACGAAGGCGCCTTTGGCGAGCGTGTGCTCGGCTCGGGCCAGTCCATGACGACTGACACGGTCGGCTGGATCGCGTCGATGACCAAGGCCATCACCTCGGTGGCCGCGGTGCAGTGCGTTGAACGCGGCAAATTGAGTCTGGACACGCCCGCCGACGCCGTCGTTCCGGCGATTGCCGAGGCGCAGGTGCTAACCGGCTTTGACGCCAGCGGCCAGCCGACAGTGCGTCCTCCCAGGCGCCCGATCACGCTGCGCCATCTACTGACCCACAGCGCCGGATTCAGTTACGAGATATGGAACACCGACATGCAGTTGGTGCAGGCGGCTCTCGGTATCCCCGGCGTCACTGAATGCAAGAACAAGGCGCTGACACTGCCGCTGCTGTTCGACCCGGGCGAGCGCTGGGAATATGGCATCAATATCGACTGGGCTGGAAAGATGGTCGAGGCGGTGAGTGGCCAAAAGCTCGGCGCCTATTTCAAGGACAACCTGTTTGACCCGCTGGGCATGGGCAGCACAGCCTTTCGCATCACGCCCGACATGCGTGCGCGCCTGGCCGGCACGCACCTGCGTGGGCCCGACGGCAAGCTGGCGCCATTCCCCTTCGAGATACCGCAGGAGCCTGAATTCGAGATGGGCGGCGGCGGCCTGTACGGCACGACTGGCGACTACCTGCGCTTCGTGCGGATGTTGCTCAATGGTGGCCAGCTTGGCGGTGCGAGGGTGCTGACGCCGGAATCGGTGACGTCGCTGGGCCTGAACCACATGGGTGATTGCCGTGTTTACAAGCTCAAGGCCGCGATCCCGCTGACCAACGACGCGGAGTTTTTCCCCGGCGTGAACAAGAGCTGGAGCCTGGCCTTCCAGATCAACCACGAGCCCACGCCCACCGGCCGTCCCGCTGGCGGATTGATGTGGGCGGGTCTGGCCAACTCCTTCTACTGGATCGACCAAACCACCGGCATTGGCGGCGTCTACCTGACGCAGATCTTTCCGTTTGCCGACACCGGTTCGCTACCGACTTATTACGGCTTCGAGAAGGCGGTGTACGACAGCTTGAAATAGCCGAGGACCTGCTCGATGACGTGGTGGTTCGGCACTCGGGCTCCGACGCCGTTCGGCGCTGGGACTTGAAAGGGAAGGCCGGGCTGCGGCGACTGCGCTATCCCACTGTCTGCGTCCTGACCGACCCGGCCGGCAGCGTCGCCAATCCTGCCAAGCGGGTTTTACTACGCTGTTGGCCCAACATCTGTAACTGATGTAACTGCCTCGAAAAAGGGCACTGGTTGACTTTCAGGTGTTAATGTCACCTGACATCGGCAACTTGGCGAATAGATCAGGGGACGAAGCTTTGCCGCGGCGTCACCTGAATCACCTCTTCAGGGGCCAAATCCCGCTCGACATATGCTTCAGCGTCTGGGCGGCGCACCGATGGATTCAATCGCTGGTGGTGACATTCGAGCACGTACCTGGCGATCGGACCGAATCTAACCAGATCCGCAGCGGGCACTGCGACCTCAACGACGACGGGCGAACCAATTGCCCGAAGTTTCGAAGCGATGGATGGGTGTTGCCCATGGACGAACGGCCAATAGACAGCGTCACCCCCGAAATATTCGAAAAACCGTTCGGTGCCATCATGGGGCAGGCCCGGACGAGACAGGCACATCCATATCTTCCTGTTTCGTCCTTCGAGGGCTTGACGATCCCGATGGAATTGTCTGTCCCATCCCTCGTTCAACATTTGCTTTTCTTGAACACTGAAGCAGTGGCCATGGTCCCGCAGAAACTGAATTTGGTGACTCCGAAGGTCGGTCAGCCGTAGCCCTTCCGTCTCGAAAAAACCGGACTTTGACTCTTTGCTCAATGAGCGCGTTCCCATGGTCGGTGCTCATCTCCATCTGCAAAGCCAGGCACCAAAAGCCGAATACCCATTTCCAAGGACCGCTGCCGGAATGAAGGATGCGATGCGCTCACGCCGCTCAGACCAAGAACCCACCGTGGCCGGCATCGAGGACCTTTCGGTCAAGTTCGTCTCCGCGGCCAATGCGGTGCGTTATGCCGTGGCATACATGGAAATGGCGCTTGCTGCACCTCGCTTCAAAGTGTCGGTCTACTCCCGGGCCCGTTTGGAAATGCGGAACCACCTGCCGTACCGCCTGCATATCACTGAGACCTCATGTGAAGACGCGGTGGACCCAACCCGCGCTCATCGATCAAGCACGGACAGGCACCGAATCCAGGCTGGTGAAACTCTTCGACAGCGCATCTGAAAAATCAACCACAAAATAAACCCATCCACGAAAGAGCAACACCGAGCGGTCTTGGAGGCCTTTCTGGATCGATACCACGATGTCGCCGATCAGCAGCCGTACTTTACGCCCCAGCCGCGCCCCGCGCGTCCCGCACAATTCAGTGAAATCGGTTAAAAAACGCGAAGGGGGAGCAGTCAAAACCTCTTGGAACCCGCATGGGCATTGGGCTTGCGCGTTTCCTTGGGCCAACAGCGGGGCTTTACTACGCTGTTGGCCCAACTTTTGTAACACCAGGCTTTGACGTTTCTCAACCGATGGGCGGCAACGGCTGACGGGCGGCAATGCAGCGTAAAGAGTCACCCACCAATGCCCGCTTGCAGGAAGCTCCTCGCCGATAGATGACTTTGGATTCGCTGTCGCACTTGCTCGCAATGGAAAGTCCGACGCGAACACCCCTTAGGACAAGTGGCGATGCGTGCGCGGAGGCGGCATCAGGGCGGCGATGCACTCGATCAGCGCAAGCGACCTGAGCACCAGGTGGGCCTGCTTGCCGCCGCTCTACGGTTATGGGCAGTATTAGACCAGTTCCGTATCCCGCTGGCGCAGCCGCTCCCGCGCAGACGGTGGACGCGCATAGTACCGCAGCGGCTGCTTCTGGTCAGCGCGGCCCTGCGCCCGGATGCGGCCGCCGGCCTCAACAGAAAAGCCGCTATGCCGATAGGCCAGCATCTGTATCTGCCGTCAGGCGGCGGCTTATGCAGCGCCGGCAATCGCCTGCAGGGTTTCGCGGACCAACCCTACGGCCGGCAGTTCCGGCAGGCCGCGCAAGGTCATGAACACGAGGTATTCCGACGCGAACGGCTGTTCCAAGTCCAGCTGGCGCACGCGGCCCTGGCGCGCATACGACTGCACGGCGCTCTGTGGCGCAATCGTCAGCAGCGCGCAGGTCGACACAGTGGCAAGGTTGGTGTGGAAGGCAGCACACTCGATCTCCGGCAGCGGAGGCTGCAGACCCTGGCTGGCAAAACGCATCTCGAACACCTGTCGCGTGTGGGTGCCACGCGGGGCCACAATCCACCCTTGTTCGCGCAGCACCGCCAGGTCGCGCCTGAGCTTGCGTGGCAGCGGGTGGTCGGGCGCGCAGGCGATTGCGTAGCCGTCCGGCATCAGGCGCGTGATGCGGAATTCGTCCGGGCTGCCCTCGAGCTTGTCGCTCTCGATGCGTCCGATGACGCAATCGATGACTCCATCGCGCAGCATGCCGAGCACGGCGGCAACGGTGTGTTCCTGGATGGTGAAGCGCGGCAGGCGACCCTGCTTCGACAGTAGCGCGACCATGCGCGGAAACAGCTCCACGCCTACCAATGGCAACATACCGATCCGCACCAGCGGTCGATCCGGCGCGGCGGCTCCGGCCTGGCTGACTGCATCGAGCGCGCCCAGGGCGATGCGCATGCGCTCGAGCGTGCGGTGCCCGGCCGCAGACAAGGTGCCGCCTCGCACCGAGCGGTCCACCAGCGAGCAGCCCACGGCACGTTCGAGCTCCTGCAGCAGTTTCGTGCTGGCCGGCTGGCTGATGCGCAGCTGCTGCGCCGCGGCTGTCAGCGAGCCGGTGGTGGCCACCAGCTGCAGCAGTTTCAGGTGCCGCACGCGGAGCAGGTCCATGCGCCGGGTGGCGAGCGGGCCTGTCTGCGAACGTGCTTCGGTTGGATCTTCCATATCGATCTGGAATGAAAAGATACGAATTCAATAGTTTACGCGCAGGGATGCAGATCCCAGAATAACGACGGTGCGCGGCAGATCCACCCGCCGGCCCTTAGATCCGCTCCATCCCTTTCACCCTATCGACAGGAGACAGACATGCATCACCTCTCTTTCCCGTGTTCCATGCGCACCGGCCAGGCTGGCCGCGCGACTTCGGCGCGCCAACGCCTGCGCGTGTTTGCTGCGCTGGCGCTTGCCGGCGCCGTAGGCCTGCCGCTGCACGCTCAGACGGCGGATCCGGGCAAATATCCGGAACGTCCGGTGCGCCTCATCGTCAGTTATGCGGCCGGCAACGTGACCGACACGCTGGCCCGCATCGTCTCGGACAAGTTGTCCGCGCAATGGGGCCAGGCCGTGACGGTCGAGAACCGCCCCGGCCAGGGCGGCAGCATCGGTGCCCAGACGGCCGTCAAGGCGCCGGCGGACGGCTATACCTTGCTGTTCTCAGCGATGGCGGCGATGGCCATCAATCCGCACTTGTATTCCAACCTGGGGTACGACGTGCGCAAGGACTTCGCTCCCATCATCAACGTCGCGTATCCCGACGGGCTGATCGTGACCACTCCCTCGCTGCAGATCCAGACGCTCAAGGCCCTGGTGGAGTACAGCAAGGCCAACCCGACGGCCCTGAACTACGGCACGGCCGGCAACGGCACGGTGCCGCACCTGAACATGGAGGCGATCAAGGGCATGACTGGGCTGGTCGCGCAACATGTACCCTACAAGGCGGCTTCCGCCGTGATGACCGATGTCATGGGCGGCCGGCTGCAACTGCAAGGTGAGTCGGTCGCGGTTGTGCTGCCGCAGATCAAGGCGGGCAAGCTGGTGCCCATCGCCGCCACTTCGCTCAAGCGCCTGCCACAGCTGCCCGATGTCCCGACCGTGACCGAAACGGTGCCGGGCTACGTGCCGGTGGTGCCCTGGCTGGGCATCTTCGCGCCCGTGGGTACGCCGCCGGCGATCATCGCCAAGGTGAACCAGGATGTTGCGGCCATCTTGCGCATGCCCGACGTACAGGAGCGGTTCACGACCTTCGGACTGACGACCTCGGGCGACGGGCCGCAGGAGTTTGCCAAGACGATCAACGCCGACTACGAGCGCCTGGCCAAGCTCGTCAAGCACTCGGCCTGAAAGTAGACTGAACATGCAGGCTTCAATCCCATCGGCACCCGCAAGCGCGCAGCAGCCCCGGCCGCTAGCCGGTATCCGCATCCTGGACCTGACAACGGTGCTGGCGGGCCCGTATTGCACCTACCAGCTGGCCTTGCTCGGTGCCGAGGTGACTAAGCTCGAGCGGCCCGGGCAGGGCGACTGGGCACGCAGCGGTTCGCCGGTGACCGGTATCCCGGAGTTCTCGGCCCAGTTCGTGGCCCAGAACGCCGCCAAGCGTTCGATCACGCTGAACCTGCAATCGGATCGCGGCCGTGCACTGGCACTGCGCCTGATGGCCCGGGCCGACGTGGTGGTCGAGAACTTCTCGGCCGGCGTCGCGGACCGGTTGGGCATCGGCTTTGCGGCTGCGCGCGAACAGCGCAAGGACATCGTCTATTGCGCGATCTCCGGCTACGGACAGACCGGACCGATGAGCCGGCGCCCGGCCTACGACCATGTGGTGCAGGCCGCCTCCGGCGTGACCATGCTGACCGGCACCGCAGCGTCGGTGCCCAACCGCATCGGCCCGCCCATCTTCGACTACCTGGCCGGCATGTACGGCGCCTTCGCCGTGCTGGCCGCGCTGCGCGAACGCGACCGCACCGGTGACGCGCAGATGGTCGACGTCAGCATGCTGGACGCCGGCCTGGTGGCGATGGCGTCCACCATGTCCACCATCGCCAACAGTGGCATCGAACCCACGGCCAATGGCAATACCGCCGCCAGCGGTGCACCGGCCTCGGGCATCTTCAATACCGCCGATGGCCTGCTCTCGATGACCGCCAACCAGGATGCGCAGCTGCTGCGCATGTGCCAGGTGCTGGGGCTGGAACACGCGCTGCAGGGAGCGCGCTTTTGCAGTCCCGCGGCCCGCAGCACCCACGCAGTTGCGTTCCGCGAACTGATCACCGGCGTCTTGCGCAGCGATTCCGCCCACGCGTGGGAAGAGCGGCTCTCGGCCGCCCACGTGCCCGCCACCAAGGTTCGCACGGTCAAGCAGGCCATGGCCGACCCGCACGTGCAGCAGCGCGGGGTGATGCAGACCCTGCGCGATGCGCACAGCGGCCACGACATACAGGTGCCGACCATCGGTTTTCTGTGGAACCAGTGCAGCCTGGGGCCGGACACGCCGCCGCCACGGCTGGGGGAACATACGGACGAGACCCTGGCCGCACTCGGAGTCGAGGCACAGGAACGCACGCAACTGCGCCAGGACGGCGTGATCTGACATCCGGTCGGCACCACGGGCGGGAGGGCCATGGGTGTTCCTGGCGCCCGAAGCGACGCGACATTTTAGGCATCTTCGGTGCCATGGCCGCATCCCCCGACGCTTCTGCCTTTGCCGCGCACGGCTCCCCGTGCGAAAGAATCCGCTGAGCCCGGAAAAAGCTGCTGCGCAGCACGTGGACGGCGGTCGCGCCGGGGGAAATCCAACCACCCAAGCCCAAATAACGCCCTAACGTCCGTCCTCAAAAACCCGCATCCAGCGTGCGCCGCCTTGACCACTGGGCTCCGCTGGTCCTGATGCTGCGCTTGCCAGGCTGTTGGAACACCCGTGAGCCCGACCGGCCCACCCCACCGCACGGCGCGCATTTGCCTCGCCATTCTGCGCATTCGCCAATCGTTGCGCTGATCAAGCGTCTTTTCGGGCGTTGTCTGGGCCGATTCACCACAGCCCGGTGCGATCCGGGCGTCCTCCTCGCCGGCACCGTCTGTACGCTGCGCATCACACGTGTCCCACATCGGCGGCCCGTGTGCCGATGGTGTTGCGCCTTTCCTCGAGTCCCGCCTGTGCGATTGACTCGCAACCGCCAATTACTGGTTGCGGGCACGCACTTCTGAAATTTGTAGACCCGCTTTCAGTCTTTTGGAGCCGGTCAACTTTCTCGGAAGCAGCCCATCAAGAACAAAAGTCAGGTCACCTGCTGCCGAAGCGTGTGGACGAGTTCATCGCCCAAAACGAGACTGTTCGCCTGGTGGATGGGCTCAACCGTGCTGTTGAAAAGCCAACTTTCCGGCTGACTCAATCGTTTCCAGTCCAGCCGCCAATCACAATTGGCATTCTGGGCGAAAAAAATCTTAGTGCGATGAGTCAAAACCCCTGGAAACCCGCATTTCCATTGGGGCTCCAGCTTTCCTTGGGCCAACAGCGTAGTAAAACCCTGCCAAGCACAAAAAAACCGCCCTGAGGCGGTTTTTGTGCTTTTTGCGTTACTGGCAGCGCACCCGTTACAAACGGCGGATGCTTGTTTGTCCTGATCGGGCCGACGGGTCGGTTTTCAAGGGCAATGCAGGCGTCCGTGCGATCGGTCTGTGGGTGTTCAGGCCGGGGCTGTGGCTTGGGCCGGCACCGCGAGTGCCAGTGCCTTGACCTTGGTCGAGAGGCGGCTCTTGTCGCGCGCTGCCTTGTTCTTGTGGAAGATGCCTTTGTCGGCGACCGAGTCGACGATGGCCTGCATCTTGCCGAACAGCTCGGTGGCTTTTGTCTTGTCGCCGGCGACAACCGCCTTCTCGACGTTCTTCACGGCGCTGCGGTACTGGGAACGCAATGAGGTATTCGCTGCGTTGATCTTGACGTCCTGACGGACGCGTTTGCGGCCCGACGCCAGGCGCGGGTTCTTTTTCTTGGGCTTGGTAGATGCCATGGGTAAATGTCCTTGTGTCTGAGGATGATGCCAGCAAAGCCTTCCATTCTACCCGCCAACATCGGGTCCGGCCAGCGAGTGTGCCTCCGGCCCCGGATGGCCCGGCTACACTCGCTGCCGTGAGCCTGTTCAAAGCCGCCTCCACCGTCTCGTTGCTGACACTGGCCTCACGCGTCACCGGCATGGTGCGCGACCTGCTGATGGCGTCTATTTTCGGCGCCAGTGCGATGACTGACGCGTTCAACGTGGCGTTTCGCCTGCCCAACATGTTCCGCCGCCTGTTTGGCGAAGGTGCCTTCAGCCAGGCGTTTGTGCCGGTGCTGGGTGCAACCCGTGGTGAGGAAGGCGAGGCCGTCACCAAATTGCTGATCGATCGGGTTGCCACCGCGTTGAGCGTGGTTCTGGCCGTGACCTGTGTCATCGGCGTCATCGCCGCACCGGCACTGGTGTGGCTATTGGCCAGCGGTCTGCAGCAGGATCCGCGCGGCTTCAACGCCGCGGTGGTGATGTCGCGCTGGATGTTTCCCTATATCGGATTCATGTCGCTGGTGGCGCTGGGCGCCGGCATCCTCAACACCTGGAAGCGCTTCGCGGTGCCGGCGTTCACGCCGGTATTGCTCAATCTGGCCATGATTGCGGCGACCTGGCTCGGCGCGCCCTGGTTCGCCCGTCTGGGCATCGAACCGATCTATGCGCTGGTGATGGGCGTCATCGGTGGCGGCGTGTTGCAACTGGGTTTGCAGGCGGCGTCGCTGCGCCGCCTGGGGTTGATGCCGCGTGTGCGCTGGAATGGCAAGGCCATCCGCGATGCCTGGGCCGACGCTGGCACACGGCGCATCGCGACCCTCATGGGCCCGGCATTGCTGGGCGTCGGGGTGGCCCATCTTTCAGCCATCATCAACCTGCAGATTGCCTCGCATCTGACGCCGGGCAGCGTGAGCTGGATGAGTTATGCCGAACGGCTGATGGAGTTCCCCACCGCGCTGCTAGGCGTGGCGCTGGGGGTGGTACTCACGCCGCAGCTGGTGGCCGCCAATGCCGCCAAGGATGCGCAGAAATATTCCGACATGCTGGACTGGGGCTTGCGTCTGGTCGTGCTGCTGGCGTTACCGTGCACCATGGCCCTGCTGGTATTTGCCCAGCCGCTGGTGGCCACGCTGTACCAGCGCGGTGCGTTTGCCGCCAACGATGTGCAGCAGACCACCTATGCGCTGATGGGTTATGGCGCCGGCCTGGTCGGCATCGTGGCGATCAAGGTGCTGGCCCCCGGTTTTTACGCCAGCCAGGATATCCGCACACCGGTGCGGATCGCGATCATGGTGCTGGTGATCACCCAATTGCTCAACCTGGTATTGGTGCCGCTGTTCGCCCATGCCGGCCTGACACTGGCGATCAGCCTGGGCGCGCTGGTCAATGCCTCGGCACTGTTATGGGGCCTGATCCGTCGCGGCCGCTACAAGCCTTCGCCGGGCTGGACGATGTTCGTGTTCCAGGTGGTGGCCGCGACGGCCCTGCTGTCGGTGTTCCTGATGTGGGCGGCCAGCCACGTGCAATGGGTGGGCCCCAACGTGCAGGACTTGCGCCGGCTGCTGATCCTGGCGCTGGTGATGCTGGGCTCGGCACTGATTTACTTCACCGCGCTGTGGGCTGCCGGACTGAAGCTGCGCGAATTCGCGCGTCGTTGACCCGCCCGCGTCGGATGGCCGTTGTGTGCGGCCTTGCCGCGCGGGTGATTGGCAGCATGGGCGATCGGCGGCAAAATAGGGCCGACGGGCGCCGCGACGCGCATCTGAAACCCCAAAGAGCCGACCCATGCAACTGTCCTATGCCGTACCCACACCATTGGAGTATTTTGCGGCCCTGGTCCACAGCGATGCCGAGTTCCCGCTGCTGGAGGCCGCTGTCAGCCTGGCCCAGGACGAATACCCGGACCTCGATGTGCAGCAGGTGCTGGGCGAGGTGGACCAGCTGCTGGCGCGGCTCAAGCGGCGCGTGCCGGCCGATGCGGTGCCGCTGCAGAAGCTGCGCGCGGTGAACCAGTTCTTTTTCCGCGATCTCAGCTTTCGGGCCAACGTCAATAATTTCTACGATCCGGACAACAGCTACCTGAACGTGGTGCTGCGCACCCGGTGCACGATTCCGATCTCGGCGGCGGTGTTGTGGCTCGAACTGGCGCAGGGTCTGGGTCTGGCAGCGCGCGGCGTCGGCTTTCCCGGCCACTTCATGGTCAAGGTCAACTTGCCCAAGGGCCAGGTGGTGATTGATCCGCTGGACGGCCAATCGCTGAGCCGCGAGCAACTGGCTGAGCGGCTGGAGCCGTACCGGCGCAGCAGCGGGCTGGTCGATGAGTTCGAGGTTCCGCTGGGCTTGTACTTACAGTCCACGCCGCCGCGCGAGATCGTGGCGCGCATGCTGCGTAACCTCAAGGAGATCCATCGGGCGCAGGAGGATTGGGGGCGCATGGTGGCCGTACTGGATCGGCTGATCGTGTTGCTGCCCCAGTCCTGGTCCGAGTTTCGCGATCGGGGCCTTGCCCACGCAGAGCTCGACCAAACCGAACAGGCGGTGCAGGACCTGGAGGTCTATCTGGCCAACGTCGAAGAAGGGCTGGATATCGACGCCATCGCGGCGCGGGTTGCCGAGCTGCGCCGGGCGCGCAGCGGCTGACGGCGGCCGGACGCCAACCTGGCGTTGCCTGCGCCGTCTGTCAGCGCAGTTCGACTGCAGTTGAGCCCTCGATCGGTGCGATGGCGCCGATGACGTACACAGCCTCACCCTGCTCGCGCAGGGTCTGCGCGGTGGCCTGCGCATTGGCTGCGTCCACCACCACCACCATGCCGATGCCGTTGTTGAAGGTGCGGTTCATCTCGTGGTCGTCGATGCCGGCGGTGGCCTGCAACCAGGCGAACAGTTCCGTGCGCGGCCAGCTGCCCTTGCGCAGATGGGCCGCCAGGCCTTCGGGCAGGACCCGCGGTATGTTTTCCAGCAAACCGCCTCCAGTTATGTGCGCGAGCGCCTTGATCGGGTGGGCGGCGAGCGCAGTCAACACCGGTTTGACGTACAGGCGCGTCGGTGCCATCAGGGCGTCGCGGAAGTCCTGGCCATCCAGGCGCTTGGGCAAGCGCGCTTCATCGCGCGCCGCGCCGGTGCCCGCAACCCGGTCGATGCATTTGCGCACCAGGCTAAATCCGTTGGAATGCACTCCGCTGCTGGCCAGGCCGAGCACTACGTCGCCGGCCTGCACATCCTTGCCGGTCAGGATGGCCGATTTTTCGACTGCGCCAACTGCAAAACCCGCCAGGTCGTATTCGCCGGCCGGGTACATGCCGGGCATTTCGGCAGTTTCGCCCCCGATCAGCGCACAGCCCGACAACTCGCAACCGCGTGCAATGCCTCCCACCACCGCAACCGCGGTGTCGATGTCAAGCTTGCCGCAGGCAAAGTAGTCCAGGAAAAACAGCGGCTCGGCGCCCTGCACCAGTACATCGTTGACGCTCATGGCCACCAGGTCGATACCCACGGTGTCATGCATGTTCCACTCGAAGGCCAGCCTGAGCTTGGTGCCCACGCCGTCGGTGCCGCTCACCAGAACCGGCTCACGGTAGCGCTTGGGCACCTCGAACAAGGCGCCGAAACCACCGATGCCGGCCAGCACGCCCTCGCGCATGGTCTTGCGGGCCAGCGGCTTGATCCGTTCGACCAGCGCATCGCCAGCGTCAATGTCGACGCCGGCGTCCTTGTAGGACAGGGCAGGGGAGGGTGTGGCTGTGGTCATGGCATCAAGGCGGTCTGCCGGCGCTGGCGTCGGCGGTCAGGGGCCGCGGCGGACCCCGATAGAATTTGCCCAGATTCTACGGGTTGACACCCGCTCGCCTGCATGCAGTTCACCGCCACCCAGAAGTCCGCCGCCGCATGGGGCGCGATCGCCGCGTTTGTCGTCTTTTCGTTCTGGCTGCTCGCGCCGGTCCTGACCCCGTTTGTCGTGGCGGCGGTGTTTGCGTATGCGCTGACTCCGCTGGTTGATCGGCTGGACCGCAAACGCGGTGGCAAGCTGCCGCGCCTGCTCGCGGTGCTGCTGGTGCAATGCCTGCTGTTTGTTGTTCTATTGGGGGTGGCATTGCTGATTGTTCCGATTCTGGCCAAGGAATTGCCGCTGATGCGCGAGCAGGTGCCGGTGCTGTTCGATCGCTTGAATGGCGTGGTCAAGCCGCTGCTGGAGCGCTTTGGCGTGAGCCTGTCGCTGGACGTGGCGAATATCAAGGCGTTTGTGCTGAAGTATCTCAATGCCAACTTCGAGGACGCGTTTGGCGCAATGATGGCCTCGCTCAAACTGGGCGGCAGTGTCGCCTTTGCCATCATCGGGAATGCGATGTTGATCCCGGTGGCCTTGTTCTACCTGCTGATGGACTGGGATCGTTTTGTCGGGTCGGCGATGCGACTGGTGCCGCCGCGCCTGCGCGCATCGGTCGACAGCTTCACGCACGAGGCAGACCAGGTGCTGGGGCAATACCTGCGCGGCCAATTGCTGGTGATGCTGATCCTGGCGGCGTTCTACAGCATCGGACTGGCACTTTTCGGCCTCGATCTGGCCTTGCCGATCGGTGTTTTCACCGGCCTGGCGGTGTTCGTGCCCTACCTGGGCTTTGGGCTGGGCCTGGTCATAGCCACGCTGGCGGGTGTGCTGGAATTTTCGGCCGACGCTGGTCCGGGCAAGGCGCTGTTGATGGTGACCGTGGTCTATGGCCTGGGCCAAATAGTCGAGAGCCTGTACCTGACGCCGCGCCTGCTCGGCGAACGCATCGGGCTGCATCCCCTGGCGGTGATATTTGCGTTGCTGGCGTTTGGCCAGTTGCTCGGGTTCGTGGGTGTATTGATCGCGCTGCCGGCCAGTGCTGTCTTGCTGGTGGCGATCCGCCGCGCCTGGCGAACCTACCAGGACAGCGATCTGTACACGGGCGCCTGATTGGGCATGAAGCAGATCGCGCTGGATATCGGCCTGTCAACCGGGCCTAGTTTGCAGAATTTTTTTGCCGGACCGAACCTGGCGGCACACCAGCACCTGAGCTTGTGGCTGGGCCGCGCAAACGTGCTGACGACCCGGTCACCGGTACCTACCTACTTGTGGGGCGCCGACGGCAGCGGCAAGACACACCTGCTCAAGGCGGTGCGCGAGGCGTTGCGGGACCAGGGCGCGAGCGCCGGCTGGATCGATGCGACGGTGCAGGAACCACCCGCTTTTTCGGAGTCCTGGACGGCGGTGATGCTGGACGATGTCCACCGGTATACCGCGGTCCAGCAACAGGCGGCGTTCAGCTGGTTTGTGCATGCCCAGACACTGCAGCGCGCTGTCCTCGCAAGCGGTGACCAGCCGCCCGCTGGCCTGTGTCTGCGCGATGACTTGCGCTCCCGGCTGGGTTGGGGCCATGTGTTCGCACTTACGGTTTTGAGCGAACCGGAGCGGCGTTCGGTATTGCGCCAGGCTGCCGATGCGCGGGGGGTATTTCTTGGTGATGACGTCATGGACTTCATGCTGACCCGTTTCAGCCGGGATCTGCCCAGCCTGATGGAATTGCTGGACCTGTTGGATGCCTATGCGCTGCGCACCAAGCGGGCGATCACGGTGCCGATGATCCGCGCCATGATGGAAGAGTCCTGAGGTGGTGGCTTCGCCAGCACCCCGCACCATTGCTGGCGCCGCACAGGGCGCGGTGCGCGTGACCCTGTTTGACCTGGACCATACCCTGTTGCCGATCGACTCCGACTATGCCTGGGGAGTTTTCACCACCACCATTGGCTGGACCGATCCGCAGCAATTTGCTCGGCGCAACGAGGAGTTTTTCGCCCAGTACCAGGCCGGCACGCTGGATATCCATGACTATGTGCGATTCGCAACTGAGGCGGTGCGCCGGCACGGTGCGCAAGCCTCGCGCAAGGCCCACGCGCAATTCATGGACAGTGTCGTGCGCCCCGCGCTCCGACCCGAGGCGCAGGCTTTGATTCACCTGCACCAGCAACGTGGCGACCGGATAGCCATCATCACTGCGACCAATTCCTTTGTGACCCGCCCGATCGCAGACGCGCTCTGTGTGCCCGACCTGATCGCGGTCGAACTGGAAATCGACCATGCGCCCGGCGGCACCGGCTGGATTACCGGCGCGATTGCGGGGGTACCTTCGGCGCGCGAGGGCAAGGTGCTGCGGTTTGCACAATGGCTGCAGGGCCACGGCCTGGCCTGGGCCGATGTGTACGTGACCTTTTATTCCGATTCCACCAATGACCTGCCGCTGCTCGAGCGTGCCCACGAACCGGTGGCGACCAACCCGGATCCGCGCCTGCGCGCCATTGCCCAGTCGCGCGGATGGCGCATACTGGACCTGTTTCCGACCACACAATGATCAAGAATTTCATCGACAAAATCCTGGGCAAAAAGGCCCCCACGGGCGGCCGGCCGAATTTCGGCAAGCGGCGCGATGTGCCGGTCAGCGAGCACCAGATCGATCCTGCGCTGGTCGACGAGCGCGCCGCTACCGTCGTAAACACCCTCAAGCAGGCCGGATACGAGGCCTACATCGTGGGCGGCGCCGTGCGCGACCTGCTGGTGGGTTTGCGGCCCAAGGACTTCGACGTGGCCACCAATGCGACGCCCGAGCAGGTCAAGGGACTGTTCCGGCGTGCCTTCATCATCGGGCGGCGCTTTCGCATCGTGCATGTAGTGTTCGGGCGCGGCCGCGAGCATGAGGTGATCGAGGTGTCTACTTTTCGCGCCTACCTCGACAACGCCGCCGCCGGGCAAGTCAGTGGCAACGAGCGCACCAGCAAGAGCGAGCTTGCCGGCATGACCCATGCGGTCGACGCCAGCGGACGCGTTTTGCGCGACAACGTCTGGGGTCCTCAGGAGCAGGACGCCGTGCGTCGCGACTTCACGATCAATGCGATGTACTACGACCCGCAGACGCAGATCGTGGTCGACTACCACGGCGGCATCAAGGATGCCAGCAAGCGCGTACTGCGCATGATCGGCGACCCGGCCCAACGCTACCGGGAGGACCCGGTGCGCATCATCCGTGCGGTTCGATTCTCGGCCAAGCTCAAGGCACTGGGCTTCAAGATCGAGGCCAAGACGGCGGCGCCGCTGATCCAGATGAAGTCGCTGCTGGCCGATGTACCGCAGAGCCGCCTGTTTGATGAGATGCTCAAGCTGCTGCAGACCGGGCATTCGCTGGCTACCATCGCGCAGTTGCAGGAGCTTGGACTGGGCAAGGGAATCTACCCCCTGCTCGACCTGGTGGTGGAGCGCGCCCAGCAGCCCTTCGTCAAGGCGGCGCTGCAGGACACCGATCGTCGGGTGGGCGAAGGCAAGCCGGTCGCGCCCAGTTTCCTGCTGGCCTGTGTGTTGTGGTCTGACGTGCGCGACGGCTGGAACACGCGCATGCAGGAACCGGGTCGCCAGCCGGCGTTTCCGGCGCTACAGGATGCGATCGACCAGGTGTTTGCCGAGCGTATTGGCGACGTATCGGGCGGTGGCAAACTGGCCGCCGACATGCGCGAGACCTGGATGATGCAACCGCGATTCGAAAAGCGCATTGGACAGTCTGCCTTCGGCCTGGTCGATCAGCCGCGGTTCCGCGCAGCGTTTGACTTCATGCGTTTGCGGGCCGATGTCGGCGAGATCGATGAGCTGCTGGCCGACTGGTGGCAGGAGTTCAGCATGGCCAATGACACGCTGCGCGCGGACATGGTCGAGCAGGTGCGCGAGGAACAGGGGCGCAAGGTCAGCCGTGCTCCGCGACCGTCGCGCGGCAGGTCTTCGTCGGCGTCCGAGGCAGAACCGGAAATGCCGACTGTGACGCCCGTCCAGAGTGAATCGCAAGTGGACGATGGCCCGGCCGCCGAAGATGCGCCGCGCAAGCGCCGTCGCCGCCGTCGCTCGGGTGGCGCCAAGCCGGCCGGTGCAACGGACGGTGCCGCCGACCAGTGAACTGCGCACCGCGCGAGGCCGTTGTCGCCTATGTGGCATTGGGCGCGAACCTCGGCGACGCCGCCGCCACTGTGCGGAGCAGCATCCATGCGATAGCCTGCATGCCGCAGGTCGAACTGCTCGCCCGGTCCAGCCTGTACCGCAGCGCACCGGTGGATGCCAGTGGCCCGGACTTTGTCAACGCGGTTGTCGGGCTGCGCACCACGCGTACGGCCTACGACCTGCTGGCAGGATTGCAGGCACTTGAAGACACCGCTTTGCGCCAGCGGCCGTATCCGAATGCGCCGCGAACGCTCGACCTGGATCTGCTGCTGTTTGGTGACGCCCGCATCGATAGCGCGACGTTGACGGTGCCGCATCTGCGCATGCGGCACCGGGCATTTGTTCTGCTGCCACTGGCCGAGATCGCATCGGCGCGTGTCGATGCAGCACAGCTCCGCGAAGTTTCCGGACAGGCTTGCGAACGGATGTCCTGACAGGCGTCGCCCGTTAGGCCGTGGATCGTTTGGCGAGTCACGCCCGCCAGACTTCAGACCTGGCGGCCTCCTCCTTTATTTCGCTCCGCCATCCACCCACCCTGCTGGGCTGGCGACGTCGTTGGGGCGCCATCGGGAGATCACCGGCTCCGCACGTCAAGCCTATCACCCGATCTGGCCGGTGCGGCGCTCTGCGGAGCGAAATAAAGGGGGAGGCCGAAGGCCGGAGGACATTCGCGCAGCAGAGTGCCGCGCCGGCCAGATCCCGCAATAGCGGCGCCGAGCAACGGCTAGAACCCAACTCCCTTTCAGTCGATCTCCGCAATCATCTCGATCTCGACGCAGGCCCCAAACGGGATTTGCGCGACACCGAAAGCGCTGCGGGCATGGGCTCCGCTGTCGCCGAACACCTGGCCGATCAGTTCGCTGGCGCCGTTGGTCACCAGATGCTGCTCGGTGAAGTCGCCGGTGGAGTTGACCAGTGCCATCAGCTTGACGATGCGCCTGACCCGGTTGAGGTCACCGCCGACGGCCACATGCAGGGTCCCCATCAGGTCGATTGCTATCGCGCGCGCGGCGGACCTGCCTTCGTCGGTGCCCATGTTCTTGCCCAGCTGACCGACCCAGGGCTTGCCGTCCTTCTTGGCAATGTGGCCGCTGAGAAATACCAGTTTGCCGGTCTGCACGAACGGCAGGTAGGCCGCAGCGGGAATGGAAACCGGTGGCAGCGTGATGTCGAGTTCGGTGAGTTTGTCGTAGACGTTCATGGTGATTGCTGAGACTGGGATTGGGATTGGGATGGGGATGAAAAATCGGTCAGGGGCGTACTGCCTGACAGTGTAGTACCGGTCTCTTCCAGCGGCGCCACGGTGACGGCGACAGTGAGTTCATGGCTGGCGCCGCCATGGATCACCCCGCGAATCGGGGAAACGTCGGCGAAGTCGCGACCCACCGCCAGCACGACATAGTCCTCACCGGGCGCGCCCCAACCCCAGCGGTCGTTGGTCGGGTCGAAATCGCACCAGCGGGTCTGGCCCGGTTGGGTCGGCAGCAACAGCGAGATCCAGGCATGCGATGCATCGGCGCCAATCAGGCGCTGTTGACCGGGCGGCGGCTGGGTCAACAGGTAGCCGCTGACATACCGTGCCGACAGTCCCAGCGACCGCAGACAGGCAAGCATGATGTGGGCGAAGTCCTGACACACACCCTTGCGCAGGTGCAGGGCTTCGAGAGCGGGGGTGTGTATTTCCGTGCTCTGGCTGTCGTAGGTGAATTCCTGGTGGATGCGGTGCATCAGGTGCCGTGTCGCGGCATGCAGATCGGCCCCTGGCGTGAAGCTGGGCCGGGCATAGGCGGCGAACTCCGCGTCGCGCGGCACATAGTGGGAACCGAAGACAAACTCCACATCCGCGTCGTACGGCCCGTCGACCCGATAGCGGAAATGCTCTTGCGCCTGCTCCCACGGCAAAGCGACTGATGTCGCGATGATGGGCCAGGTTTGTACCGTGCTGTGCGCCACCACCCCGAGCCGGGTGTGGGGAATCTGCAGCGACAGGAAGGTTCGGTTGTTGCCAAAAACGTCCAGCACGCACCTGCGCTGCGACGGCGACGGGTCGATCTGCAGCGTGTGCGACAGCAACTGCTGCGCCACGGTCTGCAGCGGCTGCAGACAGGCCACATGCTGCGCCACTTCCACCGGTGGCGCGTAGTCGTAGCAGGTCTCGTGGGTAATGGACAGTCGCATCAGGCCCCCACGCTCTGTTCGGACTCACCCGAGTGGGTGAAGTAGGTCGCGCTGATCAGCTCGGACACCAGGTGCGCGGACTGGGTGCACTGATCCAGCACCTGCTGCAGGCCTGGCCAACTCGGCAGCGGCGCGGCCTCGCTGTCGTTGGTCGATGACTGCTGGGCGCAAGCCAGCATCGCCAGGTCCCATTGCGCGGGATCGGGTACTTGCAACGACATGGGACTGAGTTCGTTCGGTTCGCTGCCCGCCAGCTTGGCCAGTCGCCCCCGCAACGTGTGCGCGACCCAGGCCAGCGAACGCGGGTTGTCCCGGTTCAGCACCAGCAGGTCGACCAGCGCCAGCATCTCCCGGCTTTGCTGGAACTGCGCACGGAACGAGATCGAGCTGTCGAACAGCGCCACCATGGCCTCGAAACCGGCGTCATTGGCGAGCGAGCCCGCGTCCAGGCCGATTGCCAGTGAAGACGACAGGAAGCCCAGGCGCTCGATGTGGCGTCCGATGCTCAGCAGTCGCCAGCCATCGTCGCGCGTCATGCGGTCGGTTTGTGCACCGGTTATCGCCGCCATATGCCGGCCCACGGTCTTGAGCAGGTCCAGCGCGTCCAGCGTGCCGTACTCCTGCGGACTGTCGATCTCGGCAAAGGCCCGTGCCAATGCGTCCTGGGCGCGTTCGATCAGATGCCAGTGCTCATACGACAGCCGTTCGCGCACGGCCGAACCGGCCTGCCGGACCGCCCGCAGATTGAACCCGACGCTGCTGGCCATGCCGGCGCTGCCCAGGCTGGCGATCAGCGAGCGCTCGAATACCCGGCGCGACTGGGCCAGGGCCGGCACATCGGCCAGCACCAGTGCGTTAAAGCGCGCCATCTGGTCCAGCCACTCCAGCAGGCTGGGGCAGGTCTGGTCTTCGCCGTTGAGGCATTCGAGTGTCAGGCGTGCCAACGCAATGGTGTTTTCCGCACGTTCGGTATAGCGACCCAGCCAGAACAGGTTCTCGGCCGCCCGGCTGGTAACGAGCCGCTTGCGCTGGACTACCGTGGCTGCAGTCAGGGCCGGCGCCAGCAGCGTGGTTCGGTCGATCGCCGAATCGGTCATCACCCACACGTCGGCGCTGCTGCCACCGCGCTGCATGGCGGCAATTTCTGCCCTGGCATGGGCGACCCGTGCCAGACCGCCGGGCAATACCTGCCACGATCGCGCCCCATCGGATACCGCAAACACCCGCAGCATGGCCGAGCGCGGCGCGATCTGCCCGGCGTCCGGTGTGGCGCCCGGCTGCCAGGTCGGAATTTGCGACAGCGGCATATAGGTTTGCACCGCATGGTCATCGCCGTGCAAGGCGATGCGGCCGGCCCATTCGTCGCGTTCGCGCGTTGACAGATCGCGCCCCAGTACCGACTGGAAACTGCCGGCCCGCAGACCGTGGGGGTAGGTGGACTTGATCGCGCAGGCCGACAGACGGGGCAGCGCGGCGTCCAGGGCTGCGCGTTCACCGCACCACCAGGTCGGCAACGCGGCCAGCGCGAGCTCTTCATCCAGCAAATGCCGGGCCAGCGACGGCAGGAAGCCCAGCAGGGCGGGGGATTCCAGGAAGGCCGAACCCGGTGCGTTGGCCATCAGCACATTGCCCGCGCGCACTGCCTGCAGCAGGCCTGGCACACCCAGGCTGGAGTCGGCGCGCAATTCCAGCGGATCCAGATAGGCATCGTCCAGTCGCTTGAGCAGGCCATGAATCGGCACCAGGCCGCGCAGAGTCTTGAGGTACAGCCGTTCGTCACGCACCACCATGTCGCCGCCCTGAACCAGCGTCAGGCCGAGATACCGCGCCAGGTAGGCGTGTTCGAAATAGGTTTCGTTGTAGGGTCCGGGCGTGAATAGCGCGATGTGCGCGTCGCTGCCCCCGGGGCTGTTGGCCTTGAGGTTGTCGACCAGGGCCCGATAGGCACCCGCCAGGCGCTGTGTGCGCATGTTCTCGAACGCTTGCGGAAACAGTCGTGAAATTGCCAGACGGTTCTCGAGCAGGTAGCCCAGGCCGGAGGGCGCCTGCGTACGCTGGGACACCACCCACCAGTTGCCGTCCGGGCCATGCGCCAGGTCGAATGCGGCAATGTGCAGCCGGGTGCCGCCGATCGGTTCGGCGCCGTGCATGGCGCGCAGGTATCCGGGATGGCCCTGCACCAGGGCCGGCGGCACCAGACCGCGCCGCAACAGCTGCTGCGGCCCGTACACATCAGCCATCACCTGTTCCAGCAGGCGCACCCGCTGCAACACGCCCGCTTCGATCGTGCGCCAGCTCTGTGGCGTCACGATGAACGGAAACAGGTCCAGCGACCAGGGTCGCTGCGGGCCACCGGCGTCGGCATACACGTTGTAGGTCACGCCGTTGTCGCGCAGCTGGCGTTGCAGCCGGGCGGTCCTGTCGTTCAGATCGCGCGGGTCGTGTGGTCCCAGATGCGAGAAAAACGATGCCCAGTGCGGTGCCATCGGATGCGAATGCGGCACGGTCCCTTCGGGATCCGGTCCGCTGGTGGCCACGCCGCGCAACTCGTCCAGGTGACCAGGCGCCGCGCTGGCAGGACGCGGCGCGCGCGCTTGCGCCGGCGCCGAGGTCAGCGAGGTCGGTTCGGGGCTCAAGCGATTGCCTCTCACACTCTCAGGGGTGGCGCAGGTCCAGCGTGAACGGGAATTCCCGGCTGCCGGCCACGTCGATACTGGCCGGTATGCCGGGCATGGTACCTGGCGTATGACCCATCGCGACGAACCGCGACAGGCGCCGGCTTTCCGCTTCGTTGGCGTTGACCGGGAAGCTGTCGTAGCTCAGCCCGCCGGGATGCGACACATGGTACTGGCAGCCGCCGATCGAGCGCTGCATCCAGGTGTCCACGATGTCAAAGACCAGCGGCGAGTGCACGCCGATCGACGGATGCAGCGCCGACGGCGGGCTCCAGGCCTTGTAGCGCACGCCCGCGACGAACCTCCCTTCGGTGCCGGTCGGCTGCATGGGCAAAGCCCGCCCGTTGCACGTGACCGCATAGCGGCTTTCGTTGAAACTGCTGACATGGACCTCGATGCGCTCGAGCGAGGAGTCGACATACCGGGCGGTGCCGCCGGCGCCGCTTTCCTCGCCCATCACATGCCAGGGCTCGAGCGCGTTGCGCAGCGTCAGTTCCATGCCGCTGACCGTGATGCTGCCCACCAGCGGAAAGCGGAACTGCAGGTGCGGCGCGAACCAGGCCGGGTCGAACGCATAGCCCGCCAGCCGCATCTCCTCGATCACGTCTTCGAAATCCATCCGGATGAAGGTCGGCAGCATGAACCGGTCATGCAGCGAAGTGCCCCATCGGCTGAGCCTGCCGCGGCAGGGCTGCTTCCAAAAGCGCGCCACCAGCGCGCGCAACAGCAGCTGCTGCGCAATGCTCATGCGGGCATGCGGCGGCATCTCGAAGGCGCGCAACTCCAGCAGGCCGAGCCGTCCGGTGGATGCGTCGGGCGAATACATCTTGTCGATCGAGAACTCGCTGCGATGGGTGTTGCCAGTGACGTCGATCAGGATATTGCGCAAGGTCCGGTCGACCAGCCAGGGCGGCATGTGCGCCCCGTATGTCTCGCGGTTCTGGTGGATCTGCTGCAGCGCGATCTCCAGCTCATACAACTGGTCGTTGCGCGCCTCGTCAACCCGCGGCGCCTGGCTGGTCGGGCCGACGAACATGCCGCTGAAAAGGTAGCTCAGGCTGGGATGGTTGTGCCAGTATTGCAACAGGCTTGCCAGCAGCTCGGGCCGGCGCAGGAACGGGCTGTCGGCCGGCGTGGCGCCGCCCATCACGAAATGGTTGCCGCCGCCGGTTCCGGTGTGGCGGCCGTCGGTCATGAATTTTTCTGCAGACAGGCGCGATTCCCATGCTGCCTGGTACAGGAACTCGGTGTTGTGCACCAGTTCGCCCCACGAGGACACCGGATGCACGTTGACCTCGATCACGCCCGGGTCCGGCGTGACCTGCAGCAGCTTGAGACGCGGATCGCGTGGCGGCGGATATCCCTCCAGCACCAGCCGGATGCCCTGTTCGGTCGCCGTGGCCTCGATCGCCGCCAGCAGCTCGAGGTAGTCCTCGAGTTTTTCCAGCGGCGGCATGAAGACATACAACACACCCGACGCCGCGCCCAGCGTCTCTGCCTTCGGACCGCTGGAGCGGCGCGGATCGCGCACCTCGACGCACAGTGCGGTGCGGCTGAGCCAATGGGCCGACTCTTGCGGCGCCGGCGCACGGTTGAGGTCCGTCGGTTGGGGCTGGCCGGGCTGGAGCGCGCTGACGCCAGGCCCGCTGGATGTTGCCGCCACGCGTGCCGTCTCCTGCAAGACGTGCGCCGGTTCTGTTTGCGGTCCGGACCCGGCCAGATAAGGCGTGATGCCAGCCAGTGCGCTGGCCGGCGCAGTGGCCGCCACCGGTGCGGCAGGGGCCACGGCATAGCGCTGCGCCATTGCCGCATGCGGCGGCAACTTGCCGCGCTCGTCGTAAGGGTCTTGCGGTGTGTGGTGGGGATAGTCGGCCTGGCTGACCCAGGGCAGCGAGTCCAGCGGCAGGCGCAGGCCCATGGGCGAATCGCCGGGCATCAAGACCATGCGCTCATCACGCACGAACCAGGGCCCGCTCATCCAGCGTGAACCACCGGCACTGGCGCCCTCGGCCACCTTGATGGGCAGCACATACCCGACGACGGTGTCGAGTTTCTGAGCGAACACCCGGCGCAGGCGTGCGCGCTCCATTTCGTCGTCCAGGCGCGACTTGAGTGGGTCGACGTTGATCGGCAGACGACGTTTGCGCCACTGGTAATACCAGTTGTCCTCGTAGCCCGGCAGGATGTGCTGGCCGTCCAGCCCCAGGCGGCGGGCCAGGCCATGGGTGAAATCGCGCGCGACCTCGCTGCTGTAGTGCGTCGGACTGCGTTCATCGACGAACAGGGCCGGGTCGGCCCACACCGGCTGGCCATCGGTGCGCCAGTAGATGTTCAATGCCCAGCGCGGCAATTGCTCGCCGGGATACCACTTGCCCTGGCCAAAATGCAGGAACCCGCCCTGGCCATACGCGGTGCGCAGCTTGTGCACCAGTTCTGTCGCAAATCCGCGCTTGGTCGGGCCCAGTGCGTCCGTATTCCATTCCGCCGCGTCGCGGTCGCCCACGGCCACGAAGGTCGGTTCGCCACCCATGGTCAAACGCACGTCACTGGCGATCAGTTCCCGATCGACCGCCTCGCCCAATTGCATCACGGCTGCCCATTGTTCCTCGGTATAGGGCTTGGTGACGCGCGGCTCCTCATACAGGCGCGTGACTTTCATCTCATGCGCAAACGTGACCTCGGCCAATTCGACGCCGCCCTCGATCGGTGCCGCGCCCGAAGGCTGGGGTGTGCAGGCCAGCGGTACGTGACCTTCGCCGGCCAGCAGGCCGGAGGTCGGGTCCAGCCCGATCCAGCCAGCACCCGGAAGGTAGACTTCGCACCAGGCGTGCAGGTCGGTGAAGTCAACCTCGGTTCCGCTGGGACCGTCCAGCGCCTTGACATCGGGCGCCAGCTGGATCAGGTAGCCAGACGCGAACCGGGCCGCCAGGCCGCAATGGCGCAGCAGGTTCACCAGCAGCCAGGTCGAGTCGCGGCAGGAGCCGGCGGCCAGCGCCAGAGTCTGGTCGGGCGTCTGTACACCGGGTTCCATCCGGATCAGGTAGCGCACGCTCTGCTGCACCATGCGGTTGACGTCGATCAGGAAATCGATGCTGCGCCGTTCGGTCCGGTCGATGCGTGCCAGGCAGGCCTTGAGCTGGTCGGATGCGGGTTCCACTGCCAGATAGGGGGCCAGTTCCTGTTCCAGCAAGGCTTCATACTGAAACGGGTAGGTTTCGGCTCCGGGCTCCAGGAAGAAGTCGAACGGGTTGTACACCGCCATGTCGGCCACCACGTCGACCGTGATCTTGAGTTCGCGCGTCTTTTCCGGAAATACCAGGCGCGCCTGGTAGTTGGCAAAGGGATCCTGCTGCCAATTGATGAAATGGCCGGCCGGTTCGACCTTGAGCGAGTAAGACAGGATTTTGCTGCGGCAATGGGGCGCCGGGCGCAGCCGGATCACCTGCGGCCCGAGAATGACCTCGCGATCGTATGTGTAGTGGGTAACGTGGTGCAGGGCGGCGTGGATGGACATACGGCAATCTCGTCTGGGCACGCCCGGCGGCGGCAATAACTGGGAAGGCCATGCAACAGCCTTTGTAGTGATACTAGCAGCCAGCGTCCTTTTCATGCGCTGGCATGGCCCGGGGTCGGGCAGGCGCGTCCACGGTCAGTCACGGCGGAGGCCTGCCCGGCAGTTCCCGCGCCACAATGGCAGCCTGCGAACCAACAAGGACATGAGATGCTGGCGGCCTATTTCGAGCAGACTGGAGCGGCCAAGGAAGTACTGCAGCTTGGCGAGCTGCCCGACCCGATCCCAGGGCCTGGTGCGGTGCGGGTACGGCTGCGCTGGTCGGGTGTCAACCCGTCCGATGTCAAGTCGCGCGCAGGCTTGCGCAGCGCCGCTATGCCTTTTGCGCGCGTGGTTCCGCACAGCGACGGCATGGGGGTGATCGATGCCGTCGGACCGAACGTCCCGACGACCCGCGTCGGGCAACGGGTGTGGGTCTGGAACGCGGCCTGGGGTCGCGCCGATGGCACGGCGGCGCAATACGTCGTGTTGCCCCAGCACATGGCCGTGGAACTTCCGCCAGCCACCGGCGATGAAGCCGGCGCCTGCCTGGGAATTCCGGCCATGACCGCGCTGCATGCGGTGCTTGCGCGCGGGGGTGTCGCCGGCCAGCGCGTGCTGGTGGCTGGTGGCGCCGGTACCGTCGGGCATTACGCGCTGCAGTTTTGTCGGCTGCTCGGTGCGCGCCAGGTACTGACCACGGTCAGCAGTGCCGTCAAGACAGCGTTGGCACACCAGGCGGGTGCCGATGTGGTGATCGACTACCGCACTGAACCGGTGGCCGAGCGGGTGCGCGAGGCAACGCAGGGCCATGGGGTAGACAGGATTGTCGAGGTGGACATCGCGGCCAATGCGGCGCTCGATCTGCAGCTGTTGCGCACGGGCGGCGACCTGGTGGCGTATGGCAGCGGCAAACCGGGTTTCGAGTTGCCGTTTTTTCCGTTGATCGTCAACAACGTTTCGCTCATGTTCTTCATCGTCTACAACCTGTCGCAGGCGGATCGGCAACATGCGCAGGACACGCTGGCTGGCTGGCTGGCGCGGGACACACTGATCCACAACATCGGGCAGCGCCTGCCGCTGGAACAGGTCGTCCAGGCGCATCAGGCGGTGGAACAGGCGTTGCTGCCGGGCAACGTGGTGGTGGAGATTCCGTGACGGTACTGCCCCGGCCCGGCGCCGACAGCGCCGATTGACGATGCGACCCCGATCGGATCGCCCGGGCGGCCTGGTCTATTCGACCGACGCCGGGCGCATGTGTCCGCTATGCCGGCGACCCGTGCCCGCATGTGCCTGCAGCCAGGCGCAGCCGGTGGCTGTCGGCGACGGCCCGGTGCGTGTCGGCCGGGAGAAAAAGGGTCGCGGCGGGAAGACGGTCACATTGGTCCGCGGCCTGCCACTGGAGCCACCGTCTTTGCTGGCATTGGCGCGTCGCTTGAAATCGGACTGTGGCAGTGGCGGCACGGTCAGCGATGGTGTGATCGAGATACAAGGCGATCATGTCGAGCGGGTACTGCAGTACCTGCTGGGGCAGGGCATTGCCGCCAAACGCGTGGGCGGTTAGTCAACGCCTTCGCCGCTGGGGCGCCGGCGCCCCAGCGGGTTGGCCCATCCATGAAACGATGGACGCGGCCGAGCGCCGTGCAACAACCGGCCTCTAGGATGGCACCATGCATCCTGGCATTTGGCTTCGGCCCGGCGCGGCACGCTGGCTGCTGCCGGCGTTGGGGGGCTGGGTTGGGGGCGTGGCGCTGCAGCTGACGCAGAAGACGCTGTGGCCGTCATGGTGGTATGCGCTGGCGCTGGTTCTGGGCCTGATGGCTGGGATCGGATTGCTGTTGCGGCAGGCCCGCAGCCGCTTGCCCGCCGTGACCATGGTCCTGGTCGTTGCGACACTGTCGTTTGGCCAGGTCGGGCTGCGGGCGGTCGTGTTCCAGGCCCGTGGGCTTCCAACGGTTCTGGAGGGTCGTGATCTGCAAGTGACCGGCGTGGTCACAACCATGCCTCAGTTCGGTGCCGCTGGAATGCGCCTGCACATGCGGATCGAGTCGGCTCGTGCCGGTGGCGTACCGGTCGCCTTACCGCCGTTGGTACTGCTGGGCTGGTACTCCAGCAATGGCGGCACTGCAGACGACGCGCCGCAACCGGCCGGTTCGGTGCCGGCGGTGTGGGCCGGTGAGCGCTGGCTCATGACGGTGCGGCTGAAGGCGCCGCACGGCAATCGCAATCCGCACGGTTTTGACTACGAACTATGGCTCTGGGAGCACGGCCTGCAGGCGACGGGTTATGTGCGTACCGGCGGCGGGAACGACGCGCCGCTGCGCCTCGGGCAGACCGGCCGGTATCCGGTGGAGTGGCTGCGCCAGGCGGTGCGCCAGCGCATTGATGCGCGGCTGGTCGAGTCGGCACAAGCCGGCTGGATCACCGCATTGGTCACCGGCGACCAGCACGCCATCGAGCGCGCCGACTGGGATGTTTTTCGGGCCACGGGCGTGGCCCATCTGATGAGCATTTCCGGCCTGCATATCACGCTGTTCGCCTGGCTGGCGACCCGGCTTGCCAACGCGGCCTGGCGCCGTAGCAGCCGACTCTGCCTGCGCCTGCCGGCGCCGCAGGCGGCGCTGTTGGGAGGGTTGTTGCTGGCCAGCGCCTATGCGCTGTTCAGCGGCTGGGGCGTGCCATCGCAACGCACGGTCTGGATGCTGGCGGTGGTGTGCGGCTTGCGTATGGCCGGTCGTTCCTGGCCGTGGCCCATGGTCTGGCTGCTGGCCGGCGTTGTGGTGCTGGTCATGGATCCGTGGGCGCTGCACCAGGCCGGTTTCTGGCTCAGCTTTGTTGCGGTGGGCGTGCTGTTCGCCTCGGACAGCCCTGCCGCCGGCGTAGCACGGCTGCGGCCGTGGTCTCACCTGCGTGCCATGCTGCGCGAGCAGTGGGTCATGACGCTGGCGCTGACGCCGCTGGTGTTGCTGCTGTTTGGCCAGGTTTCGCTGGTTGGCTTCATTGCCAATCTGTTCGCGATTCCATGGGTCACGTTGTTGCTGACGCCGTTGGCGCTGCTGGGGGTGCTGGCCCCGCCGGCGTGGGACCTGGCCGCGGTTGCGGTGGCGGTCCTGGCCGCCTACCTGGGCTGGTTGGCACAGTTGCCACATGCCACGTTGGTGGTACCCGCGGCTCCCGCGTGGATCGGCGTGGCTGGTGTGCTCGGAGGCTTGTTGCTGGTTCTTGGGCTGCCGGCGCGGTTCCGGATCGTCGGCGCGGCGCTGGTGGTGCCGGTCCTGCTATGGCAGTCGCCGCGGCCACTTGCTGGGCAGTTCGAGCTGCTGGCAGCCGATGTGGGGCAGGGTACTGCGGTGCTGGTACGTACCTCCCACCATGCGCTGCTATATGACACCGGGCCGCGCTATTCGCGTGACAGCGATGCAGGGCACCGGGTGCTGGTGCCGTTGCTGCGTGCCTTGGGCGTGGAACTCGATCTGCTGGTACTCAGCCACCGCGACAGCGACCATGTTGGCGGGGCGCAATCCGTTCTGGCGATGCAAGCGCGCGCGCGCCTGATCGGTTCCATTGAACCGGAACATGGCTTGTGGGCGCTGCGCCAGGGCCATCGGTGCGAGCATGGGCAGAGCTGGCAGTGGGACGGCGTGGTGTTCACGATCCTGCACCCTCGGCCCGAGGACTATGGCGAGGGCGTCAAACCCAACGCCTTGTCCTGTGTCCTGCGGGTGAGCGCATCCGGTGGCGCGTCGGCGCATGCTGCCGCTGCCTTATTGACCGGCGACATCGAGGCCGCGCAGGAAGGACAGCTTGTGCAGGGTGCGGCGACGCTGCAGGCCGACCTGCTTTTGGTACCCCACCACGGCAGCAAGACGTCGAGCAGCGCCGCGTTCCTGGACGCCGTATCGCCCCGCGTCGCGCTGGTGCAAAACGGCTACCGCAACCGCTTCGGCCATCCTGCCGCCGCGCCGATGGCCCGCTACGCCGAGCGTGGGATACGGGTTGTCGACTCTCCGCATTGTGGTGCGATGCGCTGGTCTTCGGTGGAACCCGGTGTAGTGGCCTGTCAACGCGAAGCGGAACGGCGCTATTGGCAGCATCCGGGCCGATGAACGGCCGAGAACGGGCAATCGGCAGCCGTGGCCAGTTCGCGCTCACCCCAAGTTGGTGCGCTGGCGGTTGTTGGTGCGGCGACAGTCGCTGGCCTGGCCGGCCATCAATACACGCTGGCGCGGGATGCTTGTGGCCCGCAACCTTAACCGGTTCTAATGGTGGCAATGCTAACCGGCACTTGGCCGCGGCCCGTAAGTTGCTAGCCTGCAACTTGCTATGCTGTGCGCAGGAGACAAATTGCCATGCAAGAGTTTGATGAGATGTACACGAGCCTTCCCTACGAGTTCTTCTCGGGCGGCGCGAAGATACGCGAGCATTACAAGATCTACGATGAATGGCTCGCGCGCCAGCCGGGCGACATGATGGCCAACCGGCGCGAGGAGGCTGAAATGATCTTTCGCCGCGTCGGCATCACTTTCGCAGTCTACGGCGACAAAGACGAAGGAGGCGCGGGCAACGAGAGGCTCATTCCTTTTGACTTGATACCACGCATCATCGCTGCGCGCGAGTGGGATGAACTGGAAAAAGGCCTGGTCCAGCGGGTGACGGCACTGAACCGGTTCATCCACGACTGTTACCATGAGCAGGAGATATTCAAGGCCGGCATCGTGCCCAGCGACCAACTGACGGGCAATGCGCAGTTCCGCCCTGAAATGATGGGCGTGGAGGTGGCCGGCGGCATCTACTCGCATATTTCCGGCGTCGACATCGTGCGTGCGAACAATGCCAAGGGCGAGCCGGAGTACTACGTCCTGGAGGACAACCTGCGGGTGCCCAGCGGAGTCAGCTACATGCTGGAAAACCGCAAGATGACCATGCGGTTGTTTCCCGAATTGTTCAGCGCGCACAAGGTTGCGCCAGTGGCGCATTACCCTGATCTGTTGCTGGAGACCCTGCGTGATTGCAGTCCGGCGACAACCGCAGAGCCCACCGTGGTGGTGCTGACGCCGGGTATGCACAACAGTGCGTATTTCGAGCATGCTTTCCTGGCGCAGCAAATGGGGGTGGAACTGGTGGAGGGGCAGGACCTGTTCACGCGTGACAAGTTCTTGTATATGCGCACGACACGCGGCCCCAAACGGATCGATGTGATCTATCGCCGGGTGGACGACGACTACCTGGATCCAACTGCCTTTCGCGCCGACTCAACCCTCGGTTGTGCCGGGCTGATGGATGTGTACCGGGCCGGGCATGTGACCATCTGCAATGCGGTGGGCACCGGAGTCGCGGACGACAAGTCCGTCTATCCGTATGTGCCCAGGATGATCGAGTTCTACCTGGGCGAAAAGCCGCTGCTCAGCAATGTGCCGACGCTGATGTGCCGCAATGCCGATGACCTGCTGTATACGCTGGACAACCTCAAGGACCTGGTTGTCAAGGAGGTACACGGCGCGGGTGGATACGGCATGCTGGTCGGACCCGCCGCCACGCAGGCAGAGTTGGAGGAGTTCAGGCGTTATTTGCGTGCCAATCCGGAAGGTTATATCGCCCAGCCGACGCTGAGCCTGTCAAGTTGTCCGACCTTTGTCGAAAGCGGCATCGCCCCGCGCCATATCGACCTGCGGCCTTATGTGCTGAGTGGCAAAAAGGTGCAGATGGTGCCGGGCGGGCTGACACGCGTGGCGCTGAAAGAGGGCTCGCTGGTGGTCAATTCGTCGCAAGGCGGCGGCACCAAGGACACCTGGGTATTGGAAGATTGACTGGTCGCGATTGCAACCGAACATACAGGGATAAGGAGCGCCCATGCTGAGCCGAACCGCAGACCATCTTTTCTGGATGTCCCGTTACACCGAGCGGGCCGAAAACACCGCGCGTCTGCTCGATGTGAACTACCAGACTTCGCTGTTGCCGCAGTCGGACGCCGTAGCGCTGGTTGGCTGGCAGGGACTGATCAGCATCAGCGAGCTGACGCCGGCCTACACCGAGAAATATGGCGATATCCGGGCCCGTGACGTTATGGAGTTCATGGTCAAGGACGAGGACAATCCGTCGAGCATCGTGTCGTGCCTGAGCGCCGCACGCGAGAACGCCCGCGCGGTGCGCGGCACGCTGACCACCGAGGTGTGGGAAACCATGAACCAGACCTGGATCGAAGTGCGGCGGGACCTGCGCAACGGCAACTTCGAGCGCGACCCGGCGAAGTTCTTCGAATGGGTGAAATTTCATTCCCACCTGTCGCGCGGCGTGACCGTGGGCACCATGCTGATGGACGAGGCCCTGTACTTCATGCGCCTGGGCACCTTCCTGGAGCGGGCCGACAACACGGCGCGGCTGATGGACGTCAAGTTCCATGCGGTACAAAGTGATTTCTACGGCACCGCCAGCGAGAAGGACCAGGAGTATGACTTCTACCACTGGAGCGCGATCTTGCGCAGCGTCTCCGGGTTCGAGATCTACCGCAAGGTCTACCGCGACGTGATCAAGCCCGAGTTGGTAGCCGAACTGATGATGTTGCGCCCGGACATGCCGCGTTCACTGCTGGCCAGCCTGAACGAGGTGGTCAACAACCTGAACCTGCTGGCGACCGAGCGTTCCAGTGACACCTTGCGCCGTGCCGGCAAGTTGTGTGCCGAACTCAAGTACGGGCATATCGATGAAATCCTGGCAACCGGATTGCACGCTTACCTGACCCAGTTTCTGGACCGCGTCAATGACCTGGGATCCCATATCAGCCGCGACTTCCTGGTGCCGTTGCCGCACTAGCTCCGCCAGGTGTCGCGAGTCGGTACCCGGTCCTCGGCGCTCCGTGTTCAATAGGTGCGCATGCATGCACAACGGAGTGAGGTGATGGACTTTTGCGGGCGCCAGCGGCGCCAACTCGCATGACGCAGGCCACTTCGGGTGAGCGCGACGTTGAACGCATGGTGCGCGATGAGCAGGTGCGCCAGCATCGCCAGACTGCGCCGGCCGCGGTGGCCGGCAGCGCGCTGCTGGGATTGATCGTGGCGGCCGTGCAGTCTCGCGTCACCGGGCTGGGACCGGCGTCCCTCTGGTTGCTGGTATTGGCACTGGGCTTGCTGGCGCGTGTCTGGATGTACCGGCGCCATCGCCTTGCCGCACCCGAGCACCGGTTATCCCATGCATGGATCGATCGCTACCGATGGATGTCGCTGGCGCATGGCTTGATCTGGGCCTTGTCGATCCATTGGCTGTTTCCGCCGGCAGAACTGGCTCACCAACTGTTCCTGGGGTTCGCGTTGGCCGGTATCTGCGTGAGCTCGCTGTCGGGGTATGCCTTCGACCCCAAGGCTGCACTGGCTTTCTCCCTGCCGATCTTGCTGGCCGTATTGGTACGTCTGCTGACGCTGGGCACGCAGACCGGTCTGATGATGGCCGCGATCGGCCTGCTGTTCATCATGGTTGTGCTGGCCATTGCCTTGCGCGCCTATCGCACCATGCGCGTGTCCGTGGCCTTGCGCGGCGCGCAAACCGCACAACTGGCCGACGTGCGCCGCAGTCATGAACAACTGCAACGCGCCGAACAACTGGCTGGCCTGGGCAGTTTTGCGTGGGATCCCCGTACCCGGAGCCTGGAGTGGTCGGACGGGCATTTCAGGCTCTGGGGTCTTGCGCCGCGTAGCACCGAGCCCGATCTGGCCTTGTTTCGCAGCGGCGTGCACCCCGATGATCTGCGCATGGTGGACGAGGTCTTTCGCCTGTCCCAGCAACGCCCGGACGCGGTCGACTGCCGGTTCCGGGTTCGCTGGCCCGATGGCAGTGTGCACCATGTGCTGGGTCGCAGCGACGTTCAACGCGATGCGCACGGACAGGTGGTGGCAGTATTGGGCACCGTGCAGGACGTTACCCTGCGCACGCTGACCGAGGCCAGCCTGGTGGAAAAGCAGCAACTGCTTTCGGTGATGCAGCAGACGACGCAGCTGGGCTTTTGGTTCGTCGATCGGGATGGCCTCACCACCGACGCCAATCCCGCCCTGTGCGCCATGCTGCGACGGTCGCGCCAGGAACTGATCGGCGCCAGCATGCTGGCGCTGGTGGATGACCGATATGCGCGCCGGCTGCGCCAGTACCTGGCGGGGCGCGACGTGTCGGGCGAACCCAGCGTCGTGCTCGATCTGATCCGGCCGGACGGCAGCCGTGTGCATTGCCTTGGCCACGAGACCGCCCTGGTCGATGCGGCGGGTACGGTAGTCGGTCTTGTGGCCATGTTGTCCGACCTGAGCGCGGTAGAGCGGGCGCGCGAGGCTCAGCATTTCACCGAGTTTGTTGTCAATTCGGTCAATGACATGGTCAGTGTCACCGATCTGGACGGTAACTACCGCTTTGTCAATGACGCCTGGTGCAGGCGCAATTCGATGACGCGCGAGCGGGTGCTGGGCCGGCCCATCGGCGAGGTAATGCCGCAGGTGATGACACCCGAACGGCAACGGGCCTTGTCAGATTGCGCCGGGCGCAACGAGATGCGGGTGGTTCGAGCCAATGTGCCGGACGCGGCGCTGGGCGTACGGACCATGGAAACCACCATGACACCCTACCTGACCCGTGACACCAAGGTGCGCGGTGTGGTGGCGGTGACGCGTGACGTAACCGAGCAGGAAGCCACCCGGATCGCGCTGGCGCAAAGCCTGGAGAACCTGCGCCGCACCGTCAATGCAACGGCCGACGGCTTGTTCGCCTATGACGCGAACGATCCCCAGGGTCACCTGCTGTTTGCCAATGACCGATTTTTCCAGATGTGGAACATGCCGGTGCAACCACCGCAAGTGGTCACCCGAGCGGATGTGATCGCTGCAGCCAGCAAGCTGTTCGTCGATCCGCGGCGTGAGGTCGCCCGCATCGACGCGATTACAGCGCTCGATGTGCCACACACCGACCGTGTGGAGTTGCGCGATGGGCGGCTACTGGAGCGCCGCAGCGTACCGATGAAGAACGAAACGGGCCCGACCCGTGTCTGGACCTTTCGCGACGTTACGCTGCAGGAGCAGGCGGTCGAAGCGTTGCGTGCCAATGAAGGCCAGCAACGCGCGCTGATGGACGCGTTTCCAGGTTATGTCAATGTCATCGACCAGGACTTCGTCTTCACCTATGTGAATGCGCGTATGGCGGCGCTGATCGGGCAGCCTGTCAGCGCCATCGTCGGTGGCCCTGTGCGGGATCTGCTCGGCGAGGAGCGTTACCTTCAGATCGTGCAGGACGTGGGCCGCATCGAGGCCGGCGAACGGGTTGTGGTCGAGAGGCTGTTCGAGGCCACGCCGCATCGCCCAGCGGTCTATTTGCAGATCACCGAGGTCATGGGTGCCAAGGGCACGGGCGGGCTGCAGCGCTACTACGCGTTTGGCGTCGACATCACCGGGCTCAAGCTGGCGCAGGAGCAATTGCGCTCGGCCAAGGAAGATGCGGAACGGGCCGACATGGCCAAGAGCGCCTTCCTGGCCAGCGTCAGTCACGAATTGCGCACGCCGCTCAATGCCATTCTGGGCTTTTCGCAACTGCTGCGCGCCGACGCGCACGCGTCGCAAACTGCCAGCGACAACGCCGGCGAAATCGAACGGGCGGGCCGCCATCTGTTGTCGCTGGTGGATGACCTGATCGACCTCGGCGGTGTCGAAGCCGGCCACCTCGAACTGACGATGGTACGGGTGGCCGTCGAGACCGTCATCAACGACAGCCTGTCGATGGTGGCGCCACTGGCCGCCAATCAGGGCATCCGGATTGTGTTCGAGGGCGGCAACGCGCGCAATGCGGTGGTGCTGGCCGACGCGGTCCGGTTGCGCCAGATCGTGATCAACCTGTTGTCCAACGCAATCAAGTACAACCGGCCCGACGGGTCGGTGCGGGTGTCGTGCCGGCGCCTTGTGCCCGCAGGCGCGTCGGGTGACGCGCGGATCCGGATCGCGGTTACCGACACCGGCACGGGCATCGCGCCGGAGCTGGCCAACCGTGTCTTCTCGGCGTTCGAGCGGCTGGGCGCAGAGCGGGGTTCGGTCGAGGGTACCGGCATCGGCCTGGCGATTTCGCGGCGGCTGGTCGGTGCCATGGGCGGATCGATCGGATATGAGAGCCGGATGCAGGAAGGCAGCACGTTCTGGATCGACCTGCCGCCACTAGCGCAGCTTGTTGGCGACAAGGAGCCCGCCAGGCTGCCGGCGGCGCGCATGGTCAAGCCGCTGCTGCACCGTGGCCGACCCCGGATTCTGGTAGCCGAGGACTATGGCCCCAACCAGACGGTACTCAGGCTGCAGCTCGACAGCCTGGGTTGCGATGTGGACGTGGTGACCGATGGCGAAGCAGCGCTTGACCAATGGCAGGGCAAGGCCTATGACCTTCTGCTTACCGACCTCGACATGCCGCGTATGGGCGGGCATGACCTCGCCCGTGCCATACGGGAACAGGAAGGTCCGCGCGGGGGACGGATTCCGATCGTCGCGATCAGCGCGGCTGTGGTGCCAGGCGAGATGGCGCGCTGCATCGCGGCCGGTATGGACGACATGCTGACCAAGCCGATCTCGCTCGAAGTGCTGGCCGCGATGCTCACCCGCTGGCTGGCTAACCACGGCTCGACGCGCGCTGGCGTCCAACCACGCGAGCTGCCGGTCCCGGCAACCGCGCCGCCGGTGCTGGACATCGAGGCGCTGTATCAGGTTCTGGGCCGCGTCAGCTCGGCGCAGGCGCGGGCGTTGTTGACCACCTTCATAGACGCCGTCGAGGAAGGGCTGCTCCGATTGTCCGATCCGGCCCTGGACGCTGCCACGCTGGCGCGCGAGATGCACCGCCAACGGTCGTCGGCGCGCACCGTGGGTGCGATGCGGTACGCAATGCTGGTCGATGCACTGGCGCGCCGGGCACTGGCCGGCGACATGCGGGATCTGCCGCAGGCGGTTCGCGCGCTGCGCGCGCAGCTGCAGCAGGTCCGACAGCAGGCGCAGGAACTGGACCTGGTGGAGCCCAGTTCGTTTCCGGCTCCACTGCAGGCGGAGACCTCGCGCGAGGCGTTGGTGGGTTCCGTGATGGTGGTGGATGATGATCCCGTGGTGCTGCTGCATATGCAGCAGATGCTCGCGGGCATCGGTATCGGCGAGGTACTGACTGCGCGCAACGGAGTGGAAGCGCTGGTGCAGATGAACCGCCGCGCCACGCCACTGGAGGTGGTGGTGTGCGACCTCAACATGCCCGAGATGGACGGCGTGGAAATGATTCGCCGCTTTGGACAAAGCGGGTTCCTGGGTGGCTTGATCCTGATGAGCGGTGCCAACGAGCAGTTGCTGACCACCGTCGGGAATCTGGCCCGTCTGCAGGGACTGACCGTACTGGGCCAGATCCACAAGCCGGCAACGCCCCAGCAGATGATTGATCTGCTGCAGCGTTTCGACCCGGACCGCACCGCGATGCAGCCCGCCGACGGGGGGTCGATCATGACGCCGCAGGCGATCCTGGCGGGCATTCGCCATGCCGAGTTCAGCATCTGGTTTCAGCCCAAGGTCAAGGCAGACACTTTGGCGCCGGTCGGCGTCGAGGCCTTGGCACGCTGGCGCCAACCAGACGGCAGCTATGTGTCACCCGACCTGTTCATCGTTGCAGCCGAGCGCGCCGGAATCATCGGGCAGTTGTCGGCGGTATTGCTCGACACCGCGCTGCAGGAGAGCGCCAAATTGCATCGCGCCGGGTTTGCGCTGTCGGTCTCGCTCAACCTGTCGGCGTTGTGGCTGGACGACCTGAATCTGCCGGATCTGTTGATGCAGACCGCGCAGGCCCAGGGACTGCAGCCAAGTGATATCACGCTGGAGGTGACCGAGACCGGCGTCACCAAGGACATTGCGATTGCGCTTGACGTGCTGACCCGGTTGCGGCTGAAGGGTTTTGGCCTGTCGATCGACGATTTCGGTATCGGCTATTCGTCGTTCGAGCAACTCGGGCGGATTCCGTTCACCGAGATGAAGCTGGATCGCAGTTTTGTTGCCCGTGGCACCCGCGACTCGGCCGCACTGGCGATTCTGGAGAGCAGCATGGCGATGGCAACCAAGTTGCAGTTGCGAACCGTGGCCGAGGGCGTCGAGTCGCAGGCGGAACTGGATTTGGTGCGGCGGCTGGGTTGCGATGACGTACAGGGCTTTCTGATCGCCAAGCCCATGCCCTGCGACGCGCTGATACGGTGGTTACGCGAGCGCGATGGCGCTCGTTCAAGGCCGAACGGGCGGTAGCCCGCGCGCGGCGGCTACTTCCCGGCCCAGCTCGATGACGGCCAGCGCGTAGTAGCTGCTCCAGTTGTAGCGGGTGATGGCGTAAAAATTCTCGGTGCCCACGACATAGCTGGGTTCGGCGTCGCCATTGTGCAGCTCGACCAGCGCCAGTGGGCCCTTGTGCTGCAGGGCGACGCCCTCCATCAGGACGCCCTTGGCCGCCATGCTGGCGGCGCTGAAGGTCGGCAGGATATCGGGCGCCAGCAGGGCATCGAGATCGAGCGTACCGCGGTCAAACCGGACCGGGTAATGGGTAGGCATGTCCCGGGTCCAGCCAAAGGCCACGAAGTAATTTGCAACCGAACCGATGGCGTCGGCGTGACTCTGGAACAGGTCGATCCGGCCGTCGGCGTCGAAGTCGATCGCGTACTTGACCCAGCTCGAGGGCATGAACTGCGGTATGCCCATGGCGCCGGCAAAACTGCCGCGCAGGCTCAATGGATCGGTGTCCGAGCGTTGCGCGAGCGACAGCAGCTGTTCGAGCTCGCCGAGGAAAAAAGCCCTGCGTTCCGCAGCGCGTGGATGGGCGTTGGGGAAATCAAAACTCAGGGTGGCCAGCGCATCCATGACCCGGAAACTGCCGACGTTGCGCCCGTAGATGGTTTCGACGCCGATGATGCCGACGATGATCTGGGCCGGCACGCCAAATTCACGCTCGGCGCGTTCCAGGTCGGCCTGGTGTGACTGCCAGAAATCGACGCCGGCCCGGATCCTGACCGGGTCGATGAAGCGGCTGCGGTAGACCCGCCAGTTCTTTGCACTGACGCTGGGAGCGGGCAGCACCCAGCGGGCGACCTGCGGCAGGTGGCGTGACTGGCCAATGACCCGGCGCACCCAGTCGCGGTCCAATGCGCGGCGCTCGGCGATGCCGTCGGCGATATGCATGACGTCTGCGCGCTGCGCGTACAGGCCGGAGTCATTGCCGGCCTGCGCGCTGGCGGCGATCCGGCGCTTGCTGTGGGGCTTTGCGGCCCAGCTGCTGGACAGTGCAAGGCACAGCGCGGTGAAAATCAGCAGCGGGACTCGGACAGAAAAATGCATCAGCGGGGCCAGGGTAATTGGCTGAATTGTCGCCGCAAGCCCGCCAGGTTTGCGCCGCCGGGTGCGCCGTGGGGTGCATACCGCAGTGCCTCCAGGTGCAACAACCATTTGCAGATGGCCTCGGCGCGCACGTCGGTCGGTCCCCAGCGCTGGCGTATCTGCAGGGCGATGGTGCGCGGCGGGCTGCTGGGGGCAATGGGCCAGCCGGCCCCGGTCAGCCTGCGGGTCGCCCTCTCGAGCAGTCGCAGCCACGGATCGTGCCGGCTGCGTTCCCACAGAGTCCAGGCGGCGCCCAGCAGGCTGGAGAACACGATCAGCGCCAACAGCACGTAGCCCAGGTCTTCCCAGCTGGGCGACACAAAGCCGATGCCCTTGAGCAGGTCCAGCTGGGTGTTCTGGGTGTAGTTGAGCACCCATTGGTTCCAGCCGTTGTTGACCGCCTCCCAGGCGGCGCGCAGGTTGATCCAGGCCGCGGGGTTGACCGCCTCTATCGCGCTCGCCAGCACGCCGCGCGGCGCCACCAGGCGCTGCAGCGACCCGGTGCGACCCGGAGACACGGCCGATGTCGGATCGACCCGCACCCAGCCGCGCCCGGCCAGCCAGACCTCGGACCAGGCGTGGGCGTCGCTCTGGCGCAGCACCCAGAATCCGTCCAGGCTGTTGATCTCGCCGCCCTGGTAGCCGGTGACTATGCGCGCAGGTATGTCAAGCGCGCGCATCATGATCACGAACGCAGACGCGATGTGTTCGCAGAACCCGGCGCGCCGGTCGAACCAGAACTCGTCGGCCGTGTTGTTGCTGTAGACCCCTGGCTCCAGCGTATAGGTGTAGCCGCCCGTGCGCAGTCGCTGCAGCACCGCGTCGACCAGCCGGGCCGGATCCGCGCCAAATTGCGGATCCTGGTGCAATTCGGTCGCCCATTGCATGGTGCGCGGATTCAGCCCTGGCGGCAGGTCCAGGTAGTCCTGCAGGGCCGCGGTACGCCGCTGCGGGCCATGGCTGAACGCGATGTGGCTCTGCGCCGAATAGCGCAGCAGATCGGATACCGGCCGGTCGGCCAGCCATTGCAACTGGCGCGACATGCGCAACTCCATGCCACGCGCGACAGGAGCGTTCTGTGCCGCGTCCAGCACAAAGATCCAGGGCCGGTTGTTGGGTTCGAGCGTGACCTGGTATCGGATGGGTTCGCCCTGCACCTGCAGGTTGGCCGGATCCTGCATGCGGTCCGGAAAACCGGTGCGCAAGGGTTGCCACTGCCGCCCCTGCAGCGTGGACAACACCGGGCCGCGGAAATACATGTCGCTCTGACGCGGCACCGGGCCTTCAAACTGCACCCGCAGGGCAATGCTGTCGTCCAGCGCCAATTGGGCAATGGCGCCGACTTCCATCGTCGCGGAAAGGCCGCTGCGCCCGCTCATGGCGTCACTGGGCATGCCCCACAGTGGCGCCATCCGCGGAAAGAGCAGGAACAGCACCAACATGATCGGCGCACCCAGCGCGGCCATCGTCATCGCCGTACCGAAGGCCTCGCGCAGCGGCGGCTTGCCTACCGGCATGTGGGTATTGACCAGCGCGGTCAGCAGCCCCATCAGCGCGACCAGCATGGCCGCCGCAGTAAGCAGGGACTGGGAGAAGAAGAAGTTGGTCAGCATCGTGAAGAAGCCGAGGAAAAACACGACAAAGGCGTCCCGTCGGGCGCGCAGCTCCAGCGTCTTGAGCGTCAGCAGGACGACGAGCATCGTGACACCGGCATCGCGACCGAGCAGCGTGCGGTGCGTGGCCAGCGTGGCGCCGATGGTCAGCACGAGCAGGCCGAGCAACCACCAGCGCGATGGCAGCGGGCGGACCTTCCAGGCCAGGATCGCGCGCCACACCAGAACGCCCACTGCCAGCGCCGCGCACCACAGTGGCAGGCGTCCCAGTTGCGGGCCCAGCACCAGCGCAATAACCAGCAACAGGAACAGCGTATCGCGGGCGTCGCGTGGCAGGTGGCGCAGCCGCTCCAGCATCACGGTCGCTCGCCGGTAACGCGGTCAACCGGGCCGATCCCGGATGTTCCGTACAGCGCGAGCGCTTCCAGACAGCGGCGTTTGTGCGCCTCACCGCTGGCCGGCCGGATTTCCTGCGCGCCAAGCCGCAGCCCGAAGTCCAGGTTATGCCGATCCGCCGCCTGAACCCAGGCACAGAGCCGCGACAGCGTGCGCTCGAGCATGTCACCGGTGCCGGGCAGCGCGAGTGGCAATCCGGTGTTCGCCAGGTCCAGCCACAGCTCATAACGCTGGGCCTGGTGGGTGTCGCGGCTGACCAGTTCATCGGCCTTGGCCAGCTTCTTCCAAACCACCAGTTTGAGCGGGTCGCCGCGCTGATAGCTGCGCACGCCGTCGAATTCGCCACTGGCGCGCTGGGTCCGCACCGCCGTCGCGCCACCGGCGCGCGGCTCGCCTTCGGGCAGCGGCGGCGCGAAGGCCTCGGGCGCGGGATAGACCAATACCCGTGAAGCCGGCCGCCAGATGGTCCAGACGCGGAACGTACCCAGCGGAAAGCGGGTTTCGGCTGTCAGCGCCGGGATCGGGTGCAGGCCGCGGTGCGCCGGCTTGAACGCCACATGCACGGTGGCGCGACCCTGGCCGGGTACGTCGGCCCAGACCCAGTGGTCGGCGCCGTGTACGCTCAGTCCGATGCCGTGCCGTACCCGCTTGCGCAAGCTCACCAGATCGACGCTCACTGTGGTGTTGCCACCCATGGTCCCGGGATCGACCGGTTGCAATTGCAGCGACAGACCGCGCAGGGTGCCGTGGCACAGGTGCATGCCGATCATGGCGCTGCCGGCCAGCAAAAAGGTCAGCAGGTAGCCCAGATTGAGCTGGTAGTTGATGGACGCGACCAGCAGCACGAGAAGCGTCGCCGCCAGCATGAAGCCGGCACGGGTCGGCAGGATATAGACGTTACGCTGCGTCAGCAGCGAGGTATCGCACTCGGGCAGACGCGCCTGCAACCAGCGACGGAACCTGGCCCGACCATGCGCGACCGGTCGCCACACCGGATGGGGCAGGGACTGCGCCGGATCCATGCTGCAATACCTGTCAGGCCAATGGCACGGCCTGGACCATGGCGCGCACCTGCTCGACCGAGCCGCGGCCGGCATCACCCACTGGAATCAGGCGGTGCGCGATGGATTGCGGCAATATCGCCTGCACATCGTCGGGCGCTACATAATCGCGCCCGCTCAGCAAGGCCTGCGCCTTGGCGGCGCGAATCACGGCGATGCCCGCGCGCGGACTGAGCCCTTGCAGGAACCATTGCCCGGAACGGGTCGCGGCGATCAGGTCCTGCAGATAGTCGAGCAGCGGTTCGGACGCATGCACCTGCAGCACGCGTTGCTGCAACTGCTGCAGATCCGCGGGCGACATCAGCTTTTCCATCGACTCGACGAGAACGCGCCGGTCGTGGCCGGTGAGCAGGCCGCGTTCTGCGGCGCGGTCGGGGTATCCGAGGGAGATGCGCATCAAAAACCGGTCCAGCTGGGATTCTGGCAAGGCATAGGTGCCCAGCTGGTCATGCGGATTCTGGGTTGCAATCACAAAAAACGGCACCGGCAGCGCCCGCGTCTCGCCCTCGGCAGTGACCTGCTTTTCCTCCATGGCTTCGAGCAGCGCACTTTGCGTCTTGGGGCTGGCGCGGTTGATTTCATCGGCCAGCAGCACCTGGGCAAAAATCGGGCCCGGATGGAATACGAACGCCTCCTTGGCGCGTTCGTAGATCGACACGCCCGAGAGGTCGCTGGGCATCAGGTCGGAGGTGAACTGAACACGGGAAAAATGCAGGCCGAAGCTGCGCGCCAGCGCATGTGCCAGCGTCGTCTTGCCGACGCCGGGCACGTCTTCGATCAACAGGTGGCCACCGGCCAGCAGGCAGGCGACACAGTCCTGAATTTGCGGCGATTTTCCGACGATCACCGTGTTAAGCTGCTGGAGCAGTTGTTCCAGTTTCTTTTGTGGATGCATGGCATGACGTTACCCGAAAAATTCGCTGGCGCCCCGTTGACGTGAACAAGACCGGATACTTCACGCATCCGTGCTGCCGCCTGCATGAGATGGGCGAGGGGCACCCCGAATGCCCGCAGCGGCTCGACGCCATCGAGGACCGGCTGCTGATTTCCGGTGTTGGCGATGCGCTCGATCGGCGCGAGGCGGCTGCGGCGCCGCTGGCGGACATCGAACTGGCGCATGGGCGCATGTTCGTCGCCTCGCTGCGCGGCCTGTCGGACAATCTGCGCGACGATCTGGACGCAGGTGGACCGCAGCATGCGCAGATCGACCCGGACACAGCGATCAATATCCATACCTGGGATGCCGCGTTGGCGGCCGCCGGAGCAGCCATCGCCGCCACCGACGCGGTGATCGCCGGCGAACTGGAGAACGCGTTCTGTGCGGTGCGCCCGCCCGGCCACCATGCCTGCCGCGACCAGGCCATGGGATTTTGCTTTTTCAACAGTGTGGCGGTGGCTGCAAAGTATGCGCTGCAGCGCCATGGACTGAGCCGGGTCGCGATCGTCGATTTCGATGTGCACCATGGCAATGGCACCGAGGACATCGTCGCCGGCGACTCGCGCATTTTGATGGTCAGCTTTTACCAGCACCCGTTCTATCCCTATGGTGGCGCCAAGTCAAATGCGGCCAATCTGGTGAACCTGCCGGTGCCTGCCTATACGAAAGGCCCCGCGGTGCGGGAGTTGATCGAGCATGGCTGGATTCCGCGACTGGAGCAGCACCGTCCCGAGATGATCTTCATCAGTGCCGGGTTCGATGCGCACCGCGAGGACGATCTGGGACAGATGGGCCTGGTCGAGCAGGACTACGCCTGGATCACCCAGCGCATCAAGGACGTGGCCAAGCGCCATGCCGGTGGGCGCATCGTGTCGTGCCTGGAGGGGGGCTACAACCTCAGCGCGCTGGGGCGCAGCGTGGAGGCACATCTGCGAGTTCTGGCGGATGTCTGACCCGTGCAGGCGCTCGGTCGCGGGTTGATGGTATTGCGGGATCATGCTGGCACGGCAGCCTACTGGGCTCGCCAGAGGCGTTTGTGCGCACCTGACGATGGAAAGCTGAATCGCCATCGAGCCGTGTACGGGCCACTGCGAACTACTTCATGAACGATGGCAACCACAAACTCAGGATCGGGAACGCCACCAGTACCATCAGCATCAGCACCTGCACCACCACAAACGGCCACACGCCGCTGTAGATCGTGCTCAGCCGTACCATGGGCAGCAGCGTGTTGAGCACAAACAGGTTCATGCCCACCGGCGGCGAGATCAGGCCGATCTGGATCACCATCACGATCAGCACGCCGAACCAGACCGGGTCGAAACCCAGGCCGACGACGATCGGGAAAAACAGCGGAATCGTCAGCAGCACCATGCTGAGTTCCTCCATGACGGTGCCCAGCAGCACATAGATCACCATCATCGCGGCCACGATCATCGGCGGCGACAGTCCAAGATGGGTGATCCACTCCTTGAGATCGCCCGGCATCGAGGTGAAGTTAACGAAGTTGGCGAAGATGGTTGCCGCGATCAACAGCGTGAACAGCATGGCCGTGGTGCGGGCTGACTCGACCAGGATCTCGAACAGGGTCTTCCAGGTCAATGCCCGGCGCGCCAGCGCAAACAGGAAGGCACCTGAAGCTCCGATGCCGGCACCCTCCGTGGCGGTGAACACGCCACCGTAAATGCCGCCCAGCACGACGATCACCAGCACCAGCACGCCCCATATGCCGCGCACGGCCACCCAGCGTTCGGCCCAGGTGGACTTGTCGCCCGGCGGCGCGTGTTCTGGATCGCGTGAGGTGACCACCACCACCGCCACCATCATCGCCAGCGCCGTCAGGATGCCCGGCACCACACCGGCGGCGAACAGCTTGCCGATATTGGTTTCGGTGACGATGCCGTAGATCACCATGATGGTGGAGGGCGGGATCATGATGCCCAGCGTGCCACCGGCCGCCATCACGCCGGTGGACAGCGAATCGCTGTAGCCGAGCCTTTGCATTGACGGGTAGGCCACCTTGCTCATCGTGGCGGCCGTCGCGATGGATGAGCCGCAGATCGCGCCAAAGCCGGCGCAGGCGGCGATGGTCGCATGGGCCAGGCCGCCCCGCAGATGCCCGATGAACACATAGGCGGCGCGGAACAACTCGTGCGCCAGCCCGGCGCGGGCGACAAAATTGCCCATCAGGATGAACAGCGGAATCACTGACAACGTGTACGCGAAGCCGGTCTCGTAGACCACTTGCGAGGTGCTGTAGACCGCGGCAGGCCAACTGCGCGTCAGCCCCATGCCGAGGACGCCGACGATGCCCATCGCGAATGCCAGCGGCACACGCAGCAATGCGAGCGCGAAGATTGCGCCGAACCCGAGCAAGGCTTCGGTCATGGCTTGTTACCCTGGGGGGCGGGCGCGTCTGAACGTCGTTGCCCGCAGCGCAGCAGATGCACCAGTCCGGTCAAGGCGCACAACACCGACATGCCATAGATGAAGGGCGCCTTGAGCAGCTTGAGCTGCGCCGTGGTTTCGCCCGCCAGGGCAAACTCACCCGCGGTGCGCCACATCAGGTAGGCCAGTGCCATCAGCAGCAGGCCGCACACCAGGTTCACCAGGATGGCTTGGAGCCTGCGCAGGCCAGGCGCCAGCAGATGGTCGAGCGAGTCGAACACCACATGCTCGCTGCCGATCGAGACCAGCGGCAGCGCGGCAAAAATGACGACGACCATCAGCAACTCGGTGATCTCGAGCGAGCCGGGTATCGACGCCGACGCGAACTTGCGACCGCCGACGTCGAAAAAGGTCAGCGCCATGATGCAAAACAATGCGACGGACGCCAGTGCGCCGCAGGTCCATTCAAATAGCTTGTTCACGGGTCGGGTGCTTCATCAAAAAAATGCGGCCCTCATTGTGCATGGGGCCGCATGGGCGCATCGCCGGCGCACCGGCGCACCGGCGGGGATTACTTCTCCTGCCTGGCGATCTCGGTGCGGAATTCCGCCAGCACCTTGGCGGCATCCTTCAGGCCGGCCGCCTGGGCGTCGGCCACCCATTTGGCCTCCAGACCCGAGGTCTTGGCCTTGATGTCGGCCACGAATTTGGCGTCGGCCTTGGTCACCTGCACGCCATTGGCCTGCATCAGGGCGGTGGCGCGCAGATCAACCTTGTCCCAGGCGCGGCCGAACATGCGGGCATAGGTCTCGCCGGAAATCGCGTCGATCGCCTTCTTTTCATCCGCGCTGAGTTTGTCGTAACGCGCCTGGTTCATGACCGCGACGAAACTGGTGTTGTACAGGCCACCCGGGAAAGTGGTCGCGTGGCGGATGATCTTGTCGATCTTGAACGACTCGGTGGATTCGGCGGGGAACAAGGTGCCATCCATCACGCCGCCCGACAGCAATTCGTACGACTCCGGTGCGGGTTTGAGCGTGACGTTCATGCCCAGCGTCTTGGAGATCTCGTTGACCATGCCGCCTCCAACCCGGAACTTCAGGCCGCTGAGGTCGTCGACCTTGGTGATGGGCCGCTTGGTATTGAACACGATGCCGGGGCCGTGGGTGAACAAGGTCAGGACCTTCACGCCCTGGTGTTCCTTGGCGAATTCCGGGTGTCTGGCAGAGACCTTGTTGAACGCCACCGAAATCGATTCGGCGCTGTTGCCCAGGAACGAAAACTCGGACATCTGCGTCAGCACGAAGCGCCCAGGGGTATAGCCATGCACGGTGTAGGACACGTCGGCCAGCCCGTTCTTGACGGCGTCCAGGGTTCCGGGAGGCGCCGAGACGCCGCGCGGCAGGATGTTGCATTTCATCGTGCCGGCGGTATTCTTCTCCAGCAGGGCGCACCAGTCTTTTTGCGTCGCGCTCAGCGCATGGCTGGGCGGCAGCCAGGAGGAGACTGTCAACACGGTCTGCGCACCGGCAAGGCTGGCGAAAGCACTGAAGGCGACGCCGAAGGTGGTGAGTACGAGGCGTTTCATGGGTACAGGACTCCCTTTATTGGTTTGAACAGTCCAACACTGTAGGTGCGAAGTTCCGTCCTGTCTGTCCATGGAAACCCGCGGCACCGTGGGAGTCAGGGGCGTGGCCGGCCGATTGGGGGTCCGCCACTGGCGCCAGACCTGAAATAGAATAAAAAGCACGAACGTTCTTTTTTTCCCGGCGCTATGGCGCTCCAATCCTGTCGGCCTTCGCCAACGTGCAGAGACGAAGCCAGGTGCCCGGAATAGAATGGGACGATCTCACTCGGGCCGTATCTGTCCGGTGCAGTTATCTAATCAGCCAATCGATCAATCAAGCAATGGAGTCGCAACAATGAAGGTACTGGTGCCTGTGAAGCGTGTGGTGGACTACAACGTCAAGGTACGCGTCAAGTCCGATGGCAGTGGGGTGGACATCGCCAACGTCAAGATGAGCATGAATCCGTTCGACGAGATCGCGATCGAAGAGGCGGTACGCCTGCGCGAGAAGGGCGTCGCCACCGAGGTGATCGCGGTGTCCTGCGGCGTTCTGCAATGCCAGGAGACCCTGCGTACCGCGATGGCCATCGGTGCCGATCGCGCGATCCTTGTCGAGACCAGCGAAGAGTTGCAGCCGCTGGCGGTGGCCAAGCTGCTCAAGGCACTGGTGGACAAGGAACAACCGGGACTGGTGATCCTGGGCAAGCAGGCGATCGACGACGATTGCAACCAGACCGGACAGATGCTGGCGGCGCTGTGCGATCTGCCGCAGGCCACCTTTGCCAGCAAGGTCGAAGTGGCCGACGGCAAGGCCAAAGTCACGCGCGAAGTGGACGGCGGGCTTGAAACGGTGGAGATCACCTTGCCCGCCATCATTACCACCGACCTGCGCCTGAACGAGCCGCGCTATGTCACGCTGCCCAACATCATGAAGGCCAAGAAAAAGCAGCTCGACAATTACAAACCGGCGGATCTGGGTGTGGACATCAAGGCCCACCTGAAGACCCTCAAGGTGAAGGAGCCTCCTCAGCGCAGCGCCGGTATCAAAGTGCCCGACGTCGCCACGCTGGTCGACAAACTGAAGAACGAGGCGAAGGTCATCTGACCCCAACACTTTGCAGGATTTGCTCTGGCCGCAACCGATTTATGGAGATTTGACTTATGACCGCACTGGTAATTGCCGAACACGACAACAACAGCATCAAGGTTGCGACGCTGAACACGGTTACCGCCGCGCTGCAATGCGACAAGGACGTGCATGTGCTGGTGGCGGGCGCCAATGCTGGCGCTGCCGCGGCTGGGGCTGCCAAGATCGCTGGCGTCAGCAAGGTGTTGCACGCCGATGATGCCGGCATGGCGCATGGCCTGGCCGAGAACGTCGCCGCGCAGGTGCTGGCGATCGCCAAGAACTACGGCCATATCCTGTTTCCGGCTACGGCGTCGGGCAAGAACATCGCCCCGCGCGTGGCGGCCAAGCTTGACGTGGGTCAGATTTCCGATGTCACCCAGGTCGAGAGTGCCGACACCTTCGAGCGACCGATCTACGCCGGCAATGCGATTGCCATCGTGCAAAGCCTGGACGCTATCAAGGTCCTGACGGTGCGTACCACCGGGTTTGACGCGGCCGCGGCAGAGGGTGGCTCGGCGGCGGTTGAGACAGTGGCTGCCGTCGCCGCCAGCGCCAACACGACCTTTGTCGGTAGCGAGATCGCCAGGAATGACCGTCCGGAACTGACAGCGGCCAAGATCGTCGTCAGCGGCGGCCGTGCGCTAGGCAGTGCCGAGAAATTCACCGAGGTCATGACACCGCTGGCTGACAAGCTTGGCGCGGCCATGGGGGCTTCCCGCGCGGCGGTCGATGCCGGCTATGCGCCCAACGACTGGCAGGTCGGCCAGACCGGCAAGATCGTGGCGCCGCAGTTGTACATTGCCTGCGGCATCAGCGGCGCGATCCAGCACCTGGCCGGCATGAAGGACAGCAAGGTCATCGTGGCGATCAACAAGGACCCGGAGGCGCCGATCTTCAGCGTGGCAGACTACGGGCTGGAGGCCGATCTATTCGTGGCCGTGCCGCAACTGGTGTCCGCTCTGTAGGTCGGACGCGGCGGGTCAAACCACCTGCCGGCGACTGGGTCGTTCGTCGCCTATCTGCCGCGCCTGCCTGGCTTTGTAGCCGCGGATGCGCGGCTTTTCCATTCTGGAGGTTGTCGTGAGTTACATCGCACCTGTCAAAGACATGCTGTTCAACATCGAGCACCTGGCCAACCTGGCCCAGGTCGCGGCGATGCCTGGTTTCGAGGACGCCGGCCTCGACACCGCGCAGGCCGTGCTCGGCGAGGCCGCCCGGTTCAACCAGGAGGTGCTCGCGCCGCTGAATTGGGATGGTGACCAGAAGCCGTCATCCTGGCGCGACGGCGTCGTGACGACAACGCCCGGTTTCAAGCATGCGTTCGCGCAGTTTGCACAGGCTGGGTGGCAAGGGCTGCAGCATCCGGTCGACTATGGTGGCCAAGGGCTGCCCAAGACCATTGGCGCCGCCTGCATCGAAATGGTCAACAGTGCCAATATGAGTTTCGCGTTGTGCCCGTTGCTGACGGATGGCGCGATCGAGGCGCTCTTGACTGCTGGCTCGGACGAATTGAAAGCCATTTACCTCGAGAAGCTTGTCAGTGGCCAATGGACCGGCACGATGAACCTGACCGAACCCCAGGCTGGATCGGATCTGGCCATGGTGCGCAGCCGTGCCGAGCCGCAGCCCGATGGCAGCTACAAGGTGTTCGGCACCAAGATATTCATCACCTATGGTGAGCACGACATGGCCGAGAACATCGTGCACCTGGTACTGGCCCGGGTCAGCGGGGCGCCCGACGGTGTCAAGGGCATCAGCCTTTTCGTGGTACCCAAGTTCATGGTCAATGCCGATCGCAGTCTGGGCAAGCGCAATGACGTGGCCTGCGTCAGCATCGAGCACAAGTTGGGCATAAAGGCCTCGCCGACCGCCGTGCTGCAGTATGGCGACAACGGTGGCGCGGTGGGATACCTGGTCGGCCAGGAGAATCGGGGCCTCGAATACATGTTCATCATGATGAATGCAGCCCGGTATGCCGTGGGCATGCAGGGCATCGCGATTGCGGAGCGGGCCTACCAGAAGGCCGTTGCCTTTGCACGCGAGCGGGTGCAATCGCGGCCGGTGGATGGATCGATCAAGGCCAGCGCGCCGATCATCCATCATCCCGATGTCAAGCGCATGCTGATGACGATGCGCGCCTACACCGAGGGCTGCCGCGCAATGGCCTCGGTGGCGGCGGCGGCCTACGACGCGTCGCACCACCATTCCGATGCCGATACGCGCAAGCAGAACCAGGCTTTTTATGAGTACCTGGTGCCGTTGGTCAAAGGCTATAGCACCGAGATGAGCCTGGAGGTCACCAGCCTGGGCGTGCAGGTCCACGGTGGCATGGGCTTCATCGAGGAGACCGGCGCGGCGCAGTATTACCGCGACGCGCGAATCCTGACCATCTACGAAGGCACCACCGCCATCCAGGCCAATGACCTGGTCGGCCGCAAGACTGGGCGCGATGGCGGACAGACGGCGCTGGCGATTGCCGCGCGGGTCGAGCAGGCGGAGCAGGAACTGCTGGCCAGCGGCAGCGATGACGCCAGGGCCGTCGCGGCGCGGCTCGCCGCGGCGCGTACCGCTTTTGTCGATGTGGTGCGGTATGTGGCCGACCATTCCAAGGGTTCGCCCAATGCGGTGTTTGCCGGCAGCGTGCCCTATCTGATGCTGGCCGGCAACCTGGTCGCCGGATGGCAGATGGCCCGCGCCTTGCTGGTTGCGCAGGAACACATCGCCCAGGGGCAGGATGTAGCGTTCATGCAAGCCAAGATCATCACGGCGCGTTTTTATGCCGACCACCTGTTGACCAAGGTGCCGGGGCTGCGCGACTGCATCGTCGACGGGGCTGACAGCGTGAGCGCGCTGGCGCTCGATTCGTTCTGAACCCACTGCAACTACCACAGCACACGTATCGCATGTCCACTTTGCCCGCACCCCTCGATTCGCTTGCGTTGCCCATCATCGGCGCGCCACTTTTCATCATCAGCAATCCCAAACTCGTCATTGCGCAATGCATCGCAGGCGTCGTCGGGTCGATGCCCGCCCTCAATGCCCGCCCTGCCTCCCAGCTGGAGGACTGGCTGGCCGAGATCACCGAAACCCTGGCAGCGCACGACAAGGCGCATCCCGATCGCCCCGCCGCACCGTTTGCGATCAACCAGATCGTGCACAAGAGCAATGACCGGCTGGAACATGACATGGAGATGTGCGTCAAGTTCAAGGCGCCGATCATCATCACCAGTCTGGGGGCGCGGGAGGACATCAACGCCGCCGCGCACAGCTACGGCGGTGTGGTGCTGCATGACATCATCAACAACAAGTTCGCCCACAAGGCAATTGAAAAAGGGGCCGATGGCCTGATCGCGGTTGCGGCGGGCGCAGGTGGCCATGCCGGCGTCAAGAGCCCGTTCGCCCTGGTGCAGGAACTACGGCAGTGGTTTGACGGACCACTGGCGCTGTCGGGATCGATCGCCACCGGCTCTGCGGTGCTGGCGGCCCAGGCCATGGGCGCAGATTTTGCCTATATCGGCTCGGCCTTCATCGCCACCGAGGAGGCCCGTGCGTACGATGGCTACAAGCAGGCCATTGTCGACTGCGACTCCGACGACATCATCTACAGCAACTTGTTTACCGGCGTGCATGGAAACTACCTGGCGCCCAGCATCCGCGCGGCCGGCCTGGATCCGGACAAGCTGCCGGTCAGCGACCCCAGCACGATGAACTTCGGCGGCGACGCCAAGAAGGCCTGGAAAGACATCTGGGGCTGCGGACAAGGCATTGGCGCTGTGGACAAGGTGCAAAGTGCCGGCGCGTATATCGCGCAGTTGCGCCGCGAGTACCTGGAGGCGCGCGCGCGGCTGTTCGCACAATCCCCGGCCTGACTGGTTCGGTTACTGCCGGCAACGCCCCGGTCTGGGACGCGGGGAGCGGTGCCAGGCAGGCAATCGGGTAGGCGCCATTGACGGCGCCGGTAGCGGAATTTATACTGTTTTTATGAACAGTATTGCGCTAAAATCAAGACTGGCAAAAGCCCAGTCGAAATCTGCCGCGAAAGCGCCGGCGCATGACTGAGATCCGTATTCCAGTTGTAGCCATCAAGGGCCGGGGCGCAGCCAGCAGTGTGGCCCATCGATTTTCCGGCGACGTGCGCGCTGCATTCGATGATGGCTGGGGCACATTGCAACTGTCTGGTGATGCCGGGCTTTTCAGGGCCACGGCCACCACGATAACGCCCGCTCTGGTTGGCAAGGCCATCAGCCGCAATCAGTCTCCCGACATCTATTTCGAGTATGGACTCAATCCCTACCGCGGCTGTGAGCATGGCTGCGTGTATTGCTACGCGCGGCCGACGCACAGCTACTTGAACCTGTCGCCCGGGCTCGATTTCGAGACCCGCATCTTTGCCAAGGTCCCGTTGGCAGAGGCTCTGGGCAGGGAGTTGCGCGCCCGGACCTATGTTCCCAGTCAGATCGTGATCGGCTCGGTCACCGACGCCTACCAACCGGCCGAACGGCAGTGGAAGGTCACCCGCTCGGTGATCGAAATGCTGTCCCGATGCGACCATCCGCTGGCGATCGTCACCAAGGGTAGTGGTGTAGAGCGCGACATCGACCTGCTGGCGCCCATGGCGCGCAAAAATCTGGCAGCGGTGTACGTGACCATCACCACGTTGGACGCCGCGCTGGCCCGCACGCTGGAGCCGCGCGCCGCAGCCCCACACCGGCGATTGCGAACCATCCGCGCGCTGGTCGACGCGGGAATTCCCGTTGGCGTCAGTGTCGCGCCGCAGATTCCGTTCATCAACGAGGACATGGAGCAAGTGCTCGAGGCAGCGGCGCAGGCCGGTGCCTCGTCGGCTTTCTACACCGTGCTGCGATTGCCATGGGAGGTCAACGTGGTGTTCCAGGAGTGGCTGGCGTTGCACTATCCGCAGCGCGCGGCGAGGGTGATGGCACGGGTACGCGAGATGCGTGGTGGGCGCGATTACGACGCTGATTTCGCGACCCGCATGAAAGGCAGCGGGGTGTGGGCGCAATTGCTGGCGCAACGGTTTGGCAAAACCTGCGTCCGACTGGGCCTGAATCGGGAGCGCCGGCCACTGGAGGTCGGTTTGTTCCGGCCGTCGGCATTGTCGGCGCAGCCGGAGCTGTTTTGACGGCCCTCGGGGCCATGGGAAACGGGTCGCTTCGGAGTGTCAACAGGGCCAGGTCGAGCCATGTTCGGGCACTAGTGCGCGCCAGCCGAGTTCGCGTTCGATGCGATGGCGCAGCGCGTCTGAGGCATTGCGTTCACCATGGACCACATACACCTGGGCCGGCGGTTGGGGCATGGTACGCAGCCACGCGAGCAGTTGCCGGGCATCGGCATGCGCCGACGCCGCTTGCAGTTGCGCCACTTCGGCATGCACCTTGATGTCGTGTCCGTGGATGCGCACACTGCCGACGCCGGCCGCCAGTGTTGCGCCGCGGGTTCCAGGTGCCTGGAATCCGGTCAGCACCACCATGTTGCGGTGATCGCCCAGGTAATGGGCCAGGTGGTGCAACACCCGTCCGCCGGTGGCCATGCCGCTGGCAGACAAGATCACCATCGGGCCATGCCGCCGTGCCAGTGCCTTGGATTCATCGGTGCCGCTGACCATGGTTGCGCTGCGGGTCAACGCCCGCGATTGTCCTTCCGTCAGGCGATGCAGGCCGGGATGCTGCTCGAAAAGATGGGTCGAATGTACCGCCATCGGACTGTCCAGGAACACCGCAAGGGAGCGCGGGATGGTCCGCTGCGCCTTGAGCAGATTGATCGCGTGCAGCAGCGCCTGCGCGCGGCCGACCGCAAACACCGGCACCACGGCAACGCCGCCCCGTGCGGCAACCTTTTTCAGCAACGGGCCCAGTTCGGCCAGCAAGCTGTCTTGCGGGTGATCCCTATCGCCATAAGTCGATTCGATCAGCACCGTGTCGGCCACTGGCGCGTCGGCGGGTGGCAGCATGATCAGGTCGTCACTGCGTCCCAGGTCGCCCGAGAACAGGATGCGCCGTCCCGCGACTTCGACCAACACGCTGGATGCGCCCAGGATGTGCCCCGCTTGCTGGAATACGACGCGCCATCCGGGAATCGGGCTAAATGCCTTGCCAAACGGCGTGGACTTGAATTGCTTCAGGCAGACGCGCGCGTCATCGCGGGTGTACAGCGGCAGCGCCGGTGCGTGTTTCGAGAATCCATGCCGGTTCGCGAATGCGGCATCCTCTTCCTGCAGATGGCCGCTGTCGGGCAAAAGGATCTTGCACAGAGCGCATGTTCCCGGCGTTGCGTGGACTTTCCCGGTGAACCCCTCTTTGGCCAGCAAGGGCAGGTAACCACTATGGTCCAGATGCGCATGGGTCAGTGCCACCGCATCGATCTGACTGGGCACCACCGGCAACGGTGTGCGGTTGCGCAGGCGCAGCTGCTTGACGCCCTGGAACAGCCCACAGTCGACCAATAGCCGACGTTGGTCATGGGAAACCAGGTATTTTGATCCGGTGACCGTGTCGGCCCCGCCCAGGAAGGTGATAGTGACAGGCACGTGACCAGCTCCAGTTTGCTGCCTGCGATCGCCGATCGTGCAGCCGTATCGCGTTCAAAAAAAGGCTGCAAGGGCGCCTTGCCCCTGCAGCCTTCATTGGACCCCCGGCGGCTGTTCAGTGCTTGACCTGCATCAAGAAAAGAAGTTCTTCAGCCGATCGGTCCAGCTGTCACCGCTGGGCGAATGCTTGCCGGCGCCTTTCTGGAACGATTCCTCCAGCTCGTGCAGCAGTTTGCGCTGGGCCTCGTTGAGCTTGACCGGTGTCTCGACCAGGATGTGGCAGTACAGGTCACCCGGGTAGCTGGCCCGCACGCCCTTGATGCCCTTGCCGCGCAGCCGGAATTGCTTGCCGGTCTGCGTGCCTTCGGGGATGTCGATGGCGGCCTTGCCGGCCAACGTTGGTACCTCGATCTCGCCACCCAGCGAAGCCGTGATGATGCTGATGGGAACCGTGCAATGCAGGTCATCGCCATCACGCTCGAAGATATCGTGCTTCTTGAGCCGGATCTCGATATACAGGTCTCCGGCCGGCCCGCCATTGGTGCCCGGTTCGCCGTTGCCGGTGCTGCGGATGCGCATGCCGCCGTCGATGCCGGCCGGAATCTTGACCTCCAGTGTCTTTTGCTTCTTGACCTTGCCCTGGCCATTGCAGGCCGCACAGGGCTCCGGGATGACCTTGCCTGCGCCGCGACAGGTCGGACAGGTTTGCTGCACGCTGAAGAATCCCTGGCGCATCTGGACCGCACCGGCACCCGCACAGGTGCCGCAGGTCTTGACCTGGGTGCCGGGCTTAGCGCCGGATCCCTTGCAGCTGTCGCAGGATTCCCAGCTGGGAATGCGGATCTGGGCGTCTTTGCCGCGCGCCGCTTCCTCCAGGGAAATCTCCATCGCATAGCTCAGGTCGCCGCCCCGAAATACCTGGCGCCCACCGGCACCGGGCCGTCCGCGCTGCTGCCCGAACATGTCGCCGAAGATATCGCCGAACGCCTCGGCGAAACCACCGAAGCCTTCCTGCCCCGGACCGCCGCGCAAGTTCGGGTCGACGCCTGCATGGCCATGCTGGTCGTACGCCGCCCGTTTCTGCGGATCGGACAGCATCTCGTAGGCTTCTTTGCACTCCTTGAACTTCTCTTCGGCAACCTTGGAGGCATCGCCCTGGTTGCGGTCCGGGTGGTGCTTCATCGCATGCTTGCGATAAGCCTTCTTGATTTCGTCGTCCGAGGCGTTTTTTGGAACACCCAGCGATTCGTAATAGTCTCTCTTGGCCATGTCGTTCCCGGTCAGCGCGCCAATGCAGCCGTCCAGGCTGCCGTGCGCGTTCGCTTAATCAAATGCAGATCGCCGCGTCGAAGGTTCTGGTCGAACCATTCGAGCGCGGCGTGCGCAATGCCTGCAAGGCCGCAAATCAGGCCTTCTTGACTTCCTTGACCTCGGCGTCCACCACGTCGTCGTCGGCCGCGGGCTTGCCGGAGCCGCCTTGTTGCGAACTCTCGGCAGCGCCGTTGCCAGCACCCGCAGCCTGTGCAGCGCCCTCCTTGGCCTGCATGTCGGCATACATCTGCTCGCCCAGTTTCTGGCTGGCGGTCATTAACGCGGTGTTCTTGTCGTCGATCGCGGCCTTGTCCTCACCTTTGAGGGCCTCTTCCAGGTTCTTGATCGCCACGTCGATCTTTTCCTTTTCGGCGGCGTCAATCTTGTCGCCGAATTCCGTCAGGCTCTTCTTGACGCTGTGCACACTGGCTTCACCCTGGTTGCGGGCCTGCACCAGTTCGAGTTTGCGCTTGTCATCGGCCGCATGGAGTTCAGCGTCCTTGACCATCTGCTGGATCTCGGCCTCGGTCAGGCCGGAGTTGGCCTTGATGGTGATCTTGTTCTCTTTGCCGGTGCCCTTGTCCTTGGCGCCCACGTGCAGGATGCCGTTGGCGTCGATGTCGAACGAGACCTCGATCTGCGGCGTGCCGCGTGCGGAGGGCGGAATACCTTCCAGATTGAACTCGCCCAGCATCTTGTTGCCGGCGGCAATTTCCCGCTCACCCTGGAACACCTTGATCGTCACGGCCGGCTGGTTATCATCGGCGGTCGAGAAGGTCTGCGCGAACTTGGTCGGGATGGTGGTGTTCTTCGTGATCATCTTGGTCATCACGCCGCCCAATGTCTCGATGCCCAGTGACAGCGGCGTCACGTCCAGCAGCAGCACATCCTTGCGGTCACCCGACAGCACCTGACCCTGGATCGCGGCGCCCACGGCGACCGCCTCGTCGGGGTTGACGTCCTTGCGCGGCTCACGGCCGAAGAACTCCTTGACCTTGTCCTGCACCTTGGGCATGCGGGACATGCCGCCGACCAGGATCACGTCGTGGATGTCGGACACGCTGACGCCGGCATCCTTGATCGCGGTGCGGCAGGGCGCAATAGTGCGTTCGATCAGCTCGTCCACCAGTGATTCCAGCTTGGCACGGGTGAGCTTGATGTTCAGGTGCTTCGGGCCCGAGGCATCGGCCGTCACGTACGGCAGGTTGATGTCGGTCTGGGCGCCGTTGGACAGCTCGATCTTGGCCTTTTCGGCCGCTTCCTTGAGGCGTTGCAGCGCCAGCACATCCTTGCCAAGGTCAACGCCCTGGTCTTTCTTGAACTCGGCAATGATGTAGTCGATGATGCGCTGGTCGAAGTCCTCGCCGCCCAGGAAGGTGTCGCCGTTGGTCGACAGCACTTCGAACTGCTTTTCGCCATCGACATCGGCGATCTCGATGATCGAGATGTCGAAGGTGCCGCCGCCCAGGTCGTAGACCGCGATCTTGCGGTCGCCGCGCTCGGCCTTGTCCAGGCCGAAGGCAAGGGCCGCGGCGGTGGGCTCGTTGATGATGCGTTTGACGTCCAGGCCGGCGATGCGGCCAGCGTCCTTGGTGGCCTGGCGCTGCGCGTCGTTGAAATAGGCCGGAACCGTGATCACGGCCTCCGTGACCGGCTCGCCCAGGTAGTCCTCGGCGGTCTTTTTCATCTTGCGCAACACATCGGCGCTGACCTGCTGGGCCGCCATCGCCTTGCCGCGCACCTTGACCCAGGCGTCGCCGTTGTCGGCCGCGACGATCTCGTAGGGCATCAGCGCGATGTCCTTTTGCACTTCCTTGTCGACAAACTTGCGCCCGATCAGGCGCTTGACCGCATACAGCGTATTGCGCGGGTTGGTCACGGCCTGGCGCTTGGCCGACGCGCCGACCAGCACCTCGCCATCTTCCTGGTAGGCGATGATCGATGGCGTCGTGCGGGCGCCCTCGGAATTCTCGATGACCCTGGGCACATTGCCCTCCATGATGGCCACGCAGCTGTTGGTGGTGCCCAGGTCGATGCCGATGATTCTGCCCATGTTCTTCTCCAAAATTGCACGGTCTTTGCCGCTGTGCGGCGCCGCGCGTGAATTACAAAACTGTCCTGCTCCGAAGGTGTGGTTCGACCCGCCGATTTCAAGGTGTCACTTGGGGCCGGCCACCACGACCAGTGCCGGACGCAGCACCCTGTCTGCGATCAGATAGCCTTTCTGCAGCACCGTGACGACGGTGTTGGCTTCCTGCTCGCTGACAGCGACGGAAATCGCCTGGTGCTGGTGCGGGTCGAAACGCTCGCCCGCAGCCGGATTGATCTGCATCACCTTGTTGCGCTCCAAAGCACTCACCAACTGGCGCAGCGTGGCCTGGGCACCTTCCCGGATCTGCTCCAGCGTCGCGTCCTTGATTGCCAGGCCCGCTTCGAGGCTGTCGATGACTGAAAGCATGCTTTCGGCAAAACCCTCGATCGCGTACTTGCGCGATTTCGAGATCTCATCGTCGGCGCGTCTACGCGCGTTCTCGGCCTCGGCCTTTGCGCGCAAATACTGGTCGGCCAGTTCGCCGCTCTTGGCCTGCAAGGCAGCCAGATCGGCCTGGGCGCGGGTCAACAGATCCGTTTCCTGGGCCGCCTGGGCGGCAACCATTTCCTCGGTGCTCTGGTACTGCTGTGGCTGGGAGGGCGTTTCGGGTTGTGTGTGGTCAGACATGCGGTCAATCAGAAAGTCGCAGGCAAAGTGGTTTTTCGGGTCAACAGGCCGCAATTGGCCCCGGATCCTTGGCTTTCAAGCCCCGCGCGCGCAATCAGCGCGCATTCGAATGGGTTGCGCCTGGCCGCTTGCGACGCCAGCGCCCCGGCTGGCAGCGCGGGGCGTGGCGCCGGATCAGCCCGAAACGGCGAGCAGCTCGACGTCGAACTTCAAGGTGGCATTGGGTGGAATCACACCTCCTGCGCCACGGACGCCGTAGCCCAGAGCCGGCGGAATGATCAGGGTGCGGGCACCGCCGACCTTCATGCCGGCCACGCCTTCATCCCAGCCGCGGATCACCATGCTGGCGCCGAGCGAGAAAGCGAACGGGTCTCCACGGTCCTTGCTGGAGTCGAACTTGGCGCCCTGGGTGTCGTTGGCATAAAGCCAGCCGGTGTAATGCACGGTGACCTGTTGGCCTGTTTCGGCGACTGCGCCGTCGCCGGTGGTGGTGTCCAGGTACTGCAGTCCGGATGCGGTGGTAATCATGGGGCTCCAATCAGGTGGGTTGCGGGGCGGCGCACCGATGACCGGCGCCAGCCGGCGAGTCGTGTGGTGCGAGGCGGCGTCAGGTTCTGTACGCGCGCCGGGAAAGGCCTGAAATTATGCCAGCAGTCCGCGCCGGGCCAGATCGCGCATCAGTGCAGACGTGCCATAAGTCCAGGGCGTCACCTTGTCGCAATGGTTGACCCGGTTGACCAGAGTTCCCAGTGTGGGGGTGGATACCGAAACCAGATCGCCCAGTTCATGGGTGAAACCCTGGCCAGGTCCATGGCGATCCTGGGTCGGCGCAAACATGGTGCCCAGATAGAGCATGAAACCGTCCGGATACTGATGGGTGCGGTTTTCGGGCGTGCCCATCGCCTGGTTGACCAGTTCCAGGGGATCACGGCTGATCATGGACAGGCTGCTCACGCCCTGCATATCGAATCCACCGGCTCCGGTGACCCGCATTGCCAATTCGCACTGGCGCACATCGTCGATGCCGAAATGATCGTCGAACAGGCGGATGAACGGCCCGATGGCCGCCGACGCGTTGTTGTCCTTGGCCTTGCCGAGCAACAGGGCGCTGCGGCCTTCGAAGTCGCGCAGATTGACGTCATTGCCCAGCGTGCAGCCGCGGGTCTCGCCCCGGCTGTTGACCGTCAGCACGACCTCGGGCTCGGGATTGTTCCAGATGCTTTTGGGATGCAGGCCGATCTCGGCGCCCACACCGACCGCGCTCATCGGCTGGGCCTTGGTGAAGATTTCGGCATCCTCACCGATGCCGACCTCCAGGTACTGCGACCACACGCCTTGCTGGATCAGTACCGCGCGCAATTGCGCGGCCTGCAGTGATCCGGGCCGCACGCTGCGCAAGTTGTCGCCGATGACCGCGACCACGGATTTGCGCACCGCCTCGGCCCTTGACGCGTCGCCACGTGCCTGTTCCTCGATCACGCGCTCGAGCATGGACGCGACAAACGTGACGCCGGCCGCCTTGATCGCCTGCAGGTCGCACGGTGCCAGAAACCAGGGCATGGCGCTGTCGCGCCGATCGGCGGCCGAGTTGGCGAGGATCGCTGCGGTGCGGCCGGCGATCGGACCGCCAAATTCCCGCACCGCGCCTGACGGATCCACCATTTCCAGCAGGGCCGTGCTGGTGGCAGCGATGCCGGAGATGTCGAACACGTACTCGGCGGTTACCCGCACCAGGGTCGGTCCGAAGCCATCGGTCCAGATCCGACCGATCAGTACTGCGCGTTCATGGTCATGCGGGAGAATGGTTTCGGGCTTGGAGAGAGTCAGAGTCATGGGTCGGGAGTTTCTTTTTGGCCTGGCTGGCAACCCACCGGCTGGCAAACGCGGGCAGGTCCGCCAGCCGTTTGAGCAGGTCGGCGCCGGTTGGCGTCACTATATATCCGTCCTGCCCATGCGACATCAGACCGGCCTGGCGCAACTCCTTGATGCGGGTGTTGAGCGTATTGGGTGTGATGCCCCCGACGCTGTCCTGCAGCAGGCGAAAGGTCTGGGGATGGCCATCCTTGAGGGCCCACAAAACGCGGATGGCGTACCGGGACTCCAACAGGCTGAGCAACTGCCGGGTTGCGGCCAAGTCTCTTGACACCATCTGGGGCACTCCTCGGATCCGGCTCGTTGTTTGTGCTCCAAGTGTAGGCCGCGCACATCTGCCAACAACAGTCTTTCGGTCTCAGGGCACCTGGATCGTGTGCCGGTGCGCTGCTGTTTCGATAGCTAACTGGCCATACAGATCAAAGGCTTCGGTAGCATTCAAGCACGATTCGAATTAAGTGTAAATTTTCTGCAGCAGGGTCATCAACTGCGCACGTTCCTGGACATTCAACGCCCCGGTTGCTTCCAGTTCCAGCGCCGCGGCGGCAACTTCGGCCTGATCGATCAGCCGGGCACCGCTCGGCGAGAGGTACAGGCTCATGGCGCGTCCATCCTGCACATGTGGCTGGCGGGTGATGACGCCGCGTTCGAGCAACGCCGCCAGCATCGCCACGGCATTGGGTGGCAGGATATCCAGGTGCAGGCATAGCTGCCGCGACGTGATGCCCGGATTGTGTTTGACCAGCGACAGGATCGAGAAGTCCACTGGCCGCAGATCGAATGCCGCCATGCGGCGTGCGAAAACCGCCAGGATGACCAGCGAGGCCCGGCGCGTGTTGTAACCCACCAGGCTCTGCAGGAAACGGCAGTCGACTGCGTCGACCCCTGCCGCTGCGGCGTCGTGCGGCTGTATGGGCACTGCGCCCGCTGTTTGCATGCGCCTGGGCCCGCTCGGCTTGCGCTTGCCTGTCGCCGGCGTTTTCTTGGTGCTCATCGTGCGCGGCCTGCCACAGTCACGCCCTATGCGACCGTTTCGACCGATGTGATCCGGGTGTCGGGCGAGACAAACGCGCTCGCAAGCTCCGCGCATCCAAGCGCAGTGCTGTTGGCGATGGATGCGCCGGTTCCGGAAGGCGAAGTGCACGCGGCCGGGAACGGGGCTGTGGCGGCCGCAAGCGCTCCAGGGAGCAAGGCGATCATCGGGCTATTTACCCATTGGCTGGATCGTGAACGGAAGCGAACCATCGTGCAGCGTATTGACAAGCACCTCGCGATGCTTGAGCACGGCGCGCTGGTTGATGGAGCCTTTGTCGGTGACCTCGCCCAGGTCGATGGACGGCGGCTCCGCCATCAGGTGCAGCCGCGCGATGCGGTTGGCGCTGCCGGTGGCATCCTGCGCCAGATGGTCGACGACCTGCTGGAAGTGCGCCTGCACCGGGGTGCTTTGCAGCACCTCCGTCATGCTGGCAGTGGCCGGCAGGCCGGAGAGCTTGCGGCAGGCCGCGGTCGGGAAAATCAGGGCGCCGACCTCTTTCAGGTTCAGCCCGGTGATGACCGCATCCTGCACATAGGGCGCGCCGGCGGCGATGACCTTGCCGCGCAGGGGGCCGACATTGACGAAAGTTCCGGTGGCAAGTTTGAAGTCCTCTGCAATGCGCCCATCGAACTTCAGCCCGAGGTGGATGTTGTCAGGGTCGATCCACAACACCGCATCGCCGGTGCAGAAGAATCCCTCATCGTCGAGACTGGCCGTTGTCTCCTCGGGTGCACGCCAGTAGCCCGGCGTGATGTTGGGCCCCTTGTAGCGAACTTCGGTCTTGCCGTCGACGGGAACAAGCTTGAGCTCGAGTGCGGGGGTCGGGACACCCAGGTCGCCCGCCTTGACGTTGGGATTGGTCACGAAGATACCGAACGGACCCGACTCGGTCATGCCCAGACCGGTGCCCATCACGATGCGCTCGCCGATTTCGGCTTCCTGGGTTCGATGCAGGCTGTCCCAGATCGGCTGGGCCAGCGCCGCACCGGCATAGAAGAACATCTTCACGCGCGACAGTAGCTTGCGGCGCAGTTCCAGGTCTTCCTGCATAGCGCTGGCGATCGCCTCGAACCCGGTCGGCACATTGAAGTAGACGGTGGGTGCAATCTCGCGCAGGTTGCGCAGGGTCTCGCCGATCAGTGCCGGCACCGGTTTGCCGTCGTCGATATAGAAGCTGCCGCCGTTGTACAGGGTCAAGCCGAAATTGTGGTTGCCGCCAAAGGTGTGGTTCCACGGCAGCCAGTCGATCAGCACCGGATGTTCGCCGCTGCGTTCCGACTGAAGCACCGGCATCGACTGGCGCATCTGCTGCTGGTTGGCGCACCACATGCGATGGGTGTTGATGACCGCCTTGGGCAGTTTGGTCGAGCCCGAGGTGAACAGGAACTTGGCGATGGTGTCCGGCCCGGTTGCCTGCATCGCCGCGTCAACCGAGGCGGTAGGCGGGGTCGCCGGCAATGCATCAAAACGCGTGGCGGCCGTGCCGCGCGGGGCATCGCCGGCGGTCAGCACCAGTTCCACGTCTGCGCCGACCGTGGCCGCGATCGCCTTTGCGTAGCGCGCGCCATCGCTGGCAAACACCAGTCCCGGCGTCAGGGTTTCCAGGACGTGGCGCAATTTTTGGTAATCGGTACTGACCGTGGAGTAGGCCGGTGACACCGGGCAGTACGGAACACCGGCATAAATGCAGCCCAGTGCCATCTGGGCATGCTCCAGGTCGTTCTCGCTCAGGATTGCAACCGGCCGCTCCGCGTTCAGACCGCGGTCGAGCAGTGCCTGGCCAATTGCGCGCGCCGACTGCAGCGCCTGCGCGAACGAAATGTGACGCCAGTCGCCGCTGGAGCCGTCGGGCAGTCGCACGCGGCGCGCCATCCAGGTGCGGTCGGGCGCGGTATGCGCCCAATGCACGAGGCGGTCGGTGATCCGGTGGGCATACGGCTGCAGCGCCTGGTCCGCCATCAGATAGCAGGCACCGTGCGCGCCCTCGCGCAGCTTGACACGCGTGACGCCGAATTCGAGCGGCCGGTACCTGGCAGTTTCCATCGTCTTGGATCTTCAGGATTTCTGGACCTTGGCGGCCTTGCCGTCGAGAAAGGCGCGCACCCGCTGCTTGGCCTCGGGTGCATTCTGCGCAATGGCCGCCATCAGCGACTCGGTGAACAGACCGTGGTCGGCGCTTTGCTCGGCGATTCGGGGCAGAGCGTGCATCAGCGCATAGTTGGTCAAAGGGGCGTTCTGGGCGATACGCAGCGCCAGTTCGAGCGCCTTGGCTTGTGCCTGCCCTGCATCGACAAGGTATTGCGCCAGGCCGATGCGCTCGCCGTCCTGCGCATTGATCACGCGGCCGGTCAGCATCATGTCGGTCATGCGCGCCGCGCCTATCAGCTTGGGGATACGTACCGAGCCACCACCGCCTACGAAAATGCCACGCGAGCCCTCAGGCAGGGCGTAGAACGCACTGGGGTCCGCTACCCGAATGTGGCATGCGCTGGCCAGTTCCAGCCCGCCGCCGACCACCGCACCCTGCAGTGCCGCAACGACCGGAACCGGCCCGAACTGCACCGCGTCCAGCGACCTGTGCCAGCTACGCGAGTGGTGCATGCCCTGACCGGCATCGCGTTCCTCGAGTTCGCTTAAATCCAGCCCGGCGCAGAAATGCTCGCCCACGCCTTGTACGACTGCCGCGCGTACATGCGATGGCATGCGCTCGAAGGTTTCGCGCAAGGCCGCGACCAGCGCGTCATCAAGGGCATTGCGCTTCCTGGCGCGGTTCAAGGTAACTATCGCGACCTCGCGTTGCTCGCCTTTGAAGTGGATGGTCAGGTCTTGGTTTGGCATGCTGGTTGTCTCGCGATTTGCGTCATTTTAGTTATTGAATATAATCAAATCAAGCTCGGTAAGGCCCAATTGCCTTCGCGTTTTCCCTAGTCACTCTCATCGTCAGGAGCGCGAATGGACCACCACAATCTCATTGCGATCGACATCCACACCCACGCCGAGGTGAGTTGCTGGAACCCGTTTGACAACTATGGCGAGGAATACGACCGGGCCGCGGACAAGTACTTTCGCAACAGCCGCAGGCCGGCTATCGCCGAAACGATTGCGTATTACCGCGAGCGCAAGATCGGCCTGGTGATGTTCACCGTCGACGCCGAGACCCAGATGGGCCGCCGGCGCATTCCGAACGAGGAGATCGCCCAGGCCGCGCGCGATAACGCGGACATGATGATCGCCTTCGCCAGCATCGATCCGCACAAGGGCAAGATGGGCGCGCGCGAGGCGCGCCGGCTGATCGAGCAGGAGGGTGTCAAGGGCTTCAAGTTCCACCCCACAGTACAAGGTTACCACCCCTACGACAAGATGGCCTGGCCGATCTACGACGTGATCGCCGAGTACAAACTGCCGGCGATCTTCCACACCGGCCACAGTGGCATCGGCAGCGGCATGCGCTGCGGCGGCGGATTGCGGCTGGAATACAGCAACCCGATGCACCTGGACGATGTCGCGATCGATTTCCCGGACATGCAGATCGTCATGGCACACCCGAGCTTTCCGTGGCAGGACGAGGCGCTGAGCGTGGCCACGCACAAACCCAATGTGTGGATCGACCTCAGCGGCTGGAGCCCGAAGTATTTCCCGAAGCAATTGGTGCAATACGCCAACACGCTGCTCAAGGACCGCATCCTGTTCGGCAGCGACTACCCGCTGATCACGCCGGACCGCTGGATGAACGACTTCGAGGATGCCGGTTTCAAGCCCGAGGTGATGCCGGGCATTCTCAAAGGCAATGCGGTGCGGCTGCTAGGGCTGGCAGGTGGCTGAACGATCAGGGTAATCCCTGATCGGCATGCCGGCAATTGGAATGAACGCTTGGCCTGCAGGTGGGTCGAAGGATCGTGTTTATCCAATCCTTTTCGCCGCCTTCCACCCACCCTTCCCAGGAGCGACCCATGCAACGCAAGACTGCCGCTGACTTCGATCAGGAACTGCTGATTCTGTTTGACGCCTATGTCCACGGCGGCGTCGACCGGCGTGGCTTTCTGGAACGGGCGCAGAAGTTTGCCGTAGGTGGTATGACGGCCGCCATGTTGCTGGCGTCACTGAGTCCGAATTTTGCGGGCGCCGAGGTTGTTCCCAAGGACGACAAGCGCATCAAGACTCAGATGCTGGAATATCCATCGCCAACCGGCTCCGGGACCATGAAGGGCTACCTGGCCGTACCGGCCAACGCCAGCGGCAAATTGCCTGGCGTGCTGGTGGTACATGAGAACCGCGGGCTCAATCCTCATATCGAAGACATCGCCCGGCGTCTGGCGCTGGACAATTTCGTCGCCTTCGCCCCCGATGCACTGACGCCATTGGGCGGGTATCCGGGCGACGAGGACAAGGCGCGCGAACAGTTCGCCAAGCTGGACCAGACCAAGACCCGCGAGGATTTCCTGGCCGCGGCGCAGGTGCTGAAAACACGCCCGGAGACGACTGGAAGATTCGGCGCCGTCGGGTTTTGCTATGGTGGCGGCATGGTGCACTTCCTGTCAACCCGCTTGCCGGAACTGGCCGCAGGCGTGCCTTTTTATGGCAACCATCCGGCTACGGGCGAGGCTGCCAAGGTCAAAGCGCCGTTGTTGATCCATTTCGCGGGCGTCGATGAGCGCATCAATGCCAGCTGGCCGGCGTATGAGGCGGCGCTCAAGGCTGCAGGCGCCCGATACACAGCGCACCAGTACGACGGTACCCAGCATGGCTTTAACAACGATACGACGCCGCGTTTTGACGCCGCAGCGGCCAAGCTGGCTTGGGGGCGTACGCTGACGTTCTTCAACCAGCATCTGCGCAGCTGAGCGCATGAGCGCATGGGCGCATGCATGCTCCGCGCTCAGATTGACGAGGACCAGCGGGCCCTGATGCGGGAGTTCGCGTTACCGGTTGCCGGGTTGTTCATGCCGATCCGGCAAATCTGCCAGCGGCACGGAGATCGTCGTCGTGTCCTGCACTTGCATCACAATCGCGTTGGGCTTAGGAGCCTGGCCGGCGAAGCCACCCAGCCAGAGCGCCGCGGCGATTCAGGGCTGGGAGCCTGCGGCATGATCAAACAAGGTCTGTGTGCACAGGTGGCCCGTGGCATACCAAGGAACAGCGATGCAATTGTGGATACGGTGTGTGATAGTGACAGGCATGGCTTTGCTGGCGCTGACCAGCCATACGCAGACTTTTCCGACCAGGACCGTACGCATCATCGTGCCTTTCGGTGCCGGTGGCGTAGCAGACCTCACGGCGCGTACCGTGGCGGAAAAACTCAGCCAGTCGCTGGGGCAGTCAGTGGTGGTCGAGAACAAGCCCGGGGCCGGTGGCGTGGCGGCCGGCGACCTGGTCGCCAAGGCCGACCCGGACGGGCACACGCTGCTATTGATGTCCAACGGAACGGCGGTCAGTGCCGGCCTGTTCAAGTCCTTGCCTTTCGACACCCAACGCGATTTCGCGCCGATCTCGACCCTGGCAACGTTTGACATAGCCGTTGTGACCGCGGCCGATTCGCGCTTCAAGACCTTGGGCGACCTGGTCGCCTTTGCCAGGGCCAATCCCGGCAAGCTGAACCTGGGCACGATCAACATCGGCAGTACCCAGAACCTGACCGCCGAACTGCTCAAGTCGGCTGCGGGCATCGATGTGCAGATCGTGCCGTTCAATGGCACGCCGGCGGTGATCACCGCATTGCGTGGCAACCAGGTGGACGCCGCGATCGAGATCCTGGGCCCGGTGATTGCGCATATCAACAGCAAGGCGGTACGGGCGCTGGCCGTGACCGGTAGCATGCGCTCGGTCGTCTTGCCGGACGTTCCGACGGCGGTTGAGAGCGGCGTTGCCGGGCTGGTGGCATCGTCCTGGAATGCACTGGCTGCACCGGCCAGGACCCCGGCCGCGGTCATCGCCCGCCTGAACAAGGACATCACAGCCGCGGTCAATGCGCCCGATGTGCAGGCCAGGCTGCGTGGTCTCAACATGGATGCGCACGCCAGTTCGCCGGAACAGGCTGTCGAGCTGCTGGCCAGCGAAACCAGGCGCTGGGGCGATGTGATCATCCGGGCCAAGATTCCGACCCAGTGAGACCGGGCCGGCCAATTGGGGAGTAACGGCATGCAATTGCAACGCATTGGAATGGTGGGTTACGGCGAGGTGGGCAAGATCTTTTGCGCCGCTTTGCGTGGGCAGGTGGCCTCTGTCAGTGCATGGGATTTGAAGTTTGCCACCGCCCAAACGCGTGTGGCCCAGCGGACCCATGCCCGTGATGCGGGTGTCGTTGCCTGTGACTCGATAGCGCAATTGTGCGCTGACGCCGATCTGGTGATCTCGGCAGTGACGGCGTCGCATACGCTGGAAGTGGCGCAAGTGTCAGCCCCGCATCTGCGCCCCGGCACCGTCTTCCTGGACCTGAACTCCGCATCGCCCGGCACCAAGCAGCAGGCCGCTGCGTTGATCGAGGGTGCCGGCGGACGCTATGTAGAGGCCGGTGTCATGACTTCGGTTCCACCGTACGGTATTCGCGTGCCGATGCTGCTGGGGGGCCGATACGCTGCGCAACTTGCGCCGAATTTGACCGCTTGGGGCATGGACGCCAAGGTGGTGTCGGATCAACTGGGTATCGCCAGCGCGATCAAGATGTGCCGTAGCGTGATGATCAAAGGCCTGGAAGCGCTGGTGATCGAGAGCTACACCACTGCCCGCGCGTACGGGGTCGAGGATCAGATGATCCCGACGTTGCAGGAGACGTTCCCGAGCATCGATTGGCAACAGCAGGGCGCCTACTTCTTCAGCCGCGTCGTGCAGCACGGCCAGCGCCGTGCCGAGGAAATGCGCGAGGCGGCCAACACCGTGCGTGAGGCGGGGTTTGAGCCGACCATGACGGCAGCCATCGCCGCCAAGCAGCAGTGGGTGGCCGATCAGGCCAGCGCGGGGTTGTTCGATGCGGTCGACATCAAAGGCTCGTGGCAGCCCTATGCAGACACGCTGATCGTGCGGCGCACAACCTGAATCAGGGCGATGGCGCGCCGGCGCCGCTGTCGAACGTGATGTCCACCATCAACTCATTGGCCAGGCCCTCAAGCCCGTCGCGCAAAGTGTCTGTTTCCAACGATTCGGGCACGGTCAGCTGGGCGTCCAGGTGAAACATCTGCTCGCCCGACATAGCGCCGCTGGCAATATGTGTCTTCATCTTGTCGATGCTGACACCATGCTCGGCGAGCCGGGTCGAAATCTGACGGATGATGCCGGGACGATCATGGCCGACCAGTTCCAGGTGGATGCGCCGCTGCGCCGCACTGGCGCTCTGCTCGTCGGCGCGGGCTACCTGGATATGCAGGTCATCGGAGTCGATCGCGCGCAAGGCCTGCTGCAACGCATCGCAATTCTCGGCTGGCACCTGCAGGTGGACGATGCCGGCGAACTGGCCGGCAAAATTGGCCATCAGGCTGTCGGCCCAGTTGGCGCCGTGTTCGGCCGCCGTGTCGGAGATGGCGCGCACGACGCCGGGGCGATCGGGGCCGATCAGGGTAACGACTAGTGCGCTCATGGCATGCTCCTTCAAGATGGACCGCCGCGACCAGATGGTCGGCTGCGTGGACGCCGTGGCATGGCGAGTCGTGTCATCTTAAGCCTGGCGGGCGGGCGGTGCTGCCCTGGCCGTCCGGGCCTGGGACGCAGCAGGAAGGACCGCCGCCAGCGTGTTGATGATCAAGCTCTGCGTGGCGTGCTGGGTCAGCGTGGCCGGTCGTTGGGCGCTGACGGCCAGGGATATCTGGGCCCGCAATGCAGGCTCGCGGATCGCTCGCAAGCGGAACAAGCCCGGATTGGCGGAGCTTTGCACCGCGTTGCGCGACAAGATGGCATTGCCACTGCCATCGGCCACCAGGTCCAGGATGGCCGAGACGCCGTCGATTTCCAGCGCCACGCGCGGGCTGCAGCCCAGCGCGGCCAGTTCGGACTCCACCCGCATCCGGATCGCGTTCGGGCGGCTGGGGATGACCAGCGGCAAATGCGCGATGTCGCGCAGACCGATCGACCCGGACTTGGCGCTGTGCGCGCGCGATTGCACCAAAAACAGGTCCTCCACCTGCAAGGGTGTGAGCTCGATGTCGGGACTGGCACGCGCGTTGTACAGCAGCACGATGTCCAACCGCCCATTGATCAGGGACTCCAGCATGGCGGCAGACAGTCCCTCGCTGATCGAGATGCTGGCCTCCGGCATCTGGCGACCGAACGCCCGCGTCAAGGGTACCGCGAGCACCCGCGCCAGGCTGGTGGGAAGTCCCACCGCAACCCGGCCGGCCAGCGCGCCGCGCAGCTTGCCCAGTTCCTCGCGCGCGCGCTCGACCTGGTGCAGAATGCCGCGGCCATGCGCCAGCAGCAACCGTCCGGCCTCGGTGGGCGTGGCGCCGCGACCGTCGCGCGCCAGCAGGGTCTGGCGCAGTTCGACTTCCAGCAGACGCACCTGGCGGCTGAGCGCGGGTTGGGCCACACCCAGCGCCGCGGACGCGCGGGTAAAGCCGCCCAACTCGGCAACCCGCACAAAGTATTCAAGCTGCTTGAGGTCCATGCAATAGGTGGGTTCGGATTGTGATTGGTTCGAATAGCATTGTATGAGTCATGCCGCATTGGTATATCTGCTAGTGGCTGCCTGGTCTTCATGTTTGCGCTGTGCAAGGCCACAATGGCGGTTGAACTCAAGGAGATTTCCCTGTGACCCAACCCCTGGTCATCGACTGCCACGGCCACTACACCACCGCGCCCAAGGCGCTGGAGGCATGGCGCAATCGGCAGATCGCAGCCATCCAGGACCCGGCGTCCATGCCCAGCGTGTCCGAGCTCAGGATCAGCGACGACGAATTGCGCGAGTCGATCGAGTCCAACCAGCTGCGCCTGATGCGCGAGCGCGGCTCCGACCTGACGATCTTTTCGCCGCGCGCCAGCTTCATGGCACACCATATTGGCGATTTCAATGTCTCGTCCACCTGGGCTGCAATCTGCAACGAGCTGTGCTATCGGGTATCGCAACTGTTTCCGGACAACTTCATCGGCGCCGCCATGTTGCCGCAATCGCCTGGTGTCGATCCGGCAACCTGCATTGCCGAGATCGAAAAGTGTGTTACCCAGTATGGCAATGTGGGAATCAACCTGAACCCGGACCCCAGCGGCGGCCATTGGACCTCGCCGCCGCTCGGCGACAGGCACTGGTACCCGATCTACGAGAAGATGGTCGAGCACGACATTGCGGCCATGATCCATGTGTCTACCAGCTGCAACGCGTGCTTCCATACCACCGGCGCGCACTACCTGAATGCGGATACCACCGCCTTCATGCAGTGCCTGACGTCCGACTTGTTCAAGGAATTTCCGACCCTGCGTTTCCTGATCCCGCACGGCGGTGGTGCGGTGCCCTACCACTGGGGCCGGTTTCGCGGCCTGGCGCAGGAGCTCAAGAAGCCCTTGCTGCAGGACCATCTGCTCAACAACATCTATTTCGACACCTGTGTTTACCACCAACCCGGCATCGACCTGCTCAACACCGTGATACCGGTCAAGAACGTGCTGTTTGCGTCCGAGATGATCGGGGCGGTACGCGGCATTGACCCAGAGACCGGCAACTATTACGACGACACCCGGCGCTATATCGAGGCGTCGAAGATCCTGAATGCCGACGACCGTCATCAAATATACGAGGGCAACGCCCGGCGTGTGTTCCCGCGCCTGGATGCCGCTCTGAAGACCAGGGGGAAATAGCCATGACCCAACTGGGTATCGTGAAACGCAACATCGTGCGCGCCGACAGGGCGGCTGTCGACAGACTGTCGGGCTTTGGTGTGGCGACCATTCATGAGGCGATGGGCCGGGTCGGCCTGATGAAGCCGACCATGCGCCCGATCTACACCGGCGCCCATCTGTGCGGCACCGCAGTAACGGTACTGCTGCAGCCCGGTGACAACTGGATGATGCATGTAGCGGCGGAGCAACTGCAGCCGGGCGACGTGGTGGTGGCCGCAGTGACATCGGACAACGCCGATGGATTCTTTGGTGATCTGCTGGCGACATCGTTTCGCGCCCGTGGCGCGCTCGGCTTGGTGATCGACGGTGGCGTGCGCGATATCAAGGATCTCACCGCGATGCAGTTTCCGGTGTTTTCCAAGGCGGTGCATGCCAAGGGCACCATCAAGGCAACCCTCGGTTCGGTCAATATTGCGGTGGTGTGCGCCGGGGCGCTGGTCAATCCGGGCGACGTGGTTGTGGCCGATGACGATGGTGTCGTCGTGGTACCCGCCGCGCTGGCGCAGCAGGTGGCCGATGCGGCCGCGGCACGCGAGGCCAACGAAGCCGAGAAGCGCGCCAAGCTGGCCGCCGGCGTGTTGGGGCTGGACATGTACAACATGCGTCCGGCGCTCGAAAAAGCCGGCCTGACGTATATCGACTGATAGTGACGCACCATCATGGCGACGGCATTCACCAGAACCCCTGGCTGGCTCGACTGGTTCGATGGTCCGAGCAAGCCCCAATTCAGCTTACCCCCCGGCGCCGTCGATGCGCACTGTCACGTGTTCGGACCTGGTGACGTTTTCCCGTACGCGCCCGAGCGCAAGTACACGCCGTGCGACGCCTCCAAGGAGCAGTTGTTCGCCCTGCGCGACCATCTGGGCTTTGACAGGAACGTCATCGTGCAGGCGACCTGCCACGGTAGCGACAACAGGGCGCTGGTCGACGCGCTCAGGGCGTCCAATGGCAGGGCGCGCGGGGTTGCCACGGTCAACCGCGGTGTGACCGACGCTGAACTGCAGGAGATGCATGCCGCCGGTGTGCGCGGCACGCGATTCAACTTCGTCAAGCGCCTGGCCGACTTCACCCCGCGCGAGGTGTTGCTGGAGATCGCCAACCGCGTCGCGCCGCTGGGCTGGCATGTGGTGGTCTATTTCGAGGCGCAGGACCTGCCGCAGCTGTACGATTTTTTCACCGCGTTGCCGACCACGGTGGTGATAGACCACATGGGACGGCCCGACGTATCCAAGCCGGTCGACGGACCGCAGTTCAGCCTGTTCACGAAGATGATGCGCGAGCACCCCAACATCTGGACCAAGGTCAGCTGCCCCGAGCGCCTGTCCGTGACCGGACCGAAAGCGCTGGCGGGCGAACAACATGCCTACCAGGACGTCGTTGCGTACGCCCGCAAGCTGGTCGAGACCTTTCCGGACCGGGTTCTGTGGGGCACCGACTGGCCGCATCCCAACCTCAAGGACCACATGCCCGACGACGGCCTGCTGGTGGATTTCATCGCGCAGATCGCAACCACGCCGCAGCTGCAGCACAAGCTGCTGGTCGAGAACCCGAACCGTCTGTACTGGAGCGATTGATGGCCCTCGACAAACCCTACAAGGACGTTCCTGGAACCACGATCTTCGACGCGGAACAATCACGCCTGGGCTACCACCTGAACCAGTTCTGCATGTCGCTGATGAAGGCCGAGAACCGTGCGCGATTCAAGGCAGACGAGCGGGTCTACCTCGACGAATGGCCCATGACCGAAGAGCAGAAACAGGCGGTGCTGGCGCGCGACCTGAACCGCTGCATCGCTGCCGGTGGCAACATCTACTTCCTGGCCAAGATCGGCGCCACTGATGGAAAGAGCTTCCAGCAGATGGCCGGCAGCATGACCGGCATGACCGAGGATGAGTACCGCGCCATGATGGTCGCTGGCGGGCGCTCGGTGCAAGGCAACCGTTTTGTTGGCGAGGACGGCGACGCCCAGGCGCATCGCCAACCCCAGGGCCGCAAGGCACAGAGCGGAGCCGCCTGATGGCCAGCATCACCGCCAGTATTTACACCTCCCATGTGCCGGCGATTGGCGCAGCGATGGACCTTGGCAAGACCGGCGAGCCCTACTGGCAGCCGTTGTTCAAGGGTTACGATTTCTCCAGGCAATGGTTGCAGGACAACACACCGGACGTGATTTTCCTGGTATTCAATGACCATGCCACCGCGTTCAGCCTGGACATGATCCCAACTTTTGCCATCGGTACCGCTGCGGAGTTCTTGCCGGCCGATGAAGGATGGGGCCCACGGCCGGTGCCCAAGGTGATCGGCCATCCTGAACTGGCGTCGCATATTGCGCAGTCGGTGGTCCAGGAAGACTTCGACCTGACCATCGTCAACAAGATGGATGTCGACCACGGTCTGACGGTTCCGCTATCGCTGATGTGCGGCCAGCCCACGGCCTGGCCTTGTCCTGTGATTCCATTCGCGGTCAACGTGGTGCAGTACCCGGTGCCCTCGGGCCGGCGTTGCTTCCAGCTTGGGCAGGCGATCGGCCGCGCGATCGCGTCGTTTGACAAGCCGCTCAAGGTACAGATCTGGGGCACCGGTGGCATGAGCCACCAGTTGCAGGGACCGCGGGCGGGGCTGATCAACAAGGCGTTCGATACCGACTTCCTGGACCGCCTGATCAGTGATCCGGCCGGCCTGGCGCAGATGCCGCATATCGACTATGTGCGGGAAGCCGGTTCGGAGGGAATCGAACTGGTGATGTGGCTGATCGCGCGCGGCGCGATGGCTGATGTGGCGGGTGGCGCCAAGCCGCAGGTGGCGCACCGCTTCTACCATGTGCCGGCGTCCAACACGGCGGTCGGGCACCTGATTCTGGAGAACCGGACATGACGCGCTTGTCATGCCGGCCTTCGATGCATTGGGGCAAATACGGTGTCCGGCTGTGGACTGCCGTGTTAGCGTACAAGGGCAGTTGCCGCAGGGCTGGACGAGGGCGCACAAGCGGTCCGGATTTCGTTTCAATTACCAGGAGACTCACCATGAAATTTCAACTATCAACAATGCTGGCTGCATTGGTGCTCGGCGCAGCCCTGCAGTCGGTCCAGGCCGCCGACGTGACCCTGCGGGTGCACCAGATGCTGCCGCCGCAGGCCGCCATTCCAGCCAAGGGCTTGCTGCCCTGGGCTGAGAAGGTCGAGAAGGAAAGCGGCGGGCGCATCAAGGTCCAGCATTTCCCGACCATGCAGCTGGGAGGCAAGCCGCCAGACCTGTTCGATCAGGCAAAGGATGGCGTCGTCGACATTGTCTGGACGGTGCTTGGATACACGCCCGGCCGTTTTCCCAAGACCGAGGCGTTCGAGTTGCCGTTCATGAGCGGCTCTTCCGAGGCATCGTCGAAGGCGTTCCAGGAGTATGTCGAGAAGAACGCGATGGACGAATTCAAGGACGTCAAGCTGCTGGCGGTGCATACGCACGGACCCGGGCTGTTTCACAGCAAGGACCCGATCAACAAGCTCGAGGACCTCAAGGGCATGAAGGTGCGGGGCGGTTCACGCGTGATCAACATCATGCTCGAGCAACTCGGCGCCACGCCGGTCGGCATGCCGGTGCCGGCGGTGGGCGAGGCCCTGTCCAAGGGCGTGATCGGTGCCACCACCATTCCATGGGAGGTTGTGCCCTCGGTCAAGGTGCAGCAGATCGTCAAGAACCACACCGGGTTCACGGGTGCCAAGGGTCTGTATACGCAGACCTTCGCCGTGGCGATGAACAAGGCCAGCTACGACAAGCTGCCGGCGGATCTGAAAAAGGTCATCGATGCCAATTCCGGCATCGAGTTCGCCGCAAAACTGGGTCGCGTCATGGACGAGGCCGACAAGCTGGGCCTGTCGCTGGCACAAAAGGCGGGCAACAACATCATCACGCTGGATGCGGCCGAGACGGCACGCTGGCAACGTGCCGCCAACGGGGTTCGCGCGGTTTGGTTCAAGGAGGTCGGCGACAAGGGCATGGACGGGCCGAAGCTGGCGGCCGAAGCCGAGGCGCTGATCAACAAGTATTCCAAGAAGTAGTCCAACGAGCGCAACGCGGGACCCGCGCCTGGGCGAGCGCCCCGCGTTTTTTCAGATGAACACATCTATTTACCGCCTGAGCCAGTGGCTGGCGCGGTTCGGTGCGGTCGTTCTGGCCGCCTTGGCGATCATGACTGTTGTCAGCATCGCCGGGCGCGCCTTGTCTTTTGCCGGGCTTGGGCCGGTTCCGGGTGACTTTGAACTGGTCGAGGCGGGCACCGCACTGGCGGTCTTCTGCTTCATGCCCTGGTGCCACCTTAAAGGCGGCCATGCGGTGGTGGATATGTTGTGGAATGTGTACCCGGCGCCGATGCGCCACGTGCTTGCGGTCCTGTCCGATGGCTTGATGTTTGGCGTCTGGATGCTGCTGGTCTGGCGCATGGGGATCGCGACGATGGACTATTACGGCAATGGCGAGGTCAGCTTCATCCTGCAAATGCCGGTGTGGTGGGGCTACGCGAGCTCCATGGTGCCGGCGCTGATTGGCTGCGTGGTCTATGCCTGGCGTCTGCTCGAAACATTGGGCCTGGCCAGCGCGCCGCAGGAATTCGCACCCGGCGGAGCGGCACACTGATGGACCCGTTATTGCTTGGCGCCCTGTCTTTCCCGGTCCTGCTGCTGCTGATCTTTCTGCGGGTGCCGATTGGCCTGTCGATGCTGGTACTCGGGCTGGTCGGCTCATGGCAGGTGTATGGCAGTGCCGCGCCGTTGCTCAACCAGATGAAGACGCTGGCCTATGGCCAGTTTTCGAACCATTCGCTGTCCATCGTTCCGCTGTTCCTGCTGATGGGCCAGTTTGCTGCGCTCGGCGGCATGTCCAAGGCGCTGTTCAAGGCGGCCGAGGCATTTCTGGGTCACCGCCGAGGTGGCGTGGCGATGGCCGCGATCGGCGCCTGCGCCGGGTTCGGTTCCATCTGCGGCTCTTCGCTGGCGACCGCCGCGACGATGGGTCAGGTCGCGTTGCCCGAACTGCGGCGCGCGGGCTACTCCGGCGCCCTGGCGACGGGCGCGCTGGCAGCAGGGGGTACGCTGGGCATCCTGATTCCACCGTCCATCGTGCTGGTGATCTACGCCATCCTGGCCGAGCAGAACATTGCCAAGTTGTTCGCTGCGGCTTTCATACCGGGCATCCTGGCCGCCATGGGTTACATGGTGGTGATCAACATCTACGTTCGCATCTGGCCCAATTCGGCCGGGCAGATCGCTCCCTTGCCCTGGCCCGAGCGCATGCAGGCGCTGGTTGCAGTGTGGCCGGTGCTGCTGATCTTTGTCGTAGTCATCGGCGGTATTTACTCCGGAGTTTTCACGCCAACCGAAGGTGCTGCGGTGGGAGCGGTGACGACCGGCCTGTTGGCGTGGTGGCGTGGCGGGTTGCGGCGAAAATCGCTGCTCGAATCGCTCGAGGCGACGGCGTCGTCATCGGCGATGGTGTTCATGATCGTACTCGGCGCCGCAGCCTACAACACCTTTCTGGCGTTGTCGCAGCTGCCTCAGGAACTCGCCGGCTGGGTCGGTGCGCAGGGATTCGGACCCTACGAGGTACTGTGGGCCATATTGATCTTTTACCTGATCTTTGGCTGCGTGATGGATTCGCTGTCGATGATTCTGCTCACGATTCCGGTTTTCTTCCCGATGATTGCCGGGCTCGATTTCGGGTTGAGTCCCGAGGAAACCGCCATCTGGTTCGGGATCCTGGTTCTGATCGTGGTCGAGGTGGGCCTGATAACGCCGCCGGTGGGCATGAATCTTTTCGTGATCCAGTCGATGGCGCCCGACATACCGATCCGCGACACCTACCGTGGTGTGATGCCGTTTGTCGCCAGTGACCTGGTGCGCGTGGTCCTGCTGGTGCTGTTTCCGGCGATCTCGTTGTTCGTGCTCAGGTTCTAGGGGAAATCCCGCAGCCCGCCTGGCCGGACATGGCGCCAGTCGGGCGCGATCCATCGTCAATTCGAGAAGGAGCCATCATGACCAGAATCATCAAGGTCGCACTGGCAGGGGCCGGTGCTTTCGGCATCAAGCATCTGGACAGCATCAGGAACATTGATGGTGTCGAGGTTGTGTCGCTGGTCAGCAGGGAACTGGCGAAGACAAAGGAAATCGCTGACCGATACGGCATTGGGCATGTGTCGACCGACCTGGCCGACAGCCTGGCGCTCGGCGAGGTCGATGCCGTCATCCTGTGCACGCCGACCCAGATGCATGCCGAGCAGGCCATCGCCTGTCTGAACGCGGGCAAACATGTGCAAGTCGAGATTCCGCTGGCCGATAGCATCCAGGGTGCCGAAGCGGTGGTAGCAATGGCCGGCAAGAGCGGGCTGGTGGCCATGTGCGGGCATACCCGGCGCTTCAACCCCAGCCACCAATATGTGAAGAACCAGATCCTGGCTGGTGCGTTCGACATTCAGCAGATGGATGTGCAGACTTATTTCTTGCGGCGTACCAATTCCAATGCGTTGGGTCAGGCGCGATCCTGGACAGATCACCTGCTATGGCATCACGCAGCGCACACGGTCGACCTGTTCGCCTACCAGTGCGGTAGCCCCATCGTGCAAGCCAACGCGCTGCAGGGGCCGATCCATCCGGTGCTGGGCATCGCGATGGACATGAGCATCCAGCTCAAGGCGGCCAGTGGTGCGATCTGCACATTGAGCCTGAGTTTCAACAATGACGGGCCGCTGGGCACCTATTTCCGGTACATCGGGGACACCGCAACCTATCTTGCGCGTTACGACGACCTGTACAACGGCAAGGACGAGAAAATCGATGTCTCCGGGGTGGCGGTGTCGATGAACGGCATCGAACTGCAGGACCGCGAATACTTCGCCGCAATTCGCGAGGGACGGGAGCCCAATTCCAGCGTCGCCAGCGTATTGCCCTGTTATCAGGTGCTGCACCAGCTCGAGCAGCAACTCGCCTGAGCGCTCCGCGGCACAATCGGCTGGGCCGTTCGGCCGTGCGCGGCGATGGACGGCCCTGTCTTGTGAACGTAACGAGGAAACAGCCCATGCAACAGAGACAGATCGGCCCATTGCATGTCAGTGCCATCGGGCTGGGATGCATGAACCTGAGCCATGCGTATGGCACGCCGCCAACGCCGGAGCAGGGTGAGCGCGTGTTGCTGGCCGCGCTCGACGCCGGCGTGACGCTGTTCGATACCGCGGCGTTGTATGGATTCGGCGCCAACGAGAAGCTCCTTGGCCGGGTGCTCAAGTCCCATCGTGACCGTTTCATCCTGGCCAGCAAGGGTGGCATGGCCGGAGTCGCGTTCCCTGACGGCGTCAAGCGTGTCATCGACGGCTCGCCCCAGGCGATCCAGCGCGATTGTGAAGACAGCCTGCGCAACCTGCAGACCGACAGGATCGACCTGTATTACCTGCACCGCTGGGACAAGAAGGTGCCGATCGAAGACAGCGTGGGCGCCTTGGCCGACCTGGTGCAAGCGGGCAAGGTGCGTGCGATCGGCCTGTCCGAGGTGTCGGCTGCCACGCTGCGCAGGGCGCATGCGGTACATCCGATCGCGGCGGTGCAGACCGAGTACTCGCTGTGGAGCCGCAACGCGGAAATTGCAGTGTTGCAGGCCTGCACGGACATTGGCGCCGCGTTTGTCGCGTTCAGCCCGGTTGCGCGCGGCTTCCTGTGCGACGTCCTGCTCGATCTCGACGCCTTGCCGGCCAAGGACATTCGCCGTGGGCTGCCCCGATTCGCGCCGGACAACTATGCGGCCAATCGCCTGTTGCTGCCGGCTTATCGGCAACTGGCCAAAGAAGCAGGCTGCACACCGGCACAACTGGCACTGGCCTGGCTATTGCACAAGGCGCCTCACATCATTCCGATTCCGGGTACGACCAGCCTGCTGCATCTGCAGGAAGACATTGGCGCGGCGCGGGTCCAACTGAGCCTGGATACCGTCGCTGCCGTCGAAGCCCTGATAAACCAGGACACCGTGACTGGGGCGCGTTACAACGCGCTGTCATCGGGCGAGGTCGATACCGAGACATTCTGACGACTGTGACTGCGACTGCGACTGCGACTGCACGCGCGATGGCATGTGCGGACTATTTCTGTTGCCAGACGTCGCCGGCGGCCAGCCCCATGGGCGATATCAGGCGATTGCGTGCAGCAGCATCGTCCAGCAAGGTCGCCCGCCACCAGTCCGTGCTGATGCGTGATACCAATGCCTGGTGCTGTGGCTGCAGTTCACGCGTGACCTGCGCGCGCGCCCGGACTTCCAGTGTCCGACCCGGCTGTCCGGAAAAGGTCATGTGGTCGGCATCCTGCAACACCAGATGCGCCTTGCGTGGCGCCGGTAAGGCACCATACACCGCCATCCGCCGATCGGGTGTCGCGCCATTGCCCACCACGTCGTCGTCGTGCGTGCCGGTAATCGACAGCACCGGCCGATCGACGCGGGCAAACGCCTGCTCGGCATCACCTGCCGTGGGAACGGTGGGCGAGAGCGCGATGAATGCGGCCAGGCGCGGTTCGGTCACGCCTTCGAAACCGGCGAAACGCTGGCCCGCCATACCCAGGGTCGTATGGGCGCCAAAGGAGTGCCCGCTCATGCCGACACGATCGGTGCGTACCTCGGCCCAGCGACCCAGGCGGGCGCGCTGGCGCCGACCGATCTCGTCCAGTACGAAGCCAACATCGCGCAATCGCGCCAGCAACTGTGCGGGTCCCGCGGCAGCGCGCAATCCACGGCGATCGGCGAACGAAGCGGCGCTCGCACGCACGGCCGCCAGGTCGCTGCCAGGATGCTGCAGATGGACGACGACGAAACCGGCCGCGACCCAAGCGGAACCCCAGACGTCCCCGCCTTCGCGCGTGCCACCCAAGCCGTGCGAAAACAGCACGATCGGAAGCGGGCCGGCCAACCAGTCGGCCGCCGGCCAGCGAATGCGCAGTGGCAGCGCGCGGGAGTCCCGCGCGGGGTCTTGCCAGGCTTCGTCATCGACTGTCACAGGGGCTTGGGCCCATGTCCGGGCTGGAAGCACGAGGCCTGCGATCAAGGCCTGCATGCATAAACGTCGTCGAGGCAGGTACATGGGACACGATTATCCGGCGTGTCACGGCGAAACCCACTTTTTGGGGGGTGCGTGATCGCCCCTGATGGTTCACAATGCTCTTCTTCATTGCAACAGGAGGTCATCATGAAAACCCAGGAACTCGCACAGGCATTTACCGAGATGCTCAAGAACGGCAAGGCAGACGAGGCCGGGAAAGCCTATTGGTCCGACGACATTGTGTCGATGGAGCCAATGGAGGGCGACATGGCCATGCTCAAGGGGCGCGCGGCGGTGGACGGCAAGGGTGCCTGGTGGTACGCGAACCATGAGATCCATGCGATGGGGGTTGAGGGTCCCTATGTGCATGGCGACCAGTTCGTGGTCCGCTTCACGTTGGATGTCACGCCCAAGGGTGGAAATCGCATGAAGATGGACGAGGTCGGTCTGTACACGGTACAAGGCGGCAAGATCGTCGAGGAGCGGTTCTTCTTCGGCTCGCAGAGCTGAATCGGGGGACTTTGGTGGGGGACACCGTGGAGGAGGTGGGCCCATGCGGGTACGCAAGTCAAGCAAAGGATTGACCGTCCAGGCCATCGCCGGCACCCATGTGGTGCTGCTGGCGATGGACATGAAGAAGGACGCCTGCCCCGGCCACATGGGCTTTGCGATCCATCGCACCGACCATAGCGAGGGCGAGGCCTATTGGCTGCGCGGCAGCAAGACCTTCAAGTCGACCGACCCGCGCCTGTTCGCCGGCTCCACCCACTCCACCCGTGCGCACCCGGTCCAGGGTTTCACCTGGTCCGACTTCACGGCCAAGCCGGGACATCAATACACCTACCGGGTCGAGGCGCTGATGGGGCCGCCCGATGCCTTGACACCCTTCAAGACGGTAGCGCTTGAGGTCGCGACTGAATCCGAACAGGGCGGCAACCACCATGTGTACTTCAATCGCGGCGCGGCCGCATCGCAAGAGTACGCGCGCCGCTACGGCAGCAGTGCCAGCCTCGCCAACGCGCCAGACGACGACCCGCGCTGGGCCTGGTTGTCGCGCGGTGCGCATGAGGCGATCCATGCGTTCATGGCGCGTGCGACCGACAGCAGTTTCGCACTACGGGTCGCTGCCTACGAGTTCCGGCTGGAGCCGGTTGCGCACGCGCTCAAGGCCGCGCGCGACCGCGGTGTCGACGTCCGCATCCTGTACGACGGTTGCAACAATCCACCGGACAGTCAAGGCAAGGTGTTCCCGCGCGACGACAACCGCGCGACGGCCGATGCGGCGGGTGTCGATGCACTTTGCACCGAGCGGATAACCCGGCCTGACCTCAAGAGCCCGCCGATCGCGCACAACAAGTTCCTGGTCCTGCTGCACCACGGGGAGCCGGTGGCGGTACTGACCGGCTCGACGAACTTCTCCAAGGGCGGCGTTTTCGGACAGTCCAACCTGGTCCATGTGGTTGACCGCGCGTCAGTGGCGCAGGCCTATTTGACGTGTTGGGATTCGCTGGCCGCAAACACCGACCATCGGGCGCTGCGTGCCGCCTTCGCCGCACTGAATCCACCAGCGGTCGGATTTCCGCGTCGCGGCACGACCTGTATCTTTAGTCCGCAACAGGACGGAACGGCGTTGGACTGGTACGCGCAACTGGCCAGGGAAACCGACGGTGGCTTGTTCATGACTTTCGCTTTTGGCATGGGAGCGCCGTTCAAGGAGGCGTTTCGCAGTGGCAAAGCGCCGTTGCGTTATGCGCTGATGGACAAACTGCTGCCCTCGGGCACGCGCGCTGCGAACAAGGCTGCAGCCAATGCGGAGATGCTGCAGATTCGCAAGCGGGTCGAGAACCGCATCGCGGTGGGCAACCGGTTGGCGACCAACAGCTTCGATCGATGGGTCAAGGAGGAACTGACCGGGCTGAACACCCATGTGCAGTATGTCCACACCAAGTTCATGCTGCTCGATCCGCTGGGGCGCCATCCGGTCGTCATCACCGGCTCCGCCAACTTCAGTGCGGCTTCCACCACCGCGAACGACGAGAACATGTTGCTGATCCACGGCGACCGGCGGGTGGCCGATATTTATCTGGGTGAGTACATGCGCCTGTGGAACCACTATGCGTTCCGCGAATGGGTTGCCTCCGGCGCGCCAGGCGCGCCGCCGGAGTTCCAACACCTCGATGTGAAGGACCAGTGGTGGAAGCGCTATTTCGGCAACAGCGCGCGTAGCCGACAGCGAGCTTATTTTGCGGGCGCCAAGGCCTGATGCCCTTAGGCTGAACTGATTGCGCGCCCCCCGCGCCATTGGCTGGCGTATGGGTGCTACAGCAGGGCAAATGCCTTGGTGAAGAAATCGTCGGTGCCAAAGTTGCCCGACTTGAGCGTGATGTGTACGCCGCCCGATGGGGTTTGCGCATGGCACCAAGGTACGCCCGGATCGATCTGTCGGCCGATCTGCATTTGCGTGATGTCCATCGCCTGCACGCAGGCGCCCGAGGTCTCGCCGCCAGCGACCACCAGTTGCCGTACGCCGCGTTCGACCAGCCCGCGGGCAATTCCGGCAATGGCCTGTTCGACCATCGCACCGGCCTGCAGGGCGCCCAGTTGCAATTGGATGGATTTGACGGCGCCGGCGTCGGCGGTTGAATAGACCAGGACAGGCCCGTCGGCCAACAAGGGTTCAGCCCATGCCAGAGCCTGGCCCACCACGTCCTGGCCCGAGGCCAGCTGCAGTGGATCGATTGCCAGCGCCGGGCGACCCGCGGCAATAAAGGCCGCGACCTGTCGATTGGTGGCCAACGAGCAACTACCCGACACGACGGCCTGCCATCCAGTTGCCACTGGCAATCGGCTGGCCTGTGCTGAGGGCTGCACCCCGAAATTGTGCGGCAGGCCGATCGCAACGCCGGAGCCGGCCGTGACCAAGGGCAGGTCCTTGAGCGCCGGCCCGAGCCGTAGCAGATCGTCGTTGGTTACCGCATCGACGATGGCGACGCCAATGCCCTGGGATCGGAGTTCGGCCATCCGTTCCTGTACCGCCTGGGTGCTGCGTGCCACCACGCTGTAGTCGATCAGGCCAACCGGACGCTGGGTTTGCGCCTGCATCACCCGCACCAGATTGGGGTCGGCCATCGGCGTCAGCGGATGGTTCTGCATGCCGCTTTCGTTCAGCAACACGTCACCGACGAACAGGTAGCCCTTGAACACACTACGCTTGTTGTCCGGGAAGGCCGGCGTGGCGATGGTGAAGTCGGTGCCCAGCGCATCCATCAATGCCTCGGTGACCGGGCCGATGTTGCCCTGCACTGTGCTGTCAAAAGTAGAGCAGTATTTGAAATAGATCTGGCGGGCACCCTGCGCCTGCAACCAGCGCAATGCAGCCAGCGACTGGGCAATCGCATCAGCTGGGGCGACGGTGCGCGACTTGAGTGCCACCACCACGGCCTGGACGTCCGCATCCAGTGGGTGGGTCGGTATGCCGATGGTTTGCGCGGTGCGCATGCCGGCGCGCACGAGGTTATTGGCCAGGTCGGTGGCGCCGGTGAAATCGTCGGCAATGCAGCCCAGAAGAATGGAAGCCATGTCGATGCGGGTCCGCTGTGGATGGAATGCAAAAGCCTGGCGATTCAGGTCGCCGGCTTGCCTGCGGGCAGTTCGATGCCGGGGAAGATCTTGATCACCGCACTGTCGTCTTCGCGCGCAAAGCCGGCGCTGGACGCCTGCATGAACATCTGGTGCGCGGTGGACGACAGCGGCAGCGGAAATTTGCTGGCGCGCGCCATGTCCAGCACCAGGCCCAGGTCCTTGACGAAGATATCCACCGCCGACAGCGGTGTGTAGTCCGCTGCCAGCACATGGGCCATGCGATTCTCGAACATCCAGCTGTTGCCGGCGCTATGGGTGATGACCTCGTACAGAGCGACCGGGTCGACACCTTCGCGCAGCCCCAGCGCCATGGCTTCGGCAGCGGCGGCGATATGCACGCCGGCCAGCAACTGGTTGATGATCTTGACTTTGCTGCCGGCGCCGGCGCAGTCCCCCAGCTTGTAGACCTTGCCCGCCATCGCATTCAGCACCGGGTCGGCCCGGGCATACGCGGCCGGTGTACCGGCGGTCATCATCGTCATCTCGCCGCTGGCCGCCTTCACTGCGCCGCCCGAGATGGGTGCGTCGATATAGAGCAGGTCCTGCTCGGCCAGGCGCTGCTCGAGCGCGATCGACCAGTTCGGATCTACCGTGGAGCACATCACGAACACCGAGCCGGCGCGCATCGCCCCGGCGCAGCCGTCAAGGCCGAAGAGCACCTGCTCGGTCTGCTGCGCGTTGACGACAACCGATACGACAACGTCACAGGCTGCGGCCAGCTCGGCTGGAGAACTGCAGGCCACTCCACCGTCCCGAGCGAACGCCTTCGCAGCGTCGGGACGCACGTCGAACACATGGACCGCGTACCCGGCGCGACGCAACGATTGCGCGATGCCGTTGCCCATGGCGCCCAATCCGATCACTCCAGCGACATTCTGCATGCGGTACTCCGTCTTGTCGTGTTCGGCGAGGCACCGCCGCGGCGCCGCGCCCGGTGGAAAAAAGACCCTCCGATGGGACCGGATTGTCGCTCAGCAGGCGGTGGCAAACCTGCGCCACTGCGCTCGTGATCCGAATACCGCGCGATCCCTGTCGGGCCTCCTGCCGGTGTCATGCGCTGCGCCCCGCGCGCAACATGAACAGCCCTGCGAGTACCATCAGGATGATGCCGGACCATGCCAGCGCATTCGGAACATCGCCCCACACGATCCAGCCGAGCGCCAGCGCGTAGACCAGCGCGGTGTACCGGAACGGCGCCACCAGGCTGAGCTCGCCGCTGCGCATGCCGACGATGACCATGTAGTAGGCCGCGCTGAGGAACACGCTGGCGCCAGCCAGCAGACCCAACTGCGTCGCATTGACGGGTTCCCAGCCTTGCAGAAGGCTCCAGGGCCCGGTCAGCAGCAGCACTGCGCTCGACGTGGTAAGCGTGATCAGGATCGAGGGTACGGTGAGCGCAATCTTGCGCGTGATCAGGTCTCGCGCCGTATGCAGCAATGTCGCAAACAGGCACATCAGGCTCCAGGCATTGAAGCCATCGGCAGCGGGCTGCACGATCAGCAAAACGCCGCCAAACCCGCCGGCAATCGCCAGCCAGCGCCCGGCGCTGACCTGCTCGCGCCAGGCGACGGCCGCATACAGTGCGATGAACATCGGCGAGGCCATGTTGATCGCCGACGCATTGCCGATCGGCAGGTGAAACAGCGAGGTCAGGTAAGCCATCGTGGCGAACGCGTCCAGTGCAGCCCGTGCGAGCACCGGGCGTTGAGTGAGTTGCTGCCAGGCGCCGGCGCGTGCCAGGGCGTCAGGTCGCAAAGCGCCCATCGCCATGGCCGCCACCAGTAGCAGCGTTGTAGCGAACAAGCCGCGGATGAAGATCAGCTGTGCCGCCGGCAGCGAAGCACCTACATACTTGACCAGCGCGTCGTTGGCAATGAAAAGACCCATTGCCAGGCACATGGCAACGATGCCCTTGCGATTGGCGGCGACGGACGACGTGGACATGGGTGCTGCGATGGTAGTCGCCGGTCAATGGCTGGCTGCCGATTGTCCGGCATGCGACGCGCGTTGACGCAGGTGTCACGTACCATCACGGCATGTCCACGATCTCCCGACGGCTGGCGCTCTCCGGCAGCACCAATTTCCGCGATCTCGGCGGCTACATCGGCCGCGATGGCCGCAGCGTGCGCTGGCGCCGCCTGTTCAGGTCCGACCATCTGGGCGAACTCACGCCCGACGACATTGCGCTGCTGTCGGGCCTTGGCCTGGCGCGGGTGTGCGACTTTCGCGGCGCGCAGGAGCGGCTCGCCCAGGCCTGTGGCCTGCCTGGTGTCGCCGTGCACGCACTGTCGATCGAGCCCACGGTAGTGCAGGGCATGCAGTCGTTGCTGGCGGCGGGCAAGGCCCTGACGGCGCAGGCGACGGTCGAATTGATGGAGCAGACCTACCGCGACTTCGTGCTGCACAACACACCCCGGTTCGCCGAGTTATTCGGGCATTTGCTGGACAACGACACACCGCTGGTCTTTCACTGCACCGCGGGCAAGGACCGGACCGGCTTTGCCGCCGCGCTGATTCTGTCCGCGCTGGGTGTTCCGCGAACCGTCGTGGTGCAGGACTACCTTCTGACCAACGACTACTACCGCCAGCCGAAGGCCCCATCCGGATTCGCGTCACAGGAGGTGCTCGACGTGCTGTGGAAGGTACAGACCGGCTTTCTGGACGCCGCCCTGCAGACGGTGGAGACCGGCTACCGGGACGTCGATACCTACCTGGACAAGGCTCTCGGATTGGACCGATCGAAGCGGGCGCGACTGGAGGCGCTGTATCTGGAATAGCCGGCGCGCGCCACCGTGAGGATTCCACGGCCTGGCTGACACAGACAAAATAGGCCGCTGCCCGGTCAGGGTCAGCGGCTTATCGCTGTTGGAACCCGTGTTTACAGGCTGTCGGTAAAGCTGCGCAGCTTGTCCGAGCGGCTCGGGTGTTTAAGCTTGCGCAGCGCCTTGGCCTCGATCTGGCGGATGCGTTCGCGCGTCACGTCGAATTGCTTGCCTACCTCTTCGAGCGTGTGGTCGCTGGTCATCTCGATGCCAAAACGCATGCGCAGCACCTTGGCTTCGCGCGGCGTCAGGCTGTCCAGGATGTCCTTGACCACGTCGCGCAGGCCGGCCTGCATGGCCGCGTCCATCGGCGCGGTGTTGGCGCTGTCTTCGATGAAGTCGCCCAGGTGCGAATCGTCGTCGTCGCCGATCGGGGTTTCCATCGAGATCGGCTCCTTGGCGATCTTCATGATCTTGCGGATCTTCTCTTCCGGAATCTCCATGCGTTCTG
>JANNKH010000076.1:0-52614 GCA_031396205.1 Rhodoferax sp.
TTGCGCAGCGGGCGCTGCAGAGCCGTGGGGTTGGCTTGCGCATCGGCGAGGATGGCTATGCGAAAGTTGCTCTTGATCAGACTGGGCGTGCCACGAAAGACCTCGAAGCCAGCGCGCTGCGGCTGGCTGGCCCTGGCGAACAAGGCCGTCGCGGGCAGCTTTACCTGGCGCCTTGGACGGGTCAAAGCGTACGCCGTTGCTGCCAACGCCTCCACCGCAAGCCACCAACGAGCCGGCCGCCGCCGCCGCGGCCACAACGGCCAAGGTTGACTTCACGCACTTCATGGCGATATCCAGCGTCGGAACCGAAACAAAACCTGTCCTGTTTCTGTAGACCGGATATTACGTCCGAACCGAGTCTTCCTGCGCAGGGTTAACCAGCAGGTCACGGGTGACCCATGCGCTTGGACAGGATGTCGGTGCAGGCGCAAAAGCGCAGGTCAATAACGGGCGTCTGCGGCAGTCGCGGGCGCTGCGAATGCTCTGCCGGCGCGTCACCGGCAGCCTTATGCGCGACGGCGCCCGTCATCGCTGATCGGAACCTTGATGACGGTCAAAACACCAGTCCAAGGCTTGCCCATTTTGCCCCGTTACGGATGCCAAAGCGGGATGCCACACCGCCCGCGCGAACGCTCGGACGCGGGCTACATATTGCGCCGGTACTGCCCCCCCACCTCGAACAGCGCATGGGTGATCTGCCCCAACGAGCAGACCCGCACCGCCTCCATCAGCACCTCGAACACATTGCCGTTGTCCATGACGGCCTGTTGCAGTCGCTTGAGCATGGCCGGGGAATAGGCCGAATGGCGTTGGTGAAAGTCCGCCAGCCGCTTGAGCTGGTTCTGCTTTTCGTCGTCGGTCGAACGGGCCAGTTCCAGCTTGTCCTGCACAGCGTCGCCGTGCGGATTTCGGAAGGTGTTGACGCCGACGATCGGCAGTTCGCCCGAATGCTTGAGCATCTCGTAGTGCATCGACTCATCCTGGATGCGCCCGCGCTGGTAGCCGGTTTCCATGGCGCCGAGCACGCCGCCACGCTCGGCAATCCGTTCGAACTCGGATAACACCGCTTCCTCGAGCAGTTCGGTCAATTCCTCGATGATGAACGCACCCTGGCTCGGGTTATCGTTCTTGGCCAGCCCCCATTCCCGGTTGATGATGAGCTGGATCGCCATCGCACGGCGCACGCTGTCCTCGGTCGGCGTCGTGATCGCCTCGTCGAAGGCATTGGTGTGCAGGCTGTTGCAGTTGTCGTAGATCGCGATCAGGGCCTGCAGCGTGGTACGAATGTCGTTGAACTGGATCTCCTGCGCGTGCAGGCTGCGTCCACTGGTCTGGATGTGGTACTTGAGTTTCTGGCTGCGTTCGTTGGCGCCGTATTTCTCCTTCATCGCCACCGCCCAGATGCGCCGCGCAACCCGGCCCATCACGGTGTACTCCGGATCCATGCCGTTGGAAAAGAAGAAGCTCAGATTGGGCGCGAAATCATCAACGTGCATGCCGCGCGCCAGGTAGGCCTCGACAAAGGTAAAGCCGTTGGACAGCGTGAACGCCAGTTGGCTGATCGGGTTCGCGCCGGCCTCGGCGATGTGGTAGCCGCTGATCGACACGCTATAAAAATTGCGCACCCGGTTGTGCACGAAATACTGCGCGATGTCGCCCATCACCTTGAGGCTGAATTCGGTCGAGAAGATGCAGGTGTTCTGGCCCTGGTCTTCCTTCAGTATGTCGGCCTGCACTGTGCCGCGCACGTTCTCCAGCACCCATTCGCGGATCTTGGCGGTCTCGGTATCGGTCGGTTCGCGACCGTTTTCCCGATTGAACTTCTCGATGTTCTGGTCGATCGCGGTATTCATGAACATCGCCAGGATGCTGGGCGCGGGACCGTTGATCGTCATGCTGACGCTGGTGGTCGGACTGCACAGGTCAAAGCCGCCATAGAGTACCTTCATGTCGTCCAGTGTGGCGATGCTGACTCCGGAATTGCCGACCTTGCCGTAGATGTCCGGGCGCGGATCGGGGTCGTTGCCGTACAGCGTGACCGAGTCGAAGGCCGTCGACAGGCGCTTGGCCGGCATGCCTTCGCTGAGCAGCTTGAACCGGGTATTGGTGCGAAACGCGTCGCCCTCGCCGGCGAACATGCGCGTCGGATCCTCGCCTTCGCGCTTGAACGCGAAGGTGCCGGCGGTGTACGGATAACTGCCCGGCACGTTGTCGAGCATCAGCCACTGCAGGATCTCGCCAAGGTCCATGTACGGTGGCAACGACACCTTGCGGATCGGCGTGCCGCTGAGCGATGTCGTCACCAGAGCCGTGCGGATCTCCTTGTCGCGGATCTTGACCACATATTCGTCTCCCGCATACGCCTTGCGCATATCCGGCCATTGCGCCAGCAACTTGCGCTCGGACGCGCCGAGACGGGATTCCCGTTGCGTGGCCAGGTCATTGACAGCCTCGAACGCCCGCACCTTGGTCGGATTGGCGGCATGCAGCATCACGCCTGCCGCGCGTAGCTGCTGAATCTCGCGCGCCAGCGCAGCCTGCGCGCGGGCACGCGCCTTGTAGCCACGCACCGTATCGGTGATTTCGGCCAGATACCGGACCCGCCCAGCGGGAACCACTGGCGTCTGGTTGCTGCTGTGGCGTACCGCAACCCGGGGCAGGCTGCCATCTTGCACCGCCAGGCCCAAGGCCTTGAGCCGCGGCAACAAGGCCTGGTACAGCGCCATCACCCCGTCGTCGTTGAACCGCGCCGCCATGGTGCCAAAAACCGGCATCTGGTCCGCGGGTGTCGTGAACGCCTCCTTGTTGCGCTGCACCTGCTTGGCCACGTCGCGCAGCGCGTCCAACGCGCCCTTGCGATCGAACTTGTTGATCGCAACGAACTCGGCGAAATCGAGCATGTCGATTTTTTCCAACTGGCTGGCAGCGCCAAACTCCGGCGTCATCACATACATCGGCACATCGACATGGGGAACAATCGCCGCATCGCCCTGACCGATACCCGAGGTCTCGACGATGACCAGGTCAAAGCCGGCGCATTTCGCGGCGGCAATGACATCGGGCAGGCAGGCGCTGATCTCCGAGCCGAAATCGCGCGTGGCCAGGCTGCGCATGAAGACACGGGGCCCCACGCTTGTCACCTGCGTCGTTGCCCAGGGGCCGATCGCATTCATCCGGATCCGGTCGCCCAGCAAGGCGCCACCACTCTTGCGCCGCGACGGGTCGATGCTGATGACGGCCACATGAAGGCGATCGCCCTGGTCCAGCCGCAGGCGACGGATCAACTCATCGGTCAGGCTGGACTTGCCGGCTCCGCCGGTGCCGGTGATGCCCAGCACGGGTACCGTGGTGTTCGCAGCAGCCTTGCGCATCGCGGTCAACAGCTGTGCGTCGGCGTTGTTGCTTTCAAGCGCCGTGATCAACTGGGCCAGCGCACGCCAGTTGTCCTGGCCGTGTCCCTGGATCGCCGCAAGCGTGGTCGGCGCCAGGCCGGACAGGTCCTTGTCGCAACGCATCACCATCTCGCCGATCATGCCGGCCAGGCCCATGCGCTGGCCGTCCTCCGGGCTGAAGATGCGTGCCACGCCATAGTCGTGCAGTACACGAATCTCCGGTGGCACGATGACGCCGCCGCCGCCACCAAACACCTGGATATGGGCACCCCCCCGCGCGCGCAGCAGGTCGACCATGTACTTGAAGTACTCGACATGGCCCCCCTGGTAGGAGCTGATCGCAATGCCCTGCACATCCTCCTGCAGCGCTGCGGTCACGACTTCATCCACGCTGCGGTTATGCCCGAGATGGACCACCTCTACACCCATGCCCTGCAGGATTCGCCGCATGATGTTGATCGCCGCATCATGGCCATCGAACAGGCTGGCCGCGGTGACAAACCTGACTCTGTGCGTGGGCCGATAGTTGGCCAGGGCCTTGTGGTCGGCGGACAGTTCGGTCATCGTGCACTCCAAGTCGACACCGGGACCGGCGCCCAAGCCGCCCATAATAATTGACGTTTACGTCAACATCAATGAACCGCGCTGGGAGTGCAACGGCACCCGCGTCACAGTTTTCCCGCCAGCCACATGCCCGGCAGCATCGCCAGAACAAACATGACCGTATCAATCTGGCCGGTCATGAGCGAGGCCAATGCCGTCGCCGGGCTGTAGCCGCTCAAACCCCAGCCAATGCCGAACACGAGCGCGCCGGCAATCAGCCGACCATCGATGCGGTTGCGGTTGGACAGCACAAACGCACTGGTGAACCATGGACGGACACTGGCATAAGGCGTCAGCGTGAAAGCCAGCAGCGCCACGGCCAACGCGCCGATCACGACGAACAGCAGCGAGGCGTCCCATTGCCCCGGAAAACTGCCGACAAACATTTCCTTGAGATCCAGGAAGGCGATCACCTTTTCTGGCTGTGTCATACCCGACAAGGTCAGGCCGGCGGAAAAAATGACGCCCGCCACAAAGGCAATCAGCACGGCCAGTGCACGGCTGCGTGGCTTGGTTGCGCCGGCAGGCGCAACCGCCAGCTTCGCGGCGCTGATGGCAGAGACTCTCATGGGTGCCCCAGCAGAGAACAACCTTGCGGATTCGCCGAAGACATCGACATGCAGCCGTGACGTGTCACCTGTCGAACAGCCATGTCAGCCCCTCGAAAAACGACTGTACCCACCACGCAGCCTGGGGTATGTGGGTCGTGACCAGAACGGTGCCGACGGCTGCACACGCGAAAGTGAAGACGGCCGCCAGGGAGCGCCCGGAGCGCCGCCCCAGGCCCACGATGGCGTGCCCGCTGGCACTGCCCGATCCCAACACCGCGCCAAAGCCGACCAGAAAACCGGTCGGAACCAATACCAGCGGATGCCGGATCTCGACGTGCGGCACGTTGAGCGCCCAGGCAAAGAATGCACCGCCGCCGATCAATCCAAACAGGAAAGCCCAGCGCCACGGTGACGACTGCCTGCGGGTTGTCAAAACCCCGTGTGCGATGGCGCTCACGCCACCGGAACGACCTACGCCGGCCAGCAGGATCCAGCAGGCCAACCCGACCAGGACACCACCCTGCAATGCCTGTGTGTAATCATCCACGGCGATGCTCCAAAGTCCTAAACTAGACCAGAGCATACCGTGACTGCAACCCATTTGAGGACCCGCCATGCAGCCGATCCAACTTTTTGATTCTGCCTCCAGCACCTATACCTATGTGCTGTTTGATGAAACCTCGCGCGAGGCCGTGATCATCGACCCGGTCGACGAGCAGGTTGAACGTGACCTTGCGACGCTGCGCCAATACGGCCTCAAGCTGTTGTGGACGGTGGAAACGCATGCCCATGCCGATCACATCACCAGCGCCGGGATGTTGGCAGAACATGCTGGCGCGCGAACTGCGGCGCCATCGGGCTGCGGTATCACGACCGCAGCGGTGCAACTGCAACAGGGTGATCTGCTGCACTTTGGCCAGCAGAGCCTGCGCGCCATGCACACCCCGGGCCATACCGCCGGCAGCATGAGTTATGTCTGGCGCGAGCATGTCTTCACCGGTGATACGCTTCTGATCAACGGCTGTGGCCGCACCGATTTCCAGTCGGGCAGTGCCTCTGCGCTGTACCACAGCATTACCCAGGTGCTGTTCGCGCTGCCCGACGCCACGACGGTGTGGCCGGGACATGACTACCAGGGACGTACCCATTCCACCATCGGCGCGGAAAAATCGGGCAACGCCCGGGTGGCCGGCAAGACCGGGGAGCAGTTCATCGCCATCATGCAGGGGCTGAACCTGCCCAGGCCCAAACGCATGGACGAAGCCGTGCCGGCCAATCTGACCTCGGGTATCCGCCATGACGCCGAAGGCCAGGCGGCAACTGACGCCGCCGATCCGGTGCTGGCGCATGCCATCAAGCCGGCCCAGGGCTACGCTGGCGATGTCAGCCCCCAGACCGCCTGCGCCTGGTGGCAGTCGGGCGATGCCGTGCTCGTGGATGTGCGCACCGATGCCGAACGCGAGTGGGTCGGATTCATTCCGCAGGCGGCGCCGATTGCCTGGAAACAGTGGCCCGGCATGGCGATGAACCCGCAATTCGACCAGGCGCTGCAGGCAGCCGTGCCGCAGGGCAAGAAGGTGGTGATGCTGTGCCGTAGCGGTGTGCGCTCGATCGCCGCGGCCAAGCGTGCGACCGAACTCGGGCTGCAAGCCTACAACATCCTGGAGGGCTTCGAGGGGAACCCGGACTCTGCCGCACATCGGGGCAATCACGGTGGCTGGCGCAAGCACGGGCTGCCGTGGCGCCAGAACTGAGCCCGACAGCGCGTGGCTGCCAACCCTTCTGACCTGGCCGATTGCACGGCCGCCGGTCTGTCCGAATTGTTTCGCACGGGTCAGGCCTCGCCATCGCAGGCATGCGCGGCGGTGTTGGCGCGCATCGCTGCGCATGACGGGCGCATCCACGCATTTGTCTGCGTGGACCACGACGGCGCCACTGCGGCGGCGGCCAGCAGCACCCGGCGCTGGGCCAGTGGGGCGCAGCGGGGTCCGCTGGATGGTGTGCCGGTCTCGATCAAGGACCTTATCCTCACCAAAGGCTTGCCGACGCTGCGGGGTAGCCACACGGTGGCCATCGATCAGCCCTGGGACGTGGACGCTCCCGCGACCGCCCGATTGCGCGAAGCCGGCGCGGTGATCCTGGGCAAGACCACCACGCCGGAGTTCGGCTGCAAGGGTGAAACCAACTCGCCGCGCAGTGGCATTACGCGTAACCCCTGGAGCCTGGACAAGACCCCCGGCGGTTCGTCCGGTGGCGCGGCAGCGGCCACGGCGGCCGGCATGGGCGCCATCGCGATCGGCACCGACGGCGCCGGCTCGGTGCGCATACCGGCGGCATTTTGCGGCAACGTCGGCTTCAAGCCGAGTTTTGGCCGGATACCGGCCTATCCGTTGTCGCCATTTGGAACGGTCGCCCACTTGGGGCCATTGACCCGCGACGTTCGCGACGCCGCGATGGTCATGAACATCCTCAAGCAGCCCGACGCGCGCGACTGGACTGCATTGCCGCCCGACGATGCCGACTACACCCTGGGTCTGGACGACGGCATCCGTGGTCTGCGGATCGCGTATTCCCCGACCCTGGGCTATGCGCGCAACGTCGACCCCGAGATCGCCGCTGCAGTGCACGACGCGGTGCGACAGCTGGAGCGGCTGGGTGCGGTGATCGAGCAGCGCGACCCGGGTTTCGACGATCCGCTGGAGATCACCACCGGCCTGTGGTTCCTGGGGTCCTGGACGGTGTGGAGCGGCCTGACGCGCGAACAGCAGGCGCAATGCGACCCGGATTTTGCGTCCCAGGCCGCGTTGGGCTGCGCCTACAGTGCCTTGCAGATCCAGCAGTTGTACTTGCGCCGCGGCGCTTTGGGGTCCCACATGCGCCAGTTCATGCAAGGATACGACCTGCTCGTGACGCCCAGTACGGCGGTGCCGGCCTTCGATGCGGCGCCAGCCGGTCATGGACCCATGACACCCGAGACCATGCTCGGATGGACGCCATTCAGCTATCCGTTCAACCTGACGCAGCAACCGGCGTGCACCGTTCCCTGTGGTTTCACCAACGCCGGTCTCCCCATCGGATTGCAGCTAGTCGGCGCGATGTTCGGCGATGCGCTGGTGTTGCGTGCGGCCAGAGCATTTGAGGCTGGCCGTAATTTTCCGACCGTGGCGCCGACCATGCAGCGCGCATGACCTTCCTTGCCATCGACATCGGCAATACCCGGCTCAAATGGGCGCAGTTCGACGCGCCAGCGCCGGGTGCACGCCTGATCGCCCAAGGCGCCGAATTTCTGGACAACATCGACAAACTCTCGGAAGGTGCCTGGGCACCGCTGGCCGAACCCAGCAGCATGCTTGGCTGTGTGGTGGCCGGCGAGGGGGTGAAGCGGCGGGTCGAGGAGCAGCTCGAACTGTGGGACGTCGCGCCACAGTGGGTCGTCGCCAGCGAGGCCGAGGCCGGACTTCGCAACGGCTACGATTTTCCGAGCCGCCTGGGCGCCGACCGCTGGGTCGCCATGATCGGCGCCTGGCACCACATGCTCGCGCTGGGACATCCGCCGCGACCCATTGTTGTGGCCATGGTCGGCACCGCGGTGACGGTCGAGGCCATCGATGCCAATGGCCGTTTCCTGGGCGGCCTGATACTGCCCGGCCACGGCATCATGCTGCGCGCGCTGGAGTCGGGCACGGCAGGTTTGCATGTGCCCACCGGCGAGGTGTGCGACTTTCCCAGCAATACCAGCGACGCGCTGACGAGCGGCGGAACTTTCGCGATAGCGGGCGCCATGGAGCGCATGGTGCACAACGTGCGGTCCCATTGCGCGGCCGAACCACGCTGCTTCATGACCGGCGGCGCGGGTTGGAAAATGGCACCCAGCCTGCTCAGCCCTTTCGAGATGACCGACAACCTGATCTTTGACGGCCTGCTGCAAATGGCGCACGCACGCCAGAAAGCCCGCTTGTACTGAGGCCGCCGCGCGCCGCCGTCAGCCTGGGTTCGCGCCGCGCAAGCCCGTCAGGCCCTGAGACAGCGCCTGGCGCGCCTGCACAATTATTTGGCCGCGCCACGTGTCCGTATCGACATAAAACGCGTCCATCATCTGCTGTTTGATGTGCCTGGCCAGATCGGCATCAGCATCCGGATGGTTGTGCAGCCAATGCTCGGCGCGCAGCGCGTTGATCATGTCCTGGATCGGCAGCGTGCCGTACTCCATCGCGATGGCGGTGTACTCGGCCTGCGGACATTCTTCGTAGGCGGCATTCCACATCAACCCGGTCAGGCGGGCAGAACTCGACGAGCCATCGTAAAAAGAGGTGATCGGGGTCGCGCCGTCGCCACCCCACCAATCGCGGGCCCGCTGCAGGGCAACCGGATCGTCCTTGCAGGCGAAAATACGCTCGCCCAGCCCGCTGGGACCTAGCCCGGTATGCAGGTCGATCCAGGCCAGGCGACGGGCCGCGTTGGCATGACGCCGCAGCACCTGGCGCACCGTTCGGTTGCTCCAGGTGGGCGCGGTACCACCATAGAACAAACCGTCGGCATGCGCATGCTGGCCCTGGGTCACCGCGGCCTGGAACCGCGCCGGCCCATGCTTGTGGACATACTGCGCTATCGCCTGCGAATTGGCCGCATCCGGTGGCCAGGCGGTGGGCAACAGCATGGCGTGCAATTCGTCGTAGGCCTCGTTGGCCGGCAGCGGCTGGTTGTAGTCGCTGAAATTGCGGTTCAGGTCGACGTTCTCCTGCGTCACCCGCCGCACATGGGAGAACCCGTAGGGATTGAGCGCATGGATAAACATCACCGCGACGCCCGAGGATTGCACGGCCGCCAGCCACTCGGCGTCGTGCAACGATGCCACCTGTACACCGCTGCCGCAATAGCCTTCGACACCGTGGCAGGCACTGGAGACGATCAGCATCGCATCGGATTGCGGGTTGCCGGCCACCGCCACATCCATTGCCAGTGCCTCGCCATCACGGCCTTTCAACGGATGGTCGTACGACGTGATCGGCAAGCCCGCAGTCGCCGCAGCCTCGAGAAACCGCATGCGCGCCTGGGCATAGCTGGACGAAAACGCCTGCTCCAGGCCGATCATGGCTTGGCCGCCGATGGCTCTTGCGCCAGCCACGCTTCGGCCAGCCGTACCCAGTAGGTCGCGCCGAGCGGAATCAGATCGTCGTTGAAGTCGTAACTCGGGTTGTGCAACATGCACGGGCCGGCTCCATGGCCGGCTTCGCGATGCCCGCCCTCGCCATTGGCGATGAAACAGTAGGCACCGGGTTTGGCTTGCAGCATGTAGGAAAAGTCCTCGGCCCCCATGGTAGGCTCCTGCACAACGACGTTGTCGGCTCCCACAATGTCCTGCATCACCTTGCGCGCAAAGGCGGCCTCCGGCGCCGAGTTGATGGTGGGCGGGTAGTTGCGCGTGAACGAGAAATCGCATTGGGTGCCAAACGCTGCGCAGGTGTGCTCGGCGATCTCCTGCATGCGTTTCTGAATCAGGTCGAGCACCTCGATCGTGAAAGTGCGCACCGTTCCCTGCATCTCGCAGTAGTCCGGTATCACATTGGTGGCTTCGCCGGCATGGATCATCGTGACCGAGATCACGCCGGCGTCGATCGGCTTCTTGTTGCGACTGATGATGGTCTGGAATGCCTGCACCATCTGGCACGCCACCGGCACCGGATCAATGCCGTTGTGCGGCAACGCCGCGTGACCACCCTTGCCGGTGATGCGGATCTTGAATTCATTGCTCGACGCCATCACCGGCCCTGCGCTGACGGCGAACTGGCCAACCTGGTAGCCCGGCCAGTTGTGCATGCCGAACACCGCCTGCATGTCGAATTTCTCGAACAACCCGTCCTTGATCATTTCGCGTGCGCCACCGCCACCCTCTTCAGCCGGCTGGAAAATCAGGTAGACCGTACCATCGAAATTGCGGTTCTTGGCAAAATGCTGTGCCGCAGCGAGCAACATTGCGGTATGGCCGTCATGGCCACAGGCATGCATTTTTCCGGCATTCTTGCTGGCATGGCCAAAGGTGTTGAACTCCTGCATCGGCAAGGCATCCATGTCGGCCCGCAGCCCGACGGCGCGTTGGGATGTGCCGTTCCTGACGATGCCCACGACGCCCGTGGTTCCCATGCCGCGCACGAGGGGAATACCCCACTCGGTCAGCTTGGCGGCGACCACGTCGGCGGTGCGCACCTCCTGGAAGCACAACTCGGGATGGGCATGGATGTCCCGTCGAACATCGGCGATGGCCGCGGCCTGGGTCAGTATGGAATCGATGACTTTCATGCAATGGTTCCCGATGTGCCAGCAGCGACCACCCCCCATGACTAGGGTAGCGGCGCCGCGACGGATGGTTGGTCTAAGATGAGGTTGGGCAACGCTGGACGACAAGTCTACCGCTCGGCCGAGTTCGGCGCTTGTCCTTGTCAGCGCGCTGTATCCGACGCACCACTGAGCGCAGAGGGAATCGACCATGAACGCCACTACCGCCACCAACGTATTGGGTGGTTGCCCGCACGACTGCCCCGACACCTGCTCCTTCATCACCACCGTGCAGGACGGCATTGCCGTGAAGGTGCAGGGCAACCCGGCACATGGCCAGACCGATGGCGCCTTGTGCACCAAGGTGTCGCGCTATACCGAGCGCAGTTATCACCCGCAGCGGATCCTGCAACCGCAACGGCGGGTCGGGGCCAAGGGTGAGGGCCGGTTCGAGCCGGTGACCTGGGATGTGGCGCTGGACGACATCGCGTCGCGCCTGCGGCAGATCGCAGCGCGCGGCCCCGAGGCCGCGCAGGCCATCTTGCCCTACAGCTATGCCGGCACGATGGGACTGGTGCAGGGCGAGAGCATTGCCGGGCGTTTCTTCAACCAGCTGGGTTCATCGCTGCTGGACCGCACCATCTGCTCGAGCGCGGGCGGCGAGGCGCTGCTCCACACGCTGGGCGGCAAGGTCGGCATGCGGGTTGAATATTTCGCCGAGGCCAAGCTGATCCTGATCTGGGGCAGCAATTCGATCGCCAGCAACCTGCATTTCTGGCGCTACGCGCAGGTGGCCAAACGCAATGGCGCCAAACTGGTCTGTATCGACCCGCGGCGCAGCGAGACCGCCGATAAATGCCATGAACACATCGCACTGATGCCCGGTACCGACGCTGCGCTGGCGCTGGGATTGATGCACGAGCTGATTCGCCACGACTGGCTGGACCATGATTACCTTGCCCGGCATACGTTGGGCTGGGAGCCGCTGCGCGAGCGTGCGCTGCGATGGACACCCGAACACACGGCCGCCGTGTGCGGCATCGCGGCAGAGCAGGTGCGCGCGCTGGCCCGCGACTACGGCGCCTGTGTCGGTGGCGCCAACGGCTCGGCTGCGATCCGCGTCAACTACGGTATGCAGCGGGTGCGCGGTGGCGGCAATGCGGTGCGCGCCGTCGTTAGTTTGCCGGCGCTGATCGGCGCCTGGCGCCAGCGCGCGGGCGGCGTGTTGTTGTCCAGCGCCGGGCAGTTTCCGGTCCAAACCGCGGCGTTGGAGCGTCCCGACCTGCGCCATGGAAAGCCGGCCCGCACCATCAACATGGTCCAGATCGGCGATGCACTGCTGCAGCCGGCCAGTGCAGCCTTTGGCCCGGCGATCGAGGCCCTGATCGTCTACAACAGCAACCCGGTGGCGGTCGCGCCCGACTCGAGCCAGGTGGTAAAGGGGTTCGCGCGCGAGGACCTGTTCACCGTGGTACTCGAGCATTTCCAGACCGACACCGCCGACTATGCCGACTACATCCTGCCCGCCACCACGCAGCTCGAACACTGGGACATCCACCTGAGCTACGGCCATACCGACGTGGTACTGAACCGGCCAGCGATTGCGCCGCTGGGCCAGGCGCAGCCAAATACGCAGATCTTCCGCGAACTGGCACGCCGGATGGGTTACACCGAACCCTGTTTCCAGGACAGCGACGAGATGTTGTGCCGCACGGCCTACGGCGAGCGCATTGATTTCGACGAGTTGCTGGCGAACGGCTTCGCCTCGCTGCGCCTGTCCGAGGCTCCGTTTGCCAGCGGTGGCTTCCCCACCGCGTCGGGCCGGTGCGAGTTCTTCAGCCAGCGCCTGGCCGATAGGGGACAGGACGGATTGCCCGACCATCTGCCGAACTACGAAACACCGGGTTCATCACCCGACTACCCGCTGGCGATGATCTCGCCGCCGGCGCGCAACTTCCTCAACTCGACTTTTGTCAATGTGATCAGCCTGCGCGATGTCGAAGGAGAGCCACTGCTGGAGATGCATCCAGCAGACGCCGCCGCGCGTGGTCTGGCGACGGGCACCACGGTGCGCGTGTTCAACGACCGGGGCGAATACCGCTGCAGGATGGACATTTCGCACAGGGCCCGACCCGGTGTCGTCAACGGCCTGGGCGTCTGGTGGCGCAAGTTCGGCATGGACGGCAAGAACGTGAATGAACTGACCAACCAAAAACTGACGGATCTGGGGCGGGCACCGACCTTCTACGACTGTCTGGTGCAAGTCGAGGCCGGTTGACGTCGCTGGGCGGGTCGCTGGGCGGGCAACCTCAACACCTTGTGCGAGGCAGCGCGCGAACCCGCACGGATGTCCACCGCGCGCGCAACTGGCTGGCATCGCGTCAGCCGCACTTCATCGGCTGTGCGCGGAATCCTCCAGCACCATCTGCGCGGCCTTCTCTGCCACCATGATGGTTGGTGCGTTGGTATTGCCCGAGGTTATGCACGGAAACACCGATGCGTCGACCACGCGCAGACCACGCGTGCCATGCACCCGCAGCCGACTGTCAACGACCGAGGACTGTGTCGAAGACCCCATGGCGCAGGTTCCCACCGGATGGAAGATGGTGTCGGCGCGGGCGCGAAAGTCCGCCAGCAATGCGTCATCACCCTGACAGCTCGCGCCGGGTTGAGTCTCCGACGCAATGACATCGCGCAGCGGACCGGCTCCCGCCAGCTGGCGCAACAGCCTGGCGCCGGCCAGGGCCTGCGCCAGGTCCAGATCGGTGGACAGGTAGTTGGGCACGATGTGGGGTGGCTCCATCGGGTCGCCAGAGGCGATCGCCACATGCCCCCGGCTGGTCGGCCGGCAACTGTGCACCGACATCGAGAAGCCGGGAAAAGGATCCGGATTCAGTTGCCGGCGCCGCCCCGCGTCGCGCGTCGCATAACTGGCCGGGTTGAAGTACAGCTGCAGCTCCGGCACACCTGCGCCCGGCGTTGCCGGCACGAACCCGCCGGCCTGGTTCACGCTCATCGACAGCGGGCCTCGGCGCAGCAACGCAAACTGCAGGGCCGCGCGGAGCTTGCCAGTCCATGACCCCAGCGCGTCGTTGAGCGTCGGCACGCGAGAGCGGTACCTGTGGGTGATGTGCAAATGGTCCTGCAAGCCGCACCCCACCATCGGCAGTTCGACTGCGACCGGGATGCCGTGGTGCGCGAGCAGGGCCGCATCGCCGATACCCGAGAGCTGCAGCAACTGCGGCGAGTTGATCGCGCCGCCGCACAGGATGACCTCGCGCCGTGCCAGCGCCTGCACGACCTGACCGTGCTGGCGGTATTCGACACCCACCGCGCGTCGGTCCATCATCATCACCCGTTGCGCCTGGGCATGCATCTGCAGGTCCAGGTTGCCGCGATGGCGCGCGCGGTGCAGATAGGCGCGGGCCGTCGATTCGCGCCAGCCCCCACGCGTCGTGATCTGGTAGATACCGACACCGAGCATCGCCGGCCCGTTGAAGTCGTCGGTGCGCGGAAATCCCAGCGCCTGCGCGGCGGACAGGAATCGCGCGCACAAGGGATGCACCTGCTGGTCGACCCGCTCGACCCGCATCGGACCACCCACGCCGCGCAGTTCACCGGCGCCATCGGCATGGTCTTGCGCGCGCAGGAAGTAGGGCAACACCTCGCGCCAGCCCCAGCCCGGATTGCCGAGCGCGCACCAATCATCAAAATCCCGTGGCAAGCCCCGCACATAGGCCATGGCGTTGATCGATCCCGACCCGCCCAGGACCTTGCCGCGTGGCCAATAGGAGCTGCGCCCGCCCAATGCCGGCTCGGGCTCGGTCTGGTACATCCAGTTCACCCTCGGGTCGCGAAAGGTGCGTGCATAACCGATCGGCAACTTCACCCAGAGCCGCCGGTCGGTGCCGCCGGCTTCCAGCAGCAATACCGCATGGTTCCGGTCGCGCGACAGGCGGTCCGCCAGCACACATCCGGCAGAGCCGGCGCCGACGATGATGGTGTCCCAGGTTGTGGCGGGCATGGGCAACCAGTGTCGCCGCCGGCGCGCAATGGTGCAACAGAAGGGTCAGGCGGGCGGCTCGGCGCCCAATCGCAGCCCCACACCATATTCCAGCGCCGCATCGATCAAGGTCCCCAATTGGTCGAACGCATAGGTGCTGAACACCAGCAGATCGAAACTGTCCACGCCCAGCCGCAGCGCGGTGCACGGCACATGGTGGTGGCCGGTCTGGCGCAATTCGCCGACCGGCCAGGCGGCCTCGCGCAAGTCGAGTGCAAACAGCTTGGACAGGGTGTCGCGGCATTGCGCGCCCTCCATATGGATACGGCAACGCGCATGGCCCAGGTCGGTCACCGAACCGAGGTGGCCGGGAATATGGCCCCGCAACTCCTGCAATCGGCTGGGACCGGGCGACGTCAGCAGCAGGTATTCTTCCGGGCCGGTGCACAGCAGCATGCCGGCCTGGACCTGCGCCACCTGGCCACATCGTGCGGGTGCCGAAGCGCCCAGGGTTCTGGCCATCACGTTGCGCAAGGCGATGCTGCCCGAGGGCCAGGTCGAGATCAGCAGCAGGCCCGGCACGGTATCGGCATGCAGCCGAACGCCGATCTGACCGGATGCCGTCGCTTGCTCCCCGGGCTTATGTCCTTCGAACGGGCTGCGACGCAGGGGCATGGCGAATGCGGTCGACTCAGACACGGTAACGCTCCCCGTCCTTGTCCAGGAAACACGGGTCCACCACCCGCAGCCGGTACTGCCGGCCATGCACCGGCGAGGCGGCGATCACTTCCTGGCCAACATGCCGCAGGCCCCCTTGCAGCAGCCCGAGCGCGATCGCCTTTCCGACGGACTTCGAATAGGTAGTAGATGTGACATGGCCACGTCCATGGCCCTGGATGATGTCGTTCGAGAAAAACAGGATCGCGCCATTGTTGGGCGGCTGGTTCGCGTCGACCGCTTCGAGACCGACCAGTGTTGGCCTGTCGTCTCGCGCCAGGTTCTCGCTGGTCTGCAGCGCGCCGCCCCAGTACGGCTTGAGCGTACTGCCCATGCGGCCCATGCCCATGTCGCCCAGCGTGGTGCGGCCGTCCATCTCGGAGCCAACGACATGGCCTTTTTCGATCCGCAGCGAGCCCAACGCCTCCAGGCCGTAAGGCTGCAGGTTCCAGGCCTTGCCGACCTGCAGCAGGTGCTCCCAGACCTGCCGACCATGGTGGGTGTGCGTATACACCTCGTACGCCAGTTCGCCGGAGAAGGTCAGCCGGATGATGCGCAGCGGCAGGCCAGCCAGCGGCCCGCCACCGGTCGTGTCCAGCAGGCCCATGTGGGGTATGGCATCGTTGCCGCAGTCGACATCGGGAAAGGCGGCCTGCAGCACCTCGCGCGACTTCGGACCCGCCATGCTCATCGCCGACCATTGGTCCGACACCGATGCCACCGTGACCCGCAGCTCCGGCCACACCACCTGCAGCAGGAACTCCAGGTGGCTCATGACCTTGGCCGCCTGAGCGGTGGTGGTGGTCATGAAGAACTCGGTCTCGCCAACGCGGCTGGTGGTGCCGTCGTCCATCACGATGCCGTCTTCGCGCAGCATGAAGCCGTAGCGCGCCTTGCCCACCGGCAACTTGGCAAAACCGTTCACGTAGACCCGGTTCAGGAATTCGGCGGCATCCGGTCCCTGCACGTCGATCTTGCCCAGTGTGGACACATCGGCGATGCCGACCTGTTCGCGCACGAACGCCATCTCGGCCTTGTACGCCTCGGACAGGTTTGCGCCGTGGCCGTGGTACCAGAGCGGCCGTTTCCAGGCGCCCGCTTCCATCATGTCGCCGCCGTTGGCCAGATGCCAGTCGTGCATCGCGGTGCGCCGCACCGCCGCCAGGTGGCCGCGCACGCTGCGCCCGGCCAGGGCGCCGATGGTCACCGGCGTGTAGGGCGGGCGGTAGGTGGTGGTGCCGACTGCGTCCAGACCCAGTTCGCGTTTGGCCGCCATGATCGCCAGCGCGTTGAGGTTCGATGTCTTGCCCTGGTCGGTGCCCATGCCCAGCGTGGTGTAGCGCTTGAGGTGCTCCACCGAGCGGTAGCCCTCGCGGTGCGCCAGGTCGATGTCGTCCACCGTCACGTCGTTCTGAAAGTCGACGAAGGCCTTGCCCCGGCGCCTGGGCAAAAGAACAGGAGGCACGGCGGTGAACGCCATCGACGCTGCCGTCTCGTCAGCGGGCGCCGCAGGGCATGCAGCGTCGACGTTCCTGCCGCTGTTGGCGGCAAGCTGCCGTGCGGCCTGCCAGCCACTGTGCAGCGCCGCCTCCAGGTTCTGGCTGCCGACCATGGCGCCGGCGCCGAAATGGTTCCTGTCGAACCCGCCGGGTACAAACCCCGCCAGGTCTTCCTGGTACACCGGCTTGATGCCGCGGTGCGAGCTCAGGTGCACGCTGGGTGTCCAGCCGCCGGACATGGCGATCAGGTCCACATTCAACGCGGTGCCCTGACCGCTGACCGTGCCCTGGGCCATGTCATAGGGCGCCAGTGTGCAGCGGCTGACGCGTTGTCCGCCGTGCGCGCGCGCCACGGCAGTTGCAAGGCGCACCTCGATGCCCGCGGCCCTCGCTTGCTGCAACACAGCATCGCCGACCTGCGGACGCAGATCGGCAATGCACACCGACGCTCCGGCCTTGGCCAGAGCGACCGCGCCAGCGTAGGCCGCATCGTTATTGGTAGCGAAGACCGCCGTGCGCCCCGGCAAAACGGCATAACGGTTGACATAGGTTCCGACGGCGCCAGCCAGCATCACGCCCGGCAGGTCGTTGCCGGCAAACACCAGCGGGCGCTCCAATGCGCCGCAGGCCATGACCACATGGGTCGCGCGCACGATGTGCAGGCGCTGGCGCGGAATGCCGCGCGATGGGTCGGCAACACCGGGTTCGGAACGTTCCACGATGCCGACCGTGTTGCCATCGTACAGGCCGAATGCGGTGGACCGGGTCAACAGCCGGACCCGGCCGGTGGCCTGCAGGTCGTCCAGTATCTGCGCCAGCCATTGCGCAGATGCACTGTCGGTTGCATGCCCGAGCAGTGATCCACCAGGCAGGACATCCTGCTCGACCAGCACGACATCCAGACCGGCGCGCGCCGCACCGAGCGCGGCGACCAGGCCGGCCGGGCCCGTGCCCACGACCAGCACGTCGGCAAAGGCGTGGTGGCCATCGTAACGGTCCGGATCGGCCTTTGTCGTCGCCGCGCCCAAGCCTGCAGCCTTGCGGATGAAATGCTCGTAGAACATCCACGCCTTGCGGGTGGGGCCCATGAAGGTCTTGTAATAGAAGCCGGCCACGAACACCGGCGCGAGCAGGCCGTTGACGGCCATCAGGTCGAAGCTGACCGATGGCCAGGCGTTCTGGGTCCGGGTCTGCAGACCCTCGTGCAACTCGAGCACCGTGGCTGCAATATTGGGTTCGCGGCGCGCGCCACTGCCCACGGTGAGCAGGGCATTGGGCTCTTCGACGCCGGCGGCCAGGATGCCGCGCGGACGGTGGTACTTGAACGAGCGTGCCACCAGGTGTTTGCCATGCGCCAGCAGCGTGGCAGCCACGCTGTCGCCGGCAAGGCCGGTCATGAACTGGCCATCATGCGACAGCGTGATCGGCCGCGCGCGGTCGACCCGCCCGCCGGTGGCCAATCGGAATGCGCCCGCTTCGGTTGTAGCAGCGCTCACTGGTGTACCTTCTTGCTGCGCACTGCGCAATTCGCCCTTGGGAACGGCCCGGCGGCGCTCATGCGCCGGGCCTCTCGCGCGCCGGTAGCACGGCCACTATGTCGTGCGTGACGGTATGGCGCTTCACCACCAGCCAGCGCCGGCAGGCCAGTGTATGTTGCCAGAACTCCAGATGTTCGCCCTTGGGGTTGTCGCGCATGTAGACCGCCTCGACCCAGGCGTCGTGGTGCTCGGTGCCCAGCGGCGGGTAGGTCTTGCTTGCATCGCCGAAATAGCTGAACTCGTCGTGGTCGCGTTCGCCGCAATAGGGGCAGTGGATTCTGAGCATCGCGCGTGCCGCTTATTGCAGATGGTTGTAGGGGCCATAGCCGGCCTCATCGATAGCCCGGCCCTTGGCGAAGCGGTCCATCGTGAAACCGGCATTGAGCGGATGCGACCGGTCGTGCGCGATGGTGTGTGCAAAACACCAGCCCGACGCCGGCGTGGCCTTGAAGCCGCCATAACACCAGCCACCGTTCAAGTACAGGCCCTGCACCGGCGTTGTCGTGATGAACGGGCTGCCGTCGGGCGTCATGTCCATGATGCCACCCCAGTGGCGCAGCAGGCGCAGCCGCGACGCGAACGGTATCAGGCTGGCCAGGCCCTGCGTGGTTTCGGCGATATTGGGCAGGTTGCCGCGCTGCGCATAGCTGTTGTAGCGGTCGATATGGCCGCCAAACACCAGGCCGCCCTTGTCGGACTGTGACACATAAAAATAGGTCGCCGACCACACCACCACATGGTGCACCACCGGCTTGATCGATTCGGTGACAAAGGCCTGCAGCACATGGCTCTCGATCGGCAGGCGCAGGCCCGCCTTTTGCGCCAGTACCGAGGTATGGCCCGCCACCGCCACCGCGGTCTTCCCGGCGCCGATGTCGCCGCGCGTGGTCTTGACGCCAACGATGCGCTCACCCGCCCAGATATAGTCCAGCACCTCGCAATTCTGGATGATGTCCACACCGAGTTGATCGGCGGCCCGTGCATAACCCCAGGCCACCGCGTCATGGCGCGCGGTGCCGGCATCGGGCTGCAACATGCCGCCGTAGATCGGGAATCGTGCCTGCGATGAAAAATCCAGGTAGGGCGCTTCCTTGCGCACCTCCTCGCGGGTCAGTATTTCGGCCCGGATGCCGTTCAGGCGCATCGTGTTGGCGCGGCGCACCAAGCCGTCCAACGCGGCCTGCGAGCAGGCCGCGAACAGGTAGCCGCGCGGTGAGAACATCACGTTGTAGTTCAGGTCCTGCGACAGGTCACGCCACAAGGACATCGAGTGCTCGTAGAACGCCGTGTTTTCCTGCATCATGTAGTTGGAGCGCACGATCGTGGTGTTGCGTCCCACGTTGCCGGAGCCGATGGCCCCCTTCTCCAGGATCGCGATATTGCGCAGGCCGTGGTTGCGCGCCAGGTAATACGCGGTCGCCAGGCCATGACCCCCGCCGCCGATGATGACCACGTCATAGGTCTTTTTCGGCTTCGGGTCGCGCCAGGCGCGTTCCCACGCCTGGTGACCACCCAGGGCGTTCCTGAACAGCGACCAGGCTGAATAGCGCTGGACCATGCCTACATCCTCATGCGTTTCGCTTGCGGATCGAACGGGGGTTCCGACTGCAGCCGCGCGGGAATGCGTTCACCCAGGATCTCGATTTCCATCTGCATGCCCGGCTTGACTAGTTCGGTCGGAATATAGCCTTGCGCCAGCGACTGGTCGACCCAGTGGCCAAATCCGCCCGACGTGACCCAACCCACGACCTTGCCGTCGACCCAGATCGGTTCGTCGCCCATCACGTCGGTATCGACGGCATCGACGACCATGCAGACGCGGGTGCGCTTCGGTCCCTGCTCCTTTTCCTGCAATGCCGCCGCCTTGCCAATGAAATCGGGCTTGTCGAGCTTGATGAAGCGGTCCAGCCCGGCCTCGAACGGGCCGTAGATTGGCCGGAATTCGCGAAACCAGGTGCCGAAGTGTTTTTCCAGCCGCAGGCACAACAAGGCGCGCATGCCGAAGTTCTTCAGGCCCAGGTCGGCGCCGGCATCCAGGATGCTCTGGTAGAGCCGGCGCTGGTACTCAGGTGCCACCCAGATCTCGTAGCCGAGGTCTCCGGTGTAGGTCACGCGGTTCACCTTGGCGCGCACTGTGGCAACCTCCATCTCGCGGTAGTCCATGAACTTGAACGCCGCATTCGACATATCGTCGTCGGTCAGCCGCTGCAGCAGTTCGCGCGACTTCGGACCGGCAATCGACAGGCCGATGAGTTTCATTCCCAGCGCCTCGACCCGCACCGACCCGTCCGGGGGCAGGTGCTGCTCGAACCAGCGCATGTGGTAGATCTGCGCCTGGCTAGAACCCCACATCATGTAGCGAGCGTCGGCGGCCTTGGCGACCGTGAAGTCGCCGATGATCCTGCCCTGCGGGTTGAGCATTGGCGTGAGCATGATACGACCCTGTTTGGGCATGGTGTTGGTCATCATGTGCAGCAGCCACGCCTCGGCGCCCGCACCGGTGATCTCGTACTTGGCGAAATTCGCGATCTCGGTCACGCCAACTGCCTCACGCACCGTCTTGCATTCGGCCTTGATCGGTTCGAAGTCATTGGAGCGGCGGAACGACACGATGTCCTTGGCCTCGCTGCCTTTGGGCGCGAACCAGAGTGGTGTCTCCATGCCCCAGGAGTCGCCCATCACTGCGCCTTGCGCAATCATGGTGTCGTACAGCGGCGTGGTCTGCAGCGGCCGCGCGGCGGGCAGTTCCTCGTTCGGGAACCGGATGCTGAAGCGGCGCGCATAGTTCTCGCGCACCTTGGCATTGGTGTAGGTGCGGGTGGCCCAGTCGCCATAGCGCGCAACGTCCATGCCCCAGATGTCGAAACCCGGGTCGCCGTCGACCATCCAGTTGGACAAGGCCAGGCCGACGCCGCCGCCTTGGCTGAATCCCGCCATGACTCCGCAGGCGGACCAGAAGTTGGTGCGCCCACGCACCGGGCCCACCAGCGGATTGCCGTCCGGCGCAAAGGTGAAAGGCCCATTGATGACCCGCTTGATGCCCACATTCTCCAGCTTCGGAAAGTGCCGGAACGCAACCTCCAGCGACGGTGCAATGCGGTCCAGGTCGGGTTGCAGCAGTTCCTGCCCAAAACTCCAGGGTGTCTGCTTGGGCGACCACGGCACGCAGGCCTTTTCATAGGCGCCGAGCACAATGCCCTTGCCTTCCTGGCGCAGGTAACACTCGGCCCCGAAATCGATCACATGGCCGATCTCCTTGCCCGCCTGCTGGTTGTAGGCGACCACCTCCGGGATCTCGTCGGTGACCAGATACATGTGCTCCATGGCCAGCACCGGCAACTCGATGCCCACCATGCGGCCGACCTCGCGCGCCCACAGGCCGCCGGCGTTGACGACATGTTCGCACTCGACCACGCCCTTGTTGGTGATGACGCGCCAGCTGCCATCGGCCTTCTGCTCCAGGCTCTCCACCTTGGTCTGCACCTCGATCGTCGCGCCCCCGAGCTTGGCCGCCTTGGCATAGGCATAGGTGGTGCCAGACGGGTCGAGGTGACCTTCGTTGGGATCGAGCAGGGCGCCGATGAAATGCTGCTCCTCGATGAACGGGAAGTAGTTCTTCGCCTCGGATACCGAGATGATCTCGGTCGTCATGCCCAGGTAGCGTCCCTTGGCCACCGTGGTCTTGAGAAATTCCATGCGCTCGGGTGTGTCGGCGAGCATGATGCCGGCCGACAGATGCAGGCCGCAGGACTGGCCGGAGATCTCTTCGAGTTCCTTGTACAGACCGACGGTGTAGCTTTGCAGCATCGCCACGTTGGGGTCGCCGTTGAGCGTGTGAAAGCCACCCGCCGCGTGCCATGTGGAGCCGGATGTGAGCTGATCGCGCTCGAGCAGCAGCACGTCCTTCCAGCCCTTCTTGGTCAGGTGGTACAGGACCGAACATCCCACCACGCCGCCGCCGATCACCACCACTTGTGCTGTTGTCTTCACGATTCAACGTCTTTCAGGTTTGCCCTGGACTGCACCGTGTCGGCCCAGGAATTTCGAACGGTACGCCATGATAATGACGCCGGGGCCGCACCGCGCACGGATGGCCCGCTCGACTGCTGCGATCAAAAATCGGTCGGGGCTCCGCCTTCTTGCTTGCGCCGAGCCACGAACGCATCGAGTTCCTCTTCAATCGCCGGATCCATCGGTGGCCGCTCATACGCGGCAAGTTCCTTCTGCCAGACCGCGTTCGCCTTCTGGAATGCGGTCGGGCTGCCGGCTTCCTGCCAGGTTTCGAAGTTGCGCCAATCCGAGATGATCGGGGAATAGAACGCGGTCTCGAACCGTTCGAGCGTATGGGCGGTACCGAAGTAATGCCCACCCGGACCAACCTCGCGCACCGCATCCAGGCCCAGCCCGGCTGGACTGACATCGAGCGGCGTCAGGAACTCGGCCACCATTTGCAGCAGGTCCACGTCGACGATGAACTTCTCGAACGAGCAGGTCAGCCCGCCCTCCATCCATCCGGCCGAGTGCATGATGAAATTGCCGCCGCCCTGGATCACCGCCCACAGCGAGAACACGGACTCGTAGGCCGCTTGCGCGTCGACCGTGTTGGCGGCGCAAACGTTGGAGGTGCGGTACGGAATGCCGTACTTGCGGCACAACTGCCCGCCAGCCAGCACGGCCTTCATGTATTCGGGCGTGCCGAAGGCCGGCGCGCCGGTCTTCATGTCTACGTTGGACGTGAAGCCGCCGTACACCACCGGAGCACCGGGACGCACCATCTGGGTGAACGCAATGCCCGCCAGCGCCTCGGCGTTCTGCTGTGCCAGTGCGCCTGCGATCGTCACTGGCGCCATCGCGCCGGCGAGCGTGAACGGCGTCAGCATGATGATCTGGTTGCGCGACGACATCTCGATGATGCCCTGCAGCATTGGCGTGTCGAGCCGCAGCGGCGACGAGCTGTTGATGATCGAAAACAGCGACGGCTCGGCCTCCATCTGTTCCCGGCTGATGCCGCGCGCGATCCGCGCTATCTCCAGGCCATCCTGGTTGCGCTCCTGTCCCAGCGAATAGACATGGAAAGGTTTGTCGGTGAGCTTGGCGATGTCGGACAGGCAATCGAGATGCCGCACCGAGGCGTGGATATCGACCGGCTCGACCGGATAGCCGCCGCTGGCATGCACGATGTCGTAGCGCTGCGCCAACCGCACCATGTTGCGGAAATCGACCTGGTTGCCGGCCCGGCGTCCACCTTGCAGATCCGAGCAGTTGGGTGGGCTGGCGACCTGCGCAAAGGCCAGGTTCTTGCCGCCGATCTGCACATTGCGCTGCGGGTTGCGCGCATGCAGCGTGAACTCGGAAGGGCAGGTCTTGATGGTTTGCAGAATCAGGTTGCGGTCAAAGCGCACCCGTTCGGAGCCTTCGCGCACCTCGGCGCCGGCCTTCTTGAGAATCTCACGCGCGCCCGGGTGCATGAAGTCCATGCCCATCTCTTCCAGGATGGCCAGCGAGGTATCGTGTATCGCCTCCAACTCGTCTTCCGATACCACCTGCGTCGGGGGAAAGCGGTGTTTCAGGCTGCGGTACTGGGTCGTCGATACGGCGGCCCGGGCGACGCCGGTGCTGCGGCCACCCGCGCGCCGACGGCCGGGTGCGGGAGAAACTGCTGCTGCGCCTTCGGTCATGGAATCCGCTCCTGCCACTTGCAATTGACGATCTGGCGAGTATCAGGGCAATCGCAGCGCCGGGCAGCCCGATGTTTAGGCCAGCCCCCCATGAGTTGAAATCATGGCTTGCTGCAGACCAAAAAAAACGCCCGCTGAGTTAGCGGGCGTTTTGTTCGCAGCTTCTAAGGCTGACTGTTTGGTTGCGCGAGCAAGATTTGAACTTGCGACCTTTGGGTTATGAGCCCAACGAGCTACCAGGCTGCTCCATCGCGCGGTATTCCAAGAGTATAAACGATCAATCGGCCTTATCGGCGTCTGCTACCAATTCATCTGCAACTTCGGGGCGATCGACCAGTTCGACAAACGCCATCGGTGCATTGTCGCCCACCCGAAAACCCATCTTGAGAATACGGGTGTAGCCACCCGGGCGCGCCAGATAACGCGGGCCCAATACGTCGAACAACTTGGTGACGCTGTCGCGGTCCCGCAGACGGTCGAAGGCCAGACGGCGATTGGCGACGGTCGCCACCTTGGCCAGCGTGATCATCGGTTCGACGACGCGGCGCAACTCCTTGGCCTTGGGCAAGGTCGTCTTGATGGCCTCGTGCGCGATCAGCGAGTTCATCATGTTTTGCAGCATCGCCAACCGGTGCGAGCTGGTGCGATTGAGTTTGCGAAGTCCGTGTCCGTGACGCATGGTATTTTCCTATTGCTTCTTTATGAGTGGCTAGCCGTATCAGGTACTGCCGTGGCACACACAGGCCCTTGCGGGCCCGTGCAACTAACGCTTTTCCAGTGCTGCCGGCGGCCAGCTCTCGAGCTTCATGCCCAGAGTCAAGCCACGTGAAGCAAGCACTTCCTTGATTTCGTTGAGCGACTTGCGACCCAGGTTCGGGGTTTTGAGCAGCTCGTTCTCGGTGCGCTGGATCAGGTCACCGATGTAATAGATGTTCTCGGCCTTCAGGCAGTTGGCCGAGCGAACCGTCAGCTCCAGTTCGTCCACCGGGCGCAGCAGGATCGGATCGAACTGGGTATTGCCGCGCTGAGCCGGCGCATCGAATGCCGCCAGTTCGCTGCCCTCGAGCTGGGCGAACACCGCCAGCTGCTCGACCAGAACCTTGGCCGAGGCGCGCACCGCGTCTTCGGCCGAAATGGCGCCATTGGTCTCGATCTCGACGACCAGCTTGTCCAGGTCGGTACGCTGCTCGACGCGGGCACTTTCCACCGTGTAGCTGACACGTTTGACCGGAGAGAACGAGGCGTCCAGCACAATGCGGCCAATCGACTTGGTCGGCTCGTCCCCCTGACGGCGCATCGTACCGGGCACATAACCACGGCCCTTTTCGACCTTGATCTGCATGTCCAGCTTGCCGCCATGCGACAAATTGGCAATGACATGGTCCGGATTGATCACTTCGACGTCGTGCGGCGTCTGGATGTCGGCGGCTGTCACAGCACCGTCGCCATCCTTGCGCAGGCTCAGCGTGACCTCTTCGCGGTTGTGCAGCTTGAACACTACACCCTTGAGGTTCAACAAGATGTTGACGACATCTTCCTGCACGCCATCGATCGACGAGTACTCGTGCAACACGCCGGCGATCGTCACTTCGGTAGCGGCGTAACCGGGCATCGATGACAGCAGGACACGGCGCAGTGCGTTACCCAAGGTGTGGCCATAACCACGCTCGAACGGCTCCAGGGCCACTTTGGCACGGTTGGTGCCAATTTGCTCGACATTGATTGCTTTGGGTTTCAGCAGATTGGTTTGCATGCAGACTTCCTCTCAATACCCCCGACTCGTTACATCGGTAAGGCTGGTGAAGCACCTGGCCCGCGGTGCCCCGCGAGCCAGGAACGATTTCTTGTGAGCGTGCTTAACGCGAGTACAACTCGACGATCAGCGATTCGTTGATGTCGGCGGCGAACTGGTCACGGTCCGGCGTCTTCTTGAAAGTACCTTCGGTCTTGTCCAAGCTGACTTCCACCCACGCCGGCATGCCGACCTGTTGTGCGAGCTGCAGGGCTTCCACGACGCGGTTCTGCTTTTTGGATTTGTCGCGCACCGAGACCACATCACCCGCCTTGACCATATAGGAAGGAATGTTGACCGATTGCCCGTTCACCGTCATGGCCTTGTGCGACACCAGTTGACGCGCCTCAGCACGCGTAGAGCCAAAACCCATGCGATAGACGACGTTGTCCAGCCGCGACTCCAGCAGGAATAGCAGATTCGCGCCGGTGTTGCCCCGGCGGCGATCGGCCTCTTCGAAATAGCGGCGGAACTGGCGCTCCAGCACACCATACATGCGCTTGACCTTCTGCTTCTCGCGCAGCTGCAGGCCATAGTCGGAGGTGCGTGCGCCGGAAGTGCGGCCATGCTGGCCGGGCTTGGAGTCGAACTTGGCCTTGTCTCCAATTGCGCGGCGTGCGCTCTTGAGGAACAGGTCAGTGCCTTCACGGCGTGAGAGTTTGGCCTTGGGGCCGAGGTAGCGTGCCACTTGAACTTCCTTTGTGTCATCTTCCGCAGTCAACTGCGGGAGCCGTCAGCTGTCGCAGACGGCGGTGGGCTTGGTTGAATCCGGTTAAATCCGTTTTCCTGCTCGCAGGATCAGATCCTCCGGCGCTTTTGCGGTCGGCAACCGTTGTGCGGTACCGGGGTTACGTCCGCGATCATGTTGATGCGAATGCCGAGCGCAGCCAAAGCGCGCACCGACGACTCGCGTCCGGGACCGGGGCCCTTGATCTCGACATCCAGGTTCTTGATGCCCTGCTCGAGCGCAGCGCGGCCCGCCACCTCGGAAGCGACCTGGGCCGCGAAAGGGGTCGACTTGCGCGAACCCTTGAAGCCCTGGCCTCCCGACGACGCCCACGACAGCGCATTGCCCTGCCGGTCGGTGATCGTGATGATGGTGTTGTTGAACGACGCGTGCACATGCGCCACACCGTCCGCTACGTTCTTGCGAACCTTCTTGCGAACCCGTTGCGATGCCGCACTATTTTGTGGTTTTGCCATGGTGGTCTCTCAATCCCGTTTATTTCTTCAGTGACTGCGCAGCCTTGCGCGGACCCTTGCGGGTACGGGCATTGGTGCGGGTACGCTGGCCGCGCATCGGCAGACCACGGCGATGCCGAAAGCCCCGATAGCAGCCGATGTCCATCAAACGCTTGATGTTCATCGTTGTCTCACGACGCAGATCACCTTCGATGATGAACTGTCCAACCGCCTCACGGATCTTTTCCAGATCGGAGTCCGTCAGGTCTTTGACCTTCTTGGAGTAGGCGATGTCGCAAGCCTCACAGATCTTGCGGGCGCGGGTGCGGCCAATGCCGAATATAGCCGTCAGGCCAATTTCGGAATGTTGGTGCGGCGGAATGTTGATACCAGCAATACGTGCCATGTTCGTCCTCTAAAACTCGTGCAATCTCAGCCCTGGCGCTGCTTGTGACGCGGATCGGTACAGATCACGCGTACAACGCCCTTGCGCCGGATGATTTTGCAGTTACGGCAAATTTTCTTGACCGAAGCCGAAACTTTCATTTGGTTCTCCTAAAAACTCTCTGCCGCGTCTCGCCTGCTGCGACCACCCGGTCTTCTTTCCAATATGCTGACCTGACCCAGGATCAATCCGGGCCCGACTCTGTTCGTAGCGCGTCAGCCCAACCGTCACCAGCGCCGCATTTTTATGCACCACGCACTACGACTTGAAACTGGCCTTCTTCAAAAGCGATTCGTATTGCTGGGACATCATGTAGTTCTGTACCTGGGACATGAAGTCCATGGTCACGATCACGATGATCAGCAAGGATGTCCCACCGAAATAGAACGGCACGTTGTACTTCAAAATCAGAAACTCGGGCAACAGACAGACGGCAGTGATGTAGATGGCACCCGCCAGCGTCAATCGCAGCAAGATCTTGTCGATGTACTTTGCCGTCTGGTCACCGGGGCGAATTCCCGGAACAAACGCGCCGCTTTTCTTCAGGTTATCTGCCGTCTCTCGGCTGTTGAACACCAGCGCCGTGTAGAAGAAACAGAAAAATACGATCGCAGCGGCGTAGAACATCACATAAATCGGCTGTCCCGGCGTCAGTGACGAAGCGATGTCATTGAGCCAGCGCATGGATTCGCCGGTGCTGAACCAACCCACCACGGTAGCCGGCAACAGGATGATCGACGACGCGAAGATCGGCGGAATCACGCCGGCCATGTTCAATTTGAGCGGCAGGTGCGACGACTGACCGCCATACACCTTGTTGCCGACCTGACGCCGCGCATAGTTGACCAGAATCTTGCGCTGACCACGCTCGACGAACACAACGAAATAGGTTACCAGCACCACCAGCAACAGGATGAACAGCGACACCAGGATGCTCATTGCACCTGTACGGACCAACTCAAGCAATCCACCCATCGCCGACGGGAGGTTCGCCGCAATGCCGGCGAAGATCAGGATCGAGATGCCATTTCCCAGCCCGCGCTCGGTGATCTGCTCACCCAGCCACATGAGGAACATGGTGCCAGCCGTAAGCGTACACACCGCCGTCACCCGAAAGCCCATGCCCGGCGAGATCACCAAACCTGCCGATGCTTCCAGCGCCACCGCAATGCCGAGCGACTGGAACAGGGCCAGGCCCAGGGTTCCGTATCGCGTGTACTGCGTGATCTTGCGACGGCCCGCTTCGCCCTCTTTCTTGAGTTGCTCGAATGTCGGAACGACATAGGTGAGCAACTGCATGATGATCGATGCCGAGATATAGGGCATGATCCCCAGCGCGAAAATCGTGAAGCGCGACAAGGCGCCGCCCGACATCAGGTTGGCCATCCCGAGGATGCCGCCTTCCTGCCCCTTGAAAAACTGCTGCAGCTGCGCCGGATCAATGCCGGGAACCGGGATGTGCGCGCCAACGCGGTACACGACCAGCGCCAGCAGCAAGAACATCAGCCGGCGACGCAGGTCGCCGAACTTGCCGGTCTTTGCCAGTTGAGCAGTGTTGGTTGCCACGGGGGTCTACCTGTTGTCCTGGGTCCGAAAACTCAGGCTACGCTGCCGCCGGCCGCTTCAATAACGAGCTTGGCACCGGCAGTCGCGCCGATGCCATTGAGCTTGACGGCCTTGGTCAAGGCCCCGGTCTTGATGACCTTGACAACCTTGGCCATCTCGGGCACCAGGCCCGCCTGCTTCAACGTCAGCATGTCGACTTCCGCAGCACCCAATACTTCCAGCGTGGTGAGCGTGATTTCAGCGTTGTACTTCAGCAGCTGCGACTTGAAGCCGCGCTTGGGCAGACGACGCTGCAACGGCATCTGGCCGCCCTCGAAGCCGACCTTGTGGTAGCCACCCGCACGGGATTTTTGTCCCTTGTGGCCGCGACCAGCGGTTTTGCCCAGACCCGAGCCGATACCACGACCGACACGGCGTTTCGCGTGCTTTGCGCCGTCAGCCGGCTTGATGCCATTGAGTTCCATCATCATCCCTTGTCAGTTGGCGTGTTGCCCGGCCGCAATCGCGGCGGCGCTGCGCGCCATCAACTTCACAATACTTTGACCAGATAACTGATCTTGTTGATCATCCCGCGCACTTCCGGCGTGTCTTTCAACTCGCTGATACTGCGCATCTTGCGCAGACCCAGGCCGCGCACCGTCGCGCGGTGCGATTCCTGGCAGCCGATCGGGCTGCGGACCAGCTGGATCTTCACGGTTTGTTGTTGCGTCGTCATAACCACTCCGTCGATCAGGTGAACAGGTCTTCAACGCTCTTGCCACGCTTGGCGGCAACTTGTGCCGGCGTTGTGGACACCGACAGCGCATCCAGCGTTGCACGAACCATGTTGTAGGGGTTCGACGAACCATGGCTCTTGGCCACGACATCGGTGATGCCCACCACTTCGAATACGGCGCGCATCGGGCCCCCGGCAATGATGCCGGTACCCTTGGGAGCGGGCATCATGATCACATTGGCCGCGCCGTGATGACCCGTGACCCTGTGCTGCAACGTGCCGCTCTTGAGTGAAACCTTGATCATGTTGCGGCGGGCTTCTTCCATCGCCTTTTGCACAGCAGCGGGCACTTCCTTGGACTTGCCTTTGCCCATGCCAACCCGGCCGTCGCCGTCGCCGACCACGGTCAACGCTGCGAATCCCAGAATTCGCCCGCCCTTGACCACCTTGGTCACGCGGTTGATCGCGATCATCTTCTCGCGCAGGCCGTCCTCAGGCCCTTCAGCCTTGCCCTGCATCTTCGCTTGCATCCGTGCCATTGTTATCTCCGATCTGCTTAAAACTGCAAGCCGGCTTCACGCGCGGCGTCGGCCAGCGCTTTGACGCGGCCATGGTAGGCAAAGCCCGAACGGTCGAAGGCGACCTTGTCGACACCGGCGGCTTTCGCCTTCTCGGCTACTCGCTTGCCGATGATCTGCGCGGCGGCGGCAGTGGCACCCTTGCCAGCACCACCCAGGGCCGTACGGACTTCCGCCTCGGCCGTGGAAGCGCTTGCCAGGACTCTGCCACCGTCGCCGGAGATCACGCTGGCGTAGATATGCAGGTTGGTGCGATTCACCGTCAGCCGGGCCACGGCCTGGGTCGCGATACGAATACGCGTCTGCCGAGACCGGCGAAGCCGCTGTTCTTTCTTGGTCAACATCATGCTGCCCCTTACTTCTTCTTGGTTTCTTTGATCTTGATCTTTTCGTCCGAATAGCGGATGCCTTTGCCCTTGTAGGGCTCGGGCGGACGAACGGCACGAATCTCTGCGGCAATCTGGCCGACGCGCTGACGATCGGCGCCCTTGATCACGACTTCGGTCGGAGTCGGGGTTGCCACGGTGATACCGGCAGGCATGTCCAGATTGACCGGATGCGAATAACCGACAGTCAGGTTCAGCTTGGCACCCTGTGCCTGGGCCTTGTATCCGACGCCGACCAGGCTCAGCTTGCGCTCGAAGCCCTTGCTCACGCCCACCACCATGTTGTTCACCAGTTGGCGCATGGTGCCCGACATCGCATTGGCAGCGCGCGAATCGTTGGCCGGAACGAAAGTGAGTTTGCCTGCGTCGCTGGTGACCTTGACCAGCGCGTTCTGCATCAATTGCAGTGCACCACCGGCACCCTTGACGATGATTTGATCGGCCTTCACCGACACATCGACGCCAGTGGGCACCACGACGGGCATTTTTCCTATACGGGACATATTCTGTTTCTCCTCAGTGCCACGCCATCAGGCGACGTAGCACAGGACTTCACCACCGACACCGGTGGCACGCGCCTTGCGGTCGGTCATCACGCCGGCGGGTGTCGTGACAATCGCCACGCCCAGACCGTTTTGCACCTGGGGAATCGTTCCTTTGCCGCGGTAAACGCGCAGTCCGGGGCGACTCACACGCTCGATGCGCTCGATCACCGGGCGGCCAGCGTAGTACTTCAACGCAATTTCCAGCTCGGACTTGCCGGCATCGGTCTTGACCGTGAAGCCGTCGATATAGCCCTCGTCCTTCAGTACCTGCGCAATCGCAACCTTTACCTTGGAAGATGGAACCGAAACCGTGGTCTTGGCGACCATTTGCGCATTGCGGATGCGTGTCAACAGGTCCGCTATGGGATCACTCATGCTCATGTTATTGTCTCCTCGCGCTTACCAGCTGGCCTTGACGACGCCGGGAATTTCTCCGGCGAGGGCCATTTCACGAACCTTCGCGCGCGCCAGACCAAAGTGCTGGAACGTGCCGCGCGGGCGTCCGGTAATGGCGCAACGATTGCGCTGGCGGGTGGGGTTTGCGTTGCGCGGCAACTTTTGCAACCCCAGGCGCGCCACGGCGCGCTCGTCGTCACTGCGCTTCACGTCGCCGGCAATGCTCTTGAGTTCCGCGTGTTTCTTCGCGTACTTGGCAACCAGTCTGTCGCGCTTGAGCTCGCGCTCGATCAAAGCCATTTTAGCCAAGGGTCACCTCAGTTCTTGAACGGAAAACGGAAGCCCGCGAGCAGTGCCTTGCACTCTTCGTCCGACCTGGCCGTCGTGGTGATGCTGATATTGAGACCGCGCAAGGCATCGACCTTGTCGTATTCAATTTCAGGAAAAATAATCTGCTCTTTGACGCCGATGTTGTAGTTGCCACGGCCATCGAACGCGCGACCGGAGATGCCGCGAAAGTCACGCACCCGGGGCAGCGCCACGGTAACGAAGCGGTCCAGGAACTCGAACATGCGCACACCGCGCAGTGTGACCATGCAACCAATGGCCTGGCCTTCACGGATCTTGAAACCGGCGATAGGCTTTTTCGACTTGGTGACGACCGGCTTCTGGCCCGCAATCTTGGTCAGGTCCGCCACGGCGTTGTCCATGACCTTCTTGTCGGCGACCGCCTCGCTCACACCCATGTTGAGCGTGATCTTGGTCAGGCGAGGCACCTGCATCGGCGACTTGTAGCCGAATTTCTCGATCAGGTCCGGAGCGACTTTTTCGCGATAGTATTGTTGCAGACGCGCCATTTTCATGCCACCTTGATTTCTTCGCCGCTGGACTTGTAAACGCGTACGCGCTTGCCATCTGCCAACTGCTTGATGCCAACCCGGTCAGCCTTGCCGGACACAGCGTTAAAAATTGCCACGTTGGACTGGTGGATCGGCATCGCCTTTTCCACGATCCCACCCGTCGTTCCCTTCATCGGGTTGGGCTTGGTATGTTTCTTCACGAGGTTGATGCCCTCGATCAATACATAGGAATCGTCCTTGCGCTGCGAAATCTTGCCGCGCTTGCCCTTGTCGCGCCCTGTGAGCACGATGACGTCGTCGCCTTTGCGAATCTTGTTCATGGCTTGTCCTTACAGTACTTCGGGAGCCAGCGACACGATCTTCATGAACTTCTCGGTCCGCAGTTCGCGCGTGACCGGCCCGAAGATGCGCGTGCCGATCGGCTCGAGCTTGGCATTGAGCAAGACAGCAGCATTGCTGTCGAACTTGACCAGGGAACCGTCACTGCGGCGAATGCCCTTGGCGGTACGCACCACCACGGCGCTATAAATCTCGCCCTTTTTGACGCGACCACGCGGAGCGGCTTCCTTGATACTCACCTTGATGACATCGCCTACGCTGGCGTAACGGCGCCTGGAGCCGCCGAGCACCTTGATGCACAGGACGGACTTGGCGCCGGTGTTGTCGGCGACTTCCAATCGGGATTCAGTCTGGATCATGTATGTTGTTCCCAACTTGCACCCGTGGAACACCTCGCGATTGGCAAGGCACCCACAGGTCAGTCTTGGGCCCGTCGTTGGCGGCATGAACCACTCACACCGCCTCCTATTGGGCAGATTCTCATTCACTCGATGATGAGCGAAGCCCGCGATTATGCACCACCAAAAGGGGAGCGTCAACGAACTTCAAGCTGGCGGCAGTAAATATTTCGCCGCGAGGGCACCAAAAGCGGCGGCATGCGGGTCCTGTCCGGTCTCCTCGCGCAGGATCTCGGCAACCGCAGAACTCAGTTCCATGGCCGCCAGGGCGTCCAGGAACAGCAGCCGTGACCGCCGTGCCAGCATATCCTCGACGCAGCGAGCATACTCGAACCGTGCAGCAAACCGCACCATGGCCTCCGACAGACCGGGCGCCAGCCAGTTGTCGTTGCCCGGCAAGGTTTGCAACAAAGCCTGCTCATCGCCGTAGCAATGCAGTCCGGGCGCCAGGCTGATCGAGGGCGGCGGCGATCCGCCAAGCTGGGTGGCGCCGGTAAGTCTGAAACGATTTGTCGCGCCGGCCGGCCGGGCAGGCAACAGGGCCTTGTCGAAGCATTTCTGCAGAACATCCTCGGCCATGGCCCGGTAGGTCGTCCATTTGCCGCCAGTCACGGTCACCAGGCCGCTGCGGCTGACCAGCACCGTGTGTTCTCGACTCAGGCCCTTGGTGTTGTCGCCATCATCGTCCTGCGGCTTGACCAATGGCCGCAGTCCGACCCAGACGCTGCGCACGTCCGCGCGGGTCGGTGCCCGCTGCAGGTAGCGCGCGGCCTCCGACAGGATGAACTGCACTTCCTCGTCAAAGGGTTCGGGTTCGAGTGCCAGATCGTTGCGCGGCGTGTCCGTAGTGCCCAATATGACCTTGCCCAGCCAGGGAACCGCAAACAACACCCGCCCATCGGCGGTCTTGGGAACCATCAAGCCGGTATCACCGGGCAGGAATGCGCGATCGACGACCATATGCACGCCCTGACTCGGCGCGACCATGACCCGGGTTGGCTTGCGACCGTCGCCCTGGTGCGCCTGTCCATCCTTTTGGCGCAGGTCATCGACCCACACGCCGGTAGCGTTGATCACACAACGGGCCCGCAATTCGACCGAACGACCGGTCTCGGTGTCGGTACAGCGCAGTCCTGCCACCTTGCCGGCCTCGCTGATCAAATCGTCCGCCCGGCAATAGTTGACCAGCAGCGCGCCCTGCGCGGCCGCACTGCGGGCCAGTGCCAGCGCCAGCCGGGCGTCGTTGAACTGGCCATCCCAATATTGAACACCTCCGCGCAGGCCCTCGCTTTTGGCATTGGGCAACAAATTCAGCGTCTGACCCCGATTCAGGAAGCGGGTGGCTCCCAGGCCGGCCTTGCCGGCCAGCAGGTCATAGGCGGTCAGGCCGGCGCCGTAGAACGGGGTTTCCCACCAATGATAGGACGGCATGACAAACGCCAGCGGCTGCGCCAGGTGCGGCGCATTGTTGAGCAGTGTGGTGCGTTCGTGCAGGGCCTCGCGCACCAGCGCAATGTTGCCTTGTGCCAGGTAGCGCACGCCGCCGTGCACCAGCTTGGTTGCACGTGACGAGGTGCCCTTGGCGAAGTCATGTGATTCGACCAGCACCACCGAAAAGCCGCGCAGCGCCGCATCCAGCGCGACCCCAAGCCCGGTGGCACCACCACCGACGACGGCCATATCGTAGGTCTGCGGCTGCACCAGACGACCGATCAAATCCGCGCGACGGGTCGGTAGTGGCTGCGTTTCCGTTCCCATGTGACGGGTTTCCTCAAGTTTCAATTCATTGGGCCGGCCGCTTCCCCGCAAAGAGGAATTGGCCCATAAAAAATGGGCCGTGTGACCAAACGGAGCACACGGCCATTCTTACGACACAGGCGTCGACGCGACGCCAATCAGCGGACCTTGCCGTTTTTCCACGCGTTCAACAGAGTGTCATACGCAATGGTTTCGCCCTTTGGCTTTTCATTTGCCAGCTTCGCCCAAGGCGCCCCCTTGTCGCTCAACCATTTATTGGGGTCGCTCTTGGCATTCAGTTTTGGCGGGCAGACCGCCATACCCGAGCGCTGCAGGCGTGCCATGACGTCATCCATCTCGCCAGCCAGGTTATCCATCGCCGCCTGTGGTGTCTTCTCGCCGGTCACCGCCACAGCCACATTTTTCCACCACAGCTGCGCCAATTTCGGATAGTCCGGCACATTGGTACCAGTGGGTGTCCAGGCAATCCGCGCCGGGCTGCGATAGAACTCCACCAAACCTCCAAGTTTGGGCGCCATGTCCGTCATTGCCTGGGATTGAATGTCCGACTCGCGGATCGGGGTCAAGCCAACCGTGGTTTTCTTCAGCGAAGTGGTCTTGGCGGTCACGAACTGCGCGTAAAGCCAGGCAGCAGCCACTTTGTTGGCATCGTGGTTCTTGAAGAACGTCCAGGAGCCGACGTCCTGATAACCGTTCTGCATGCCCTGCTTCCAGTACGGGCCATTGGGTCCGGGTGCCATGCGCCACTTGGGCGTCCCATCGGCATTCACAACCGGCAGGCCCGGTTTGATCATGTCGGCGGTAAATGCCGTGTACCAGAAAATCTGTTGCGCGATTTGCCCTTGTGCAGGAACCGGTCCGGCCTCGCCGAAAGTCATGCCAATCGCTTCCTTCGGCGAGTACAGTTTCATCCAGTCGATGTACTTGGTCAGGGCGTAAACAGCGGCGGGCGAGTTGGTTGCGCCCCCGCGAGAGACAGACGCCCCGAGTGGCGTACAGCCGTCGGCGGAGGTGCGGATTCCCCATTCGTCTATCGGCTTGCCATTGGGAATGCCGATGTCGGCAGAGCCGGCCATCGACAACCAGGCATCGGTGAAACGCCAACCGAGCGAAGGATCTTTCTTGCCGTAATCCATATGGCCGTAGATCGGCTTGCCGTCAATGTTCTTGACGTCATTGGTGAAGAACGCAGCGATATCTTCATAGGCACTCCAGTTCAAAGGCACACCCAGGTCATAGCCGTATTTGGCCTTGAACTGTGCCTTGAGTTCCGGTTTGGCGAACAGGTCGGCCCGGAACCAATACAGGTTGGCAAACTGCTGGTCGGGCAATTGGTACAGCTTGCCGTCAGGCGCCGTGGTGAAGCTGGTACCGATGAAATCCTTGACATCGAGCCCCGGATTGGTCCACTCCTTGCCACTGCCTGTCATGTAGTCGGTCAGGTTCAAGATCTTGCCGTAGCGGTAGTGGGTGCCGATCAAATCCGAGTCGGTAATCCAGCCGTCGTAAATGGACTTGCCCGATTGCATGGATGTTTGCAGCTTCTCGACCACGTCGCCTTCACCGATCAGGTCGTGCACGACCTTGATGCCGGTGATCTCTTCGAAGGCCTTGGCCAGCGTCTTGGACTCGTACTCGTGAGTAGAGATCGTCTCGGACACGACGGATATCTGCTTCACCCCTTTGGCCTGCAGCTTCTTGGCAGCGTCGATGAACCATTTCATCTCGGCGGTTTGTTGCGCCTTGGACAGGGTCGACGGCTGAAACTCGGCATCGATCCATTTCTTGGCCGCAGCCTCATCGGCCCATGTTTGGCTGGTCAATGCGCATGCCATCGCCACGGCCAGAACGGAATACTTCACTTTCATAGAGGGTCTCCTTAGGTCTAACAGCCCCTGTATGACTAGGACAAAGCGGCTCCAGGGGGGACAAGCCGCTCATTTTCAAAATTCGACGCTATCCTCGGCGCATGATCAACACGAGCAGCCCCAGCGATGCAATCGCACTGATCCAGATCGAGGGATCGGTCTCCAGATTCAGCCACTCGGATATCCACCCGCTGACGCCCACAAAGGCCAGGTTGGTGTAGGCCGCAGCCAGCAGGCCAATGAACAGCCGGTCGCCACGCGTCGTCTCGATTGGCAAAAATCCCCGTCGCAGGCTGGTGGGCGACTTGATTTCCCAGATGGTCATGCCAACCAGCATGAGCCCGATGCAGGTGAAAAACACGGCCACCGGTGCGGTCCACGCCATCCATTGGTACATCTGTGTCTCCCGTCAAACGCGACCCATCGCGAAACCCTTGGCGATGTAGTTGCGAACAAACCAGATCACGATCGCGCCCGGCACGATCGTCAGCACGCCAGCCGCGGCCAGGGTGGCCCAATCCATGCCCGAGGCCGAAATCGTTCGCGTCATCGTGGCCGCGATCGGCTTGGCGTCGACACTGGTCAACGTGCGGGCCAACAGCAGTTCGACCCAGCTGAACATGAAGCAGAAGAACGCGGCAACACCTACGCCGGCCTTGATCAGCGGCAGGAAGATCCGGATAAAGAAACGTGGGAACGAGTAGCCATCGATATAGGCGGTCTCGTCGATCTCGCGTGGAATGCCGCTCATGAATCCCTCAAGAATCCAGACCGCCAGTGGCACGTTGAACAGCAGATGCGCCAGCGCCACCGCAATATGAGTATCCATCAGTCCGACCGAACTGTAGAGCTGGAAAAACGGCAGCAGGAAAACCGCCGGTGGTGTCATGCGGTTGGTCAGCAGCCAGAAGAACACGTGCTTGTCGCCCAGAAAGCTGTAGCGGGAAAACGCATAGGCTGCGGGCAATGCCACTGTGAGCGAGATCACGGTGTTGATGGCCACGTAAATCATGCTGTTGATGTAACCCGAGTACCAGGCCGGATCGGTCAGGATGGTGATGTAGTTGTCCCACGTGAAGTGATTCGGAAACAGCGAAAAGCCGGCCACGATCTCGTTGTTCGTCTTGAACGACATGTTGACCATCCAGTAGATGGGCAGCAAGGCGAAGACGATGTACGCGAGCAGAAACAGCGTCCTCTTCTGGAACCTTGGCTTAATCATGACCACCCTCCTTGGCCTGAGTGCCCACGCGTTGCATCCAGTTGTACAGAACGAAACACATCAGCAAGATGATCAGGAAATAGATCAGCGAGAAGGCTGCTGCCGGCCCGAGGTCAAACTGCCCGACGGCCTTTTGCGTCAGGAACTGCGACAAGAAGGTGGTCGAATTGCCGGGACCTCCGCCGGTCAGCACAAACGGTTCTGTATAAATCATGAAGCTGTCCATGAACCGCAGCAGCACCGCAATCATCAACACGCCGCGCATTTTTGGCAGTTGCACATACCAAAAGACGTCGAGCTTGCTGGCGCCATCGATGCTGGCCGCCTGGTAGTAGGCGTCCGGGATGGAGCGCAAACCGGCATATCCCAGCAAGGCCACCAGCGGGGTCCAGTGCCATACGTCCATCAGCAGGACCGTGAGCCAGGCGTGCGCGGCATTGCCGGTATAGCTGTAGTCGATGCCCAGGCCCTGCAAAGCCGCACCCATCAGCCCGATGTCGGTGCGACCGAATATTTGCCAGATGGTGCCCACCACGTTCCATGGAATCAGCAAGGACAACGAAACAATCACCAGAACCACGGAAGACCTCCACCCTTGGGCGGGCATGGACAATGCCAGCAGGATGCCGAGCGGCAGTTCAACCGCAAGCACGGCGAAGGAATAGACCACCTGGCGCAGCAAGGCACCGTGCAACTCCTCGTCGCGCATGATGGCGGCAAACCACTCTGTGCCGACGAACACCCGACGATCCAGCGAGATGATGTCCTGCACCGAGTAGTTCACCACCACCATCAGGGGCAAGATGGCCGAGAAGGCAACGCAGATCAATACCGGCAAGACCATGAACCAGGCCTTCTGGTTGACCGGCTTTGTGGTGGTGCTCATGCCACGATCTCCTCGTTTTTGTAAAAGCAGGTGTGCTCGCTGATCACCGTCAGCCAGACCACACTGCCCAGCCCCGGGTGGGCAGCGGAACTTGACAGGCGCGCCTTGACGGTCTGCCCATCGCACACGGCGCTCAACATGGTGTGGGTTCCGACGTCCTGGATCTGCGAGACGACCATGCGCAATGCACCTGGCGCATTGGCTTGGGCCACGGTGACATATTCCGGCCGGACGCCGAGCTTGATCTCTCCATCGGGCAAGCCGCGCCCGGCTCCCGGGCTCAGCGTGGCGCCAGCCACTTTCAGCGCATCCGCCTTGACCGTGGCTTGCAGGAAATTCATGCCAGGTGAACCGATGAAATGGCCCACGAAGGTATGGCTCGGACGTTCATACAGGTCGGCCGGCGATCCGACCTGCACCGCGCGCCCCTGGGCCATGACCACGACTTGGTCGGCAAAGGTCAGTGCCTCGACCTGATCGTGCGTCACATAGATCAGGGTCAGCTTGAGTTCGTGGTGGATCTGCTTGAGCTTGCGTCGCAACTGCCACTTGAGGTGGGGATCGATCACCGTGAGTGGCTCGTCAAACAACACCGCCGACACATCGGGGCGAACCAGGCCGCGCCCCAACGAAATCTTCTGTTTGGCGTCTGCCGCCAGACCGGCTGCGCGCTGGTTCAACTGCCCGCTCATCTCCAGCATCTCGGCGATTTCGCCAACACGCCTGTCAACCTTTTCCTTGGACCATTTGCGGTTGCGCAGTGGAAATGCAAGGTTTTCGGCCACCGTCATCGTGTCGTAGATGACCGGGAACTGGAACACCTGGGCAATATTGCGCTGTTGCGGCGAGAAACCCGTGACGTCCCCACCATCAAAAAGCACGTTCCCCTGGGACGGCGTAACCAGGCCGGACATGATGTTGAGGAGCGTTGTCTTGCCGCAGCCTGATGGGCCGAGTAACGCATACGCGCCACCGTCGTCGAACGTCATCTTCAAAGGCAGCAACGCGTAATCGCTGTCCTGCCGGGGGTTGCGCTTGTAGGCGTGGGCAATGTCGAGGTCGATGCGCGCCATATCATTACCGCCCGGCCGGTTGCGGGGCAAGCATTAGCATGCCCTGGGCGTCAAACACAAAAACCTGTTCTGGACTGAAATACAGCGGCATCCGGACCCCCAGATCGAAGTAGTGCACTCCGGTGAGTTGCGCCACCAGTTCACCCACCAGCGTATGCACATGGACAAACGTGTCGGAGCCGGAAATTTCGGCCAGTTCGACCTTGCCATCCAACTCGACATCGCCCGGCTGCGCCGTCACGCGCAAGGCACTGGCGCGCATCCCGACTGTCACAGGGGCGGATCCCGCCTTTGGCAACGGCAATCGGAGCAACGGCCCACCGTCGAGTTGCACGTCGACACCACCCGCCGTTTCGCCATCGGCGCGCACCGTGGCGCCAAGCAGGTTCATCGGCGGGTCACTGAAGGCACGCGCCACACGCAGCGACTTCGGTTTATGAAAGACTTCGGCGGTTGGGCCATATTGCAACAGTTCACCAGCGTCCATCACCGCGGTGTAACCACCCAACAGCAGGGCTTCGCCAGGCTCTGTCGTGGCGTAGATGACGGTGGAGTCGCCTGCGGCAAAAAGCGCCGTCAACTCGTCACGCAGCTCTTCGCGCAGTTTGTAGTCCAGGTTGACCAGGGGTTCGTCCAGCAGCATCAAGGGCGCGTCCTTGGCCAGGGCGCGCGCCAATGCCACGCGCTGCTGCTGCCCCCCCGAGAGCTCGGCCGGATATCGATCCAGGAACATCTCGATGTGCAGTTTCTCGGCCAAGGCGCGCACCCTGTGCTCGACATCCTGGTCGCCCCGAAGCTTCAACGGCGATGCAATGTTGTCGCGCACCCGCAGCGACGGGTAATTGATGAACTGCTGGTACACCATCGCCACATTGCGCTCGCGCACCGGCACGCCAACCACGTCCTGGCCATCGACCAGCACACGACCACTGGACGGCACGTCCAGACCCGCCATGATGCGCATCAGGCTGGTCTTGCCGGCCTGTGTCGCGCCCAGCAGAACGGTTACGGCTCCACTTCGGGGCGCCACACTCATCGGGTACAGCCAGGTTTGCGGCCCGACCTTCTTGACGATGCCTTCCAGAGTCAACTGCATCACGCTACCCTTGACGATTGAATTCAAAGCTTGGTGAAAGCTCTTCGAGTTTGCCCATTTTTGTTCGTTTTGATTCTTTATGCGTCAGTATTTACCCTGTGTTTGTTCCTTTTCTTTCGAATTAGAGTTGCAATACCCCAATTAGCCAACTTCTGGCCTCATCCATGCACCCCAATCCCCGGCAACTCAGGCTGCTCACCATCGTCCATGCCATGACATCCGCTTCCGTCGAGCAACTCGCCGCGCAGTTGGACGTGACGCTGCAAACGGTACGCCGCGATGTTCAGAAACTGGCAGACGAGGGCCTGCTGCTGCGTTTTCATGGAGGCGTGCGGGTACCCGGCTCTACGGTGAACAACATGGCGCACCAGCAACGCGAGAATCTCTATGCGGACGAGAAAGCCGGCATCGCCCGCGCGGTTGCAGCCGCCGTACCCAATGACTGCTCGTTGATCCTGAACATCGGTACCACGACCGAGGCAATTGCCAGGGACCTGTTGCAGCACAGAGGGTTGCGGGTCATCACGAACAACCTGAACGTCGCCAGCATCCTGCGCGCCAACACCGCCAGCGAGGTCATCGTTGTCGGCGGCGTGGTGCGCAGTCGCGATGGCGGTATCGTCGGCGAGGCGGCCGTCGATTTCATCCGCCAGTTCAAGGTCGACATCGCCATCATCGGCATATCGGGTATTGAAAGCGATGGATCGCTACGGGATTTCGACTTCCGGGAGGTCAAGGTTTCACAAACCATCATTTCGCATGCGCGCGAGGTCTGGTTGGCGGCAGACCACAGCAAATTTCAGCGCCAGGCGATGGTCGCGGTGGCGAACCTGAGCCAGATCGATCGTCTGTTTACCGACGCGCCACCGCCAGAGCCTTTCGCCGCATTGCTGGTGGAAGCGGGTGTGCGGTGCGACGTTTGCATGCCGATAGGTTTCCATGCCCCGATTTTCCACCCCGCACTGAACACCGCACCATGACCTATCTGCTGGCCCTGGACCAGGGCACGTCGAGCTCGCGCAGCATTGTCTTTGACGCCAATGGCCGCCCATTGGCAATCGCCCAGCAGGAACTCACGCAAATCTATCCGCAGCCCGGATGGGTCGAACACGATCCGCAAGAGATATGGCGTACCCAACTGGCGACGGCGCGAGAAGTGCTGGTCAAGGCCGGCGTCCAGGCCAGCGAGATACACGCCATCGGCATCACCAACCAGCGCGAAACCACCGTCGTGTGGGAACGGGCCAACGGCGCGCCGATACACCATGCGATCGTCTGGCAGGACCGGCGCGCCGAGCCGACCTGCGTGGCGCTGCGCGAGCGCGGCATGGCCGACATAATCCAGGCCAAGACCGGCCTCGTGATCGACGCCTACTTTTCAGGCACCAAACTCAAGTGGATACTGGATCAGGTGCCGGGCGCGCGCCAGCGCGCGGCCAACGGCGAATTGGCATTCGGCACCGTCGACAGCTGGTTGATCTGGCGCTTGACCAATGGTGCGGTCCACGCCACCGATGTGAGCAATGCCGCACGCACCATGTTGTTCAACATCCATGACAACCAGTGGGACCCGGAGTTGCTGCAGGCGCTGGATATTCCTGCGGCGATGATGCCGCAGGTGCAACCCTCCAGCGCGCTATTTGGCGAGATCGACCCCGGCCATCTGGGCCACGCGATTGCCATTGGTGGAGTGGCGGGCGACCAGCAAAGTGCACTGTTCGGCCAGGCCTGCTTCAAGGCGGGTATGGTCAAGAACACCTATGGCACAGGTTGCTTCATGCTGATGCACACCGGACAGCAGTTTCAAAGCTCGCACAACGGGCTACTGACAACCAGCGCCGCCCAGACCAGCCATCAGACCCAGTTTGCGATCGAAGGCGGGGTTTTCGTGGGCGGTGCAGTCGTGCAATGGTTGCGCGACGGCCTCAATGCCATCCAGGCCAGTGGTGAAGTGCAGGCGCTGGCCGAAAGTGTGCCGGACTCGGGCGGTGTCGTCATGGTGCCGGCGTTTACCGGTCTGGGCGCACCCTATTGGAAACCGGAGGCGCGCGGCACCATTACCGGCCTCACACGCGGCAGCACGATGGCGCATATTGCCCGCGCGGCGTTAGAGAGCATAGCGTTTCAAAGTGCCGCCTTGTTGCAGGCCATGACGCGCGATGCGCTTGACGCCGGCAGCGCGGAGGTGCGAGAACTGCGGGTCGACGGTGGCGCCTGCGTCAACGACCTGCTGATGCAATTCCAGGCCGACCTACTGGGAATCGCGGTGGTACGGCCCGCCGTCACAGAGACGACAGCACTGGGCGCCGCCTACCTGGCGGGCCTTTCAACAGGCATCTACAAGAGCACCGATGAATTGACCGGTTTGTGGCAAGCCGAACGGCGCTTCGAACCTTCCATGTCGCCCAGCCAGGCACGCAGCCTGATGGAGCGTTGGGAACACGCGGTGCGGCAAGCCGTGGCCTGACGGCCAATTGCCTGATGCGGGCGAAAAATCTGAGTTCATGTCAGGTCGCCCTAAACTGCGGCACTTGACCCTGCATGTTGTCGCATGCAGGGCGCAGCGGGACATACCATGAACAAGCACATCGCATTCATCGGCGGCGGCAATATGGCCAGCGCCATCATCCAGGGCCTGATCCGGCACGGTAGCGCTGCACCCGAAACCATCTCCGTCGTCGAACCCTGGCAAGAGGCGCGGGACCGCCTGCGCGACCAGTACGGTCTGGTCGCGCAGGCGGAGCCTGGGGCGTTTCTTGCCAAGGCCACAACCGTCGTGTGGGCGGTCAAACCGCAGACTTTCAAGGAAGCCGCACTGCCCGTTGCGACCCATACGCGCTTTGCGTTGCACCTGAGCGTTGCCGCCGGCATTCCCAGCCACAGCATTGCGCGCTGGCTCGGCAGTGAGAGCGTCGTGCGGGCCATGCCCAACACGCCGGCGCTGATTGGCAGGGGCATCACCGCGCTGTTCGCGCGTGCAGGCGTCAGTGCACAGGAGAAAACGGGGGTCGAACAGATCCTCCGCAGTACCGGCGAACTGTTGTGGGTGGACTCGGAGGACAAACTGGACGCCGTCACCGCGCTGTCGGGCTCCGGCCCGGCCTATGTGTTTTTCTTCCTGGAAACCATGACCGAGGCCGGCCAGGAGATGGGTCTGACGCGGGAGCAGGCCTACCAGCTTGCCGTCGCGACCTTTGCCGGGGCGTCGGAGCTGGCGCGCAGTTCCGACGAAGCGCCGCAGATATTGCGCCAGCGCGTCACATCGAAGGGCGGCACCACCCATGCGGCGATCACGGCCATGGAAGCGTCGCATGTCGGAGACCTGTTCCGCCAGGCCATGCTTGCGGCGCGCGATCGGGCGCAGGTGATGGGGCAAGAGTTCGGCGGCGCCTGATCATGGCTGCGGGTGATGCGCATTCCACCGTGCAATGCGTGAGGTCAGGGCTTTGGGCATATGCTCGCCTCTTCACACCATTAAAGAAGAGACGCGCCCATGACCAGCCCGATGTATGAGAACTCTGTCCCCGTCTTCAAGCAAATGCTGACGGCCCTGCAAACCATCCTCGTCAAGGCCGACGCCCACATCGCATCGAAGTCAATCGACCCTGGCGCGCTATTGCAGGCGCGTCTCTATCCAGACATGTTTCCGCTGCTCAAGCAAGTGCAGATCGCTGCGGACTTCGCGCGCGGCATATCGGCGCGATTGGCCGGTGTCGAGGTTCCGACATTCGAAGGTAACGAGCAAAGTCTCCCCGATCTCGGCGTGCTGCTAGCCAAGACACTGACGTTTCTCGACACATTGGACAGCGCTTCATTTCAAGGCAGCGAATCCAGGCAGATTGTGCTGCGTCCCGGTACGCCGAAAGAAAAGACGCTGAGTGGGCAGGCTTACCTGTCGAACTACGGCTTGCCCCAGTTCTTTTTCCACGTCACGACCGCGTACGACATCATGCGTCACAACGGGTTGGAAATCGGCAAACGCGATTACATGGGTGCCTATTGAGGAGCACCGAGTCTGGCCGCCCGAATTGCATGATTCGAACTGCCGGTCAGGCGCAGCCTGTAACGGCCGACACCGTTTTCAATTGTGTCACTGGCTCGGCCCGGGTGAATGTCTGTTCATCGGGGCGGATTCAACCGGACTTTCAAGATGCCTCCCCCATTTCGAGATCTGCTAGCCCCAAGCCTAGAATCGACATAACGGATCTGCGATGTTTGTCAGAATTTTTGATACCGTACAAAATCGCTGGTCACTGTACCTAACAAGGCTGAAAGCCGTTCTCAAGACGAATCCCTGTTCAGCTTGTTAGCATCCGCCTTTTCTTTTGAATGCGCGCGACTTACTCCAGATGTCGCGCTAGACATCGCAGGCCAACCCTGCATACATTCGCGCGACATCAACGAAAGACCTGGACATGTTCAATGCGCTCGAAGGTGGCTGCCTCTGCGGCACGGTGAGATTTCGGACAAACCAAGCGCCAATGCGCACGCTGGCATGCCACTGCACGTTTTGCCAGCGCATGACGGGGACTTCCTATTTTGCAGAGTCCCTGTTCCCGAAGGACGCAGTAGAGTTCAATACCGGACAGCTGAGCTGCTACGAGCACATCTCCGATGGCAGCAAGAAGAAGGTCTTCGTTCACTTCTGCAGCAACTGTGGCACGACCGTGACGCTCACCTTTGAACGCTGGCCGGACATTCGAGCCATCTCCCGCGGTTGCTACGATGATCCCAACGCCGTCGAGATCACAAGCCACATTTGGACCCAGTCTGCCCCGACCGGAACTGCCCTACCCGAGGGTGTTGAGTGCTTCGTCAAGGCACGCATGTCACTGGACGGACAAGCTGAACCGTCAACAAGACACACGTCGCCCGTCATGGCACGTTCAAACGGGTGTGCCTGACACTACTCCACCGTACCTGTCAGCCGGTGATCCAGACGCTCGACTGCCATTGAGCGCCCCCAGCCCTGGCTTTGCCAGGCCCCTCGAGGGGGTGCAAGAAAACGCTCCTCTTCGGCTCATTCTCAAACTATGGCTGCAACAGACTGGCACAGCCCGGCTTCAGCGGACACTGTAGCCGAGCGCAACGCCACAAAACACCGTAAACCCGACCCAGTGGTTCAACCGGAACGCCTTGAAACACGCATCCCGCCGGCGATCGCGGATCAGCCAACCATGCCAGAGCGCCTGAACGCCAGCCGCAGCGACCCCGACCAGGAACCAGACGGACCCGACCAGTGGCCACACCAGCACGGTCCACATCGCCAGATGGATCGCATAGAACGCCATCACCGCCGCCACGTCATAGCGGCCCAATGTGATCGCCGAGGTCTGGATGCCGATGCGCAGATCGTCGTCGCGGTCGACCATGGCGTATTCGGTGTCATAGGCCAGCACCCAGAACAAGTTGCCCAGCAGCAGCAGCCAGGCCAACGGCGGAACTACTGCATGCAGTTCGGCCCACCCCACGGCGTCGGTTCCGCGCACGGCGGCGAATGCCATTGGTATGCCAAAACTGAAGGCGACGCCCAGGACCGCCTGCGGCATCGAGACGAAGCGTTTCGAATAGGGGTACACCACGGTCACCAGCAAGGCGGCGAACGACAGGGCGATCGTGAGTTGGTTCGTCGTCAGCACCAGCGCAAAGGCCAGCAATGCCAGCGCGGCGCCGAGCCACAGGGCCTCGGCAATGGACACCGCGCCACTGGTGACCGGTCGGGTCGCCGTGCGTTTGACGTGTTTGTCGAATTCCCGGTCGGCCACATCGTTGATGCAGCAACCGGCGCTGCGCATCAGCACGGTTCCCAGCGTGAAAACCAGCACGATATGCCAGCCCGGGAAACCGCCTGCTGCGATCCACAGGGCGCTCAGGGTCGGCCATAGCAGCAGCAGCCAGCCCGCAGGCCGGTCCCATCGGATGAGCTGCAGGTACAAGGCCCATCGTGTCGGACGTGCGGGCTCCATTACTGAATCCCTGCGGTGCCGGCCACGGGCAGCTCCTGCTCCGCCTTGCTCACGACAACCGCTTCACGCCCGGCAGTTCGCAGGCATACACCGCATTGCGCAGCGCCGCGATGGCTTCATAGCGGGTGAAGCTGCGGCGCCATGCCAACACCACGCGACGCGTGGGTGGCTCGCCGCCGCCCGGGTCCTTCACCGGCAGGTAGCGGATGAAAGCATCCTCGTCCTTGCGCCGCGCATGCCTGCCGGCCATGGCCTGCTCGGGAACGCCCAGGCGCGGTACCAGCGTCACGCCCATGCCGGCGGCCACCATGTGCTTGATGGTCTCCAGCGAGGAGCCCTCGAAACTGCGCTGGATGCCCTCGGCGGTGCCGGAAAAGCGCGCAAATTCGGGACACACCTCCAGCACATGGTCGCGGAAGCAGTGTCCGGTGCCCAGCAGCAGCATGGTTTCCTTCTTGAGCTGCTCGGCGCTGACCGACTTGCCCTTGGCCAGCGGATGGTTGCGCGGCAAAGCAGCCACGAACGGCTCGTCGTACAGCGGGGCGATGGCCAATCCGGTGTCGGGAAACGGCTCTGCCAGGATGGCGCAATCGAGCTCGCCCATGCGCAGCATCTCCAGCAGCTTGACGGTGAAATTCTCCTGCAGCATCAGCGGCATCTGCGGCGTGCGTTCAATCACCTGGCGCACCAGGTCGGGCAGCAGATAGGGAGCGATGGTGTAGATAACGCCCAGTCTGAGCGGCCCGGCCAGCGGGTCCTTGCCGCGCTTGGCGATCTCGCGGATGCCGGCGGCCTGTTCCAGTACGGTCTGGGCCTGGCGCACCACTTCCTCGCCCAGCGGGGTGACCGTCACCTCATTGGCGCTGCGCTCGAACAGCTTGACATCCAGTTCTTCCTCGAGCTTCTTGACCGCCACCGACAAGGTCGGCTGCGACACATGGCAGGCCTCGGCCGCCTTGCCGAAATGGCGTTCGCGCGCGACCGCAACGATGTACTTGAGTTCAGTCAGGGTCATGGCCGCATTGTCCTACGCCGGCGCTTCGGCCACTGGAATGGCTTTGCATTGCGTGCCGCGGAACGTGCGCTCGGACGGATCGGCGGTCCCATACGCGGGCCTGCACGCCCGGCATACCGGTATGCGCCGCTGGCGCAACCCGGTGGGCTCATGCTTTCAGGAATTCGGCTTTGCCACCCAGCCATCGGGCCACATGCCTTTGCGCGGCATCGGCGAAGCCATCGAGCATCAGCAGCGCAGCGCCACGGGCCCATTGCAGCAGATCGCCGTCGGTGGCCAGGTCGGCGAAGCGCAACAGCGCAGCGCCCGACTGGCGCGCGCCGAGGAACTCGCCGGGCCCGCGGATCTCCAGGTCGCGCCGCGCGATCTCGAAGCCATCGGCGGTCTCGACCATCGCCTTGAGGCGCGCGCGGGCGGTTTCACCCAGCCGCGGAGCGTCGCCGGTGGAATAGATCAACACGCAGGCCGACGCGGCAGCACCGCGTCCCACCCGTCCGCGCAACTGGTGCAGCTGCGACAGGCCGAAGCGCTCGGCATGTTCGACCACCATCAGCGAGGCATTGGGCACATCGACACCGACTTCGATCACGGTGGTACTGACCAGCACGCCCATCTGACCACCGACAAACCGGCCCATGACCGCTTTCTTGTCGGCCACCGGCATGCGCGAATGCAGCAAACCGACCTCCACTGGCCGCGCCGAACCGCGACTCGCGTCTGTCAGGGCATCACTGAGCGCCGCATGGGTCTCGGTGGCATTGGCCAGATCCAGGGCTTCGCTCTCCTCGATCAACGGGCAGACCCAGTACACCTGCCGCCCCTGCGCCAGCTGGTCACGGATGCGGGCGATTACCTCGTCGCGGCGCGATGCGTTGACCAGCTTGGTGACGATGGGGGTTCGGCCTGGGGGCAGATCGTCGATCGTGGACACATCCAGGTCGGCGTAATAGCCCATCGCCAGCGTGCGCGGAATCGGCGTCGCACTCATCATCAGCAGATGCGGTTCGCGCGGGCTCTCCCCGCCAGCAGCATCTGGTCGCGCCGGTACGCCGGGCGCATCAGCATCGATGCCGCCCGCCGCCCGCGCATCGGGCAGCATCTTGCTGCGCAGCGCCAAGCGCTGGGCCACGCCAAAACGGTGCTGCTCATCGATGATGGCCAGCGCAAGGCGGCGAAACACTACCTTGTCCTGGATCACCGCATGGGTGCCAATCACCAGTGCGGCCTCGCCAGATGCGATCAACGCCAACATCGCCCGGCGCTCCTTGGCCTTCTGGCTGCCGGTGAGCCAGGCGGTCGTGATGCCCAGCGGTTCCAGCCATCCGATCAGCTTGCGAAAATGCTGTTCGGCCAGGATCTCGGTCGGCGCCATCAATGCGCACTGGTAGCCGCCGTCGATGCAGATTGCGGCCGCCAGTGCCGCAACCACGGTCTTGCCAGAACCGACATCGCCTTGCAGAAGACGGTGCATCGGCACCGGTCGGTCCAGGTCGCGCGCGATCTCCTGGCTCACCCGCCGCTGCGCCCCGGTAAGCGCGAACGGCAGCGCCGCCAGCAGGCGATCGCGCAGGCCGCCGGCGATTGCACGCAAGGCCGGCGCGCGCAGGCTGTCGCGCGCACGGCGCGACTGCAACTGCGACAACTGCTGCGCCAGCAACTCCTCGGCCGTGAGCCGTTGCCAGGCCGGATGGCCGTGGTCCTCCAGCGTGGCCAGTGCGACGTCCGGCCGAGGATGGTGCAGGAACTGCAGTGCCTGCTGCAGGCTCCACATGGGCTCGCCATGCGACTGCGGCATCAAGGCAGGCGGGATGGTTTCGGCCAGGTCGACCCGGTGCAGGGAAGCGCCGATGGCTTTGCGCAAATAGGCCTGCGGCAGGCCGGCACCCGTGGGATATACGGGCGTCAGGGCGGTCGGCAGTTCCACGCTGGCGCCGGAGACCGCAGGATGCACCATCGTCTTGCCCAGGAAGCCGCCGCGCATCTCGCCCCGGACGCGGATACGGTTGCCGTCGGCCATTGCCTTTTGCATCGACGGGTAGAAATTGAAGAAGCGCAGCGTGCAGGTTTCCGTGCCGTCCTGCACCACGACCACCAACTGGCGGCGCGGACGGAACGAGACCTCCGAGTTGCGCACGGTCGCTTCGAATTGCACCACGGCGCCATTGCGGGCATCGGCAAGCGCGATGATGCGGGTCTCATCTTCATACCGCAGCGGCAGGTGCAGGGCCAGGTCGATGTCGCGCCGCAGCCCCAGTCTTTCCATTGCCTTGACCATCGGCGACCTGGCCGGCCCGCTGGCGGGCGAAGTCTGTGACGCCTTGTGGGGTGATCGGGGGGCTTTGGCGGCGGGCGCAACGGGCATGGGACAATTCTGCCCTTTCTTCCTCCCACCTTGGCACGGGCCGGTCCAGCCCTCAGGCACATGCATCTTCATCCGGCAGGCGCGCCACACGCCCACACACTTTCCGATTTCGACTTCACGCTCCCGCCCGAGCTGATCGCCCAGCATCCGGCGCCGCAACGCACCGCATCCCGATTGCTCGACGGCACCGGCAACACTGCGGTCGACCGGGTTTTCAGCGATCTGCCGCGCCTGTTGGCACCGGGCGATCTGCTGGTGCTCAACGACACCCGCGTCATGAAGGCGCGGCTGTTCGGCGAGAAGCCGACGGGCGGCAAGGTTGAACTGCTGATCGAGCGGGTGCTGACGGGCAACCAGGTCGCGGCCCACATGCGGGTCAGCAAGAAGCCGGAAGTCGGCACCACACTGGCGCTGGTGCCAAAGGACGGCAGCAACGACACCCTGCGCGCGACCCTGCTCGGACGCTGGCCCGATGCCGATGGCGGCATGTTCCGCTTCGTGTTGTCCAACGATGCCGGCGACGACCCATACACGCTGATGGAGCAGCACGGCCATGTGCCACTGCCCCCCTATATTGATCACGGTGACTCGGCAGATGACGCGGCGCGTTACCAGACCGTATTCGCGCGCCATGCCGGCGCCGTCGCCGCACCCACCGCCGCCTTGCATTTCGACGAGGCTTTGCTCGGGCAGCTGGCCGCGCGCGACATACCGCATGCTTTTGTCACGCTGCACGTGGGCGCAGGCACCTTTCAACCGGTCAAGACAGAAAACCTGTCGGAGCACCACATGCACAGCGAGTGGTACCAAATGCCGGACGCGACCCGGCAGGCCATCAGCGAGTGCAAGTCACGTGGCGGGCGCATCGTGGCCGTGGGAACTACCACGGTGCGCACGCTGGAGAGCTGGGCTACGACCGGCACCACCAGCGGCGAAACCGACATCTTCATCACGCCCGGGTTTGCCTTCCAGGTGGTCGACGTCCTGATCACCAACTTTCACCTGCCCAAGTCGACGCTGATGATGCTGGTCAGCGCCTTTGCCGGGTACGACCACATCCGTGGCCTGTACCAGCACGCCATCGCCCGCGCCTACCGCTTCTTCAGCTACGGTGATGCCATGCTGCTGGCGCGCCGCAACACCTGAACCTCGATCGCCATGTTGCAATTCGACATTCTCAGGACCGACGACGCCCAGGGCGAAACCCCGGGCAGCCACGCGCGGCGCGGCCGCCTGACGCTGAACCACGGCGTGGTGCAAACCCCGATCTTCATGCCGGTGGGTACCTACGGCACCGTCAAGGGCGTGACGCCGCAAAGCCTGCGCGACATGGATGCGCAGATCATCCTGGGCAACACCTTTCACTTGTGGATGCGTCCCGGGCTGGATATCGTGCAGCAGTTCGGCGGCCTGCATGCGTTCGAACGCTGGGACAAGCCAATCCTGACCGACTCGGGCGGTTTCCAGGTCTGGTCGCTGGGCGAGATGCGCAAGATATCCGAGGAGGGCGTCAGGTTCTCGTCGCCTGTCAACGGCGACAAGCTGTTCCTGACGCCCGAGATTTCGATGCAGATCCAGACTGTGCTGAACTCCGACATCGTGATGCAGTTCGACGAATGCACACCCTACATCTCGGTCGAGCCCAAGACAAAAGGCCAACTGACCACCGAAGCCGAGGCGCGCCAGTCGATGGAGCTGAGCCTGCGCTGGGCCGGGCGTGCTTCAGCGCGAACTAGGCATTACGAAAGGGGAAGCAGGCGCGTTGGATATTCGAAACCAATGCAGCGGATTCATCTACGCGCTCAGCATCGCCGATCAGTTTGTAAAAACGGGGATGTACAAAAATGTGCTGGTGGTCGGTTCAGAAATGCACTCCATGGGATTGGACTTCAGCACGCGCGGGCGCAACGTG
>JANNKH010000120.1:0-2448 GCA_031396205.1 Rhodoferax sp.
TTGACCTGCACCCAGCTGAGCGAGACCCGGAACCGCGGCGCACTGCGTGACCAGTACGACATGACGTTGCCGCGCTTTGACCTGATGGCGCAACTCGAACGCGCGCCCGAGGGCCTGAAGATGAACGAGCTGTCGCGCCGCATGATGGTCACTGGTGGCAACATCACCGGCATCACCGACCAGCTGGTGCAGGAGGACCTGGTCGAGCGGGTCCAGGTGCCAGGCGACCGGCGTGCCTACCGGGTGTGCCTGACCGCTCGTGGCCGTGCCCAGTTCGCACGGATGGCGCATGCCCATGAAGCCTGGGTGGTCGATGCCTTCAGCGGCTTGGGCGTGCGCGAGGTCGACTCCCTGCACCGGCTGCTGGGCAAGGTCAAGCAAAAGAGCCAACCCAAGAACAAGGAAACCCCATGAAGCATTACATCGGTGCCGGCAATCCCATGCGCAGCCGTTACGACGCAACCGCGGCATTCCAGGCGCGCCATTTTTCCTGGTCTTGCGCCGAAGGTGTGGGCACCATCACCCTGAACCGGCCCGAGCGCAAGAACCCGTTGACCTTTGACTCGTATTCGGAGTTGTGCCAGTTGTTCGAAGCGCTGCGCCGAAGCGTCGACATCAAGGTGGTGGTTGTGACCGGCTCCGGCGGCAATTTCTGCTCCGGCGGTGATGTGCACGAGATCATCGGGCCACTGACCAGGATGAGCATGCCCGAGCTGCTGGAGTTCACCCGCATGACCGGCGATCTGGTCAAGACCATGCGCAATTGCCCGCAGCCGGTCATCGGCGCCATCGATGGCATCTGCGCCGGCGCCGGGGCCATGATGGCGCTGGCCTGCGACATCCGCTACGGCACGCCGTTCACCCGCACCGCATACCTGTTCACCCGGGTAGGCCTGGCGGGCGCGGACATGGGTGCATGCGCGTTGTTGCCCCGGGTGATCGGCCAGGGCCGCGCCAGCGAACTGTTGTTCAGCGGGCGCGCCATGACGGCGCAGGAAGGGCTGGCCTGGGGCTTCTTCAATGCGCTGTTCGAGCCCACCGAACTGCTGTCCAAGGCCCAGGCGCTCGCGGCAGAGCTCGCTGCGGGACCGACATTTGCGCATGGCATGACCAAGACCATGCTGCAGCAGGAATGGGCCATGACGATCGAGCAGGCGGTCGAGGCCGAGGCACAGGCACAGGCGATCTGCATGCAGACGAAGGACTTCACGCGGGCCTACGAGGCTTTCGCCGCCAAATCCAAACCTGTTTTCGCTGGGGATTGAAACATGGCGGCCAGTACCTCGCATTACGCGCTGCCTTTTTTTTCCGATCTGCACCGGGAACTGGCCGTGCGCCTGCTGGCGTGGGCGCCGCAGCAGGACGTGGACGAGTCCGACGACCGCGCGGCCTGCAGGCGCTGGGTCGCGCTATTGGGTGCCGGGGGCTGGCTGCGCTATTGCGTGCCACAGGCATTTGGTGGTGCGCTGGAAAAGCTCGATTCCCGCGCGCTGGTGATCCTGCGCGAGACGCTGGCGTTTCACTCCCCGCTGGCCGACTTCGCTTTTGCAATGCAGGGCCTGGGCAGCGGCGCGATCACATTGGCCGGCAGCGCAGACCAGCAGGCGACCTACCTGGGGGCGGTCGCGCGCGGCGACAAAATCGCCGCGTTTGCGCTCAGCGAGCCCGATGCCGGCTCCGATGTGGGTGCGATGGCCACCACCGCCCGGGTCGACGGGGATGGCTTCATGCTGGACGGTGTCAAGACCTGGATCAGCAACGGCGGCATCGCCGATTACTACTGCGTATTTGCCAAGACCGAACCGACCAAGGGGACCCGTGGCATCACCGCCTTCATCGTCGACGCCGGCATCGAGGGACTGGACGATTCGGAGCAAATCCATGTGATGGCGCCGCATCCGCTGGCCAGCCTGCGCTTCACCGGGTGTCGGGTCGCGGCCAGTGCCCGGCTCGGCCCGCTCGAAGGCGGTTTCAAGCTGGCGATGCAGACGCTCGATATCTTCCGCACATCGGTCGCCGGTGCCGCCTTGGGCATGGCGCGGCGGGCCCTGCATGAGGCCGTGTCCTTCGCCCGGCAACGGTCGATGTTCGGCCAGCACCTGGCCGATTTCCAGCTGACCCAGGCCAAGCTCGGTACAAACGCGGAAGGTGATGCCTGGTCGAGTCGAATGGTGGCGCGGCGCTCGGTGGCGTAGGCGTCGGAGATCATCCGTTCGAGCGGCTGCGCCACGAAATCGGGGTCGGCGAGATAGGCGTTCCGGTCGGCGAAAGCGCGACGAGTGGCCTCGACGAAAAGGTGGGCGTGGCGCGGAGAGAGGAAGCCGGCGGCTCGCAGGTCGTACCCTTCCAGGATGTTGAGAATCTCGGCGAGCGTCGCGCCTCCCGAGGAGGGCGGGGGCATGGAGATCACCCGGTTCCCGCGATAGTCGAAGACGAGTGGATCGCGCC
>JANNKH010000037.1:0-50716 GCA_031396205.1 Rhodoferax sp.
GGGGCGCATCGTCGTATCCCAGCACGTTGAGCGTGCGAATGATGCGCAGCCCCTTGGTATCTGCGGGTACCAGCACCATGCTTTGCTGCGAGTGGCGTGGCGCCTGCGGATCGGTCTTGCCCATCGTGATGTAGATCGCGCAGCGCGGATCGCCTGCGCCGGAAATCCACCACTTGCGCCCGTTCACGACGTACTCGTCGCCGTCGCGCTCAATCCGGGTTTCGATGTTGGTGGCGTCGCTGGAGGCAACATCGGGCTCGGTCATGGCGAACGCCGAGCGGATCTCACCTTCTAGCAACGGCTTGAGCCAGCGCGCCTTGTTCTCTTCTGACCCGTAGCGCGCGATGGTCTCCATATTCCCGGTATCCGGCGCCGAGCAGTTGAACACCTCGCTGGCCCAGGGTACACGACCCATGATCTCGGCCAACGGCGCGTATTCCTGGTTGGTCAGCCCGGCGCCAGAGTAACCCGACGCCGATGCGCTGTCCACAGGCAGGAACAGATTCCACAAACCATCGGTCTTGGCCTTGACCTTGAGTTTCTCGATGGTCTGCATCGCGCTCCAGCGCTTTCCGGCGGTGGTGTTGGCTTCCATCTCCGCCTTGTAGGCCGCTTCGGATGGGTACACATGTTCGTCCATGAAACGTTGCACCCTGGTCTGCAACTGCTTGGTGCGGGGTGAATAGTCGAAATCCATCAAAATCTCCTTGGGCTAGGGTGGTCGCGGGCAAACGCGAGAAAGGTCGCAGGTGTCAGCCGCGTTCAACAAATGTCCAGGCCATCTCCGCCAGGCCGCGGGCGCCTGCGCCCGAACTGGCCGCCCGCTCGCTCGACGCAGTGCCGGCCTCGACCCGCTTGGCAATGCCTTGCAGGATGGCGGCCAGGCGAAACAGGTTGTAGGCCATATAAAAATTCCAGTCGGCCTTGAGCGCTTCGGGGGTGGCAAGGCCGGTGCGTTCGCAGTACTGGCGGATGTAGGCATCTTCGGTCGGGATGCCGAGTTGTTCCACATCCAGCCCGCCGATGCCCCGGAACGAGCCGGGCGGGATATGCCAGGCCATGCAGTGGTAGCTGAAGTCGGCCAGCGGATGCCCCAGCGTGGACAGTTCCCAGTCCAATACGGCTAGCACGCGCGGCTCGGTCGGATGGAACATCAGGTTGTCGAGCCGGTAATCGCCGTGCACGATGCGGGTCATGCTGTTGTCGCGGGCGCCTTCGGGTATGTGTGACGGCAACCATGCCATCAGTTGATCCATCTGCGCGATGGTCTGTGTCGCGGAGGCGGCGTACTGCTTGCTCCAGCGGCCGATCTGGCGTTCGAAATAGTTTCCCGGCTTGCCGTAGTCGGCCAGTCCCCGTGCCACATGGTCCACCGAATGCAGGGCCGCAATCACGCGGTTCATCTCGTTGTAGATTGCACCGCGCTGCGCGTTGTCCATGCCGGGCAGGGACTGGTCCCACAACACCCGGCCCTGGACGAACTCCATCACGTAAAAGGCACGACCGATCACCGACTCGTCTTCACATAGGCAGAACATGCGGGCCACCGGCACATCGGTGCCGTGCAATGCGCCCATGACCTTGAACTCGCGTTCGACTGCATGGGCTGACGGCAGCAGCCTGGCCACCGGTCCGGGCTTGGCGCGCATGACATAGCTGCACTTCGGCGTCACCAGCTTGTAGGTAGGATTGGATTGGCCTCCCTTGAACATCTCGACCGACAACGGGCCTTGAAAGCCGTCCAACCGCGTAATTAGCCACCGGGCCAGCGCCTGGGTGTCGAACTGGTGTTTGTCGCTGACGGCCTGGGTGCCGACAAAATGGCTGAAGTCACTCATGCCTGCGGGGGCCTTTCAATTGTCAATGGTCGGCCTCGACGATCTTCATCAGCGCCGTACTGCTGCGCACGATCAGACCACCGGGCTCGATGCGGATGCATTCCTCGCGCTCCATCGCCTTGAGTTCCTGGTTGACGCGCTGGCGCGATGCTCCCAGCAACTGTGCCAGCTCTTCCTGGGCCAGGTGCAGGCTGATGCGCATTTCCTGAGCGTTGGCCAGGTTGGCAACGCCATAGCTGCGCACCAGGTGCAGCAACTGCTTGGCCAGGCGCGCGCGCAAGGGCAGGGTATTGAGGTCTTCCACCAGACCATACAGCTGGCGGATGCGACGTGCGTGCAGGCGCAGCATGGCTTCGTACAACTCGACGTGCTGCGACAGGATCTTTCTCAGGTCGGCGCGCGCTACGCACAGGATCGTGCATTCGCCATGCGCATAGGCGTCGTGGGTGCGCCGGTCGCCGTCGAAGATCGCCACGTCCCCGAACCAGATGCCCGGTTCGACATAGGTGAGCGTCACCTGCTTGCCCGAGATCGACGTCGAACTGACCCGCACCGCGCCCTTGGCGCAGGCAATCCACTCTTCGGGTGGATCTCCGCGCGCGCAAATCAGCGCGCCGTTCGAGTATCGCTTGACGTAGGCACATCGAAGAATGTCGTGTCGCAGGGATGGAGACAAGGAACTGAACCAGCGACCCGAATTGATCGCTGCACGCTCATCGATGGTAAGGATGGGCTCGTCCATGGGCTGTCTTGTGGGTGACTGAAAGTTCGCTGCCCGATCTGGCGCAGACCTGATCTGCATCAAGCCTGTTCGAGCCGGGATTGTCAACGCATTGGCGCTTTCAGGCTTCCTCGTGCAGCAGGCTCAAACCGATAGCACCACGCCGGCGCAGCCAAGGACTGGGCCGGTAGCGTGGGTCGCCGTACACGGTCTGCATGTTGAACAGCACCTCCAACACATTGGTCGGGCCATATCGGTCGCCCATTTCCAGCGGCCCCAGGGGATACGCGAGGCCGAGTTTGACGGCCGTCTCAAGGTCCTGCGGCGAGCATATTGCCTGCTGACACATGTCGGCAGCGATATTGACGATGGTGGCCACCACGCGCTGGGTCACGAAGCCGCCGCTGTCGCGGATCACGCTGACGGCCTTGCCATCGCGGGCCATCAGCGCGTGCGCGCTGTCGCGCATGTCGGCGCGTGTGGCGGGGTTGGTCGCCAGCACGCGGCGCCGGGTCGCAGCGTCGTCGACCAGCATGTCAATGCCCACCGTGCGAGCCGGGTCGAGCCTTTCGACAACGGCTACGGTTGTCACGTCGAAACCCAGTGGAGCTACCAGCGTCAGCGCCGACTGCGACGGACTGGGCCCGGTCTCGATGCTCGCCCCAAGATCTTTCAGCATTTGCAGCAACTCCGCGCGGCGCGCCGCGCGCGGCGACACCCACACCGGTGGCATGTCGCCTACCTGAGGAACCTCGGGTTCCCCAGGAACTTCAGCGGCACCGTTGGAATACCGGTAGAAGCCCTGGCCCGACTTTCTGCCCACCATGCCGCCGGCAAGCCGTTGCGCGGTGATGACACTGGGTCGGTAACGCGGCTCGTCGTAATACTGGCGGTACACCGATTCCATGACCGGATGCGAGACATCCAGCGCGGTCAGGTCCATCAACTCGAATGGGCCCAGTTTGAAGCCCACCTGGTCTTTCAAAATGCGATCGATGGTGGCGAAATCGGCGATGTTCTCACTTACGATGCGCAGCGCCTCGGTGCCGTAGCCCCGGCCAGCGTGGTTGACGATGAATCCGGGCGTGTCGCCGGCCTGCACCGGTGCATGTCCCATCTGGCGCACAAATGCCGCCAGATTGGCGCATACCGATGCTGCGGTGCGCAGCCCGGCGATGACCTCGACCACCTTCATCAACGGAACTGGATTGAAGAAATGCAGCCCGGCACAACGTTCCGGGCGCTTCAATCGGGCTGCAATGGCAGTGACCGACAGGGACGACGTATTTGTCGCCAGCACGGCCGTTGGCTGCACGATTTCCTCGAGTGCGGCAAACAGACCCGTCTTGGCGTCGAGCCGCTCCACGATGGCCTCGACCACAAGATCGCACGCGGCCAGATCCTCCAGCGTCCCGACGCAGGCCAGGTGCTCCTTGAAGGCAGAAAGCTGAGTGTCGTCCAAACGACCTTTTTCACGCATCCTGTCCCATTGGGCGCAGATCTCGGCGCGTGCCTTCGCGCTGGCCTGCGGCTGGCTGTCGAACAGCAGTACACGGCTGCCAGCCTGCACCGCCATCTGCGCAATGCCGCGCCCCATGGCGCCGGTTCCAACAACTCCTGTGGCCTGAAAATGAACTGTCATGCGTTGGATTATTGATCGAAACAATCAGGGCCCCTGCCGCCGAGCCGGCTACCGGCGCGGCGGCGCGCCCGGCCATGCGAGAATATTTCCACATCATGGCGAGTCTAAAAACCACCGTCCCGACCCAGGGACTGCACTGCTCGCGGCGCGCGATCGACGGTTCTACCTGCGGACAGCACAAGCCTGTCGCCGCAAGTGCCACAGCAGGGATTCGACCTCAGGCACAATCGGCGCGGGTCAGGCGCCACCGGATGCCCCGGGAAAAGGCGCTAGTTTTGTCGCGTGGCCACGCAATGCCAGGCTTCTTGCAATAGAGACAATCGACACTGATCGATGCATATCCCACACTTCATCTCGGCGTTTCCGTACCGGCTTCTCCCGTTGCTGGTCCTTGTGGTCGGTCTGGAGAGTCAGGCCCTAACGCTGGGGCGGGTGCAAGGGGCGGCACTGATTGGCCGGACACTGGATGTGTCGGTGCAAGTCCAACTCGACACTGACCAGAGTATCACCAGCGCCTGTTTTGCGGCAGATGTGTTTCACGCCGATACGCGGCAGAATCCGGCCGGCGTCAAAGTGCTGCTGGAGCTTGCGGCGTCGGGGCAAGGCGCCAATCTGCGCATCACCTCCGATAGCCGCATCGATGAGCCGATCGTGACCGTGTATGTGCGTGCCGGATGTACACAAATGACTACGCGGCGCTATGTTTTGCTGGCCGATATTGTCAGCGAGCAGGCGGCGGCGCCGGTGCCGCGCGTCGGCGCGGTACCGCTGGTGGATACCTCACGGCAGTCTGCTCCAGGTACCGGGACTGGCGCGGGAGATCGTGCATCCGTGGCGCCACCGGTGGCGGGCGCTGCAACCGGCCAGAGCGCCAGTGCGGTGATCCGAGTGGCACCTCCGGCGCGTAAGCCGCGCGTCGCTTCCACGCCGGCGCGTACCAGGCGAGCCGATGCGCCGGCGCCGACACCAGCGGCCAAATCGGCACCCGCGGCCCTGGTGGCTGAAGCAAGGCCCCCCGTCACCCGTGACAGAACCGGTCAGGCAACGACGTCGTCGCCAAACCGCGGGACCGGCCAATCGCGCCTGAAACTCGATCCGCTAGAGACATTGTCCGAGCGGGTTGCCACGTTGGAGTCGAGCTCCCCAGTGGCCCCAACAGATACCTCCGAACGCGAGGTCCGCGAGTTGCAGCGCCTGGAAAGACTCGAGACCAGTGTCAAGTCATTGTTGACCCTGGCGGAGAAGAACGAGGCAAGTCTGCGCGACATCCGGGCCCGCCTGCAACAGGCGCAGGCAGACCGTTTCAGCAATCTGGCGATCTATTCCCTGCTGGGCCTGTTGCTGCTGGCGCTGCTGGCCATTGCCTATCTGCTGACCCGTGTCAATCGCCGTCCGGAGGAGCCTGACTCGCTTTGGCTTTCCTCCGCGCAAGAGGCCGATGCGGATCCGTTCGCGGCGCCCGTTGCCCGGAACGACATTGCTGCGCCCCCTGACTCCGCACTTTCGGCGATGTCGACGCCAGCACCGTTGTCGCGCCCGGCGCCAATGCAGCAGACCGATCGGATCCCGATGGAACCAACCCAGCCGATGCCGCATGACATCGGCACGCGTGGAGCAGGCGCGGCCAGTGCGCGGGTCGACGTGACACTGGTCGAGATGAGCGAGTCGACCTTTGACCGCCTGATGCAGTCCGGTGCCACGCAGAACGCGGTGCGCCAGGCGCGCGACACCGTTCCGATGGCGGTTGCCCAGGGTGCCCGCGCCTTGGCAACGATGCCGATGACCCGGCGTTCACGTATCGATGCCGACGAACTGATCGACGTGCGGCAACGGGCGGAATTTTTTGTGTCGCTGGGGCAGACAGATCAGGCTGTGCAGGTGCTGGAGGCACGGATCGCGCAGGACGGCATGTCCAGTCCACAGGCCTATCTGGACCTGCTCAAGTTGTTTCAATCATTGGGTCTGAAAGCGGATTTCAACCAGGTGCGCGATGATTTCTGCCGCACATTCAATGCACGGGTGCCGGAATTCGCGCTATTTGGCGTCGAGGGTCGGGCGCTGGAGGACTATCCGGGTGCGGTTGACCGGCTGATTGCCGCCTGGACCAAACCGGGTGTTGTCGAGACCATCGAACAGATGCTGTTTCGCAGCAGTCCTGCGGATGGCGGGGAGGACGCCAGCTTCGATCTGGCGGCATTCGGCGACTTGCTGCTGGTGCACGCGGTGTCGCAAAGCGTGCGCGGGGGCGCCGCGGGTCGAACGGGTGCCTATCAGTCACCATCGATAGACATCGAGTTGTCGCCCCAGGTCGATATCGATCTGTCCGAGCTCTTTGCGCCAGACGGCGCGCCAACACAGGCGATGGCGCGGTCCGGTGCGGGCGACTCTGGCGCCGCTACAGTGCCAGTCGCATCCGCAACCGCCACGGACAATATGATCGATTTCGACCTCAGTGACGGCGACCTCGGCAAGACGCCTGGCCGGGGCTCCTGAAGGTCCACGCCGAGTCTCGCTGTCTCGGCCTGTGCCACGGCTTCCAATGCCGATCAATGCGCCAGCGCAACGATGCTCGCCGCCTGCGGGCAGGCAGTCTAGCGGCGGACCTGCAATGCGCCTGGGTTGACGATGTTGCTGGGAGTACCGCGAATAAAGTTGACCACGTTGTCAAATGCTTCGCTGAAAATGCGCTCATAGTTGTCGTATTCGACATAGCCGATGTGCGGTGTACAAATGCAGTTCTCGAGCCGCAACAACGCGTGTCCCTGCAGTATCGGTTCGGCCTCGAACACATCGATGGCGGCCATGCCCGGCCTGCCACGGTTGAGTGCCGCAATCAGGGCATCGGCTTCGATGAGTTCGGCTCGCGACGTGTTGACCAACAGGGCGGTCGGTTTCATGCTGGACAAGTCGTCGAGTCCGACCATTCCACGCGTTTCGTCATTGAGCCGGATGTGCAGGCTCAACACATCGCTTCGCGCGAATAATTCCTCGCGGCTCTGTGCGGTTGCAAAACCATCCTGGGCCGCGCTCTCGATTGAATTGGCCCGGCCCCAGACCAACACCTGCATACCGAACGCTCTCCCGTAGCCGGCCACCAGTTTGCCGATCTTGCCGTAACCCCAGATTCCCAGCGTCTTGCCGGCCAGCAGGTTGCCCAGCCCAAAATTGGCGGGCATGGACGCGGCCTTGAGGCCGGACTGCTGCCAGGCCCCATGCTTGAGGTTGCCAATGTATTGCGGCAGCCGCCGCATCGCTGCCAACACCAATGCCCAGGTCAATTCCGCAGCAGGCAGCGCCGAGCCTGTGCCCTCGGCAACCGCGATGCCGCGCTCGGTGCAGGCCTGCACATCGACATGGCTGGCGATCCGTCCGGTCTGGACGATCAACTTGAGCCGGGGCAACTTGTCGATGATGGAGCGGGTGAGGTTGGTACGCTCGCGAATCAGCACCAGGATGTCGGCGTCCTTCAGGCGAATCGAGAGCTGACCCATGCCCTTCACGGTATTGGTATACACCTTGGCCGAATAGGCCTCCAATTTTGTTGCACAAGCCAGCTTGCGCACTGCATCCTGGTAGTCGTCCAGTATCACGATATTCATGCCAGCATTGTGCCTTGCGTCGTCGGAGGCACGAATCGGTGAAGCATGCCGCAGAGTCTGCGCGGAGAAGGCCATGTCAGCACGCTTCTGGCCGCTTCGGGTTAGCATCCCCCCTCAGTCAATCCATGACCAAGGAAATTCAATGTCCATCTCGATGTATTCTGCCAGTGTGCCAATCTGCACCGCCATGCTGACGAACCTCAGCCATTTCATCGATAAGGCCCAGGCCTTTGTGGAATCGCGTAAATGCGAGCAGACCGCATTGACCCAATACCGTCTGGCGCCCGACATGTTGCCGTTCTCCCGCCAGGTATTGATCGCGTGCGATGCGGCCAAAAATGGTGTGGCCCGGATTTCGGGCGCGACGGCACCGAAATTCGAGGACACGGAAAGCACGTTTGCGGAACTCAAGGAACGTATCGCCAAGACAATTGAGTTTCTGAAGTCGGTATCCCCAGAGAGCATGGACGGAACCGAGGCACGGGAAATCACCTTTCCGGTCGGCCGCGAAGCAACCCGCACCCTGGTTGGCGAGGACTACTTGAAACACTGGATGCTGCCCAACCTGTTCTTTCATGTGACCACGGCCTACGCCATCTTGCGCCACAACGGCGTCGAACTGGGCAAAGGCGATTTCTTGTTGGGCGCCGGAGCCTGAGATTGAAGTGGCGGGTTGTCGCTTCTAGCGACCTTGCCGTTACAAAACCCGACTCGCAAGGCAGGCGCCCGATGACCGCGCGCGGCTGCGGGTCAGTTGCGGCTAGCGTAACCGCCTCATGCGCGCGATTGCACAGCCGTTTCCCGCTCGACCATGCGGTCGAGCTCGGCGCACACGTCAGCCATGCGCCCGGACATGCGCATGCGCCCGGTCAGCGCCGTTGGCTGACCCGATTCCACTACACGCACCACGCGAAGCGCGAAGCGCGCGTTGCACCTCGGCTGAAGCATCGCCGCAGGTGATCGCGCAGCCATTGCACGCGCCGGTCGCACGGCGACCCGCAGCGTCACGGGCGATTGCCGGGTAACTGCTGTTGGCGGCGAGGCAAGCCTGTCTCTCGTCGGTGCAACATGGAAATGGCGCAACAGACGCCCCAATGGCGCCATCAGCCCGTGTGCGCCGAACATGCCGTGCTTCATCATGTAGTGACTCCAGAGCATGGTTACATCAGCATTGTGTTGCGGATCAGGCCCACGGCCAGCCCTTCGATCTCGAAAGGCTCACCGGGCTCGACCACGATGGTCTGGTAGTCCGGGTTCTCCGGATGCAGTTCGATCAAATGCTTGTTGCGCTTGAAGCGCTTGACCGTGACCTCGTCGCCCAGACGCGCCACAACGATTTGGCCGTTCTTGGCTTCCTTGGTGGCCTGCACAGCCAGTAGGTCTCCATCCATGATGCCTGCGTCGCGCATCGACATGCCACGCACCTTGAGCAGGTAATCGGGCCGGCGCTGGAACAGGCTGTTTTCGACATAATAGGTTTGGTCAATATGTTCCTGTGCCAGGATCGGCGAGCCGGCGGCGACGCGACCGATCAGCGGCAAGGCCAACTGTGCAAGGCCGGGCAGGGGCAACGAAAATTGCTTGACGCGGGATTCGTTGATGGAGCGCAGCGCCTCACTGCGTAAACGTATGCCGCGGGAGGTTCCGCTCACCAGTTCAATGACGCCCTTGCGCGCCAGTGCCTGCAGGTGCTCCTCGGCTGCATTGGCGGAGCGAAAGCCCAATTCGGTGGCGATTTCGGCTCGGGTGGGTGGTGCCCCTGTGCGCGCGATGGCACTTTGAATCAGGTCCAGGATTTGCTGCTGGCGCGCGGTAAGCTTCACTTGGAATTGCGGCATGTTCATTTGGGCTTCTCCTGTCGGGCCGACGCCCGGTTACTGGTTTAATAGACAGTAACTGTATTTTTAACCAGTTTTCAACTTATTGCAAGCCATGGCTGAATCTTTTCCCACAATGATCGTTGTATTGGGGACCGGTGGCACGATCGCCGGCCTGGCGACAGACCCGCAAGACAACGTCGGATATTCCTCGGCGCAGTTGGGGATCGTGCAATTACTGCACGGTTTGCCGGTTGGCCGCCGGCCCCACGCCGAGATGGTTTGTGAGCAGGTGGCGCAGATCGATAGCAAGGACATGGGGTTCGCGGTGTGGACTGCGCTGGCGCAGCGCTGCCGGTTCTGGCTCGGTGATCCGCGGGTCGTGGGCATCGTAGTCACACATGGTACCGACACCATGGAGGAGACCGCCTTTTTCCTGCACGCGGTACTACAGCGCACGGCCGCCATGGACAAACCCGTGGTACTTACCGGCGCGATGCGCCCCGCTTCAGCGCTCGTGCCCGATGGCCCCCAGAATTTGTTGGACGCGATGGCGGTTGCCTGCGATGCGCGCGCGTGTGGCGTGTCGGTGGTATTTGCCGGCATGGTGCACGGTGCTGTCGACGTGCATAAGTGGCATCCGTATCGGTTGGACGCGTTTACCAGTGGTGAAGCGGGGCCAATGGGCGTGGTCGAGCAAGGGCGCTTGCGCCTGCTCCAGCGCATGCCGCCTGGCATGCTGGAAGCCCCGGCCATGGACGGAAATGCCGATGCCGGGCAAACAGCTCACGTCGCCTGGAGCACGCTGCTACAACCTGGAATGCAGTGGCCGCGGGTTGAGATCGTAACCAGCCATGCGGGAGCCGATGGCCTGGTCGTGGACGCCATGCTGGCGGTTGCGGGTTCCAATGGGTATCCGTTGCGTGGCATCATCGTTGCCGGAACCGGCAACGGCAGCGTGCATCAGGAACTGGAGGCTGCCCTTGTGCGCGCGCGGGCTGCGGGCGTCATTGTGAAGCGGTCAAGCCGATGTGCTGGTAGCCACATGGTTGCCAATCCCGCAGCCGGTTTGCCCGACGCTGGCGGCATGTCGCCTGCCAAGGCACGGATAGCCTTGATGCTCGAATTGCTCGCCTCGGACGCCGAACCGGCGCAATGTCCCGATGGTCAAGCCGGTCCCGGTCAAGCTACGACAGGGCCTTGAAAGCCCGATCGCGGATATCTTCGACCGAGCCGGTGCCGTTGATGGTCCGATACTGGGGCGCCGCGGCCGGGTCCGCCTTGGCCCATCCCTCGTAGTACGCCACCAGAGGTCGGGTCTGCGCACGGTAGACCTCGAGTCGCTTTTGGACCGTGGCTTCCTTGTCGTCGTCACGCTGGATCAGTGGCTCGCCGCTGATATCGTCCACGTCAGGCAACTTGGGCGGGTTGAATTTGACATGGTAGGTGCGCCCGGAAGCCGGGTGCGAACGGCGCCCGCTCATGCGCTCGATGATGGCCTCGAACGGCACGTCGAACTCCAGCACGTAGTCGAGCTTGACGCCGGCTGTCTTGAGTGCATCGGCCTGGGGAATGGTGCGCGGAAAGCCGTCGAACAGAAACCCGTTGGCGCAGTCCGGTTGCGCAATGCGTTCCTTGACCAGGCCGATGATGATGTCGTCACCGACCAATCCGCCCGCATCCATAACCTTCTTGGCGGCCAGTCCCATCGGTGACCCGGCCTTGACCGCGGCACGCAACATGTCGCCGGTGGAGATTTGTGGAATGGCGAATCTTTCGCAGATGAAGGTGGCTTGTGTGCCTTTACCCGCACCGGGTGCGCCAAGCAAGATGAGTCTCATGGAAATTCTCGGTATAGGGGTCTACGCCAGTAGCGCTGGTGCCTGTCGGGGACAGCGCTGCTCGGCGGCTGGCGCAAGAATAGCATGCCGGTCCTCTCACCAGCCTGCGCTACCGGTCGCGAAAGATCTGGCGCACCCGCTCCAGATCCTGGGGCGTATCGATTCCGGTGCCAGGGTCTGTGTCGGTCACGTGCACGGCGATGCGATGGCCATGCCACAGCGCACGCAGTTGTTCAAGCGCTTCGGTTCGTTCCAGCGGAGCCGGGGGAAGTTGTGGAAACAGGCGCAGGAAACCCGCGCGGTAGCCGTAGATGCCGATGTGGCGCAGGGGTGCCGCCGGGCGCATCAACGGGTTGTCCTGGTCCTGCCACCAGGCGACATCGGCGTGATCACGTGCCATCGGTATCGGTGAGCGGCTGAAGTACAGGGCAAAGCCGCTGGCATCGCATACGACCTTGACGATGTTGGGATTGCGGTACTCGTCCAGTGATCCAATCACGTGCGCTGCTGTGCTCATGCTGGCCTGTGCATGACGCTGCAGCAGCGCTGCGACCGCGCCGACCAGATGCGGGTCGATCAGGGGTTCGTCGCCCTGCACGTTGACCACGATCTGCGCGTCGTCCAGGCCGAGCAGATCACAGGCTTCGGCCAGGCGGTCGCTGCCCGAGGCATGGTCCGTGCGGGTCAACACCGACTCAACGCCGTGGCGCGTGCAGGCCTGGATGATCGAGTCGTCGTCCGCTGCAACCACGACCCGCGCCGACCCCGGAGCGACGCTTCCTACCCGTTGCGCGACCCGCACCACCATCGGAATACCGGCAATCTCGGCCAGTGGCTTGTTGGGCAGGCGGGTCGACGCCAGGCGCGCCGGGATCAGTACGGTGAAGGGCGTGGCGGTCTTGTGCTCCGGCACACTGCCCGGCATGGCGCCGGTCACAGGCCCAACTCTTCATCGGTTAACGTCCGCGCTTCGTTTTCGAGCAGGACCGGAATTCCGTCGCGCACCGGATACGCCAGCCGGGCGCTGCGCGAGCGTAGTTCCTGTCGCTCCCGGTCGTATTCCAGCGGACCTTTGGTGACCGGGCAAACGAGCAGTTCAAGCAGGCGAGTGTCCATGGGCAGATGATAACTTTGTGCGGATCGGTTCCGTGCCGCGCTGGTGCAGCAGCTGTTCCAGCGCAGCCCAGAACGGCCGGTCCATGTTGACGACCAGTGGCACGGCCAGTGCGTCGGGCCGATGGCGCCACAGCTTGACGGCGTCCTTTTCGGTGCACAGCAGAATATGGTCGTCGGCACGGTCCCAGTGCGCGGCCTCAAAGGACGCATGATCGGGTAGGGGTTGGGTGCTCGCCAACGTCAGTCCACGAGCCCGAAGCATCTGGAAGAACGCCTGCGGCTGTGCAGTACCTGCCACGGCAAAGATGGGCCTCGACTCCTGGGTTTTGGCCGCAGCAAGCGCGTGCAGTGCTACCTGGGAGCCGTCGGCGCGCACCGCGTGGTCGGCCAACTCCCGTCGCACACGATGCACGGCCTGACCCGGGGTCTGCTTGCTTGACCACACCACCAGGTCGGTGGGGCGGGGCCAGGGTTCACGCAGCGGCCCGGCGGGCAACAGGAATCCGTTGCCGATACCCCGGTCGTCAAAAAGGCAAATGTCGATGTCGCGGTGCAGCGCGTGGTGCTGCAGCCCATCGTCGCAGACAAGCAGGTCCAGTTCAGGATGCGCCGCCAGCAGGGCCAGCGCCGCCTCCACCCGCAACCCGGCGACGCCCACCGGTGCCTGGGTCCGGCGATGGATCAGCAGCGGCTCATCGCCGACGTCCTCGGCCAGAGCGTCGACAGAGACCAGGCGGCAATCCCGGGCGCTGCGTCCGTAGCCGCGCGACACCACACCCGGCCGCAATCCCAGCACTTGCAGGTGCTGTACCAGCGCGATGACGAGTGGTGTCTTGCCGGCGCCACCAGCCACCACATTGCCGACCACGATCACCGGTACCCCGACCCGATGCACGGCCAGTAGTCCGCGCCGGTACATCTGCTGGCGCAATTGCCACACAAGCCCGTACGCCAGGGACAACGGCCATAGCAGCCACGCCAGCCAGCCGCGCCGGGTCCAGGCATCCTGCAGTGTCTGGCGCACCGCGATGCTGGCCATTGCGCTAGCGCGTCGCGGACTTGCCGGTCGGTTGGGTTGCAAACGTAATTTGCGAAAGCCCGGCGCGGCGCGACGCTTCCATCACGCTGATGACCGACTGGTGCTTTGCGCTCGCGTCTGCGTTGATGACGACCACCGTGTCCTTGCCTGCCTTGGCTGCGGCCGCAAGGGCGCCTGCCAGTATGTCCACGCTGCGCCCCGCCAGCGGCACGGAATTGACCGCATAGGCACCTTCGCTGCTGACGCTGACCAGCAACTCCTTGGGATAGTCGCGCAGGTTTTCGGTGTCGGCGACCGGCAGCTTGAGCTCGATTTCCGTGAACTTGCTGTAGGTCGTGGTCAACATCAGGAAGATCAGCACCACCAGCAGGATGTCGATGAACGGGATCAGGTTGATTTCAGGTTCATCGCGTGACGCGGTGCGAAAATTCATGTGCCCTTGCGCAAGCTGTTGAGGTGGCGTGCCAAACGGTCGGCGGACAATTCCAAGGTCAACAGGTATGCATCTACCGTAGCGCGGAAATAGCGCCAGAAAATCAGCGCCGGAATGGCGATGATCAGGCCAAAAGCCGTGTTGTACAGGGCTACCGATATGCCGTGCGCGAGCTGGGCGGGGTTGCCACCAGGGGCGCCACTGGTCGGACCCTGCGAGCCGAATATCTCGATCATGCCCACGACGGTTCCGAACAGGCCCATCAGCGGTGCGGCGGACGCGATGGTGGCCAGAGCGCTGAGATAGCGCTCCAGCCGATGTGCTACCAGTCGGCCGGTACCCTCCATCGTGGCGCGCAGGTCGGCCTCGCTGCAACGCGGGTTCACGTTGAGGGCACGAAACCCGCTGGCCAGCACCTCCCCGAGCGCGGAATTGCGTTCGAGTTGCGCCACCATGTCGGTCGATGGCAGACCGTTGCGGGACACCGACAACACCTCGTCCAACAGACGCGGCGGCGCTACCTTGGCAGATTTGAGGCTGATGAATCGTTCAATGACCAGAGCCAGAGCCAGAATGGAGAAGGCGACCAAGGGCCAGATCGGCCAGCCTGCGGCTTGTATGATGGAAAACAAGTAGGGAACCCCATGCGAATGGTTAGCCCGGGCATTATGGCGCACGGCTTGACCGGGCCGGAGGTTGCCGATCGCGATGTGGTCGTGCCGGCCATGCAGTGTTCACCCACAGAACTTGTGGATAACTTTGTGCAAAACCGGGTTGAAAACGTGCCGCAGGCCGCATTCATGCGGTCCCGGGCTAAGGTGATGAGAAAAAGGGCAGTGAAATTTCCTATGAAATCAAAGACTTGCATCCAATATGCGGGCTGGGCACTGGCATCAACCGCAACACACCCCTGTTGGCGCCAATTGTGGAGTAGTTGCATCCCGCGACCCGCTTGTTGCCTTGTTGTGGCGGCGAGTCGGGATGGCTGAAGCAGCGGCACGCATCTGGTCTGTCGGAGACTTGTGCCATGCGGTAGCGGACGCTCTGGACGCCCGCTTCAACCCGGTTGCGGTGCGCGGCGAGATATCTGGTTTCTCGCGCGCAGCCAGTGGTCATTGCTATTTCTCGTTGAAGGATGCTTCAGGCCAGTTGCGCTGCGCAATGTTCAAACGGGCTGCGGGCTTGGTCGACTTCGCCGCGCGGGATGGTGATCTGGTCGAGGTGCGTGGCAGGCTCGGCGTTTACGAGCCTCGTGGCGATTTGCAATTGATCGTCGAGTCGATGCGCCAGGCCGGAACCGGAACGCTGTTCGAGGAATTCCTCCAACGCAAGGCCCGTTTGCAGGCAGAGGGCCTGTTTGACCCGCAGCGCAAGCGCGCTTTGCCACTGGCGCCGCGCGCCATCGGGTTGGTGACTTCACTGGGCGCGGCGGCATTGCATGACGTCGTGACCACCTTGCAGCGGCGGTTACCGCATGTGCCCGTGTTGCTGGCCCCCGCGGCCGTGCAGGGCACTGGCGCACCGGCTCAGTTGGTGCTGGCACTCGAGAGCTTGTACCAGTTGGCTTGCGGCGCCACAACGCCGTCCCGTGCAGCGCGCCCGGACAAACCGTTGCCGGTGCCTGATGTGATCCTGCTGGTGCGCGGTGGCGGCTCTTTGGAGGACCTGTGGGCCTTCAACGACGAGTCTTTGGTGCGCGCGATCGCCCGCAGCCCGGTTCCGGTGGTGTGCGGGGTGGGCCATGAGACGGATTTCACGATCGCCGATTTTGTTGCCGACCTACGGGCGCCGACGCCCACTGCGGCAGCAGAATTGGTGGCGCCGGCGCGCGAGGTCTGGCTGGGCGCGCTTGATTTGTTACAGACAAGTCTGCAAGATGGCATGACCCGCAGGCTAGAGCGCGAGTTGCAGCGGCTCGACAACACGGCGGCTCGATTCGGACGGCCTTCCGGACTGGCGCCAGCCCGCCGCGTGACCTTGCTCTCGATCGCCATGCGCTTGCGCCAGGCTACCCGGTCCGCATTGCAGCGACACACGCGCGAATGGCACGATTTGGCAGAGCGGTTGCCGACGGCGCACCGCCGGGCAATGGAGCGCAAGGGCGAGCGGCTCGAGCGGGACGGTTTGCGGCTGGCACTACTCGATCCGGCCCTGGTGTTGCAGCGCGGCTATGCATGGCTTTCTGATTCGCAGGGGTTTGCAGTGACCAGTGCAGCACAGACGCAGGCGGGCCAGCGACTGCGCGCGACGGTGGCCCATGGCAGCATCGAATTGCGCGTGCTCGGGCAGGAATAGGCAAAGTTCCTACAATCTCGGTTTTGCACAACCAACCCACGAGGAAACCATGGAACATACCCTGCCGCAACTTCCGTACGCGATTGACGCCCTGGCGCCGCATTATTCGCGCGAGACGCTCGAGTTCCACCACGGCAAGCACCACAACGCCTATGTCGTCAACCTCAACAACCTGCAAAAGGGCACGGAGTTCGAGACCATGGCGCTGGAGGACATCGTCAAGAAAGCCAGTGGTGGTATCTACAACAACGCTGCGCAGATCTGGAACCACACGTTTTTCTGGAACTGCATGATGCCGGCTGGCGGCGGTGAGCCGACCGGTGCGCTGGCCACGGCCATCAACGCGAAGTGGGGTAGCTACGCAGCGTTCAAGGAAGCCTTCGTCAAATCGGCCGTGGGCAACTTCGGTTCCGGCTGGACCTGGCTAGTCAAGAAGGCGGACGGGTCGGTCGATATCGTCAACATGGGCGCCGCCGGTACCCCATTGACATTAGGCGACAAGCCACTATTGACCGTCGACGTGTGGGAGCATGCTTATTACATCGACTACCGCAATGCCCGCCCCAAGTTTGTCGAAACCTACCTCGACAAGCTCGTCAACTGGGGCTTTGCGCAGACCAATTTTGGCTGATTGATCACCCTCACTGTGCGCATCAGGCCGGCACTATGCCGGCCTCTTTCATGGACGCTTGGTCTGACCGCGTGCCGGATGGCCGCTGGCGGACAACGGACGTCAGCGGTTGGCGGCAAACGGTTTTCCGATCAGCCGGAATCCGGCTTTGATGCCCCGTTTGGCGAACCAACCCTGGTTCATCTCCAGCACGAAACGCACCGGTTTGGCCGAGCAATGCGACTCGGTTGTTTTTGGTTGCATGTCGACAAGGTTGACGATGGTTCCATCGTCGTCCACGAATGCGGCGGTCAGCGCAAGCAAGGTGTTCTTCATCCAGAAGCATTGTTGCGCCGGCTCTTCAAAAATGAACAGCATGCCCTCGTGTTGCGGCATTTCGGCGCGGAACATCAGGCCGATCTGTCGTTGATCGGGCGTTAGCGCCAGTTGGCTGTTGATCTGGTGCATACCGGCGCCGAGTGTGACGCGCGGCAGATCGAGTTGTGGCAGTTGTTGCGCCCCGACACCGTGTGCCGCGATGGCCAGCGCCAGGCTGCATAGGATCGATCGGATAGTCATGATTGGATTGTGGCCGACAAACGAGAAATGCCCGCATGGCGGGCATTGTCAAGGAACGATGCGCCAAGGCGCGCGGGTGGATCGTTTCGATCAGGCCTTCGGTGCCATTTCCTTCTTGGCAGCCTTCTTGGCAGCCTTTTCTTCCTTCATCTTGGCTGCAGCGGCCATTTTCTCTTCGCTCTTGGCCTTTTTGGCCGCCGCTTTTTCTTCCTTCATCTTCTTGGCGTCCATCTTGGCATCGGCCTTGGCAGGAGCGGCGGCAACTGCCGGAGTAGCAGCGGCGGCAGGCGCCGCAACGGCAGCGGAGGCCGCCATTTTGGCAGGTGCGGCAGCGACAGCCGGGGTAGCAGCTTTGGCCGGCGCGGCGGCCTGGGCAAAAGCACCAGCGGCAAACAGGCCAGCGATCAGGGTGGCGAGAACTTTGTTCATGAGGAACTTTCCTGGAAATGGTGTTGGAACGATTTCTTCCCCTCGGGAAGCCCTTCTGTAACGGGGGTCACATGCTGGCGGTTGACAGTTTCGTGAAAATATTTGACGCTAAAATTCACCGCTGTTCAGGCTGCGAGCCCCTTGCAGCGCCAGGCCTGGCACTAATCGGCGCCCGCCGCCGCCATCAACCGAGACCAACGTCCATGTACCAGCACATCAAGGTTCCCTCCATCGGCCAGAAGATCACGGTCAAGGCCGACATGTCGCTCGAAGTGCCGGATCAGCCGATCATTCCCTTCATCGAAGGCGACGGCACTGGCTTGGACATCACGCCGGTCATGCTCAAAGTGGTCGACGCGGCCGTGGCCAAGGCTTACGGTGGCCAGCGCAAGATCCACTGGATGGAGGTGTACGCTGGCGAAAAATCGACCCGCATCTACGGCCCGGATGTGTGGCTGCCGGAAGAAACCCTTCAGGCGGTCAAGGAGTATGTGGTCTCGATCAAAGGCCCGCTGACGACCCCGGTGGGGGGCGGTATCCGATCGCTGAATGTTGCCTTGCGCCAGGAGCTTGACCTGTATGTCTGCCTGCGGCCGATCCAGTATTTCAAGGGTGTGCCCTCGCCCGTCAAGGAGCCGCACAAGACGAACATGGTGATCTTCCGCGAGAACTCGGAGGACATTTACGCGGGTATCGAGTTCGAGGCCGAGTCGGACAAGGCCAAGAAGCTGATCAAGTTCCTGCAAGATGAGATGGGTGTCAAGAAGATCCGTTTTCCCGCCACCTCCGGCATTGGCATCAAGCCGGTATCGCGGGAAGGCACGGAGCGGCTGGTGCGCAAGGCGATCCAGTATGCGATCGACAACGACAAGCCCAGTGTGACCATCGTGCACAAGGGCAACATCATGAAGTTCACCGAAGGTGGATTCCGTGACTGGTCGTACGCGCTGGCGCACAAGGAGTTCGGAGCCGAGCCCATCGACGGTGGCCCATGGTGCAAATTCAAGAATCCGAAATCGGGCAAGGACATCATCATCAAGGACAGCATCGCCGACGCATTCCTGCAGCAGATCCTGTTGCGACCAGCGGAATACAGCGTCATTGCCACGCTCAACCTGAACGGCGACTACGTCTCGGATGCACTGGCGGCGCAGGTGGGCGGCATCGGCATCGCACCGGGAGCCAACCTGAGCGACACCATCGCCATGTTCGAGGCCACCCATGGCACGGCGCCCAAGTACGCTGGCAAGGACTATGTGAACCCGGGCTCCGAGATCCTGTCGGCCGAGATGATGCTGCGCCACATGGGTTGGCTCGAGGCGGCCGATCTGATCATCTCCTCGATGGAAAAATCGATCGCCAGCAAGAAGGTCACCTATGACTTCGCCCGGCTGATGGAAGGTGCGACACAGGTCAGTTGCTCGGGCTTCGGCCAGGTGATGATCGACAACATGTGACGATGGCGTTGATCGGGGTCGGCGGCGCCGGCACCCGGCTGACACTAGCCCCGCCGCCGTATCGCAAGGTACCAGGGCGGCTTTTTTTCGAACCCTTGAATCTTGGCCGGGCGGCACCAATTGCCTGCTGTCCGGCGCTTCTATCGGACGATCGATAGAATCATCTGATGGTGACCAAGCTCCCCGCGAAACCTCCGACCCATCCAGTCCAACTGCCCAAGACCGATGAGGGTGGGGCCGTCGTCGTCGAACGCAAGACGCAGAAGGTCAAACCACCACAGATGTACCAGGTGGTGATGCTCAACGACGACTACACGCCGATGGAGTTCGTGGTCGTCGTGATCCAGGAGTTTTTCAGCAAAGACCTCGAGGCCGCGACCCAGATCATGCTGAAGATCCACCTGGAAGGACGTGGTGTTTGCGGTGTGTATTCAAAGGATGTAGCGGCGACCAAGGTCGATCAGGTTCTGGATGCTGCGCACAAGGCCGGACACCCTTTGCAATGCGTCAGTGAACCGGTCGATTTGTAAGATTTTTGCAGCGGCCGGGCAGGGCATTCAATTCGGATTAAAGTAAAGTATCAACGCAAGGCAGAAGGAAAGCACATGATTGCCCAGGAACTGGAAGTGAGCCTGCATATGGCGTTTGTCGAGGCGCGCCAGCAACGCCACGAATTCATCACGGTCGAGCACCTGCTGCTGGCATTGCTCGACAACCCGAGCGCGGCCGAAGTACTGCGCGCCTGCTCGGCCAATATCGACGACCTGCGCAAGTCGCTATCGACCTTTATCAAGGACAACACGCCCCAGGTGGCCGGATCCGATGATGTCGACACCCAGCCCACGCTTGGGTTCCAGCGCGTCATCCAGCGCGCGATCATGCATGTGCAGTCCACCGGCAGCGGCAAGAAGGAAGTGACCGGTGCCAATGTGCTGGTCGCTATTTTTGGCGAAAAGGATTCACATGCGGTGTATTACCTGCACCAGCAGGGCGTGACCCGGTTGGATGTGGTCAACTTCATCGCGCACGGCATCAAGAAGACCGATCCACCAGAGCCTACCAAGTCGGGCGAAAGTCAGGCCGAGTCGGAGGAAGGCGGCGAAAAATCCGAAAAGCAATCACCGCTGGAGCAGTACACCCAGAACTTGAACCAATTGGCAAAGGAAGGCAAGATCGACCCGCTGATCGGGCGCGAGTACGAGGTCGAGCGTGTCATCCAGATCTTGTGCCGCAGGCGCAAGAACAATCCGTTGCTCGTGGGCGAGGCCGGCGTCGGCAAAACGGCAATCGCCGAGGGGCTGGCCTGGCGCATCACGCAAAAGGAAGTACCGGAGATCCTGGCCGAGTCTGTGGTTTATTCGCTGGATATGGGTGCGTTGCTGGCAGGAACCAAGTACCGGGGCGACTTTGAGCAGCGGCTCAAGGGTGTACTCAAGTCGCTCAAGGACAAGCCGAACGGCATTTTGTTCATCGATGAAATCCACACCTTGATCGGTGCCGGTGCGGCGTCGGGCGGCACGCTGGACGCGTCCAATCTGCTCAAGCCGGGCTTGAGCTCGGGCGCGCTCAAGTGCATTGGGGCAACCACCTTCACCGAGTACCGCGGTATCTTCGAGAAGGATGCGGCCTTGTCGCGCCGTTTCCAGAAGGTTGACGTGGTGGAGCCGACGATCGAACAGACGGTGGAGATACTCAAGGGCCTCAAGTCCCGCTTTGAGGAGCACCACAACGTCAAGTACGCGGTTGCGGCATTGCAAGCGGCTGCCGAACTCAGCGCCAAGTACATCAACGACCGACATCTGCCGGACAAGGCCATTGATGTCATCGACGAGGCGGGTGCAGCGCAGCGCATCTTGCCGGTATCCAAGCGCAAGAAGACGATCACCAAAACCGAGGTCGAGGACATCGTGGCCAAGATCGCGCGCATTCCGCCGGCCAACGTCTCGAACGACGACCGCGGCAAGCTCAAGACGCTTGAGCGCGATCTCAAAAGCGTCGTGTTTGGACAGGACAAGGCGCTCGACGTGCTTGCGTCCGCGGTCAAGATGGCGCGTTCCGGTCTGGGTCGGGGCGACAAACCGATCGGCTCGTTCCTGTTCAGCGGCCCTACTGGCGTTGGCAAGACCGAGGCCGCCAAGCAATTGGCCTACATCATGGGCATCGACCTGATCCGTTTCGACATGAGCGAATACATGGAGCGTCATGCCGTGAGCCGGCTGATCGGCGCGCCGCCGGGTTATGTCGGTTTCGACCAGGGCGGCCTGCTGACCGAGGCGGTGACCAAGAAGCCGCATTGCGTGCTGCTGCTCGATGAGATCGAAAAGGCGCATCCGGATATATTCAATGTGCTGCTGCAGGTCATGGACCACGGCACCTTGACCGACAACAACGGGCGCAAGGCGGACTTTCGCAATGTCATCATCATCATGACGACCAATGCGGGTGCCGAGGCGATGAACAAGGCGGTGATCGGCTTCACCAACAAGCATGAAGTGGGCGACGAGCTGGCGGACATCAAACGCCTGTTCACACCCGAGTTCCGCAACCGGTTGGATGCGACCGTCAGCTTCAAGGCGCTGGACGAAAACGTCATCCTGCGGGTGGTCGACAAATTCCTGTTGCAGCTCGAAACACAATTGGCCGAGAAGAAGGTCGAAGTCACGTTCTCAGACCAGTTGCGTAAGCATCTGGCCAAGAAGGGCTTCGACCCGTTGATGGGTGCCCGCCCGATGCAGCGCCTGATCCAGGATACGATCCGCCGTGCACTGGCGGACGAGTTGCTGTTTGGGCGCCTGACCGAAGGCGGCCGCCTGACGGTGGACCTGGACGATCAGGGCGAGGTCTTGCTCGACATCGTGCCGGTGCCCAAGAAGGAGGGCAAGGCGAAGCCGGAAGAAGCTGCTGTCGGTTAGGCGCGCAAGCTTCAGCGGCAGAAGATCGCGCGGCCTCACTGGCCGCTGGTTGACGGGCGTGGTGGTAACGGAGCAGTCGCTATTGCGCGAATCGGTTGCGGATCGATTCAATGCGTTGGCGATTGACGCCAAGGTCACTTTGACCGATCCGGCTGGCCGAGCGAACCTGAATCAAGCCGGGTGCGCTGTCGAGCCAGAATTCTGCGTCGTCATTGAACCGCAACAAGGCTGTTTCGAACCGTACCTGTATGTAGTCCGGCCGTTCGGTGACGATGGTCGCACCGTCCGTCTGGCGCAGTACAGCAGCCAGTTTTGCCATAGCCGCTGCTCCATTGCCGGCATAGCGCAGCGGCGCGACCCGCGCATAATCCCTTTGCGGGTGGTCCGGATACAGGTCCGCCTGGCTGGAGACGCTGTTCGGCGTTGTCGAAGGCGCAACGAGCCGGCCGTCCTGCACGCCAAGGGCCTTTGGCGCACTACCCGCGAGAAATCCTGCCCGCCCAAACCCGACGACCGCCAGCACCACCAGCACGACCGAGATAAGAATCCAGCGCAGCATCCGCATGATGCGGACTAGTCTAATCGAAGGCGTCGGATTTGACGCTGGCGCGCGAGAATCGGCGTGGCCTCGGCCCGCCTGCACGGCCCGGTAGTGTGCTCTGCGGCCGGTTCTATTTAAATCCGACCCGATCCAGCATCTGTTGGACCTTGACCTGATTCATGCCGATCTGGCTGATCGGAACGGTCTCGCTCTTGAACGAACCGCCAGTCATGGCCTGGAGCGCGGGGTTGCTGATCTCCACACCCTTCGCTGCGGGCCATTCATTGTTTCCGTTGGCAAAATGGTTCTGCGCGGACGTGCTGGCCAGGTATTCCAGGAACTTCACTGCATTAGCCGGGTTCTTCGCATTGCGGGCCACGGCGCCGCCTGCGATGTTCACATGTGTACCCCAGCTCGACTGGTTTGGAAACACAACGCCAACCCGTTCAGCGACGGCCTTGTCTTCCGGTTTGTCCGAACGCATGATGCGGGCAAGGTAGTAGGAATTGGTGACCGCGATGGCGCATTCGCCCGAGGCGACGCCTCGGATCTGATCGGTGTCCCCGCCCTTCGGCGAACGGGCGAGATTGGCGACCACGCCGCGCAACCATTGCTCGGCTTTCTGCTCGCCCAGGTGCTCCGTCACCGCGCCGAACAACGACAGGTTGTAGGGATGCGAACCCGACCGGATGCACAATCTGCCCCTGTGTTTCGAATCGGCCAGTTTTTCATAGGTGTCGATGTCCGCCTGCTGAACCTTGGCCTTGTCATACACGATGACCCGGGCACGGGTGGATAATCCAAACCACGCGGTATTGCCTGCGGCGTCTGGCTTGCCGCGCAGTTGCAAAGGAATGGCCTGTTCCAGCACGGGGGACCGGATGCTCTGAAACAAGCCGTCGGATTCGCCGCGCCACAGGCGTGATGCGTCTACCAGCAAAATGACGTCCGCTGCGGACGCCGTGCCCTCCGCTTTCAGGCGCGCGAGAATACCGGCGTCGTCGGAGTCCACCCGGTTGATCTTGATGCCACTGGACCTGGTGAAGTCGCTGTACAGGGCTTCGTCCGTCGGATAGTGGCGCGCGGAATAGATATTGAGTTCACCGGTTTGCGCGTGAACCAGGGTTGCGGTGGCAAGAAAGCCGGCGGCGAGGGCGAACTTGAGGGGATGGTTGATGGGGTGGTTGTACATGGGGGTGGCCATTGATTGATGATGCGGGCAAATGATAAACCAAACGCGAATCATTCGCAATAACATTTTGTGAAATCGAGAACAGATACGAAGACGACAACGTCAAATCGCCAGCGCGTCGCAGCTGGCCAGGCCCCTGCAACCGGTTGCGATCGAGCGACTCCTGGCCGCGCGGTGTTTTGCTGGGCGCGATGGCTGTCCGCCAGCCTGCTGTTGGTGTTGGTGGCATGTGCATCCACCGCACCACCGGTCAATCCTGTCGTGCAGCCGCCAGCGGCAATTGCGGTGGTCAAGCCTGCGCCCCGGATTGGATTGGCGCTGGGTGGAGGCGCCGCACGCGGGTTTGCCCATGTCGGCGTGATCCAGGTGCTGGAGGAATCGGGTATTCGTCCGGACTTTGTTGTCGGCACGTCTGCCGGCAGCGTGGTTGCGGCAATATACGCCAGTGGACGCAATGGTGCGCAATTGCAGCAAATTGCCGAAAGCATGGAAGAGGCCAGCCTGACCGATTGGACACTTCCGCTATTTGGCCGAGGCTTGCTGCGGGGCGACGCGATCGCACGTTACGTCAATAGCCAGGTCGGCGGGCGGACGATCGAGTCGATGGGCATCGCACTGGGTATTGTCGCTACCGACTTGCACTCTGGCAAAGGCATCCTGTTTCGCCGCGGCGACACTGGACTGGCGGTTCGCGCGTCCAGTGCGGTGCCGTCGCTGTTTCAGCCGGTGCGCATCGCGGGCCGAGAGTATGTCGATGGTGGCCTGGTGGCACCGGTTCCAGCGCGGTATGCACGCCAAATGGGCGCGGACCTGGTGATCGCGGTGGATATCTCGAATGCGCCGGACAACAATGCCCCCGAGGGGGTGTTGCAGGTGTTGATGCAGACCTTTGCCATCATGGGCAAGAGCATCAACGCCCTGGAGTTGCGCCATGCGGACGTGGTCGTGCAGCCGGTTCTGGCCGGTGTCGGCAGTGCAGATTTCTCTGCGCGGCGCCGTTCGATCGAAGCGGGTCGCGCCGCCATGCTCGCCGCCTTGCCGGCCTACAAGGCGCGACGGGCCGTTCTGATGCAATAGGCTGGCAGTTTTCGGGTTAGCGCCAACCGGGCTTCCGGTGGTTCTCGCGGCATCGGGGCAGCTGGCACCGATACATTGGACCAGCGATTACAAGTCGTCGACCGTGGGGATGATGACGATGTCGATCGCCTCCGCCCGGTTGCGGACGCTGACTTGCTCATGCCGGAAGCCTGACACATCCAGTCCAGCGCGATGCGCCATCGGCGCGGACACGATCAGCTGGCACTGGAACTGCTTGGTCTGGTCCTGCAGGCGGCTCGCGGTGTTGACGGTATCGCCCACGGCCGTGAGGTAGGTTGCCACCCCGCGCCCCATGTGTCCGACCACCGTCGGCCCGCAATGGATGCCGATGCCCAGTTGCAAGGGGCTGGCCAGTTCCTCATGCAGGTCCGCGCTCAGGCGCGCCATCGCCTTTTGCATGGCCCGCGCTGCCTGCAGCGCCTGCCGCGCACCTTGTTCAATACCACCCGAGAGGCCGAACAGGGCCATGACCCCATCGCCGGTGAACTGGTTTGCCACACCACCAGCCTGGTCGATCGCATCGCCGACGGCTTCGAAATACCGGTTCAGCAGAAATACGACGTCATACGGCAGGCGGCGCTCGGACAAACTGGTGAAGCCGCGCAGATCGGCGAAAAGTACGCAGACCTCGCGTTCCTCGCCTGCCATCACCTGGCCCTGTGTCAGTGACAGGGCCGGTGGCACACTGGGCGGGATCAGTGGCGTCACCCGCAGGTCCTGGCTCGGCCGCAACTGGCAGGCGAGCCGGACATTGGCACTGGCGCCAACCCGCGCCAACACGCGGGTCTCAGCCTCGCTGGGAGCTGGCAGGCTGCCGGGCGTTGCTTGTACCCGCACCCGGCAGGTGGAGCATCGTCCCCGTCCGCCGCACACAGAGGCATGCGCTATGCCTGCCTGGCGACTCGCCTCCAGAACGGTGAATCCCCGCGGTACCGACACCACCTGGGCATTCGGATAGTAGATACGAATCGAACGGCCGGATTCATGCCACTGGCGCAATGCACGCGCTGCGAACGTCAGGCACAGCAGGGTTCCCAGTATCAGCCAGAGGGTGTCTCGGGACTGCGTCAAGGCGGCCAGTGCGGCCGCGTCCGGTATCTGCGCGTCTTCCAGCAACTGGCGCAGCCATTGCGGATCATTGGCCAGGCCCGAAACGTACCGACCGGCCTGGGCGAAACCCAGGAGCGCCATGAATGGCAGCAAAACGGCAGCGGTGTACAGCACCATTGCAGCCCGTGGGTACCACGGCCGCATCCGCAGCCAGAAGTGGACTCCCATGCAGCCGTGGGCCCAGGCCACCAGCAACAGTGTGCTTTGCCACAGCCCCAGATCCGGGCGTATTTGCCAGTACAGCAGTACCAGCATCGCGTAAGAATCCTGGTAGCCGAAGGCGCTCCAGGCGCCGCGGGTAAAGACGGTATGGTGCACCAGGACCGTCGGAACCAGCAGCCCCAATACCAACTGGACAGCCTGCCACAAAGGCATGCGCAGATGGCGTCGCAAGAAAATGGACCAGAAGGCCAGCAGCAAGTGAACCAGCAAGGCGCCAAACAGAAGTGTCGAGCCAACCGGATTGCGCCAGATTGCAATAAACAGCCATCGGCCCGCCTCCATGGCCTGCAGCGAAACCAGTCCGAGTGCATGGTTCATCAGATGGGTGCTGACAAATCCGAACAGCACCAACCCCGCATAGAGCCGGGCGCGTCGCACTCGAGCCGCATCGAGCCAGGATGCCCACGCTGGCGATGTAAGCTGCGTTGTCGGCACGTTCGGGCTAGGGCGCCGGCCGGCCCAGCCGGGCCATGGGCCAGGGGCGGGTCACGACAACCGTCAAGGTCAACATGACCCGATGCTAGCGCGGTTTGGGCACCAGACCCCCGCAACTCAGGGGCCCAGACCATCACATCGTGGGCCTGGCCCGCGTCCGGCTCCTGTTGGCGATATTGGCACACCTATAATTTGTGTTCGCTTGCAGAGCGGGCACGGCGGTACACAACACTATAAGAACCGAAGCGACACGACTCGAACGGAGAGCACGATGAAGCGAGACCGAAAAGACACCCGCATCCTTATCTACAGCCATGACACCTTCGGCTTGGGGCATCTGCGTCGCTGCCGGACGATTGCCCATGCGCTGGTCGACCGTTTCAAGCATTTGTCCGTGCTGATCCTGTCCGGCTCACCCATCATTGGCAGCTTCGATTTCCGCTCGCGGGTCGATTTCGTGCGCGTGCCGGGTGTGGTGAAATTGCGCAACGGCGAGTACACGCCATTGAACCTGCATATTGATGTCGAGCAGATGCTGCAAATGCGTGGCTCCATCATCCGCCACACCGCCGAGGCGTTTGATCCGGACATCTTCATCGTCGACAAGGAGCCCCTGGGTTTGCGCGGTGAGGTGCTGGAGACGCTGCAGATGCTCAAACAGCGCGGCACCCGCCTCGTCATGGGCTTGCGCGATGTCATGGACGAACCCAAGCTGCTGGCCCCCGAGTGGCAGCGCAAGAAGGTGCTGCCGGCGCTGCGCGACCTGTACGACGAGATCTGGATCTACGGCCTGCCGCAGATCTGCGAGCCGCTGGAGGGCATTGCGTTGCCCGCCAGTGTTCGAAAAAAGATCACCTATACCGGTTACCTCGCGCGCGAGGTGTCCACCGGCGGAGCGCCGCCGCGGCTGCCTGACATCACCAAGAAGCCGTACATCCTGGTCACCACCGGGGGTGGTGGCGACGGCGAGGAACTGATCGACTGGGTGCTGCGAGCGTATGAACATGACCCGCTACTGCCGTACCCCGCCCTCATGGTGCTGGGCCCGTTCATGCCACCCGAGCGGCAGACCGAATTCATGAACCGTGCGTCGCGCCTGAAGCGCGTGGACGCGATCACTTTCCACAACAACCTCGAAGCGCTGGTCGCCGGCGCCAGCGGCGTGGTGGCGATGGGCGGCTACAACACCTTCTGCGAGGTGCTGTCGCTGGACAAGCGTGCGCTCATCATTCCGCGCACCAAGCCGCGGCTGGAGCAGTACATCCGGGCCTCGAGCGCCGCCAAACTGGGGTTGGTCAGCATGTTGCTCGAAGATGGGGCGCGGGACCCGAAGGTGATGGCCGACGCCTTGCGCGCATTGCCGCGTCAGCCTTTGCCGTCGATGGCCGTGGTGCCTGGTCTATTCGAGGGCCTGCCGAACGTGGCCAAGCTGGTGGCGCCCTGGATTCAAAAGGGTGACGACGAGGCATCCGAAGCGATGATCGCGCGTATTGGCTGAACCTGCGGTTGCTACGGATCGGCCGGGCCGGGTCGCGTTTGTCCTCAAGGGGTATCCGAGGCTGTCGGAGACCTTTGTTGCGCAGGAGATCGCCGCACTGGAGCAACGCGGCCTGTCGATCCTGATCGCGTCGCTGCGCCTGCCGACGGACAGGCAGGTGCACCCGATCCATGCCAGCATCCGTGCGCCCCTGTTGTATCTGCCCGAATACCTGCACGACGATCCGATGCGGGTGCTGCGAGCCTGGTGGCACGTGCGCCGCAAGCCTGGATACGCATTTGCATGGCGGCAATGGATGCAGGATTTTTGGCGCGACCGCAGCGCCAACCGGGCGCGGCGTTTCGGGCAGGCGCTGGTGCTGGCGGCCGAATTGCCGGGCGACGTGGTGCGACTGCACGCCCACTTCCTGCATACGCCGGCATCGGTGGTGCGCTACTGTGCCACGGTCTGCGGGCTGCCATGGTCGGGCTCGGCCCATGCCAAGGACATCTGGACGTCGCCAGAGTGGGAATTGCGCGAAAAGCTTGCATCGTGCGACTGGCTGGTGACGTGTACCGCGACCAATCGCAACTATCTGGCCAGCCTGGCACCGCCGGGGCGTGTTGATCTGGTCTACCACGGTCTGGACCTGAGTCGATTCGCGCCTCCGTCCGGCGCCAGAACTTTCCGCGATGGCAGCGCCGCCGGTGATCCGATCATGTTGTTGTCGGTTGGACGCCTGGTCGAGAAAAAGGGCACCGACGTCCTGCTTGACGCCCTGGCGCGCTTGCCAGCCGATCTGCATTGGCGGCTGGTCCACGTTGGCGGTGGTCCGCTCGGCAAGTCCCTGGCGCGGCAGGCGCAGCAACTTGGATTGACCGACCGTATTCAATGGTGCGGCGCCATGGCGCAGGGCCAGCTACTGGACCTGTACCGATCTGCTGACCTGTTCGCACTGGCCAGCAGGATTGCGCAGGACGGTGATCGCGATGGGCTGCCCAATGTGCTGATGGAGGCGCAGAGCCAGGCGATTGCCTGCGTCGCCACGGATGTATCAGCGATCCATGAATTGATCATCGACGGCGTGACCGGGGTACTGGTATCGCCGCAGGACCCACAGGCGTTGGCACAAGCACTGCAGCTGCTGATGCGCGATCCCGCGCGCCGACGCATGCTGGGTGAGGCGGGACGTGATCGGGTCACGGCGGAGTTTGGCTTGCAGAGCAATCTGGATCGGCTGGCGGTCCGCTTCGGTCTGCCCGGTTGATCGGCCAGCCAACCTGGCCGCGCAAGGCAGACCGGATCGCGCGGCGGCGCTGCCAAGGCGGTTAGGGATCGCTGGCAATGCCAGCGATCTTGCCGGTATGCTCCAGGCCGGCGATGCACAACATCCGGTGCAGCAGGCTGCTGCCCAGGTACTGCGGGTCGCGCCTGGCGGCATCCAGCAGGCGCGTCACGCAGACCCGCTCGCGCAACACGTTGGAGGCCGCGATCAACTGCAATATCTGGTCGCGATTGTTGCGCAGGAAGCGGTGGTAGACCCAGCGAAAACCCTGCTTGTCGCGCCGCCACTGTGTCGGCAGCGGCACCGGGAACACGCCGCGCAAGGCATGCTTGTTCCACGCGCCGACGAAGCATGCGCGGTAGCCGCTGCCCATGTACGGAGCCAGTCGATAGTCCAGCAAGGGACTGCGATTTTCGATGCCCGACATCATGGCGTTGCGGTCGTTTTGCCATAACCATTCATGCAGCCTCCCTTGGCCGGCGTCGAGCACCAGCGCGTGGGGAAGACTGCCGTGGAAATCAACCAGAGGGTCGCGCTGGGGCGCGTCGCGCACACCCGGCTGCACGAAGGCGTCCAGGCCCGGCGGGTCGTCGCTGTTGCGGGTCAGGCCACTGCTGCGTGCCGATACAGGATGGCCGGTGGCTCCAGCCGCCAGCGCGGCCTGGACGATCGCCAGCACCCGCGGGTTGTCTGCATTGTCAGCAAGAACCTGGGCAATCCAGGCCCGGTCATCGGCTAGCAACGCGTCATGGGCGGCAAACCGCAGGTAACGTTCCCAGTAGCCGGCAAACACCTCGTCGCCGCCGGTGCCGTCCAGCACCACCGGCACGTCATGGCTGGCGATATGGGCATACAACTGTGGCATCGCCAATGCATTGCCGATGAATGGAAATGGCTTTTCCTGGTGCCGGCAGACCTGCAGGAAGCTGTCCATGCTGGTGCTGCCGTAGTCCAGTGGCAGGTTGACGCTGCGCAGGCCGAGTTGTTCGATGCAGGCCCGGGCAAAGCCCGCATCGTCGCTCTTGCCGGCATCGCCGGTGAAACAGGTCACCTGCTCGGTCAGTCCCTGGTCGGCCAGTACCGACAGAATCAGCGAGCTGTCGACGCCACCGGACAGCAGCAAGCCTACCCGACGGTCCGCCACCAGGCGGGCGCGCACTGCGTCAGCCACCAGCTGCGGCAGCAGCGCAGGATCGCGCTGGCCGGTTTGTACATGCCCTGCCAGATCAAAGTAGGGCTGTTCGCTGCGGCTCCAGCTGGCCAGGTCCAGCTCCATCGCACAACCGGCGCGCACCTGGCGGATGCCCTGCAGATGGGTGGCGCCGTCGGCATGCGGAAACGCCCAGCCATCGCGCAGGTAACTGTCCAAGTCGGTTGCCACAATGCCGGGTCGCCAGCTGAGGTAGAACAGTAATGCGCCGATTTCGGAGGCCATGCACAGCGTCTGTGCGTCCTGGTAATAGAACAGTGGCTTCTTGCCGTAGCGATCACGCACAGCGGTCAGGCGTTGCTGCCGCTCGTCGAGCAAACACAGCGCCCACATGCCATTGGCGTTGTTCAAACCCTGCACGCCCTCGTGCGCGAGCAGGCTGAGCAGGACTTCGGTGTCGCCGTCCGTGTCGAATCGGGCACCGGCGCGAGCCAGGTCGGCGCGCAGTTCGCGGAAATTGTAGATTTCGCCGTTGTAGGCCAGGGTCAGGCCGTCACGCACAAACGGCTGGTCGGAGCGCGCGGTCGGATCCAGGATGGACAGCCGCGTGTGGCCGACGAATCCGTGTACGCGTGCAGGTCCATCGGGCGACGCGACCGCCCAGTCGAACAGGGTGTGCCCGTGGCCGTCCGGACCCCTGTGCTGCAATTGCGCGGTCGCCGCCTCGGCACGTGCGCGGTCTACCGGCCGCGACCGCTCGAGAGCAAGAAAGATTCCGCACATGGGATCGATGGGTGTTGCGAGGCCAGAGTCGCGCTGGCGAAGTGGTCCGGTCGCAATGGGCGTGAGCGGGACCAAAGCCGCGGATTGTACGGGCCGCACTTTTGCCCCGGGGCGCCATTGCCGGCTCCTACAATGGCGCATGCGCATCGCCTTCTACGCGCCGCTGAAGGCGCCGACCCATGGGACCGCATCCGGCGACCGGCGCGTGGCGCGCCTGCTGATGGACGCGTTGCGCCTGGCCGGTCATGTGGTCCAGCTGGTTTCGGACTTTCGTAGTTTCGACGGCGCCGGAGACCCCGCCCGCCAGGAACACATACGCCAGCAAGGACGCGACATTGCCCGGGGATTGATCACGCGCTGGCGCGATGACGCCCCCGGCCAGCGCCCCGACCTCTGGTTCACCTACCACCTGTACTACAAGGCACCGGACTGGCTGGGCCCCGCGGTGAGCCGGGCGTTGGGCGTTCCCTATGTGGTGGCGGAGGCGTCGCATGCGCCCAAACGCCTGTCGGGTGCATGGGCGCAAGGGCAGGCCGCCGTGCATGACGCGATTCAAGTGGCCGACCTGCTGCTGTGCCCAACCGCCCATGACGTGGCCGGATTGCGATTGGCGGCGCCAACGCGGACCCGTATCGAACGCCTGCCGCCATTCCTGGATCCCGCGCCCTACCAGCGTGCAGCGCGCAAACGGTCGTTGGTGCGCCGGCGCCTGCAGGCGGGCTGTGATCTGCCGCCGGACCAGCCGTGGATGCTGGTGGCCGCCATGATGCGTCCGGGCGACAAGTTGGCGTCCTACGGCGTGCTAGCGCAGTCGCTGGCCCTGTTGTCCGATCTTCCGTGGCAGCTTCTGGTGGCCGGTGATGGCGCTGCGCGCGTGCAGGTCGAAGCGCTGTTGGCGCAAGCCGCCCCCGGACGGGTGCATTTTCTGGGCGCGCGTGGCGCGCGCGCCATGGCGGCGTTGTACGCGGCCGCTGATCTGTGCATCTGGCCGGCCGTCAATGAGGCTTATGGCATGGCGATGCTGGAGGCGCAGGCAGCGGGATGTCCGGTGGTGTCCTGTGCCACGCGCGGTGTACCGGATGTGGTGGTCGACGGTGAGACCGGCCTGTTGGCAGGCGCGATCGACGCGCAGTTGCTGGCCGACTGCGCCCGGGCCTTGTTGTCCGATATTCCCCGTCGCAGCGCCATGGGGCTGGCTGCTGCGGATTTCGTCCAACACCAGCGCAGCCTGGCGCACGCGGCCGTCACCCTGCGTCGCTTGTTGGCCGGATGGGAGAGCCCGGCCCGCGGGTACACGCGGGCGGCAGCCAACCCATGAGTGTTCAACTGGGCCTGCTGCGCCATGGCGAAACCAGCTGGAGCCGCGACAAGCGGGTGCAGGGCCGTACCGATGTGGCTTTGTCTGAGGCGGGCCGGGCGTATCTGGCGGCCCGATCCCTGCCGCCGGCCTGTGCCGGTATGCAGGTGTGGTCGAGTCCGCTGGCTCGCTGTACCCAGACCGCCGCGCAACTGCGCTTGTCCCCGGTGTCTATCGAAGCGCGACTGATCGAGATGGCGTGGGGCCAGTGGGAGGGGCGCCGGCTGGCCGACCTGCGCGCTGAACTGGGTGATGCGATGGCGCAGAACGAGGCCCGTGGTTGGGATTTCATGGCGCCCGATGGCGAGAGTCCGCGCCAGGTATGGCAGCGCGTCCGCCCTTGGCTGGCGCAAGTGGCGGCCAACGGCCAACCGACCCTGGCCGTTACCCATCGTGGCGTGATGCGGGTGATCTTCGCCATGGCCACCGGCTGGAACATGCTGGGCAAACCGCCGGCTCGCCTGGACTGGACCGCGTTGCAGTTGTTCGGACTCGATGCCGGCGGCATGCCGTTTGTGCGCCAGCTCAATGCGGCGCTCGAATCCGGCAGTGATGCCCGGGCGGTGCTGTGACCGCACCCCGTGTCCTGGTGTACGTACAGCACCTGCTGGGCACCGGCCATCTGAAACGGGCGGTGCTGCTGGCCGACGCGATGACACGTGCCGGCCTGGCCGTTACGCTGGTCAGCGGTGGCCTGCCGGTGCCGGGCCTGTCGGTCAACGCCGCACGCTGGGTGCAGCTGCCACCGGTAGCAGCCGCGGACCTGACTTTCAGGTCGCTGGTCGACGCGCAAGGCCGGCCCGTCGATGACGCGTTCCGGGAGGCCCGACGCGAGCGCCTGTTGACGGTATGGCGTGAGACCGATCCACAGTTGTTGCTGGTGGAGCAGTTTCCTTTCGGACGTCGCCAGATGCGTTTCGAGTTGTTGCCGCTACTGGATGCGGCGCGCGCCGCTCCGCATCCGCCGCTGGTTGTGTCGTCGGTGCGCGATGTACTGGGTGGCAACCAGAGCGACCTGCAGCGCCAGCAGCGCATGCTGGCGCTGTTTGAACAGTACTTCGACCACGTGCTGGTGCATGGGGACGCATCCCTGGTGCCGTTCGAACGCACGTTTGCCTATGTGCGGGAGCTCGGTGCCCGGCTGCACTACACCGGCTATGTGGTCGAGCCGCCGTTGCGCATCGACGATGATCCTAAAAAGCAAGCGGCCGGCGATGAGGAAGTGCTTGTATCGGCTGGTGGTGGAGCAGTAGGTCGGCCGCTGCTCGAGGCAGCCATCCGTGCGCGCCCGTTGTCGCGCCTGGCCCAGCGGCGCTGGCGGTTACTGGTCGGTGCGGGCATCGACGATGCCGGGTTCGCCGCCCTGGGGGCGCTTGCAAGCGCAGTCAATGGCGCGGGCATACTGGTGGAGCGCAACCGCGCCGATTTCCGCAGCTTGCTGCGGCGCTGCCATGTCTCGGTCAGTCAGGCCGGGTACAACACGGTGCTGGAAACATTGCAGAGCGGAGCGCGTTCGGTGATGGTGCCGTTTGCCGGCGGTTCGGAGAGCGAACAGAGCCTGCGTGCCCAGCTGTTGGCCGCACGTGGATGGATCGACCTGCTGCAGGAGGCGGATCTGACTCCCCGGGCTCTTGCACAGGCAGTCGATAGCGCCGCAGCGCGCGAGGCCGTCTTGCCCGGCCTGGTCCGGATGGACGGTGCCCAAACCAGTGCGCAACTTGTCCAGCGCATGCTGGCAGCAACGCCGACCTGAGACAACATTCATGAACGCACATTGGAACGGTTTTTTCGACGAGATTGCGCGCTGGAGCGACAGTGGCTGGGTAGTCGACTTCTGGTGGCGCGACGACGATGCGTGTCGCGGTGATGCGGCGCTGACGCGCCTGGTTGCCTTGGCGCGATCGGCGCAGGCGCCGCTGGCATTGGCGCTGATACCCGAGGGTGTGCAGCCGGAAGTCCTGGCCATGGGCGGCGGACTGGTGAGCATCCTGCAGCATGGCGTCGACCACCGTAACCGCGCGGCGGCGGGCCAGAAGAAGACTGAATTCCCCGCGTTGGAGCCGGTGGCCGACGCGATGGTGCGGTTGCGCCGGGGCCGATCCCAGTTGCAGGGACCGGGTGCCCTCGCGGTGCTGGTGCCGCCCTGGAACCGGGTGAGTTCGGGCAAGCTACTGGGGCAACTCGCGCTCGCCGGCTATTGCGGACTAAGCCGGTTTGGCGCCCGAGGCCCCGCCTCGATGGTGCCAGATGTGGTGCAGGTCAACACCCATGTGGACTTGATCGACTGGCGCGGCACCCGCGGCTTCGTCGGCGAAGCGCTTGCGCTGCAATCGGCCGTCGCCCACCTGCAGGCACGCCGCGAGGGTCGCGCCGACAGGGGCGAAGCGACCGGTTGGCTGAGCCACCATCTGGTGCACGATGAGGCCTGCTGGACCTTTCTGGCCCGGTTGTTCGAGCGCACCGGTGCGCGGTCTGGCGTGGTCTGGCGCAGCGCAGATGCGCTGTTTCCAACCCTTCAGGCGCAAGCGCGGTGATTGTTGTTTTCGCGGCCGACCGGGTATAAATACCGGGGTGTTGACCAAAACCCATCTTCTATACTCTGCCCGGACTGTCGCGGGTGCGGGCGCCCGAGGGGCTTGACGATACGGCATTCGGAATCGTTGGCTGGTGGTCGCAAGCTCAGGTGGGTCAGGGGCAACGGGTGTCACACACAACTGGACATGTCTAACGTATTAACTGTCAGGGACCTGAAGGTCTATCTCGACGTCGACGCCGGCCAGGTAAAGGCGGTCGACGGCGTGTCGTTTCGTATTCCGGCGGGTGGCACGATGGCATTGGTCGGCGAGTCCGGGTCGGGCAAATCGATCGTGGCGCAGGCCATCATGGGCATATTGCCGCGCGTGGCGCGGATTGTGCAGGGCTCGATCGAATTGCGCGATCCACGCTCGCCCGAACAGATGATCGACATTGCCCGGCTGGATATTGCCAGCGAGCAGATGCGTGCCATCCGCGGCGGGCGCATTTCCATCATCTTCCAGGAGCCGATGACGGCGTTGTCGCCACTGCATACCATCGGTAACCAGATCGGCGAGGCGCTGGCGCTGCACCAGAGCGGCATCGGCAAATCGGAGCGCCATGCTGCAGTGGTCGAGATGCTCCGCCTGGTCGGTTTCCCCGATCCGGTGCGGGCAGAACACACCTATCCGTTCGAGTTGTCTGGTGGTTTGCGCCAGCGCGCGATGATTGCGATGGCACTGGTGTGCCGGCCGGCGCTGTTGATAGCCGACGAGCCGACCACGGCGCTGGACGTGACGATCCAGGCCCAAATTCTGCAACTGATCAAGCAGTTGCAGCGCGACCTGGACATGTCGATGATGATGATCACCCATGACCTGGGAATCGTCGCCAACATGGCCGACGAGGTCGTGGTGCTCTACCATGGCAAAGTGATGGAGTCCGGTACGCTGCAAGACGTGTTCCGTGACCCCCGACACCCCTACCTGAAAGCGCTGTTGCGCGCCGTGCCGCGATTCAACATGGAGCCGGGTGAGCGGCTGACGCCGATCCGCGAGATCCAGGTGACGGCCGGCCATATCGCCAAGCCGCACCAGCATCCGCCGGAGACGGTCAACACGCTGGCGCCAATGCTGTCGGTGCGCCACCTGAGCAAGCGCTTTACCAGCCGCAGGACCTCGCTGTTCGGCAACAAGCCCGCCGTCGAGACGATCGCGGTCGACGATGTCAGCTTTGACGTTGCGCCCGGCGAATGCCTGGGGCTGGTCGGCGAATCGGGCTGTGGCAAGACCACCACCGCCAAGATGATCCTGCGCGCGGCCATGCCCGACAGCGGCGAGATCATCTTCAACGACCGCGGCCAGGCGCGCGACGTGCTCAAGCTCGAAGGCGCCGAACTGCTCGAATACCGGCGCCGGGTGGCGTTTGTATTCCAGGACCCGTTCGGTTCTCTCAATCCACGCATGACGGTGTTCGACATCGTCAGCGAGCCGCTGGTGATTCATGGCATCGGTGACGCTGACGAACGGTTCGAGCGGGTCAAGGAACTGATCGGTCTGGTGGGACTGGACGTGCGGCATCTGCGGCGGTATCCGCACAGCTTCTCGGGTGGCCAGCGTCAGCGGATCGGCATCGCGCGGGCGCTGGCGCTGAGCCCGGATTTGCTGATCTGCGACGAACCGGTGTCGGCACTGGATGTGTCGGTGCAGGCACAGGTGCTCAATCTGCTGCTGGACCTGGGCCAAGCCCGCAACCTGACTTTTCTGTTCATCTCGCACAACCTGGCGGTGGTGCATTACATCGCCGACCGCATTGCCGTGATGTGCGCCGGTCGGCTGGTCGAGATCGCCCGTTTCGACGAGTTGTTCGCCAACCCGCTGCATCCCTACACCCGCGCTTTGCTGGCCGCGGTGCCAGACCCGGATCTGAGCCGCAAACTCGACTTCAATGCACTGATGGAAGGTAAAGCTTCCATTCCAAGCGCCTGGCCGATGCCGTACCGGCTTGACGGATCACAGCGGATTGGCATGATCGACGTCGGTAATCAGCATTTTGTCCGCGCCCACGCGGATGTCGACATCTCGGAGCTCAAGTCATGATCTTTAACTCGCGACGTGCGCGTGTTGCGCGCCGTTTTTCCCGGCACTGTCTGGCCTCGACGCTATTGATTCTGACGGCATCGATGGTCCTGGCTGCACCGGCCAATCTGGTGGAGACGCCCATGCTGCGCGACGACGTGGCGGCCAAGAAACTTCCGCCGGTCAAGAATCGGGTACCGGATAACCCGCTGGTGATCGCGATGGACGGAAAGACGCTCGAAGCAGGACAGCACGGCGGTACCTTGAACATGCTGATCGGGCGTGCCCGCGACGTGCGGATGATGGTCGTGTATGGCTATGCGCGACTGGTCGGTTATGACCGCAACCTGGCCCTGGTGCCGGACATCCTGCAGAACATCGACGCGAAGGAGGATCGGATCTTCACCATGAAGCTGCGTGCGGGCCACAAATGGTCCGACGGGCAGCCCTTCACCAGCGACGACTTCCGCTATTTCTGGGAAGACGTCGCCAACGACAAGGACCTGAGTCCAACCGGACCCCCGGCCGTGCTGCTCGTCGATGGCCAGCCGCCCAAGGTCGAATACCTCGACAAGACGACGGTACGCTACACCTGGGTCAAGCCCAACCCGGATTTCCTGCCGTTGATGGCTGCTGCCTCACCGCTGCTGATTTACCGTCCGGCGCACTATCTCAAGCAGTTCCACAAGAAGTATTCACCCAAGGTAGTGGAGGCGGAAAAGGCCGAACCAGGCAAACGCAGCTGGGCCGCGATTCACAACCGCGAAGACAATATGTACCAGTTCGACAACCCGAAGCTACCAACCTTGCAGCCCTGGATCAACACCTCCAAACCACCCACCGATCGCTTTGTGTCGGTGCGCAATCCGTTTTTTCATCGAGTTGATGACGCGGGACGCCAACTGCCCTATATCGATCGGGTGGTCATGCCGGTGGTCGACGGCAAGCTGATTCCGGCAAAGGCGGGGGCGGGCGAATCCGATCTGCAGGCCCGCGACATCCAGTTCAGCAATTACACTTTTCTCAAGAAGGCGGAGAAGACCAACAATTTCAAGACCCACCTGTGGCGCACGGCCAAGGGCTCGCATATTGCCCTGTATCCCAACCTGAACGTGGCTGATCCGGTATGGCGTCAGCTGTTTCGCGACGTGCGTTTCCGCCGCGCCATTTCAATGGCCATCGACCGCGCGCAGATCAACCAGGTGCTGTACTTTGGACTGGCTACTGAGAGCAACAACACGGTGGTGCCGGAGAGCCCCTTGTTCAAGAAGGAATACCAGACCCAATGGGCCAAGTACGACCGCAAGGCCGCCGACAAGCTGCTGGACGAGATCGGTCTCAAGCGGGGGGTCGACGGCATCCGTCGCCTGTCCGACGGCCGGCCGCTGGAGATCATCGTCGAGACGGCTGGCGAAAGCACCGAGCAGACGGACGTGCTGGAACTGATCCGCGAGAACTGGCGCGATGCCGGCATCAAACTGTTCAGCAAGCCGTCGCAGCGCGACCTGTTGCGCAACCGGGTTTTTTCAGGCGAGGCGATGATGTCGGTCTGGCAGGGATTGGACAATGGCATACCCAATGCGGACACCGCGCCAGACGAACTGGCGCCCAAGGACCAGGCCCAGTTGCAGTGGCCCAAGTTCGGGCAATTTTTCGAGACCGCCGGAAAGTCCGGCGAGACGCCCGATTTTCCGGAGGCGATCGAGTTGATGAAGCTGTGGAATGCATGGCGCAGCGCCAGCCATGACGAGCGGGGCAAGATCTGGCACCGGATGCTGGCCCTGCATGCCGACCAGCAGTTGTCGATCGGTATCCTCAACAACGTTATGCAGCCGGTGGTGGTCAACAACATGCTCAAGAACGTGCCAGAGAAAGGTCTATATAACTGGGACCCGGGCGCGCTGATGGGCATCTACCGGCCCGATACCTTCTGGTTCATGGACGCCCGTCGGAACTGACACTGTGCTGGGCTATACGCTGCGGCGATTGCTGCTGATGATCCCGACCTTGCTGGTCATCAGCTTCGTCACCTTTGTCATCATCCAGTTGCCGCCCGGCGACTATCTGACCAACCAGATCGCGGAGTTGCGCAGCCAGGGTGATGCGGCGGCACTGGAGAAGGTGCAGTTCCTGCGCCAGCAGTTCGGTCTGGACAAACCCTTCCTGGAGCAATACGCGGCCTGGGTCGGCATCTGGCCGGGCGAACGGGGCTTCTCGGGCCTGTTGCAAGGCGACTGGGGCTGGTCGTTCGAATACAACCTACCGGTTGTCGATGTGGTTGGCGATCGGTTGTTGTTGTCTTTCGTGCTCAATTTCACCGTCATCCTGTTTACCTGGGCAGTGTCGTTCCCGATTGGTTTTTATGCCGCAACCCACCAGTACAGCTGGGGCGACCATGGCCTGTCGTTCATCGGTTACCTCGGCCTGGCGACGCCCAATTTTCTGCTCGCGCTGGTGCTGATGTATTTCGCCAATGTGCAGTTCGGCCTGTCCATCGGCGGCATGATGGACCCGGAGTACCTGGAGCAGCCGATGAGCTGGCCCAAGTTCATTTCGGTGCTGTCGCATCTGTGGATACCGGTCATCGTGATTGGCACCTCTGGCACGGCCGGCATGATCCGACGGCTGCGAGCCAACCTGCTCGACGAACTGCAAAAGCAGTACGTGGTAACCGCCCGTGCCAAGGGCATGCCGCAGACCCGGCTGCTGATCAAGTACCCGCTGCGCATGGCGCTGAACCCGTTCATCGCCGACATCGGCAACCTGCTGCCTGCGGTGATATCGGGTTCGGCCATTGTCTCGGTGGTGTTGTCCCTGCAAACCGAGGGGCCGATGCTGCTCGACGCCTTGCAAAGCCAGGACCAGTACCTGGCGGGGTCCTTCCTGATGTTCCTGGCGCTGCTGACCGTGGTGGGAGTATTTGTCTCGGATCTGCTGCTCGCGGCACTTGATCCGCGCATTCGTCTGACCGGTGGGGCGGTCCAATGAGCAGCAGGGCCGTTCCCAAGGCGTATAGCGCCGGCAGCGCGTCGCGCGACGGTTACTGTATGAGCGCCTCCAGCCCTGGCTTGGCCAGGCCCCCCGAGGGGATGCAAGAAAACTGGGGAGCGGCCCGGCGTTTTCTCGTGAGCCCGTTGAAAAGGCCAGTATTCATGCGGTCATTGACGCCGCGCCGCCGGGGGGGCGGGTCATGACGGCGGCGCAGACGGATACCGGACCGCTGGAGCACTATGTTTCGACCGCCCCGTTCGAGCCGGAGGCGGCCGAGGCGCTGACGCCGGAGCAGGAGGAGTTCTACCGCGCATCCCAGTGGCGCATCATGTGGTGGAAGTTTCGCCGGCACCGGATTGCCGTCGTCGCGCTGGTCATCCTGGTCCTGTTGTATGGCTCGGCATTGATCACCGAGTTCCTCGCGCCCTACGAGGTCAGCACACGCGACTCGGCCAACATCTTCGCACCGCCGCAAACCGTGCATCTGTTCCACGAGGGGCAATTCGTCGGTCCCTTCGTCTATGGCTACAGCGTGAAGCTCAACCTGGAGAAGATGAAGCGTGAGTTCACTCCCGACACCGACAAGGTCGAGCGGCTGCGGTTTTTCTGCCGCGGTGACGAGTACCGGTTCTGGGGTATGTTCGATGCTGACCTGCATTTGGTGTGCCCGGCCAAGGACGGCACGTTCTTCCTGATGGGCACCGACCGGCTGGGTCGCGACATGTTCTCGCGCATCATCTACGGCACGCGCATTTCCCTGACCGTCGGCCTGCTGGGCATTGCGGTGAGTTTTCTGATCGGTATCACGCTGGGTGGTATTTCTGGCTACTACGGAGGCTGGATCGATAACGTCATCCAGCGCCTGATCGAGATGGTGCGCTCCTTCCCCGAGCTGCCGCTTTGGATGGCGTTGTCGGCGGCGCTCCCAGTCACCTGGAGCCCGATCCTGATCTATTTCGGCATCACCATCATCCTGGGCATGCTCGACTGGCCTGGTTTGGCGCGCGCCGTACGCTCCAAGTTCCTGGCGCTGCGTGAGGAGGATTTTGCGACAGCTGCGGTATTGATGGGGGCATCGCCAGGACGGGTGATCGGGCGTCATCTGTTGCCCAGTTTCACCAGCCACTTGATCGCCTCGCTGACGCTGTCAGTCCCGAGCATGATCCTGGGCGAGACGGCCTTGTCGTTTCTGGGCCTGGGGCTGCGCCCACCCATCACCAGTTGGGGCGTGCTGCTCAACGAAGCCCAGAACATCAATGTCGTGGCGCTGTATCCGTGGCTGATGCTGCCGGTGCTGCCGGTGCTGGTCGTGGTGCTGGCGTTCAACTTCCTGGGTGATGGCATGCGCGACGCCGCCGACCCCTACAACTAGTCTGCGCGCCATGGAACGCAGCCTGTTTGGTTTCATACTCAAGTACAGCAAACGCGAGCAACTGCTGATCGTACCGTTGGTGGTCCTGTCGATGGTGTTTTATTACGCCTCGCTGGACCTGCCCAAGATAATCATCAATCAGCCGATCCAGGGAAAGGGTTTTGCGAACCCGGGTGCCACGGCGGACTTCCTGCGCCTGCATTTCACACTGCCCGATCTCCTGGGTGGCGCCAAGATCGCGCTATTCGACGGTTTTGCATTGGAGCGCACTGACTACCTGATTGCGCTCACGGTCACGTTTCTGGCATTGATCATCATCAGTGGCCTCATCAAATTGCGCATCAACACGATGAAGGGCTGGATGGGCGAACGCATGTTGCGCCGCCTGCGCTACTACCTGTTCGACCATATCCTGCGCTTTCCGTTGCCCACGTTCCGGCGTGTGAAGTCGGCCGAAATGGCGACGATGATCAAGGATGAGGTCGACCCGCTGGGGGGATTTGTCGGCGAGGCCATCATCACGCCCATGTACCTGGGAGGGCAGGCGTTGACCGCGCTTTTTTTCATATTGTTCCAGCATGTCTATCTGGGTCTGGTTGCGTTCGGCATGGTACTGGTTCAGGCGGTGGTGATTCCCAGGCTGCGCCTGCGCCTGCTGCAGTTGTCGCGCGAGCGCCAAATTGCCGCACGTCAACTGGCCGGGCGCGTCGCCGAGTGTGTGGACGGCGTGGTCGAAATTCATGCGCATGACACCGCGAACTATGAGCGCGCCGAATTCTCGGCTCGGCTGGGCCGGTTGTTCCTGATCCGCTTTGAGCATTTCCAGCGCAAGTTCTTCATCAAGTTCCTGAACAACCTGCTGTCACAGATAACGCCATTCCTGTTTTACCTGGTGGGTGGTTATCTGGCGATTGTCGGAAGGCTGGATATCGGGGCGCTGGTGGCGGTGATCGCGGCCTACAAGGACTTGCCAGGGCCAGTGAAGGAACTCATCGACTGGGACCAGGAGCGGATGGACGCCGGCATCAAGTACAGCCAGGTTGTCGAGCAATTTTCGGTCGACAACCTTACCCCGGCAGGACAGCTGGCGCTGATCGACACGCCGGAACTTCCGCGTGAGGGGTCGCTGCGGGCCAGCAATCTTTCCCTGCTCGATGAGTCGGGCGCCAAAGTGGTCGACAGTGTGTCGTTCGAAACCGAACTGGACAAGCATATTGCCGTCGTCGGACCGGGCGCATCGGGTGGCGCCGAGTTGGCACAGTTGATGGCGCGTCTGGTGCTGCCCAGCAGCGGCGGAATCGAAATGGGTGGCGTGGATATGACGCGAGCGCCCGAGGCGGTGACAGGGCGCGCGACCGGGTACGTCGGGCCGGTTGCCTACCTGTTCCCGACGAGTGTGCGCGAAAACCTGCTGTACGGACTCAAACACAGACCGATGGGACCAGCCGCCTATGACGGTGACGCCCAACGCAAGTTCCACGGCCGCATGCGCGAGGCGACGCTGGCTGGCAACTGTACGCTGGATATCGATGCGCAGTGGCTCGACTATGGTGCGGCAGGAGTCTCGGATGCAGCCGGTATGGAGGCGCGGCTGCTGGAAATTCTGAAGGTGGTTGACCTGGAAGAGGCCTTGTTCGAGATCGGGCTCAAGAGCGCAGTCGGCCTGGCAGGCGGTCCGGATGTCGAGAAAAGCATCCTGCTGGCGCGTGACAGCATGCGCGAGCGACTGAACCAGCCGGATCTGATGGAACTGGTGGAGCAGTTCGACGAGTTGCGCTACAACCGCAATGCCACCATGGCCGAGAACCTGTTGTTTGGTACGCCGGTTGGCAGGGTTTTCAATTCGGACAACCTGGCCATGCACCCGTATGTGCGCCAGGTGCTCGACGAGACCGGCCTGTCCGAGAGTTTGCTGGGCGTCGGGCACAAGCTGGCTGAAACCATGCTCGAGTTGTTCAGCGACTTGCCGCCGGGCCACGAGCTTTTCGAACGCTTCAGTTTCATTGCCTATGACGACCTGCCGCGGGTGAAGGAAATCCTGGCGCGGGTCGCGTCGGTCGGCCTGGCGCGAATCGCCAACGACGACCGCAACCTGCTGCTGGGCCTGCCGTTCAAGCTGATCGTTGCCAAGCACCGTTTGGGCCTGATCGACGAGGCGCTTGAGCACCGGATTCTGCAGGCGCGGCGGCTTTTTTCGGCCAATCTGCCGGCCCAGTTGCAGGGCGCGATCGAGTTCTTCGAGCCTCAGCGTTACAACAGCGCAGCATCGCTGCAGGACAATATCCTGTTTGGCAAGATTGCCAGCGGGCTCGCCGGCGGCAGCGTCCAGATCGGTGCGTTGCTGCGCAAGATACTGGACGAACTTGACTTGCGTCCGATGGTTCTGACGATCGGCCTTGACTACCAGGTGGGAACAGGTGGCAGTCGCTTGGCGACGTCCGAGCGCCAGAAAGTGGCGCTGGCGCGGGCCATGATCAAGCAACCGACTCTTTTGATCCTGGACCAAGCCACCGCGGTGATGGATCCATCGGCGCAAGATAGGCTTCTCGAAAGCGTGCTACAAAGCCGCAAAGGGCGTGGCGTAATATGGATTCTCAATCGCGCGGAGCAGGCCGTGAAATTCGATCAGGTGCTGGTAATGGACCGTGGCCGGCTGATCGAGTTAGGTGGCTACGACGAGTTGGTCGGACACAGTGGCGGCGCGCTGCACAAAATGATGAACACCGGCAAGGCGTCGGCCTAGGAGAAACTGCATGAGCCTGGAACAAGAAGTGGAGCTGATCCGCAGATTTCCTATTTTCAGCAAGATCGCACCGGCCAAGCAAAAGCTCTTGTGCTTTAGCAGCGAGCGGTTGACCTACAGCGCCGGGCAGGAGATTTTTCATATGGGTGACCCCGGTGATGCCTGCTATGTGGTGATCGAGGGCAATATCGAAATCACGGTCGATCGTCCGGGTGGCAAGGGCATCTTGGTGCTCAGCAATGTCGGGCCGAACGGCATCGTGGGCGAGATTGCCATTTTTGGCCGGGTGCCGCGGACGGCCACCGCCACCGCCAAGTCCCGGATCGAGGTTTTGCGGATTTCGGCTGAATTGTTTCGCAGTGTGATTCGCGAGAACCCTGATGCGGCGATCGAACTGATCCGTAGCCTGGCGGAACGCCTGGCCAATACCACGGCGTTGTTGTCACGCGAGACCGGACCCTCCGTTTAGGTGGCATCAGTCATGCCGGAGCGAGGACGTAGCTTTGTGTCGGCGCGGCGAAGCCCTTGAGCTGCAGTGCGTTACCGGCATCGAGGCGGCCCGTGGCCACATTTTCCCCGAGCAGCGCAACCGTACGCTCGTCAACCAGTACCTCGCCGTGGGCAGCTTCCGAGCACAGGCGCGAGGCCAGGTTGACGGGTGAACCCACCGCGGTGTATTCAAGCCGGGACGCACCGCCGATCACGCCCACCGTCACGAAGCCACTGGCAACACCCACCCCCACACCCAGTTGCATTTCTTGGTTGGACCACTGGCGGGTCAGCTTTATCCCGACTTCCCTGATCTGGCTGGCCAGTTGGATCGCCCGCTGCGCATGGTCGGGAAGTTCAATCGGCGCACCGACCAGGATCAAAACACCGTCGCCCGCCTGGTCCTTGATGGTGCCACCGCATGCTGCCGCAGCAATGCCGACCACGTCATAGTACTGGCGCAATATGTCGATCACGCGCCGCGACGACGTCGCCGCCGAAAACGCGGTGAAGCCACGCAGATCGCAGCACACGACCGACAACTCCAGCGTCTTTTCGTCGGTTGCGCTCTTGAGGCCATGCCGCGTCACCAATTGCGCAACCTGTGGCGCCAGGAAGCGCGACAGGAACTGTGCGCGCTGGCCCTGGGTCACGTGGTATTGGACAGAGCCGATCAGCAGCACCAGCAGGCCGACCGTCGTGGCCAACGGCGCTGCATTGGGTGGCAGGATGATGCCTGCGGCCATGATTGGCGCGCCGATGGCAAACCCCACGAGTCGGCGAACCTCGGCCCGGTCGGGCCGCCGGAACAGCGTGAAAAGCGAGCCCGCAGTCCCGATCAGGATCGACAGCGCCAATGGCGTGAAAAATATCCAGAAAGACCAATGGATGCGCTCGCCTGGGTCCAATACGAGATTGCCGAAGTGCTCGGCGCGCCAGGCGGGAAAGGCGATTGCAGCCGCACCGTAGGCCAGTGCAAGGCCCTGCGCGATCCGCAACAGCCGATCCGGACCCTTTGTATTGAGGTTTTCTGCAGGTATGGTCTGCCGGACCCTGAGTACCCATTCGAACGCAAAAACCACGGCCAGAGCCTGAGGCAGTGCCAACACGCCCTCCCAACCCACGACGCCGTACTCCGCGCGCATCGGCAACACCCACAAGACGTCGATGGCGATCGAGAGGCCGGTGAAGCACAAAAACACGCTCAATGCGGTGCTGGTCGGCGAGCGACGGTCTGCCAGGATGAATGCCAGCCCCATTCCCATTGCAAGCAATGCGACGATAACCGGTGCGATCGTGGTGGTTTGCACTTAATGGTTCTATGGCTGGAATTTCGGCGACAACCGGAGCCGGCCCTGTAACGGTCCGTCACTCGACCCGGGTCGTTCCGCAACGACGAGTCTATTCTCCCAGCACAGAACAAAAAAAGGCCCCATCTTGCGATGAGGCCTTGAAGGGATCCCTGAACCTGTTGGTTTCGAAAGGACCCGAGGAGACAACCAGAAAATCTTGTCTCGTTACCGCCGCAGTATGTCAGGGTTTTCCCTCGTTTGCTAGGGGCGCCCGACAAATGAAGGGCGACCACGCGACGATGTCGGAAACAAGCGACAAATTAGCGCTTCTTGCCGACCGTCTTGGACGCATTGACTGCCGACGTGGCCACCGTGTTGAAATTGCTTTCCGCAACTTCAGTGGCTTGTTTGACCGCTTTTTGCACCGATTCCAGTGCGTTGTTGGCGGCGGCGACGGCGCTCTTCATCATCGCAACAGCGGTTTCGCTACCGGCCGGTGCGTTTTTGGCAGCGGAATCGACCAGACCCATGAATTTCTTCTGGTTGTCAGAAGCTTGCTCTTCAAAGGCGCGGGTGAACTCGGAAGCCGAGCCCGAAGCGATATCGTACAGATGGCGGTTGTAGGCAGCGGTCTTCTCAGCCAGGGGTTGCATCAGGCCAGATTGCAAAGCCAGCAGTTCCTGGGCATCTTTGACGCTCAGGAAGGCCTTGGCTTGGTCGCCAGCCTCAGCCAAGGCGGCCTTGGAAGCCGTCAGGTTGAGTTCAACGATTTTTTCAACGCCTTCGAAAGCTTTGCTGGTCAGGCCGACCAGGGTTTCGATGTTGGCTTTGTGGGAGGCCATGACTTGTTCAACGGTCAACATATTAATTACTCCTGCGTTAATGAATTGGGAAAGCTGTATCTGCTCCGTCACCCTGCATTCCAGGTCTTTGTTGCAGTGCAGCATATTTGGAATTATAGGGTTATCCCGAATCGCGGCAAGCGATTTGTGTTGCAGTGCAGCATTTTAGAGATTGGGTACTAGAGCCGCCGCTTTGCGTTCGTTGTCAACAAGGAGCCTTGAAATGGCGTCGGGAGTTGCCGGCAATGCGGCCCGGCAAGCGCGATAAGCACGTCGGCGATACTGTTGTCAAAGGTAGTCCGGGAGCAAAGCATCCGAGGCGAAACTGCCGCGCGGGTTTCCCGCGTCGGTCGTCGCGCGAAGACGGGCCGGCCTGATTGAAACCGACCATGATCAATTGCAACCCCATGCTCGCGGATGGTGAGGCCGTGGAGCCGCATTCCATCTGCTAGGCAATTACCTCACGTAGGTCGGTGTGTGCCTAGAGCCGGCAGGCCGTGGCGCATGAGCTGCTTGAAGAACTGCTGGATGCGGCTGCGACCTGCCTGATGGGGGACGCCAATCCACCTTGCCATGTGTATGTGCTGCAGGCGCGGAGCCGGGCCGCGTCGTGCGAGCGGATCTGCGCCATTCACGACGCCATTCGCTCCAGTCCGTCGCTGTTGGCATGTTCTCCGGAGACTTACGACGAATACCTCGAGAAGTGGTTCGGCCCGTATGTCGACCGCCGGCGCGAGAACGGCTGGGGCCAGTATGGCCTGCTGGGTATCGGGAAGACGGACAAGTGCAAGTTGCATGCCCAGCACCTGCGCAACCACGGCTATTTCGACGCGCCCTTGGGCATGGTTTTCACGATGGACCAGTCATTGGGTGGTGAACAATTGCTTGCTTGCTTGCTTGCGGTCGGCTCGTGCAAGACGTGATGGTGCAGGCGCGCATGCGGGACTTGCACGCCTGTCCGCAGGCGGCCTGGCACATGTTCGCCGACTTCATCTTGCGTCATGTCGGCGCCGGTACGGGCGAGGGTCTGGTTTGTCGCATGTCTCTGGGCTATGCCGGCCCGGATACCGTGGTTCAACCAGTTCCATGCCCCGCGCTTGCCGTTTCCCGTGTGCAGTCGCACGACGGCGTGAACGGGGCGTAGGCCTGCATCCTTCTGGACTATCCGCCCAGCAACTTCTGCCAGCCTGGCCATTCCTGGGCCGACAGAGCGAATTTCTGCGCGCTGGCGCTCCAGGATGCGCCGCTGGCAATGGCAGCACGAAAACCCGGCCCGTCCATGATCCGGGTGCCACCCACCAGAGTCACCCCGCGCGCGAACAGTGCATCGGGCCACAGGCCGGCCGAAGGTCCAATTACCGCGAACTGTGTAGCGTGCGGCGCGGCGGCCAGCATCGCGTCCAGCGTGTCATTGAGCAACATGGTCGACGTACCGACAACGACGTTGCACGGCGCAAGTGCGCTTCGGTCCAGCGTGATGGTCACATCCGCAAAGCGCGCACGCTGACGCTGCACCATGGCGTCGTCAAGCTCGACCACGGTCAGTTGTGCGCCGGTCATGGATACCTGTCGCACCAGGGGCGGAAAAAAGCCGATCATTCCGAGGTGATCGCCGCCGGACAAACGAACGTCCCCCAGTGAATTGGCCGCGGCCCGGGGCGTGAATCCGACCTGTCGCCACACGGAGTCGGTAAGCGCATTGATGCAGGCCAGTGCCAACGCACGCTCAAGCCCGGCATGCGTGGCAAACCGGCGAGCCATGTCCAATGGACAGCGATCCATCAGCGGTTGCGCGTCGCCACCGGCAGCGACCAATGCACGAAGCGCATCGCCCAACAGCAGGTAAGACAGGCCGAACGACCCGTCTTGCAACTCAATGGCGCAGAACGCTGCGTCGCGCGCCGATGCATCTGTCCAGCCCAGGTTGCCCGGCACGTGCAGCCGCGCAATGCGCGGTGGCGGGTAGCGTTGCGCAATCGTCTCGATTTGCGCCAGCAATTCCAGGGCGATCGGGCCCGTGTTTGTAGTCATGCCAATCGCCACTGTGCCGGCCCTGGCGCGGCAGCTCCTGGATAGGGCTTATGCCGGACCTTCCCGTACACTGCGAAAAGCCGGCGTGGACGCCGGGGAACTACCGTTGCCATGATCATTTCCAGCCTTCTCGATACGGATCTGTACAAATTCACCATGATGCAGGCAGTGCTGCATCAATTTCCCGGTGCCCAGGTCGAATACCGGTTCAAGTGCCGCAATGCGCAGGCCCAGGCAGCGCCGGATGCTCCCGGCTTTGACCTCGCCCCTTATGCCGACGAGATCCGCGAGGAAATACGGCTGTTGTGCACCTTGCATTTCCGCGAGCCGGAACTGGCCTACCTGCGTTCGATGCGCTTTATCAAAAGCGACTTCATCGATTTCCTGGGGCTGTTCGCGCTCAATGAAAAATACATCACGGTCAGCAGCCTGCCGTCCGGGGAAATCGACATCACGATTCGAGGCCCCTGGCTGCATACGATTTTGTTCGAGATACCGGTGTTGGCGATCGTCAACGAGGTATATTTTCGCAATACGCGCGCGTTGCCGGACCTGGTGGAAGGGCGCCGGCGCCTGGACGAGAAGATCGAGCAATTGCGGGCCCCGGAATTGTCCGATCTGAAAATCGCGGACTATGGAACCCGACGGCGTTTCAGCAAGGCCTGGCAGGAAGAGGTGCTGCGGGTGCTGGCCGGGCGACTCGGTACGCACCAGCGGCAGGGAAGTCCGGTCGGTGTGGTTGGCCAATTCGCCGGCACCAGCAATGTGCTGTTCGCGATGAAGCTGGGCCTCACGCCGTTGGGGACTATGGCGCATGAATACCTGCAGGCCTGCCAGGCATTGGGCCCGCGCCTGCGCGACAGCCAGATCTACGGTTTCGAAACCTGGGCCAAGGAGTACCGGGGCGACCTGGGCATCGCGCTGAGCGACGTGTACGGGCTCGACGCGTTCCTGCGCGACTTCGACATGTATTTCTGCAAGCTGTTCGACGGTGCGCGCCATGACAGCGGCGACCCGTTCACATGGGGCGAGCGGATGCTGGCGCACTATGCGCGCAACCGGGTCGACCCTCGTACCAAGACGCTGATCTTCAGCGACAGCCTGACGGTTCCACGCACGATCGAGCTGTACCAGCAATTTCGCGGGCGTTGCCAGCTGGCTTTCGGCATCGGCACCAACTTGACCAATGATCTGGGCTATGAACCGCTGCAGATCGTCATCAAGATGGTGCGCTGCAACGGCCAGCCGGTGGCCAAGCTGTCGGATACGCCGTCCAAGAACATGTGCGATGACGAGCGCTACCTGGCATACCTGCGCCAGGTGTTCGATATTCCGCAGCTGCCATAGTGGCATGCGTCTGCCGCCATCCACGTTTCTGCTGTATGC
>JANNKH010000044.1:0-12942 GCA_031396205.1 Rhodoferax sp.
CGCGTCTGCGCTGGCGCTGCACCAGCGCGCCAGTGCGCTGCTGCGGCGGCTCAACGCCGACGGGCTCGCGCTCGATACCCTGTCGATGGGCATGAGTGGTGACCTTGAGGCGGCGATACATGCCGGCAGCACCATGGTGCGTGCAGGTACTGCGGTATTCGGGCAACGTGCCAAACCGGTCTGAACTGCGCGCCCGATGCTGGAGATGCGGCCGTCCAGTTGCAGTCGCTGCCGAATCTTGCGGTCGCTACGGTCGCTACGGTCGAGCGCCGGGGCGACCGGGAGTGTCATGACAGGCGGTAGGTTTCCAGGTGAATGCTGGTCTCGGAGCTGCTGATGCCCCGGATCAGGCGCACGCGCTCCATCACCCGGGAGAGTTCGGACAGGTTGGCGGCGCGCAGCTCGGCCAGCAGGTCCCAGCGCCCGTTGGTGTCGTGCAAGGTGGCAACTCCAGGTTCCCCCAGCAGGCTGGCAATCACCGCGCGTGTCTCGTTGCCCTCGACGGCGACGCCCATCCAGGCGCGTATCTCATGGGGCTGGGCGTCCGGGCGCAGGCGCACCGTGTAACCCACGATGATGCCGGCGTCTTCGAGCTTGGTGATGCGATTGCTGACAGTGCCGCGCGACACACTCAGCTTGCGCGCAAGGATGGCCACGCTGGTGCGCGCGTTCTTGCGCAGCAGCGACAGGAGTTCACGGTCGGTAGCGTCCATTTATGCCATTTTGGCATTTACTGTTAACCATATGACAGAACATTGACGAAAAGATCGCAGTATTGGCGATTTACATTGCCAAGGCGGCGCGGGACACTGGATTCAATCTTTTGGAGCCATCACATGAACACTGCAACCACCATTCAGACCCGTTACCTGAGCCCCAGCGATGTGGCGACCATCCTGAGCCGCCAGGGCATGGCCGAGTCGTTGCGTGGCATGCACGACGCGATCCATGCCGATTACCTGCGCTGGCAGGATTTCGACAAAAACGCCCGCGTCGGTAACCATTCGGATGTCGGTGTGATCGAACTGATGCCGATCGCCGATGCGCACACCTATGCCTTCAAGTGCGTCAATGGCCATCCGGGCAACACCCGCTTCGGCCTGCCCACCGTAATGGCGTTCGGCGTGATTGCGGCGGTCGAGACCGGTGTACCGGAATTTCTAAGTGAGTTAACACTCACAACAGCCGTCAGGACGGCCGCCATGTCGGCGCTGGCCGCACGCACGCTCGCCCGGCCCGATAGCCGCAAGATGGCCTTGATAGGCAACGGCGCGCAGAGCGACTTCCAGGCGCTCGCGTTCCACTATCTGTTGGGTATTGAGGAAATACGCCTGTATGACAACGATCCGCGGGCTACCGACAAACTGGTGGCCAATCTGCGCGGCACGACGGGTTTGCGGCTGGTGCGCTGCGACAGTATTGCCCAGGCCGTACGTGGAGCCGATATAGTGACCACCGTGACCGCCGACAAGACCAACGCCACGATCATCACACCCGACATGCTCGAGCCGGGGATGCACATCAATGCGGTGGGCGGCGATTGCCCTGGCAAGACCGAGTTGCATGCCGATGTGTTGCGCGCGGCGGCCGTATTCGTCGAGTACGAGCCCCAGACCCGTATCGAGGGTGATCTGCAGCAGATGGAGGCCGAGTTTGCGGTTACCGAACTATGGAACGTGTTGCAGGGCCGTCGACCGGGACGCACCAGCGAGCAACAGGTGACGGTGTTTGATTCGGTCGGCTTTGCGTTGGAGGACTTCTCGGCCTTGCGATACATGCGCGATTGCGCCGCACGCCTGGGTGTCGGGCAGGACCTGAACCTGATTCCGCCATTCGCCGATCCCAAGGATCTGTTCGGTTTGATCCGGCCTTTGGCCGGCATTGCGCCCACGCCCTTGACTCCGGTGTCGACGGCACCGATGCGTGAGCCTGCGTTGGCCTGATGATTGCGACCACGCCGTTGCCGCGCGGTGTCGACGGCGTCAGCCTGATCGGCGCACCGACCGATGTCGGCGCCGGCATGTTGGGTGCGCGCATGGGTCCGGAGGCGTTGCGGGTCGCCGGCATCGCCCAGGCGGTGGCGCAGTTCGGCATCGATGTGCGCGACTGCGGCAACCTGGCCGGCCCACCCAATCCCTGGCAAAGCGCGGTCAACGGGTTCCGCCATTTGCCCGAGGTGGTGGCCTGGAACCAACTCTTGCATGACGCCATGATGACCGAGCTGGGCGCGGCGCGCCTGCCGATCGTTATGGGTGGCGACCATTGTCTGGGCATCGGCTCCATCAGCGCAGTGGCGCGCCACTGCCGCGAGCGCGGCAAGAAGCTGCGCGTGTTGTGGTTCGACGCGCATGCCGATTTCAATACCGCCACGCTCACCCCGAGCGGCAATATCCACGGCATGCCGGTGGCCTGCCTGTGTGGCCATGGCCCGCATGAATTGGTGGAGATTGGCGGCCAGGTGCCGGCGCTCAATCCGCGCGATATCCGCCAGATCGGTATCCGCAGCGTCGACGAAGGCGAAAAACGCCTGGTGCACGACATCGGCATCGAAGTGTTCGACATGCGCTATATCGACGAGATGGGCATGCGCCATACGATGGAACTGGCGCTGGCGTTGATGGACGCCAACACCCATCTGCATGTCAGCCTGGACGTGGACTTCCTGGACCCGGATATCGCGCCGGGTGTGGGTACCACGGTGCGCGGCGGGCCGACCTACCGCGAGGCCCAGCTCTGCATGGAGATGATCGCCGATACCGGGCGCCTGGCCTCGCTCGATATTGTCGAGCTCAATCCGGCGCTGGACCTGCGCAACCAGACCGCCGAGTTGGCGGTCGACCTGGTCGAGAGTCTGTTCGGCAAGAGCACCCTGATGCGCAAGCCGGGTGTGTCGCGTCAGTAACTGCGGACCTGTGCCGGTGGATTGATCAATGGCAAGTGGGCGCAATCGGCCCCAGCGGACGATCAGCCGCCCTGGTGCGCGCGCTTGCCCGGGTTCTTCTTGCTGCGGGTCGCAACGCCGCGCTCAAGGCTGCGTTTCTGGCCGCTGGTCACCGGCATCGAGAAGCCCTTGGTCATGACGGGGCGGGGGGTGGCGATGCGGTCGGCTTCGGTGCGAAATTCTTTGGCCATGGAAAACTCCGAGAAAATGTATCAACCCGGTATTAGGCCACAGCAGGCAAGCGCACTGTTCGGGGCCGCGCACGAGGACCTGCTGGCCTGTCCCGACTGCACGCGCGGCAGCCATTCGATCGTGCGGCGAAGGCCGCACGCAGCGCCAGCTTTCCAGCCGCCGGGCAGCCTTTGCTGCCCGGTGGTGGCAACTCGGCGACCGGCGGCCATGCGGCGGCGCTGGCGCGGCGATGGTGCAGGTCCGCAATCGGTTGGAGTCACAACAGCATCGGCGCGATCGGCATCGGTCGTCAAGCCATCTGCGGAAGTTCCATGGGCATTCAGTTGCTGCAGGATATTTATCTTTTCAAGGAATTTCTGCCCAAAGAGCTGGATGAACTCAGCGCCAAGGGCGTCGTCAGGGCGTTCAACCGGGACGAGGTGATCTTCGGCGAGGGCGACAAGGCCCATTCGCTGTTCGTGGTCCGGCACGGCACCGTGCACATTCGTCGCTCTGGCAAGAAGGACGATGTCGACCTGGTGCAACTGGGTGGTGGCGCCCATTTTGGCGAGATGCCCTTCGTCAACGACGAACCGCGTTCGGCCTCGGCCGTGGCGCTTGAGCGCTCGGAGTTGCTCGAATTGAGCTATGCCGTGCTGCAGGCCCATCTGGACAAACATCCGGCGACCGCCGTGCGGTTCTACCGTGCCCTGGCGCATTTCCTTGGCGGCCGTTTGCGCGCAACCTCGACGGACCTGTCGTTCTCACGCGAGAAGAACCTGCGCCATTTCTAGGGCGTACTGTGTCTAGGGCGTACTGTGCACACTCGATTGCGCTGCTGGGGGTCAGGGCGCGAACAGGTTTTTTGCGTGCAGACCCAGCCCCTGCGCCACACTGGCAAAGAGGTGCCCGGTTATCGGCCGGGCCAGCGGAAACTGGGCCGCGATGCGATCGGCCAGCGGCTTGAGGCCGGTGGATCCACCGGTGAAATAGACCACATCTACCTGCGCCGGTGAAACCCCGGCGATCACGCCGGTCTCCCTGGCTGCGCTGGCGATCCGCTCCAGGTCGTCGTCGATGCTGGCCATCAGCGCGGCCTCGTCGATCTCGACCTGCAGCCCCGGTTCGATCTGCGCCAGGTCGATGCCGGCCGCGGCGCTGTCGGCAACCTCGATCTTGGCGTTCTCCGCCAGGGCAGTCAGGGCATGGCCCAGGCGAAACTCCAACACGGTCATCAGCCGTGCATGGTGTGCGGGGTCGGCGTAAAACGATTTCATCGCCCGCAGTTCGGCCATACGACCCGGACCGTAGACGGTGTTGATCAGGTGCCAGGTGGCCAGGTCGAAATAAACCCGGTTCGGCACTGCGCGCCCGGTCGGTCCCAAGCCGCCAAAACCACAACTGGGCAGCACATGCGCCAGTTCGATCTGGCGGTCGAAATCGGTGCCGGCGACATGCACCCCGTGGTTGGCCAGGATGTCATCGCGCCGATCCAGGCGCTGGCGCCGCCGCGGCCCGACCCGCACCAGCGAAAAGTCGGAGGTGCCACCGCCGATATCGGCGACCAGCACCAGTTGCTCACGCTCGATAGTGGCCTCGAAATCCAGTGCGGCAGCAATGGGTTCGAACTGGAACTGGACATCCTGAAAACCCACCTGACGGGCGGCAGCCTCCAGTGCCGATTGCGCCGCGGCATCGCGCTGCGGATCATCGTCGACAAAAAACACCGGCCGGCCCAGCACCAGCGAATCAAGCGGCCCGCCAGCGGCCTGTTGCCCCAGCGTCTTGAGGTGGCGCAGGTAGGTGGCGATCACATCCAGATAGCGCACCGAATGTCCGCCGCCGACGTCGGTCGCCTGGTCGACCAGACTTGAGCCCAGGATACTTTTCATCGACCGCATCAGGCGGCCTTCGGCGCCCTGGACATACGCGCCGATGGCGGCCCGTCCGAAGCTTCGCTCCGGCTCCTGGAATCCCGACAAGCCCTCTACCGCATAAAAGACGGCTGTGGGCATGGTTGTGTACCCTGGTTCGAGTTCGACCAGTCGCGTGCCGCACCTCTGTACCAGGGCGAGGGCGGAATTGGAGGTGCCAAAATCAATGGCGCAAACGCCAGGCATGGGGGTTCAGGGGTGAATGGGGCCCGGTACCACAAATCAGCGGGCGGGCACGCAAGGCAAGGCGGCGATTCTAGCGTCAGCGCCTGCCGCGCCATGTGCCGTGGCCAGCATGGGGTTGCGCATGCCCGCTGCCACGCCTTGCGCCTGCCGCGCCGGTCGTGTCAGCAGCTATGCTGCTCGCATGCCGCCCGAATCCAGTGTCCCATCCGCAACGCGGCCGGTCGGCGGCATCCGCCTGGCGCTGGTGTTGTCGCTCGGCGCAGCGGTATCGCTCGGCATCACCCGGTTCGCCTACGGCCTGTTGCTGCCGCCGATGCGCGACGACCTGGGCTGGAGTTATGCGCTTGCCGGGGCCATGAACACGAGCAATGCAGTCGGCTACCTGTTGGGCGCCTTGCTCATGCCGCTGTTGTTGCGTCGTGTCGGCCCCGCGCGGCTGATGCTGTGGGGTGCGTTGGTGGCCAGCGCGTTGATGGCCATCAGTGGCCTGTTCACCGATAGCGCCATCTGGCTCGCACAGCGCCTGGCAGCCGGCATGGCCAGTGCGCTGGTGTTCATCACCGGTGGCCTGCTGGCCGCGCGGTTGGGCGCGGCCCATCCGCAGCGCGCCGGATTACTGATTGGTCTGTACTACGGCGGCACTGGATTGGGCATCACCCTGGCGGCGTTGGCCGTACCCGCTGCCATGGCGCTGGCATCGGGCATCGCGCATGCGTGGACAGCGGCATGGTTTGTGTTGGCCGCATTGTGTTTCGCTGGCGCTGGCGCACTGCGCTGGGTCGTGCCGCGGCTCGATGCGCCGGCGCGCTATGCCGCTCCCGCGACTGCGTCTGCGACGGACAAGCCACAGGTACCCATTGGCAGTTTCGGATTCGGGCTTGCCGGCTACGGCATGTTTGGCGTGGGCTACATCGGCTATATGACCTTCGTCGTGGCCCTGCTGCGCGAGCAGGGTCTGCCGCAATGGGGCATCACCGGGTTTTACGCCACGCTGGGTCTGGCCGTGTTGGCGTCCCCCCGGATGTGGGCCGCTTTGCTGGATCGTTACCATGATGGGCGACCCCTGGCCTTGCTCAATGGGCTGCTCGGCGCAGCCACAATGGCGCCGGCCCTGAGCGCGGCCTGGCCAGTGGTTCTGTTATCCGGTTTGCTGTTTGGTGGCGTGTTCCTGTCGGTCGTGGCCTCCACCACGGCCTGGGTGCGCCACAACCTGCCGACCAGCCAGTGGGCCAGCGGTATCGGCGCGTTCACCATCGTTTTCGCAGCGGGCCAGATCATCGGCCCCACGGTCGTGGGCTGGATCGCCGACGGGCCCGGTGGCCTGGAGCGCGGCTTCGTCGTATCGGCACTTGCGCTGTGGTTGGGTGCGGCGCTGGCGCTGCGCCAGCGCGCAATGGCGGCGTCATGCTGAGCGGCGCAAGCGCAGGCACAGGCACAGGCACAGGCACATGCACAGTCTGCGGACGCCGACCGGGGGAGTCGCATTGGCCCGCGCCGGCGCACCTGTGCGGGCGCGCGCACCGTTGGCGCAATGGCGCACTGGCGGCCCGATTCGCGCGTCGCGGACGTCGGGCGCCGTTACACTGGCCGACCCCATTCCCCTGGCTGCGCCCAATGCCACGGGATCACTACCCGTGGGTTAGGTGCGGCATGCCGCGCAAAGGTCCGCTTATCCGCTTTTCTTCATTTTCCCTGTTGCCGACATTGCAGCGCGCCGCTGCCGGCTCGGGCTATCTGGAACCCACGCCGGTGCAGGCCCTGGTGATTCCGGCCGCATTGGGTGGCTCGGACGTGCTCGCGGTTGCGCAGACTGGTTCCGGCAAGACCGCCGCCTTCGTGCTGCCGTTGCTCCAGCATGTGCAGGCTGGCACGCGGCAATCACCACGCCTTGTCAAGGCCCTGGTGTTGCTGCCGACGCGCGAACTGGCAATGCAGGTGGGTGCGGTGGTGCGCGATCTGGCACGCTTCCTGTCGGATCCGCCCAAGGTGGCGATCGTGTTCGGCGGGGTGTCTGCGAACCCGCAAATGATCCGCCTGCGTGGTGGCGCAGATGTGCTGGTGGCCACTCCGGGCCGCCTGCTGGACCTGGTGTCGAGCCATGCGGTAAGCCTGTCTATGCTGGAATTGCTGGTGCTCGATGAGGCAGATCGTCTGCTGGATGCCAGCTTTTCCGACGAACTGGCACGGGTGCTCGCCTTGCTGCCGCCGCGGCGCCAGACCCTGCTGTTCTCGGCCACCATGCCGCCGGCGGTGCAGGTGCTGGCCGATCAGTTGCTGCATGCGCCGGTGCAGGTTCGTATCGCGGATGGCCCGCAAACGGCCCCGGACATCGTGCAGCGAGTGGTGATGGTGGATCCACCGCGGCGCACGGCGCTGCTGCGCCACCTGATGCAGGAGCAGGGCTGGAAGCGAGCGCTCGTGTTCGTCGCGACCCAGCATGCGGCCGAAGGCGTGGCCGCCAAGCTTTATGCCCAGGGGGTCTATGCGACGCCTTTCCACGGTGGTCTTGCCCAGGGCGCCCGTACCCAGGTGATCGACGAACTGCGCAAGGGCCAGTGGGACGTGGTCGTGACGACCGACCTGGCGGCCCGCGGGCTGGACATTGCGCAGTTGCCGGTGGTTGTCAATTTCGACCTGCCGCGTTCGGCTGTCACCTATGTGCACCGAATCGGTCGCACCGGGCGCGCCGGCGCCAGCGGCCTGGCGCTGAGTTTTGTCAGCGGCGCGACCGAGCCGCACATGCGCCTGATCGAGAAGCGCCAGGGCATGGCCTTGGCGCGCGAGGTGGTGGCGGGTTTCGAGCCGACCGATACCGCGTCACCGACTGATCTGGCCAGCGTGCCGGGCACTGGCGGCATCAAGGGCAAGCGCCCCAGCAAGAAGGACAAACTACGGGCCCAGGCGAGAGCACAAGGCCAGCCTGGTTTGGACGAGCCCGGGCCGCACAGTTAAGGTGGCCGTTATGCGTCGCGGTTTGGCCCGCTGGCGGCCGATTCGTCCGCGTTGGCTGGCGGCGACGGATCGGCCGGCTCCGTCGCATCCATCGGGGGTCGTTTCGTCCGATGGCCGGGTTTGGCCAGGATCTCCACGTAGACGCTGGACGCACCCGCGCGCGCGGCCTCGTCGATTAACTTGGTCAACAGCGACAGATGGGATGGTTCGGCGCTGTCCGAGGCCCGACCGAAGCGGCAATCGAAGTCCAGGAAATCCACGCCTTCGGGCAAATCCCGTGCGCGTTCACGGCGCACATACTTGCGGATTTCGTGTTTAACCGCGTCCAGGATCCGGTCCGGATGCTTGCCTTGGGCGGTCAATGCAAAAGTTTTCTTCATGGCAGATAGTAGCGCCCGTTACAGTGGGCGTTCATCACCCGGCGAGAACAAGCCCATGACACGCAGCAACCCATGGTCGGAAAAAGTGCTCGCGCTCGCCCGTGGCGGCAACGTTTCTGCGGCTGTTGCGCAGGTGAAGGTCGCGCCCAGTCTGAAGGACCTCAAGGCGCTGCAGGCGGCCTTGATCGTGCACCGTCTCGCGGGCCGCTGGCGCGATGTCGATACGTCGATTGCCGACACCCTGGACCAGTTGTCGGCACCGCGCCTGCATAGGGCACCGTAGTCTTGTGCCAGGCGATACGGATCATTGAGGCAATACGCGAGCGAGTATCGGCCCCGTCAGTGCGCCGCCCGCACCAGGCGCCGTGCCAGCAGGGCCACGCTCAGCGCGAGCGCGGCCCCGCCTCCGGCTAGCAGCCAGGTAGCCTGTGCCACTTTTTCGGGCTGCAGGGGTTGCGCCAACCCCACCGCCTGGGCCACCAGGCCGGCGATCGCGGCGCCAACCGCGCCGCCCAGCGAGCCGAGCGTCGGCGCCGAACCGGCGGTGGCATCCTCCTGCCCTTTTTGGGCCGTGGCCATCACCCGTTGGTTCAGAAAGGCATAGGAAACTCCGAAACCACTGCCGATCAGCAGCAGCGCGACCACCACCCAGGGCAGCGGCTGCGCGGGCAGGGCCCAGGCCAGGCCGGCCAGACCGAGCGCCAGCAGCAGTGGCCCTGCCACGATGCAGCGCGCTTGCCCGGTTGTCGACAGTGGCGCGACCACCACGGCTGCGAACGACCAGGCCACCGCGTGCACGGCACCCATGTAGCCCGCCATCGTCGGGCCCAGACCGCGGTGGAACTGCAACAGGAAGGGCGTGTAGACGGAGATGCCCATCTGCGCCATCGGCATCAGCAGCAGCACCCACAGTCCCAGGGATACCGGGTGACCCAGGCCGGGAAATACGGTCGGGAAGATATGCCGGGCGCTGCGCCGGTCCAGCCACAACACCCAGGCGATCAGGCAAAACCCCAGCAGCACCAACGCAACACCCCAGCCCCATGCGGTAAGTCGATTGGCGACGGCGACCGCCATCACAGCGAGCGCCAGCAGCAAGAGCCGCAGGCCTGGCACGACAGTCAAGCCCGGTTGGCGCACATGCCGGTCTGGCAACACCCAGCCTGCCAGCACCAGCATCGGCAGTGGCAATACAGCGGTTCCAATGAAGGCGGCCCGCCAAGACCAGGCTTCAGTCAGCAAGCCACCGGCCAATGGACCCAGGAAGATCGCGAAAGCCCAGGTTACCGCCTGGATGCCGAACACCCGCGGCAACAGCCGGATGTCGAACAACTCGCGCACCAGTGCATAACTCAGCGCCACCAGCACGCCCTCGCCCAGGCCCTGCAACACCCGCCCGAGCAACACCAGCGCGATGCCCGGTGCAGCCGCGGCCAGCAGTCCACCGGCGGTGACCACGCTGCCGGCCAGTACCAGCGCCATGCGCGCCCCGAGCCGTGCCTTGAGCAGCGCCATTGACGCGCCGCCCAGGATCGTCGACACCAGGTAGACGCTGGTGGCCCAGCTCAGGTAGGGTTCGGCGCGCAGGTCGTCTACCACGCTGGGCATGGCCGTGACGACCATGAACCAGACCATGGCGTGTGTGCCCACGCCCATGTTGACCAGCACCAGCGATGCGAGGTTGCTGCGTTGCAGCAGCGTGGGTAAAGACTTCTGCATTGCCTATGCTAACGGTCGGTGCAAACCGGTAATGCGGGGCCAAGAAAGGGACACGATGCGCCACCCGCCGCTCGGATACCCGTTGGTTCAGCGGATCGGTAAGTTCAACCCGTCCAACAGCGCCATCGACACCCGCATCGGCATTGACAACAAAATCTGGGCCATGCCCTTGCCCAGCGGGTCGTTGCGCATGGAGGCCATGCCGCCGCCGTCCAGCGCCTGCTCGCAGACAAAATTGAATGCATGAATGCCGGGCACTTCGAAACGGGTGACCGGGCCCTTGACCAGATGCGCCAGATAGGTGGCGACTGCGTCTGCGCTGAGTTGTTCGCGCAGCAGCGCCAACAGGGATGGCGAGCGGGCAATGACACCGATATTGGAGATATCGCCCTTGTCGCCGCTGCGTGCCCAGGCCAGTTGCACCAGCGGCACGGTCACCGAGTTGCCAGCCGGTGCGATCGGCGCCGGCGCAGCGGTGATCGCCGGCGGCGCGGCGCGCTGTTCCGCCTGCCCGGGCGCCTGCGCGACCGTCAAAACCTGACCGCCGACATCGACCTGCGCCGGGACACTGGCCTTGGCCAACAGGAACGCATATTGCCGGATCGACGCCGAGGCCGATGCCCGGCCGCCGCCCGAGCCGGTCGTGCCCGGCGACCAGGACGTGCCGGCGGGTGCGACCTCGCGCGCCAGCAAGTCCAGCGCTTCCTTGCGGGCATGGGTTGCGGCCAGGCGCAGGATGGCCTCGCGCGTGCCCTGCGCCCGTGCATGCGGGCCATAGCACGATTCGGCGCCGAGCACCTCGATGCGGGTTGCGGTGAACGGCGCGAGGCCTGCCTTGAGCAGCAGCTCCGAGCTGCGCTGAACGATTGCCTCACCGGTGCGCTGCGCCTTGGCCACGGCGTCGATGCCGACGATGGTCAACTGCGCTGCGATCTTGTAGCCATCCATATACGTGGCGCTTACCTTGTAGCTATCGGTCGGCGGCAGGCCGCGTGCACCACGCACCTCGACCCGGTTCGGCGCCAGCTGGCGCATCGTGACCTGGGTGAAGTCGCACACCACGTCGGGCAGGATGTAGCGTGCGGGGTCACCGATCTCGTACAGCAACTGCTCCGAGACGACGGCCGGGCTGACGAGCCCGCCGGTGCCCTCGGGCTTGGTACAGACAAAACTGCCGTCCGCGCGGCATTCGGCTATCGGGTAGCCGATATGTGGCCAGTCCGGAACTGTTTCCCAGTCGGTGAACAGGCCGCCAGTGGCCTGGCAGCCGCATTCCAGGATATGGCCGGCCAGGCTGCCGGCGGCGAGCCGGTCGTAGTCGTCCTGCGCCCAGCCGAACGCATGCATCAGCACGCCCAGGGTGACCGCGGAATCGACGCAGCGCCCGGTGATGACGACCTGCGCGCCTGCGTCCAGCGCGGCCTTGATCGGCAAGGCGCCGAGGTAGGCATTGGCAGTCAGTACCTGTTTGGGCAGGGGCGCGCCGGTTTGCAATTCGCGCACCGGCACCGACCCATCCCGTAGTTGGGGCAGCAATGGCAATACGTCGTCGCCACTGACCACCGCGATTGTCAAATCGACGCCAAGTTCGGCCGCGAGGGCCGCCAGCGCGTCGGCGCAGCCCTGCGGGTTCACGCCGCCGGCATTGCTGACGACCCGGATGCCCTTGGCCACGACCTCCTGCAATACCGCTTTCATGGCCGCCGTTACGAAGTCGGTGGCATAACCGAGCTCGGGCTTTTTCAGCCGTGCCCCCGCCAGGATGGACATTGTCAGTTCGGCCAGGTAATCGAATACCAGGTAATCGATCTGCCCGCTGGATACCAGCTGGGGCGCGCCGACACTGCTGTCGCCCCAGAATCCCGAGGCGCCGCCGATGCGCACGGTCTCTTGGGGCGGGGTCATGTGCAATCCGCCGGGCTACGCACTGGCGCGCGAAACCCGGTCGGTGCGACCGTGCGCGGGCTCATTTACCGGTCCAGTTCGGTTTGCGCTTCTCGCGGAACGCCAGTTGACCCTCGGCGGCATCCTCGGTCAGCGCGAACAGCGCGATCTGGCTTTCGGTGAACGACATCGACTCCTCGAAGGCCATCTTCTCGATCGCCGTCATCGTGTACAGCCCGCGCCGGATCGCCGCCGGCGACTTGTCGAGCAACCGACCCAGCAGCCAGTTGACGCCGGCATCCAGATCTTCCCGGACATAGTTGACCAGGCCGTATTCCAGCGCCTGCGCAGCGCTGATAGGTTCACCCGTGATGCACATCTCGGCCAGTACACGCCGTGGCAGCAGCTTGTCCAGCACGCTGAGAACCTGGGCCGGGAACAGGCCAACCTTCACCTCTGGCAGGCCGAAGATCGCCTTGGGCGTGGCAACCGCCATATGGCACATGCCCATCACGCCCATGCCGCCGGCCATGCAGGCGGTGGGTGAGCAGGTCGTCGATGGATTCGCTGAAGGGGCGCTTTTGCTCACCGCGCTGCTCCATGAGGCCGTCGAGCAGCGTGTCCAGCCAGGCGTAGCGGACGTTGCTTTCGACGTGGGCGGCGTCGTAGCCGCCGAGGCGGATCTGCTCGCGCGCGGCGTTGACGTTTTTGTGCCACTGGGCCGGCGGAATGTTCAGCTCATCAGCCAGCGAGGAGTCCAGGTCGAACAGCAGCC
>JANNKH010000074.1:0-76263 GCA_031396205.1 Rhodoferax sp.
GTCGAAGATGGCGGTGATCAGCCCCAGGTGGTGGACACGCTGGGCGGTCGCATGCACGTGCGCTGGGACCAGGATGCGGCGGCCACGCCGCACGGCCAATTGGTGTTCTTTGCCGAATTTTTGGCTACCACGGGCGTGTTCGAGCGCTGGGTCTCGCAGTGTCCGCTGGAGTACCGCAGCGGCAACGCGCCGGACAAGCGCGACGTGCTGGGCACGCTGATGATGGGAATGCTGGCAGGGCACCGTCGTTATGCCCACATCACGGCTCTGCGTGGGGACGCGGTGGCCGCGCAGGCGCTGGGCATGAACAAGGTAGTCAGCGAAGATGCGCTGCGCCGGGCCTTGGAGCGTATCGAGGAGGCCGCCAGCACGGCGTGGATGCGCCCGGCGCTGATGCATTCGGTGCGCGAGGCGCTGGACAAACCGTGGGTTCTGGACATCGACGCGACGATCAAGCCGCTGTATGGGCGCCAGGAGGGCGCCGAGATTGGCTACAACCCGGCCAAGCCCAAGCGACCCAGCCACGTGCTGCACACCTTCTGGGTAGGCAACTTGCGCCTGGTGCTGGACGTGCAGGTCAGCTCGGGCAAGCAGCACACCAGCGTTCACGCCAAGGCGGCATTGGCACGGCTGCTCGACGAGTTGGGCGACAAACGCCCGGCGATGGTCAGGGGAGACTCGGGCTACGGCAACGAGGGCATCTTGCTGGAGTTGGAGAGCCGCAGCCAGCCCTATCTGATGCGACTGCGCCAGACTGCCAATGTGCAGCGCCTGGTGGCGCGGCAGTTCGAGCGCCAGGACTGGAGCCGACCCGACAACCAGGGCTGCCAGATGGTGGAAGACCAGTTGCAGCTACACGGCTGGAGCAAGAAGCGCCGCGTGGTGGTCGTGCGCCAGCGGATCCGAGGTGGGATCGCGCGCGAGAGGCGGGTCGACGGCAAGCAGCTCAGACTCGATTTGGCAGGACCCAGCGTGCACGAGGGTGATCGACTGTGGGAGTACGCAGTGATGGTGACCGACGTGGGGTACCCCATCGAGTCCATCGGGCAACTCTACCGTGACCGTGCCGACTGCGAGAACGGGTTTGACGAACTCAAGAACCAGTGGGGGATGAGCGGCTTCACCACGCAGGACATCAACCGCTGCCAGACCACGGCACGCGCCTGTGCGTTGGTCTACAACTGGTGGAGCTGGTACTGCCGAGCGGCCAACCCGGGCGCTCGGATGGAGGCAATCACGAGCAGGCCACTGCTGCTGGCGGCGGTGGGCAAGGCATCAAGTCACGCCGGTCAGACCACGCTGTATCTGACGCCCATGCATGGCAAGGCCAGCATGCTCAGATCGTTGATCGCCAATATCCGCGCGGCTTTACAGCATGTCAGGTTCACTGCGGAGCAGTTCAAGGCGACAGACCCATGGGCGGTGCTGATGCGCTACGTAAGCGACAAGATCGCGCCCACACTCGGACCGTTCAGGCCCCCAGATGCCCTGCCAGCTACCGGGTAACTGCCGGATTTAGGTTCAGGCGCATCGCAAGGGGCCCGTAGGGCGACTGAAGATGCGCCTGAATCGGCGTCGCCGCCCGTGATGCCAGCCACCAATTCTGAGGTCGTTCCGAACGCGCGTCGGCGCAGTTTCTCCAACGCAGCTACCAAACGCCGCATTCTGGAGGCCGTGGACCGGTGCACCCAACCCGGCGAGGTCGGTGCTTTGCTGCGCCGTGAAGGGGTCTATTCGTCCTCACTGACCACTTGGCGCCGTCAGCGTGATGCCGCCGACCTTGCAGAGCTGGCACCGCGCAAGCGAGGCCCCAAGGCCGATCCCGCCCGGGCGGACACGGTGCTCATCGCCCAACTGACCCGCGACAACCAGCGCCTGCAGGTCAGCCTTGACAAGGCCAATCTGGTCCTCGAGGTCCAAAAAAAACTTGCAGTTCTGTTGGGCTTGGCTACAGCCGACGACAAGCACGGCAACACCTGATGACGAGCGTGCAAGAACTCATCCCGACCCATGGCGCCGTGGCAGCGTACCTGGTCCTGGGGCTGCCGCGTGGCGCGCCTGGTCGGTATCTCGCCAGCCAGCGCCGTGCAGCCTTTGTAGGGCCCAGGGCGGCGCGGCGCATGCGCCCACGATCGCCGATGGCCTTGGACGTCCTGGAGAACCAAGCGCTGCTCGACACGCTCAACAGCGAACGCTTCGTGGACACGGCGCCAGCGGCCGTACACGCCACGCTGCTCGACGAGGGCCGCTACCTTGGCTCGGTGCGCACCATGTACCGATTGCTGGCACGCACCGGTGGCTCGCGCGAGCGGCGCAACCAGCTCGTTCACCCGGCCTACACGAAGCCCGAGCTGCTGGCCATCGCCCCCGGCCCCCAACCAGGTCTGGTCCTGGGACATCACCAAGCTGCGCGGACCGGCCAAGTGGACGTACTTCCACCGGTACGTGATCCTGGATATCTTCAGCCGCTATGTCGTGGGTTGGCTGATCGCCGAGCGTGAGAATTCGGATCTGGCTGAGCAACTCATCGCCGATACCGTGGGCCGCCACAACGTCGGGCGCGGCATGCTCACCCTGCACGCCGACCGCGGTACCAAAATGCGCTCCAAACCGGTGGCCGCCTTGCTGGTCGACCTGGACGTTGCCAAGAGTCACAGCCGTCCCTACGTGTCCGACGACAACCCGTTCAGCGAGGCCCAATTCAAGACCTTGAAGTACCGCCCCGACTTCCCTGCGCGTTTCGGTTGCCGGGCCGATGCACGCGCTTTCTGTCAGCAATTCTTCGCCTGGTACAACGACGAGCACCAACACTCAGGCATCGGCTACATGACCCCCCGCAGCATTCACTACGGCACGGTACAGGCCATACATGCCAATCGGCAAGCCACCCTGGACGAAGCCTTCCTGGCCCACCCAAACCGCTTCAAGGGCAAGCAGCCCCATCGCCTCCCGACCGAGGTATGGATCAACCCACTGAAGGAATCAAACAACCTGAAAATCACCCAACCCCACACACTAAATTAGTTCCGCCACGTGCACCATAGTCATTGACACGCTCCGCTCGCGCCCGTTTTCCCGACCATAAAGACTGGGAGTCAACGTATCGTGCTATGAATTGGCGGCGCCACGCAGAATTGGCCGTATGAACTTCAGCAAAAGCTGCTGAAGTGGATTGGCGTTACCAAAGGGTCGCCAAGTGAATTTGAGCTTCTGGTGGAAAGCGTCAAATTGCATCGCCCAAGGCACCGGCCGGATTGCGCCCCTACTGAGCAGCACCTTCATAACTGAAGCTCCCATTACGCCAGCGCAGAGCTCACAAGCCATGATAGTCGAAGGCCCACGTTTCTCTTGGAAGTTCACTGACTCTGGAGCCACCAAATAGGAGCGTTGCAGCATTGCAGGCGACAGGCCAGCGATAAAGCGGGCGTATTGCTCCTGCAGGTCCTGGCCTTGCCACAGAAAATACTCCTCAGCGCTCATCCCAGTTGGAGAAAAATATAGCAGCGCCACGCCAATACCGAGCGGCGCAGCGGTCAAGACTGGAATACCTTTCTCGCGGCACTTGGCAAACACCAATCGCCTAGCGGGCAAGGCAAAGAAGTCGAGTCCGTCAACATAAACATCGACATCCTTGAGAAATTCCTCTACGTTTTTCGCCGTAACGCCCTCTGGAAATTGCCGCAAGTCTATATTTGGATTGATGTCCAGTACCATTCGGGCCAAAGTTGTAATCTTAGATTGCCCCATAAATTGCAGGAATGCCCCTGCCTGACGATTCAGATTGTGAACATCAAAGTCGTCAAAATCTGAGATCGTGAAGTTTGTGATTCCAAGACGCGCCAACGTCAACAAATGTCCGCCGCCAACACCTCCGAGACCGGCAATACCAATGCGAGCGTTGCGAAGTTTGACCTGTTCTGCCTTTGTAACCCATCCGAAATTGCGCGAAAAGGCGCGTTCGTAATTAAAAGGAATTGCAGATACCATGGAAGGAGCTCATCAATGATTATGTCCTATTGTGCCGCCGAATACTAAGCAAGGATGCGACGTGACTACTGATACCCTGACTAAGATCCTCGATTTGGCGCGATGGGCCCCCAGCGGCGACAACGCTCAGCCGTGGCGGTTCGAAATTGTCGATGGGCAAACTGTGCGGGTCCATGGCTTCGACACACGAGACCATGTGCTTTATGACTTTGATGGACATGCGAGTCACATTGCCCATGGGGCCCTATTGGAAACGATGCGTATCGCCGCGACCAGTCTTGCGTTGTCTGCATCTTGGTTCATCATCAATCCTGGAAATGACCGCAATCCTGTTTACGAGGTCAGTTTTTCAGAGGATCTCACGATAACGCGTGACCCACTCCAGGAATGCATTGAAAGACGAACAGTGCAACGTCGCCCAATGAAAACAACCCCTCTGACGTCAACTCAGCGTCAGGCATTGGTGACTGCAGTTGGGCAAGATTACCAGATCCAGTTTTTCGAAAGTCACATCATGCGCTGGACCATTGCGCGATTGCTTTGGAATAGCGCAAAAATTCGCCTAACTTGCCCAGAAGCATACTTGGTGCACAAAGAAATCATTGAATGGCGAGCGCGATTCAGCGAAGACCGGATTCCTGAAAAGGCGGTGGGCGTGAGCCCTGTAACCGCACGCATGATGGAATGGGTTCTAAAAAGCTGGGGACGCGTGCACTTCTTTAACCGCTTCTTAATGGGTACCATCGCGCCCCGCGTCGAACTCGACCTGCTGCCTGGCTTCTTCTGTGCCGCGCATCTACTGGTACGACCCTCAAAGTCGCCCGAATGCCTTGCCGATTGGGTTCGCTTGGGCGGCGCTTGGCAACGCATCTGGTTAACAGCAACCTTTCAGGGTCTACACCTCCAGCCCCAGATGACTCCAATAATCTTTCGCTGGTACGCGAGAGCCGGCCGGACATTTTCGGCAGACGCAACACTAATGAGAGAGGCACTAAAGCTGTCCGACGACCTTGAGCGTCTCGCCACGGCAACTCCGGACGACTGCATTGGCTTTTTCGCCAGAGTGGGAACATCTGACGAGCCAAGCAGTCGATCACTCAGGCTTGATATGTCTATGCTGATGAAATAGGAACGCCAACTAATACGCTTTTTGCGGCTTGAGATGAAGCAATGCTGTTCCGCTTAGGATCAGCAGAATACCGGCGCCACGCAAATGGGTTATATGTTCAGCAAATATCGCGATGCCAGCCAATACTGCAACTGCATTAGCCAGCGCCAACTGCAACGGAACAATGACCGCTGCCCGCCCCCGCTGAAATGCAGCCTGCAGCAATACAAGGCCTGCGACGTTGGCGACTATCACCCAAAAAAGCAAAGGATCGGCCAGTATGTCCCATGTCGAAACGATCCCGCCGGCATTGGAGTAGCCTGAGGTTAACGCCTTGGTCAATACAGATCCCGCACCAAAACACATACCAACAACTATTGCTAGCAATATTTCCGGTCTTCGGGTTCTCCGATTCAACATTAACAAAGTGGCTCCGATGACTAGTAGCACTAGCATCAGCAACAATAATCGGCCTTCACCAAAACCGACAGTTGTCGTCTTATTAGCTTTAGCTGCAAGTGCGACCGCACCAACGACCGTCAGCAGGACGCCAATCCACTCAACTCGTGCCAAACGCTCCTTGAGGAAAACCACCGCCAGCACCACCAAGAGCAAATCGCCGGACGACATCAATGGTTGCACGAGACTGATATCGCCCAATGCTGTCGCCTGGACAAACAGCACCCAACCTAAACTCGTCGACAGAAATCCAAGCATCCACTTCCAGTTCGTCGCCAACGCCTCGACCACCTCCCATATAGGAGCTCCCCCAATCTTGGGCTGACCTTCGGCAGACAACTTCCAGAGAAAGTAGCCAAGCTGAATCAGCAAGGTAGCAGCGAGCGTCACTAGAACGACAGTCATGTGGCTGATAACGATTGAATTGCAACAGGGAAGCGCCTTTCGACTCTCATACCTGCCAAATGTGAAAATGGTCAACACGCTCTGCCGCAAGCACAACTAAACAAGATCAAGGCATCAATCGCATGGGCTACCACTACCGGCGTAAACGACCAGTCATCCCCTGTCAAGCTTGCCGTTAGGGGTAGGAACTCACTTCCCACGGAATGATAGACAACTCGTGGTTGGATGTTTGCACATTTTCAACCGTCACCGAGCAGATGCCACAGAAACCGAAAGCTCAACAGAGACCTCATAGAGCCAGCGGCAACGATGTCAATCAGGCATTTCACTGTTGCTGCGCGAACTACAAATATAGTGAAGGCGACTTACCCAGCACGCCAAAAGAATAGGCCCGATGGTACACCATCGGGCCTATTTGCGATTTGACGGAACGTTATACTTGGCGACGACGGCGCGTCAGGCCAAGCCCAGCAATCGCCAATCCAACCAGCGCAAGTGAACCAGGCTCTGGAATTCTGTTGATCCGAAACGGATCGTTACTAGCAAACTGCCACGGCGAATCACCAGTTAAAAAATCACTATTTGCCTCAATCTCGCTTGTGCCAGCCACGTCTGTACAAGAGAACAATGGGCTTGCTATCTCCAAAGCCGAGCAAACGCGGCCGGCGGGGTTACCAATCGTACCGCCGACCTCTGTTTCATTAAATTCGTTGACCTTATTCACAGCACCAGCACTATAAGACAAACCATAATTGATAAAGTCCAACGCTGAGAAGTTCTCGGTATTGGAATCAGTCCCCGGAATGGTCAGGTCTGTATGAGAATAAGCATAGCCCTCTGCCCCAAGCCCCAAACTCGCCCAAAAAGTGCCAGCAGTCGCCGCTGCGATACCAACGCCTGCGGTTGCACCACCCGCAGTAAATGTAGGCGTACCAGAGTACAGGCGGAACATCTCACCGGCCAGAAGCAAACCAAACGGATCGATCGCGACGGTCCCAAGCGTAATGTGGGCGGATAGCGGATTTCCATGTGTGCCAGGAGGAATAAAAGACGCTACTTCCTGCGCAAAATAGCCAGTGAATCGATCGCCCGGAACGCTATTGAACGTGTCAAAGCCACTAACTTGTGACCTGACATTCTGAATGTCCAATATGCCAGCAAACACGTCACCGACGTTAATATTGCCCGCGATCGCAATATTCACTTTGCTGTAGCCAGCGGGATCGCCAGCCGTCTGACCAGGACCAGTGAGGCAAGCACCAACCGCACAGTCGGCCGTCAACCTGTACAAATTCTCAAAGTTGTTGAAAAAGATGCTGCTGCCGCCAGCCTCAAAATTGGGCGCTGCCAGAGCGGCTCCGCCAAATGACACTGCCAGCGCAACTGCTGTAAAACCTGTCCGAAGCAATTTCATGATTTTCTCCTTGAAGATACAACGACAAAACCGTCGTACAAAAACAGTGAAGCGATAATCATGCCAAGTCGTAATAAAACACATAAGTTATTGATTTAAATAAGAAATACTCCGTCCCAGTCGACTGGGGCAGACACGAACCTGTTCACTTGTAAGATTCATCGACAGGTCGATCATGATCTTGGCTTGGTGCCTTTCATTCTTGGAGGGCTGCACTATCAGCGCTAGACAACATCCAGTACCGTTCGGTTGCTATTGCGTCGTGGCTCAAACGTGTGGAGTAAGCCAGCAATGTAGATGCGCAGTCGTCACTAGAGGAGAAAAACTCGCGGAACTGACTGGCGTATGCGGCCATTGCAAAAATCTTTTGACTGAACTCTTGATCAATAGACAGGACCATCGGCCGCAAATAATTAACATCTGAGTTGCTGATCAGTGTTTTGTGCCGTGTTATCTGACAATAAAGATAAAAAGACACGACGGGCACTGCGCATCTGCGAACTATCCACGGCTCCAGGTTTCGCATTAACGCAGTGTTTGCATATGCCATCGATGCCTGCCACCAAGCGCGAGTCTGACTGACGGGCGCCAGACTTTCATCTGACCGCTGACGAGGGTATTTAGCGATTTCGTTGAGCCGATATCTAGTGCTATGCGGAATGCAACAATATGGCGTGTCTTCGTAATAGACAAGACGATCTTTTTCTAGCCAAGATTCGAACACTAGGTACGTCAGCACATGGTCTACGTGCCAACCAATACCCAATGGCACGTACAACTGCTGGAAACTCGATCTGGCTAGTTCAGTGAAGATTCTCTTGCGCAAAATCGGAAGCCAATCCATGTCTTCAGCAACCGGTGGTCGAAAGATATTACCTAATTGCCGGTAGGCCTCACGGCGAAATGAAACATCCAACTCGCCTATGCTGCGAGATTCGAATCCGAGTAAACGTGAAGCGTCCTCCTCTTCTTGATAGCGCTTTTCACTGAGAACTACGCCATGCGCCTTCACGTCCGAAAGGTAGCGCGTGAAAATATTGAGCACAAGAACTGGGCCGTCCTTAACCAATTGGGCGATTAGTCCACCACAAGAAAAGACCGCGTCATCCAAATGCGGCGAGATTATGATCGCTCGATAATGTGGATTGCCCCTAGGCCTATCCATGGCATTTGACATCATTAAACAGTTCTCGGTATGACCTTTCCAAGGCACCAACCACGAGCGCTGGCTGATATGCACTTGCACGATTTCGGCTTGCTTCGCCCATGCGTGCGCGAAGCTCCGAGTCCATTGCGAGAGTTCGCAAGTGCTCCGCTAGATCTTCAAGCGAACCCGGATCGACGATGAATCCGTTGACGCCATGATCAACCATTTCTTCAGCAGCGACGATCGCGCGAGTTACGATAACCGGCCGACCAAACCACATAGCCTCCATTGCTACTAGCGGCTGAGCTTCCTGGACAGACGGCAAAACGAACACGTCACAGGATGCGTAATATCGGGACAACGTTGGGTGATCCAGGAATCCCAAGAACTTGACTTTCTCGCCAATCCCGATTTGGGCTACCAACCCTTCAAGAGACGGCCCCTCTGGCCCCCTGCCAGCGATCCACAACAATGCGTTTGGCACATCGCGCAAAAGCCTTCCAAACGCCTTAATCAGATATCCGACATTTTTTTCCGGACCCAGCCGGCCTGCAAAAAGCACACAGTATGGCGATCTTCTGTCCACCTGAACGATTCCATCCGTATCGCCGAGCGCCACGGGGTTGGTTATGTACTGCACGCGCGTACGCACTCCCTCAGCGGCGATCTGAAGTCCAAGATTCGACGACGGCGCAATTACAAGGTCATATCGATTGTTGTAAATCACCATCAGCCATCGGATCAATGGTCTCAACGGCCTCATGGGCAAAGGCTGAGTCAAGACCTCGGCACTGAAATGGAACGTGGACACCTGCTTCAGGCCGAGCGACAAAGCTACCCCACAAACGGTACGCATCATCAGCCCGACATAGTGGTGGTGAACTATGTCGGGCTGGACGCGCTCAAAAATGGCTCGAATTTTGGCAACTGATGGCAATGCTTGATAGAAGCCATAAATCTTAACAGTGAAAACGCGAAATATCGTGACACCCTCCCACTGTTCCACCTCGGCTTCACCAACGCGTCGAGATGTAATCACACTTACTTTGTGACCGCGCTTCACTAGCTCCGGAGCAATCAGTTTGATATGCACTCCGACCCCCGTCATCGCCGGTAGGAAATCGTCCGACACCATACAGACCGATAACGACGCAGTCATATCAAACTGTCCCTAGGGTGGTGGCAAACGGCTGTGGTACAACTTTTCTGATCGTATCCGATCAGAAATAGTATGTTCCGAGTACTTGAATCACGCGCCGCTCTGGGAGGATCCCGTATTCACTGGTGACTCTGCCAATATTCTGCTGGTATTGGATCGCCAAGTCGAAGTTCGACCAATGGCGGCGAAGCTCAAACCAAGCCAATTTGCTATGGTCAATAGAATTCACGCGAAGGAATGCCGTCAGGTCGAGATTCTTAGCAACAATATCTTTCTGCGTGACATACAAGAGAAACGCTTGTCGAGTCGCCAGGTCTTGTACGCGCTGCGCATAAGTGAAATAGGCTTCTTGCATTATGGGGTTTAATCCTAGCACCACCGAATTCCCCTTGCCAAGTGCAAAGCCGTTATATTGATACTCTGCGGTAATCGACAATTTACCTAAAGTCGTATAGGTGACACCGGCGGCGACGCGGTTGCGCGTCGCGTTCGGAGCCGAAATCAGCAACGCACGGCTTAGAAGGTCTGGCTCGCTTCCGCGCGACCATTCTGCATGGAGAACTGCCGCATCAGATAATAAGGCGGTCAAACTGGCGCCCAATTTTGGCGATAGCCCCGCTTCCTTATAAAGGAGCAACTGGGTACTAACACCCTCAGATAATTGGGTTCCCAACACAATCACTCCGCGGTCACGATTATTTGTGGCGCCGAAGTCCAAACTCCAGCCGTCTGCGCTCGGCCTTGTCGAGAGTTTCGGCGAATAGCTGATTGCCAATGATCCGCTATTCCACAGCCGCTGACCACGCAACACAAACGTGCCCAGCCTGTTCTCGCGGAGTGCAAAGGGATTGGCAGTTGTTAATGTTCGAAGGCTTCCGTCACGGAAGAAATCCGTCGGGTTGTATCCATACGCAGGTCCATACCGCAGGTTCATACGGCCAAAATCGTATATAGAGTTGGCAGAGTCCGATTGCCAAGTTACATACGCCTCACGCAGGCTATTGACTGTCGAGTCCGCCCCCGCGTCGACAGGGTCCAAGTAGTCCACCCGGTTCGACAACACCACACTTAACCCTTGTCCAACCTTGGCCGAGTAGACTAGATCGAAGGAAGCCCGTCCGATCTCTTGACTACCTAAGCCATAGCGCCTACTCGACGTCCCAATCGCACCTTCAACAAACAACTTGATGTTGCGCTTGGCCTCCACCTGTTCTACTGGCGCACTTTGCAAGCTGAGTGGATCAACTTGCGCTTGGGCAATCGACGTGGATGTCAATGCCGAACTAATCAGCCAAACACCCCAGGCCAAGGACAAAACACGTGGGGAAAAGGCGGTCATTAACTTACTCCGTTTGGAATCGCGGCAGGTAGTCACGTTGCAGCCAAGTTTCGGGAATCGTGCGAGCAACATAGTCTGAGAACCGCATGAGGGTGACCGATTGGGGATTCAGTCCGTCAATGATCACCGTCTCCGTCGGCCGCACAATTCCCAGTTGTTGTTGGAACCGCCTGTAATAAGCTGTCTTTAGCAATCGAGAAGACTCAGCAAAAAAACGTGCCTTGAGCGGTCTATTGGTCTCGACATCGACCCACATTTCGACACTGGCGTACGTCACATCTGGAACTGCTGCGGTTAGGACCAACTTGTGGGCCATGCGCGTCTGACGCTCCCCGTCCATGACTGCCTCCACCCCAAGGGATTCGGCCGTGTAATCCTTGGCGAAGTTTACAGTCGCCACGTCACCATTCGATGCCTGTCCCAACAATCGCTGCTGCGGAGACAGTCGCACACTTGCTTTGGACACAGGGTCATAGAACCACAGATCACTACCGTTCTTCAACATTAGTTTGCCTGCATCACGCGCAGGAAGAACAAACCTGATCAAACTGGCAAACTGGCCTCCAGCTTGTTGCGTCCGCGAATAACTTACTAGCGTGCTAGTATCAACTTGTTTGCCGCCTTGAAACTCAGTCAATGTTACGGTAACACTGAAAGGCCGACCAGGATTACGAATGGCATCACTAGCGGCCAATATGTCACTCGCATTTGGCGCCCCCCAAGCTGAGCTAATCCCCAAGAGGAAAAAACCCAAAAAGGAACGAAGTACTTTCATTGCCATGCATCTCCTACATCAAACATGACGCAATGCTTCAACCAAATTCAGCCGCGCCGCACGATGGGCAGGCCACCAAGCGGACAGTATCGCTATACAGATAAGACCAACCGTTGTCCCAACAAGCATTTTGGTCTCCCCCCAAACTGTCAGAGTCAGCGGTAACGGATCAACACTGCCGGGTGGCAGCCAAGTCATGCCCATCTGATTTGCCGCCGCCGATAGCACCAAAGCCGCAATGACGCCAAAAATTGCTCCCGCAAAACCCAATAACGCACCTTCAATGACGAACAGCCAACGAATACCCGCGCGACGGAGTCCAATCGCCCGCAACGTACCAATTTCGACCGTACGCTCAACCACAGCAGTGTTCATGGTGTTGCTTACTGTAAACAACACTATTGCCCCAATCAGAACGAATATGAACCCAAAAATCGTGTCAAACAATTGAATTGTCTGCACGTAAAACGGATTCAGAGTCCTGAAATCGAGCACTGAAAGCGGTTGACTGGACGAAAAGCTTGCCAATATTGGTATTAGTCGTGCCTTGGCCAAAGGTATCTGAGCAGTATGCCGTAATTGGAGAATAATCGACGTCACCTTGGGCTCTGACTTGCCGTAAATGAGTTGCTGCGTCTGCGCCAGGTGCATCATCACATAAACCTCGTCAAACTCCTTGAACCCCTGTTCTTCCGCCTTAATGACCTCTAAAGAGACAACGTTTGGAGTTCCGCGCGCATTACCCGCGAGTACCTCGATTCGACGCGCATTCGAACCAGATTCATTGGGCGCCTTAGGTGTCTCAAGCAGGCTCAATTGCGCAATATCATCAGGCAGTGACTTTCCGTCCGGCTTTGCTTCCTTTTCGGGTTTCGGGCACTGTTTTATCTTCAAAGCATCGCACAACTGTAATACGCGCGCGACACCTGTGCCAACTATCGCGGCATCGAGAGCGGCGCCTTCAAGCGCGAACAAAGGGGAACTGGTTCGCAACCCAAATTCATTCCACTTGCGCATGCGATTGATATCCGTCGCAACAAAACCATTCCCGGTGATAGTGCGCGAGACACCAGCAGCATAGTTACCTGCGATACCACCAAACTGCAGCGTCGGCGTGACGACTAACACAATGTCGCGCAATAACGAGTCTTCCTGAATAGCTTCCATAATCTTGACATAACTTGAAATACCATACGCTGTTGGATTTCCACTTCCGTACAAATTAAAGTCTCGATGCTGGATTTGGAGATGTCCGCCGGTCTGGACATACTCGGTATGCATGGTTTGATTAATATTGGTACTGTAGCCTCCAAACAACAATATTGAGGCAGAACCAATCGCCATTGCGAGCAGCGTTGCACTGGAACGTCGCCGGTTGCGCAAAAGATTACGCATAGCCAAGTTCAACGTAATCATGCCGGTTCCCCAAACCCCTTCCGCTGAACCTTCTGAATCAACCCATCCTTAAGATAAATAATGTCATCGGCCGCCCTAATAACCTCCGGATCATGCGACGAGAAAATAAACGATATCTCATAACGCTCAACCATGCGCCGCATGAGATTCAGAATCGCCGCCCCCGTCTGACTGTCCAGATTGGCCGTCGGCTCATCCGCAATGACCAATTTCGGCTTGCGCGCCAGTGCCCGCGCGATCGCTACACGCTGACGCTGACCGCCAGATAACTGCCCAGGAAGATTCTTCGCGCGATCGCTAAGCCCGACAGCTTCCAACAGCCTCGGCACACGGGTGCCGCGCTTTTTGGCTGACGCGCCAGCTAGCAGCAAGGGGTACTCGATGTTTTCATAGGCGCTGAGCACGGGCAACAAGTTGAAATTCTGAAAAATGAACCCAATGTTCTTAGCCCGAAAATCCGATAGTTGATCGTCGTCCAAATCGCCGACCTTGGTGTCGGCGACGACGATCTCCCCTCTGTCGGGGCGATCAATACATCCAATCATGTTCAGCAGCGTGGTCTTGCCGCTGCCCGATGGTCCGAGCAGGACGGTGAAGCAGGCGTGGCGGACCAGGATGTTGACGCCCTTTATCACGGGCACGCTGACGCTATCGAGCTGGTAGGTCTTCTCTACCTGGATCAGTTCGGCGACCGGCCCGTGCTTGACAACATGCTCGGCTGGCGGTTGCGAGTCGACTTCGGCCGATTCGTCTTCGGCAACTACAGCTTCTTCATCTGCCATTGTCCATGTCTCCAGATGCCTGTCTTCCTCGCTCGAGCGTCGCCGCAGCGATTTCGCCAACGACAGGGACGATTATTACCGCATACTGTGCCAGACCAAACCCCTGCGCAAAGACAGCGTGGTTGAGGCGCCAGCAATTCCCACCAGAATCCGACAGAGACCGGGTACGTTACTTCACCTCGGCGCAGACAGTAGCCCTGTGAACGGGGCTGGAGTACTATCTGCAGAGCGTCCCGGAAAAGCCTTACAGTCGTGACAAAGGTACGTGCAATGGCCACTAATCGGATCGGCAGCGATGCGGGTGAAGCGGACGAACCGTTCGCTGCGACCGATCCGATCCCGCTATCGCGTGGCAGCGTATCCAGCCGCGACTATGCAGCGCAGTTGTTGATCGCGCCCAATGCCCTGATTAACCTGAGCCTGGTTGAGGCCAAGATTGTGGTCAGTTACATGCGCCCCGAGTCGGTTCCTGCAGGCGAAACCTTCATCACCGAGGGAGATTCGGTCAACAACGGCTTCATGGTGCTCTTGCTGGCGGGCGAAGTGCTGGTCGAGAACATCACGGTCAGTCGTACCAAGCCAGTGACAGTCACGGTCTTGGGGCCGGGAAGCCTTGTCGGTGAGATGGGTTTGCTCGACACCGGCCCGCGCTCGGCATCCTGTACGGCAAGTACCGACCTCCAGTGTGCTGTGCTGACCCGCCAGGCGTTGGAAGACCTGGTCCGGGACCAACCCGCCATGGGCGCCAAGTTATTGCTCGCAGTCTCCGCGCGCATCGCCGAGCGTTATCGCGAAACGCAGAAGAAACTGGTGTTGTTCGCCCGCCTTGCAGCGACCATGCAGCAGGAATTGGATCGGCAGACCTGACGCGCTGGCAAAAGCCCGGCGCAGAGACCGACACGGCACTCTGTGGCAAGCTCGGACGCTAAACCCACCACGCTGCGCAGCCAGTCGCGATCTACCGGAATCAGCGATCATGATCACCGGAATATGCGGCAGCGAACGCATGAGAAGCAAATGACACGTATCTTGATGGTCTGTACGGCCAATATCTGCCGCTCACCCATGGCCCAAATTGTTAGTACTTACTTGGCGAAGCAAGCCGGATTGGCGGGACAGGTCAAGATTGAATCGGCAGGTACGCAGGCCAACCGGATCAGCGACCCAACCGACCCTCGGGCCGTTGCGGCATTGGCGAAACGCAACTATCCATCCACCAAGATCCGGTCACGCCGCGTCGCCGAAGCCGACTTCGAGCGATGCGACCTGATCCTTGCAATGGATCAGTCCAATCTGAATGATCTACGGCAAGTTTGTGCTGGCGAACACGTTCACAAATTGCGCATGTTTCTGGAGTTTGCGCCCGAACTCGGCTTGCTGGACGTGCCCGACCCCTATTTCGGTGGGCCGCAGGGTTTTGAAAGAGTGCTGGACCTGTGCGAAGCGGCCACCATAGGCCTGATTGCGCACCTCAAGGGCGACATCGCCCAGACGCTTCAAACCTTGTAGTAATCCCGATACCACTTCACAAAGTGTGCAATGCCCGTCTTGACTGGCGTTGCCGGAACAAACCCCACCCAGTAACGCAAGGCATCAGTATTCGCGTAAGTGGCCGGCACATCTCCGTCTTGCAGCGGCAACAGGCGCTTTTCAGCCTTGCGCCCCAGAGCTTCCTCGATGCAGCCAATGAAATCGAGTAAGGGCACCGGGTTGTTGTTGCCTATATTGAACACCCGGTAGGGAGCGTTGCTGGTCGCCGGGTCGGCTTGCATCGGGTCGTATGCTGCATTGACGGTTGCCGGACGGTCCAGCACCCGCAAAACACCTTCAACGATGTCCTCGACGTAGGTGAAGTCGCGCTGCATGTTGCCCCCATTGAAGACATCGATCGCCCGGCCCTCCAAAATGGCCTTGGTGAACAGGAACAGCGCCATGTCGGGCCTGCCCCAGGGCCCGTACACGGTGAAAAAGCGCAAGCCGGTGGCCGGCAGGCCGAACAAGTGGCTAAAGGTATGCGCCATCAGTTCATTGGCTTTTTTGGTCGCCGCGTACATGCTCACCGGGTGATCGACGCTGTCATGTTCGGAGAAAGGCATGCGGGTGTTGCCGCCGTACACACTTGAACTGGACGCATACACCAGATGGCCAACCTGGTTGTGGCGGCATCCTTCCAGGATGTTCATGAAACCCACCACGTTGCTATCAATATAGGCATGCGGGTTCTTCAGCGAATACCGCACGCCGGCCTGTGCCGCCAGATGAATCACCCGTTCGAACTTCTCCGTTGCAAACAACTGCTCGATGCTGGCCCGGTCGCCCACGTCCCCCTTGTAAAACCGGAAGTTGGAATACGGTGACAGACGGTCGAGTCGGCTTTGCTTGAGCGACACGTCATAGTAATCGTTGAGGTTGTCCAGGCCGACAACCTCGTCACCTCGCTCCAGCAGCCTGAGTGTGGCCGTCATGCCGATGAATCCGGCAGCGCCGGTGACAAGAATCTTCATGTTTGCGCGCCTGGGTTCTCTGATTCGATGGCCTATCTTAGCTGCTCAGGCCCTTGTTCCCGCCAATCGACAGAAACACGTTTGCCCGGTGTGCGGCCGCCTCACAGACCCAGTCTGCGACAAATTTCAAGCGCTGGTGCACTCTGGTTCATGGTGTAGAAATGCAGCGCGGGCACCCCGCCCGCACGCAATTTCTCGCACAGGCCGGTCACCACATCCAGGCCAAAAGCCCGAATCGAGACCATGTCATCCCGATAGTCCTGCAATCGCAGCTTGATCCAGCGCGGGATCTCGGCGCCACACATGTCCGAAAAGCGCATCAGCTGGCTGGAGTTGGTGATCGGCATGATGCCAGGCACGATCGGCACATTCACACCCATGCGCCTGGCGTCATCGACGAAGCGGAAATACGCGTCCGGGTTGTAAAAATACTGGGTGATGGCCGAGTTGGCGCCACTCTTGACCTTCATGGCAAACGCATGCAGATCGTGTTCCGGGCTTCGGGCACGCGGGTGCGTTTCCGGGTAAGCCGCGACTTCCAGAAAAAAATGGTTGCCGGTTTCGTCACGGATGAACTCGACAAGGTCGCATGCATGGCGAAACTCACCTTCGGTACCGTAGGGGCTCGGCATGTCGCCGCGCAGGGCCACCATGCGCTTGACACCCTTGGACTGCAAATGCCCCAACTGTTCGCGCACGCTGGCCTTGGTCGCGCCAACACACGAAAAATGCGGCGCCGCCTCGACGCCTTCTGCCATGATTTCGGCAACTGCTGCATAAGTGCCATCCTGGGTCGACCCGCCGGCGCCGTAGGTCACTGAACAGAAATCGGGCTGCAAGCCATACAGTGCCTTGCGTACTGCCCGTATTTTCTCTGCGCCTTCGGCCGTCTTGCTGGGAAAGAACTCCAGGCTGATCGGCAATTTGTTGTCGTTCATTGCGTTCACTCCTGTTCGCGCATCGAATGGATGAAAAACTCCTGGTTTCCGTCGCCACCATCGATGGGCGACGCAAAATAGTCCTGCATGCGAAGTCCAAGCCCCTCGTGCGCCGCGCGTACGCGCTGCTCGACAATGGCAAACATGGCCGGGTCGGTCACGATGCCACCCTTGCCGACCTGACCGGGCTGCAATTCGAACTGCGGCTTGACCAGCATCAGCATGCATCCGCCCGGCTTGAGCAAGGGCGCGGCCGCAGGCAATACCAGCGTCTGGGAAATAAAAGCCAGATCGCCGACGATGAGATCGAAACCTGTGAACGTTTGGTTCTCGCCCGCCGGTTCGAGCGCCAACTGCACGGCATCGATCGTCAGGTAGCGCGCATTGACCCGCTCGATGCAGGTCACCCGCGAATCGCTTCGCAGACGCTCGTTGAGTTGGCCATAACCCACATCCACGCCCAAGACATGGCGCGCGCCAGCCTGCAGCAGGCAGTCGGTAAATCCGCCAGTCGATTGCCCCAGATCCAGGCAAAGCAAGCCGGCCACGGCCAACTCCCGGCGCGCCAACGCGCCAGCGAGCTTGAGGCCGCCGCGGGAGACATACCGGGCCTGGGCATCATCGAGTAGTTCGATTTCGGCTTGCGGCGCCACATCGTCCCCGTTCTTGGCGACCCGATGCCAATCGCCGCCATGCCGCCAGCGCACACCGTCCGCAATCAGGCGCTGCGCTTGGGAACGGGTTCCTGCCAGGTCGCGCTGAACCAATAGTTGGTCGATTCGCATCATGTTCCGATCAGGCTGCGGGTGCCCACAGGCGACGGCAGCCAGGATCCACAAGTCCCGGCCACGCATGTCCTGCAGCCACCCCACCAGCGGCACCGGCCTTCAGGGCACCGGCACCGCAGCCCAGATCAATAACGATAGGTCAAAGCCTTATAGGGGCCAGCCTTGCTCACGCCAATGTACTTGGCCTGCTCGTCGGAGAGCTCGGTCAGCATGGCCCCGACCTTGGTCAGATGCAGGCGGGCAACCTTTTCATCCAGGTGCTTCGGCAACACATACACCTTGCCTGCCTTGTATTCCTTGGGCTTGGTGAAAAGCTCGATCTGGGCAATCGTCTGGTTGGCGAAGCTCGACGACATGACAAAACTGGGGTGGCCAGTGCCACAACCCAGGTTCACCAGCCGGCCCTTGGCCAGCAGGATGATGCGCTTGGAAGGCTTGCCGCCTTTGGACGGGAAGATCACATGGTCGACTTGCGGCTTGATCTCTTCCCATTTGCACTTGGATAGCGAGACTACGTCGATTTCGTTGTCGAAATGCCCGATGTTGCAGACGATGGCCTGATCTTTCATGGCCGACATGTGCTTGTAGGTAACGACGTTCTTGTTGCCGGTCGCCGACACGAAGATGTCTGCTTTGTCAGCCGCATATTCCATCGTCACGACCTTGAAACCCTCCATCGCAGCCTGCAAGGCGTTGATCGGGTCGATCTCGGTCACCCAGACCTGGGCGCTCAACGCGCGCAGCGCCTGCGCGCAGCCCTTGCCCACATCGCCGTAGCCAGCCACCAGAGCCACCTTGCCGGCAATCATGACGTCGGTGGCGCGCTTGATCGCGTCGACCAGCGACTCGCGGCAGCCATACAGGTTGTCGAACTTGGACTTCGTGACCGAATCGTTCACGTTGATTGCGCGCAGCGACAGGGTTCCCTTGGCCGACATTTCATTGAGGCGCAGCACACCGGTAGTCGTCTCTTCGGTCACGCCGATGATGTGCTTGAGCCGACGGCTATACCAGGTGGGGTCTTGCTTGAGCTTGGCCTTGATGGCGGCAAACAGGCAGATTTCCTCTTCGCTGCCGGGCTTGGCCAGCACCTTGATGTCTTTTTCAGCTTGCGCACCCAGGTGCATCAACAGGGTTGCGTCGCCGCCATCGTCCAGGATCATGTTCGGGCCTTCGGCCTTGGATCCCTTGGAGCCGAATTCAAAGATGCGATGGGTGTAGTCCCAGTAATCGGCGAGTGTCTCGCCCTTGTACGCAAACACCGGCGTGCCGGACGCCACCAATGCGGCGGCAGCGTGGTCCTGGGTGGAAAAGATGTTGCACGAGGCCCAACGCACTTGCGCGCCGAGCGCCTGCAGTGTCTCGACCAATACGCCGGTCTGGATCGTCATGTGCAGGGATCCCGCGATGCGCGCACCCTTGAGCGGTTGCGCCTTCGCGAATTCCTCGCGGATGGCCATCAAGCCCGGCATTTCCGTCTGCGCGATGTTCAGTTCCTTGCGGCCCCAAGGCGCCAGGCTCAGGTCGGCGATCTCATGATCCTGATTCTGGATCGGTGTCAATACTGCGCTCATGCTTCACTCCAATGGTTTAGTTCGGACAACCACTGGACAAACGGGAACCTCTTGATGGGAAGCTCACCGCACAGACCAGTGGGTGAGCGCCGTTGGGGCGATGGCCAGACCAAAAGCCTTTGCCATGCTGTCCGAGCCTCGTTCACACTGTTGTGAACTGCAACGCTCCTCGGAAGACGATAATTCTAACCTTTTCCCGCCCCGGCGCACCAGCCCTCGTGCGCGCAGACCCTGTAATTGGGCCTCTGCGCCGCAGTCTCCATACGCAGTACACGACATGTCCTATCAAGCCGAAACCCGGCGCCGCCGCACCTTTGCCATCATCTCCCACCCGGACGCCGGCAAGACCACGTTGACGGAGAAGCTGCTGCTGTTTTCCGGCGCAATTCAGATCGCCGGTTCGGTCAAGGCGCGCAAGGCAACGCGCCATGCCACCAGCGACTGGATGGAGATCGAGAAGCAGCGCGGCATTTCGGTTGCCAGCTCGGTGATGCAGATGGTCTACCGGGACCATGTCATCAACCTGCTCGACACCCCTGGCCACAAGGACTTCTCCGAGGACACCTACCGTGTACTCACCGCGGTCGACGCCGCTTTGATGGTCATCGACGCCGCCAACGGTGTCGAAGCCCAGACGCGGCGGCTGATCGAGGTATGCCGCCAGCGCAACACACCCATCATCACCTTCATCAACAAGATGGACCGCGAGGTGCGCGAGCCATTGGAGCTGCTCGACGAGGTCGAGCGCGAACTGGGCATGTCCTGTGTGCCGCTGACCTGGCCGGTTGGCCAGGGCAAGCATTTCGCCGGCATCGTCAACCTGCGCAGTAACGCCATGACGGTTTTCCAGGCTGGCCAGGACCGTCGGCCGCAGGACTTCGACACCCTGCCGCTTGCGCAACGCGATGCGCTGCGCAAGCGGTTCGGCCATGATTTCGAGCAGGCTGAGGCGAACATGGAGTTGGTCCGAGGTGCCTCACCCGCGTTCGACCGCAACGAATTCCTGGCCGGCCGCCAGACACCGGTGTTTTTCGGCTCGGGCGTCAACAATTTTGGCGTGATGGAGGTGCTCGATGCACTGGTCGACCTGGCGCCGCCGCCCCAGCCACGCATAAGCTCACTACGGCCGGCCAAGGCGGCTGCCGGCACTGATCAAGTGGTCAGGACAGTGGAACCGCAGGACGATGCGTTCTCCGGCGTGGTATTTAAGGTGCAGGCCAACATGGACCCATCGCACCGCGATCGCATTGCCTTTGTCCGCATCTGCTCGGGCAAATACACGCCAGGCTTGAAGCTCAGGGTCCAGCGCACCGGCAAGGAACTGCGCCCGACCAGCGTCGTCACTTTCATGAGTCAGCGGCGCGAAGCGGTGGAAGAAGCGTTTGCTGGCGACATCGTTGGCTTTACGACCCACGGCGGCGTGCAGCTTGGCGACACCATCACCGATGGCTCGGTGGCCCTGCAGTTCACTGGTTTGCCCTTTTTCGCGCCGGAGCTATTTCAGACAGTCATCCTGAAAAATCCACTCCGTACCAAGCAATTGTCGCAAGGTTTGGCGCAGTTAGGCGAAGAAGGCGCCATACAGGTGTTTCGCCCGCATGTCGGCGGGCCCATGTTGCTGGGCGCCGTCGGACAACTGCAGTTCGAAGTGGTGCAGCACCGACTCAAGGGCGAATATGACGCCGATATCCGGCTCGAGTCGTGCCAGTATGTCGGCGCGCGCTGGATCACGGCCGACACGCCCCAGGAACTGCGGGCTTTCACCGATGCCTATCCGATGCGCATGGCGCTGGACGCCGCCGACACATTGGCCTACCTGACGACATCCCAGTATGACGTGCGTCTGGCGCAGGAGCGGTTTCCGAAGATCCATTTTCATCCGCTGCGCGAACATGCAGGGTTGGCACTCCAGGCGTCAGGATGATTCCGGGCGCCCCCATGCGGCCCATCGCCCAATGGTCCACAGAAGAAATAGCTGGTATTTTCGGTGTTTTTACTGACATTGACGACACATTGACGACACATGGCGCAATAACCGAAGAAGCCCTGGATGCGCTGGCGGCGCTGAAAGCAGCCGGCCTGCATGTGGTTGCCATCACCGGGCGCCCGGTCGGCTGGAGCGAGCCATTCGCCCGCAGTTGGCCCGTGGACGCCATCGTGGCCGAAAATGGGTCCGTCGCTCTGGTGCGGGAAATGGCACACTCGCCGCACGGCGAAGTCCCGATCGGTGTGCATCGCCTGTACCAGCAGGACGCCGCCACACGCTTTGCCAATTTCCATCGTATGCAACGGGTGGCGCAGCACATCTTGCGCGAGGTTGCGGGCAGCTGCCTGGCGCGGGACTCGGCGGGCCGGGAGACTGATATCGCGATTGACCACAGCGAGTTCGTCCATCTACCACAAGAGGACATTACGCGGGTGATGGCCATCATGCAATCGGCTGGCATGTCGGCCACGGTCAGCAGCATCCATATCAACGCCTGGTACGGCGGTCACAGCAAGCTCGAGGGTGCGCGCTGGATCGTGCGCGAACTGTTCGGCCGCGACCTCGACAAAGAATGCGAGCGATGGGTCTATGTCGGCGACTCCACCAATGACCAGTTGATGTTCGCGGCCTTCGACAACAGTGTTGGCGTGGCCAATATCCGCCGTTTCCTGCCCGAATTGACACATTTACCGCGTTTTGTCACCTGTTCAGATCGCGGCGCCGGATTTGCCGAGATGGCGGCTGCCTTGCTGAGCCGTCGCCTGCCGGCAAACAGCCGGGCCTGATCAGGTCGGGCGCATGGCACTGGCCGATCGCCATCCGCAAGCCCGGCTCGGGTTGACGAGCATATTCGGGTCGACTTTTCTGGAACTCATCGGCTACTTCATGCTGTTGCCGCTGCTGCTGTTGCGACTCAAGAGTGCCGATGTGTCGAGCTCCGTGGCCGGCCTGTTCGCCGCATGCGGCTGGGCCGGCATATTCCTGTTCACACCATTCAGCTCCTGGGTCGCACAACGGCTGGGACGGCGCCCGGCGCTCTGGCTCGCGGCCGGGGCGCCAGCGCTGGCCGCATTGGGATTCGCGTTCACCGATGATCTCGCGACCTGGTTCATGCTGGAACTCATTGCGGGCGCGGCTTCGGGCCTGCGCTGGGTACTGGCCGAGTCCGTGGTGGCCGAATTCGCGCCCGCCGGCCAGCGGGGTCGTTATGTCGGCCTGTTCGAAACCATGGTCGGTACTACGTTCGTGATCGGCCCAGCGCTGCTGGTGTGGATCGGCCCGACTAGCGCTACGGCCTTGTGGACGGCCATCGGTTTCATCTTCGCCGGGCTATTTTGGACGTTTCTGGTACCCAGACTGCCTGCGTCGCCAGACGCATCGACCTCGCCGGTCGGCATTCGCGGCGTTTGGCACGCATTGGTGCAGCACCCGATCATCATGCTGGCTGGCTTCATGGGCGGATTTTTCGAGAGCGGCGTCACCTCCATCCTGCCACTGTACGGCCTGGCCTTGGGCCTGGGTGCGGCCGCCGCGGCTTTGCTGGTGGCCGCCAGTGGACTGGGCAGTGCGCTGATGATGTTGCCCGTTGGATTGGTCGCAGACCGGATTCGTGACCCGGCCGCGGGACGGCACACGTTGATGGTGGGACTGGCCTGCCTGACCCTGGCGGCAACTTTGCTCCTGCCACTGGTCGCCCACATCGACTGGCTCGCCTGGCCCATCGTGTTCCTGTGGGGCGGCGCCGGCGGCAGCCTGTACACGTTGGCAATGATCGACATTGGTTCGCGCGAGACTGGTGTCACGCTGGTCAACAGCACCGCCGTACTGGTGCTCACCTATACCTTCGGCAGCATGGTCGCTTCGGGCGTCTCGGGAGCATTGCTGCAATGGTCGCCCGAATTTGGGTTTCCGGCGACGCTCGCGTCGGTGGCGGGGCTCGGTTGCTACGCTTTACTGCGGGCCCGGCAACGATCAAGCGCAACACCCTTGCGCCCTGGGCCATTGTGACGCTCGAAGGGAGATGCGACTCGTCACGGGATTGCGTCATCACACCAGCGGGCGCACGGCAGGTTGTCCGTCACCCCAGATGTCAGCCAGACGTTCCAGCGCTTTCGGATTGACGATCACAAGCTTTCCGTCGCGGATGCGGTGCAGGCCGCGCCGCTCCAGCACCCTCAGGGTGCGGTGGGTATGGGCCAGCGACAGTCCCATGGCATCGGCAATCAATTGCTGGGTCAGCGGAAACGGTACGCCATCGGCGGGCACGGGTTGCAAAAGCGCCGCCGCGCGCTTGTACAGCAAAAGCAACAGTGTGGCCAGTCTTTCGGCGGCATTGCGGCGTCCGACCGACAACAGGTTATCGTCAACCAGCGCCTCTTCGTGCGCTGCGAGCCAGGTAATGGCATAACCCAGCTCCGGCGCGCCACGATGGACCTGCCACAGGGTGTCGCGACGAAACGGGCACAACCAGACATCGGTCAGGGCCTCGACGCCGTGCAGCGACGCCTCCACGACTTTCTCCTGCAAGCCGATGAAATCGCCTGGCAACAGAAAATTGAGTACTTGACGGCGCCCGTCCTTCAGGGTCTTGAACCGATAGGCCCAGCCCGAAAACAGGGTGAACAGCGGCGCATTGGCCTGACCTTCGACAATCAGGGCGGCGCCAGCCGGCTTGTGCATCTGTGGCAGTCGCAGTGACTCGACCATCGCCCGATGCTCGTCTGCAATTGGCTCGAAGATGCCCACTTCACGTAGCGGGCATTCGGAACATCGAACCGAGGTCACCATGGGCTCTCCTATGCGCATCGACACTGCATTTTGGCCGTCAACACTACATCAAATGATGCTGCAACCGATCCACGAGCCCGTAACAATCGCCGCTTCATCGCAACAGCAATCGCGCCCCAGTTTGACATGATACTTCGCACCATCTTGTGTGTCGGCCAATTGCAGATCGACGCCACCTCCATCGGGACGCTGTTCCGCGAGACGCGATCGCTCTGCGAGGCGGCCAAGATCCTTGGCGCCATCGTTTCTGATGGCGAGCGTATCGCCCACGTCCTGCACGGGCCGCAAGATCGGGTCATGCAGGTCCTTGCGCGGACGTCAACGGATCCACGCCTGAGCGAGACAGCAATACTGGCGCAGCTGGATGTCGACGACGACGGCACTAAATGGCCATTGTCCGGTTGGAAGGCCGGTTGGGCGACGCCCGACGTGCTGGACGAAATGACATCATGGTCCCATTCGGGATCAGCGGACGCGTTCCCGGTGTGCCTGTCCCTGCTCGGCCGTTGTGATCTTCTGTAACCCGGCGTTGACGCCGCTGGAGCGCGCTCGCTCATGGTGGCCCTGGCTGCAACGACCGTTATGCCGCCGGCAACCCACTTCGGCTGACTTGACTGGCCGATCGTCTTCCTGTGGGGTCGGACCGGGGGCAGCCTCCAAACCTTGGCGCTGATCGACATAGGCGCGCGCGAGACCCGCGTCGCACCAGGCAACAGCACCGCCGTGCTGGTTTCGACCCACATGTTTTGCAGCCTGACCGCGTCTGCCACCGGGCGGCAGCGGGTCAGGGCACGCCGACGCCCCCCTTAGCAGGGCACGCCGACGCCCCCCTTAGCTGCCGGTGCCAGTGGCAAACGGGCCGTCACCGTCGTGCCCAATCCCGGACGCGACGTGATCTGCATGCTGCCGCCATGGGCTTCGACGCGATAACGCATGCCGGCCAGACCATGCCGGCCGACCGCCGCACCGCGCACATCGAACCCGACGCCATCGTCCTGTACCGAAACATGCACCGCGCCATCGGTCGGATGGTCCAGGCGCACCACAACGCGATGGGCGCGCGCGTATTTGCGAATGTTCGTCAGGGATTCCTGCACCAGCCGGTAGATCGTCAGCCGCACGTCCGGGGGCAGGTCCACATCGTCCAATGCCTGCTCCACCTCGATACCGAGCCCTTCGGCGGCGTCCTCGCACAACCTGCGCAGGCTGCTCGTCAGTCCCAGATGGTCGAGCGACGAGGGGTGCAGATCCTCGATAATCCGTCGCTTGAGGGTGATGCCTTCATTGATGCGATCATTGACCTTCTGAATCCGCTCCGCCAGCTCGGCCGGCAGCGCGCTGGCGCTGCGCACCCGCGCCAAATCCAGTTTTGCGGCCGTCAGCAGCCCGCCGAGTTCATCGTGCAACTCCCGCGCCAACCGCTGGCGCTCATCCTCGCGCACCGACATGACATGGGTCGCCAACGCGCGCAGATCATCGGTGCGGGCAATAACCTCGTGCTGGAGTTGCTCCGCGTACAAAGTCCGCTCGCGCGCCTGGGCACGCAACTGGCGCATATACAGATAAAGCCCCAGAACGGCCAGGCACGTCAGCGTCAGTACCGCAATCCGGTTGACAAACAGGCTCTCATACAAAGAGATGCGTGCACCCGTTTGCATATGGGCGGCGCTATTCAATGCCCTGTCAAAGGAGGCGCGAATGGTGTTCGTGTGCTGTTTGCCCAGGCCGGACTCCACGAGATCAATGGCATCCACGTCTTTGCCTTCGGTCTTGAGCTCGATGGTTCGCACCAGCATTGCCAAGTGGGCGGTGATCGTGGCTTGCAGCTGGTCGACCTCCGCCCGGCTCGTCCCTTCGCGCGCACGCAGGAACGCCAGCGTTGGCGCAATCACCTCCGGTAGCCGACCGGCAGCCGTCCGATACGTGGCCATGTAGGCCTCCTTGCCGGTCAGCAGGTAACCGCGCTGCGCCGTCTCCGCATCGGTCAGAAGCTGGAGCGCCCGGCTGGCCTCGATGCGCGCGTCGGTCAAGGCAATACCCCCATCCAGGGTCCGCACGGCCATGCGGTAGGTCCCCTCGTTGACGACCACAACCACCAGCGCACCGGCAACGATGAGCGGAAAGCCGAAACGATTCCGGACCAGTGACGCAAAGAAATCTTTTAGCATGACCATCCCTCAGGGTGTATGCGACACCGGCACGCCGCTTGGCGGGACACTGCATGTCAACCGTTCAAGTTACGCGATCGCCAGCTGCGTTGCGCGCCTCGATGCAGTATCGCCGCCTGCCGTCAGCGGGCAAGCCTTTCAAAACCTTCGAGCACGTTCACCGCGTTGACGCCCAGCTGCGCCACAGCGTATCCCCCCTCGAAGACGAATACCGTCGGCAGGTCGGCACGCGCAATGTCATCACCCACCGCGAAATAATCCTTTCCCTGCAGCTGAAAGCCCGAGATGGGGTCGCCCTCGTAGGTGTCGAGCCCCAGCGACACGACCAGCGCCTGTGGCCGGAAATCCGCCACCCGGCGCAACGCAAAGCGCAGCGCTTCCCGCCAAACCACGAAATCGGTGCCACGGGGCAGCGGCAGGTTGAAGTTGTAACCGGCGCCGGTCCCGTGACCGGTTTCATCCGAGTGGCCCAGGAAGAACGGGTATTCGGTCCGGGGGTCGCCATGGATGCTGGTCACCAGCACATCGGGGCGTTCGTAGAAGATGGCCTGGCTGCCGTTGCCATGGTGGTAGTCGACATCCAGGATCGCCACCCGCGCCAGTCCTTGGTCGCGCAGGTGCTGTGCCGCCAGCGCCGCATTGTTCAAGAAGCAATAGCCACCGAAAAAATCGGCTCCGGCGTGGTGCCCCGGCGGTCGACTCAACGCAAAAGCCGACCGGGCACCGCGCGCCACAGTGCGCGCCGCACTGAGCGCACACAACGCGCCCTCGCGCGCAGCAATCCAGGTGCCCGAGGTCAGCGGCGATCCGGTGTCGAATGCATAGAGCCCGATGCGCGCCGCAAAGTTGTCGGGCGACACATCCCTGCGCAGGCCCTGGTTGGGCCAGACAGACGGCAGGGCGTCGCGGTCCGCGTTCGCCGGATCGAGCGCCACCCAGTCGTCCCACGCCCGTCGCAAAAACTGCAGATAGTCGCGGCTATGCACCCGTTCCAGCACCGTGTCGTCGAACGACTCGGGCGCCAGCACCGGCCCCAGCTTGCGCCCGGTCAGTTCGGACAGCACACCGTCAACCCTGGCTGCCAGTTCAAAGCATGGCACCATCTGGCCGCGGAACATCTCCTGCCGGCCCTGGTGCTGCACATGCTTGTGGTTGAAAAAGGTAATCATGGTGGGTGCGGGTAATTGTGATCAGCGTGCCAGCACCGGCGCCAGCGCTACGCCAGTGTGGGTTCCTTGTGTGACGATGGCCTCCGGCGTGTCGGCTGCCACCACGCGTCCGCCTGCCTCACCCCCCTCCGGCCCCAGGTCGATCACCCAGTCGGCCTCGGCGATGACATCCAGATCATGCTCGATCACCACCACGCTGTGGCCACCGTCAACCAGCCGGTGCAGCACGCCAATCAACTTTTCGACGTCGGCCATGTGCAGCCCTACAGTGGGTTCGTCCAGTACATAGAGCGTGTGCGGCGCCTTCTGGCCGCGTCGCGCGATGTCGTCCCTTACCTTGGACAGTTCGGTCACCAGCTTGATGCGCTGCGCTTCGCCACCGCTGAGGGTCGGCGAGGGCTGGCCCAGTGTCAGGTACCCCAGCCCGACGTCCTTGAGCAACTGCAGGGGATGGCCGATAGTCGGCATGGCGGCAAAAAAATCGACCGCTTCGTCGACCTCCATCTGCAGCACGTCGCCGATGTTCTTGCCGCGCCAGGTCACCGCCAGTGTCTCCGGGTTGAACCGGGTACCGCGGCAGGTTTCGCACAGCACCTTCACATCGGGCAGGAAGCTCATGGCGACCGTCCGGATGCCTTGCCCTTCACAGCCCGGACAGCGGCCCTCACCGGTATTGAAGCTGAACCGGTTCGCCGCATAGCCGCGCGCCCGCGCTTCCAGCGTATCGGCAAACAACTTGCGGATGGTGTCCCAGAAGCCGATGTATGTCGCAGGGCAGCTGCGCGGGGTCTTGCCGATCGGCGTCTGATCGACCTCCAGCACCCGGTCGACCACGCCGTATCCATCGACGCCGTCGCAGCCGATCCAGCCGAGTTTCTCGCCCGCCGCCAGCGCATCGCGCCCGGCCCGGGTGCTGTTGCGTGCCACAGCCAATTGCACGTTGACCAACAGCACATCCCGCGCCAACGTCGACTTACCCGACCCGCTGACGCCGGTGATCGCCACCAGGCGGGCCAGCGGCAGGCCAATGCTGACGCCGTGCAGGTTGTGCAGCCGTGCATTGCGCAGTTGCAGCCAGGCCAGTGAAGGCTCGGTGATCGAAACATCCCGTCGCGCCTTCAGCGGATGGCGCATCGCGTGCAACAGATAGCGACCGGTCTGCGAGCCTGCGGACGCCATGACGGCAGCCACATCTCCCTCGACGACCAGGGTACCGCCGCGCTTGCCGGCGCCTGGACCGATGTCGATCACATGGTCGGCATGGCGGATCGTTTCCTCGTCATGCTCCACCACAACCAGGGTGTTGCCCTTGTCGCTCAGGCTTTTCAATGCGGCCAGCAGGATCCGGTTGTCGCGCGCATGCAGGCCAATGGTCGGTTCGTCCAGCACATAACAGACCCCCTGCAGGTTGCTGCCCAGTTGGGCGGCCAGGCGAATGCGTTGTGCCTCGCCACCACTGAGGGTGGGCGCGCCGCGGTCCAGCGTCAGGTAACCCAGACCTACTTCCTCGAGAAACAACAGGCGGCTGCGGATTTCGGGTACCAGGTCGCGTGCAATGTCGCTCTCACGCTGGGTCAGGCGATCCGTGACCTGCAGTGCTTCGATCCAGCGACGGATGTCGGTGACGCTCATACGCGCCAGCGCGGTGATGGCGATGCCGGCATGGTTCGCACCCTGGTCGCCGAATCGCACTGCACGCGCGGTCGGGTTCAGCCGGGTACCCTGGCACGCGGGACAAGCGTCGTCGGCCAGGCCTTCCACGTCCACTTCGGCAAAGGTCTGTTCGCGCCCGGAGCCGTTATCGTCCCGCACCGAATCGTCCAGCACCTTGCGCTGCTCTTTGGTCAACCGAACGCCAGTGCCCACGCACTCGGTACACCAGCCGTGCTTGCTGTTGTAGGAAAACAGCCGCGGGTCCAGTTCCACATAGCTGGTGCTGCACACCGGGCAGGCCCGCTTGGTCGAAAACACCTGCACGCTGCCGATGGTGTCTGTCGGCATACCCGCCAGCATTGCGGCGCGCAAACCGGCCAGGTCGCTCAACACATGCACCACGCCCTTGCCATGCTCCAGCGCCCGGGCCAACATCTCGCGCAACAGGGCTTCATCATCGGGCGAGATATCCAGGCTCACCACCGGCAATTCAATGGTGTGCTCCTTGAACCGGTCGATGCGCGGGAAACCGGTGGTCGGCAGAAACTGGCCATCAACCCGCAAATGCGTGAAACCACGTGGCCGTGCCCAATCGGCAAGCTCGGTATAGACACCCTTACGATTCACCACCAGCGGCGCCAGCAGGCCGACATGCTGGCCACGAAACGCACCCAGCAACTGCGCGGCGATGCTGTCGGGTGTTTGCGGCGCGACCGCTGCGCCATCGTGGATGCAATGCTGCACACCGAGCTTCACATACAAAAGGCGCAGGAAATGCCACACTTCGGTGGCGGTGCCCACGGTGGACTTGCGTCCGCCACGCGACAGCCTTTGCTCGATCGCCACGGTGGGCGGAATGCCGTACACCGCATCCACCTCCGGCCGCCCGGCCGGTTGCACGATGCTGCGCGCATAGGCATTGAGTGACTCGAGGTAACGCCGCTGGCCTTCGTTGAACAGGATGTCGAACGCCAGCGTCGACTTGCCCGATCCGCTGACGCCGGTGATCACATTGAACCGGTCGCGCGGAATGCTGACCGACAGCGACTTCAGGTTGTGTTCCTTGGCATTGACGATCTGGATCGCGTTGGCGTTGGCGTTTGCGTTGGCGTTGGCGGTTGTTGATCGATTGGCGCTCACCCGATCGGCGCGGGCCTCCTGCGCGGCATGCGAGCCCAGGCCCACACTGGCGTCGTAGTCACGCAAGGCCTTGCCGGTGTGGGAGGTCGGGTGCTGGCGCAGGTCATCGGGCGTGCCGACCGCGACGACCTGGCCACCGGCATCGCCGCCCTCAGGACCGAGATCGAGCAGCCAGTCGCTGGCCCGGATCACGTCGAGGTTGTGCTCGATCACCAGCAGCGAATGCCCTGCGTCCAGCAACTTGCGTAGCGCGCGCATCAGCTTGGCAATATCATCGAAATGCAGTCCGGTGGTCGGTTCGTCGAACATGAACAAACTGCCGTTGCGGGCGACTGCCTGGCGGCTCGAGCTGCCATCGCGTGCCGCCTGCGCCAGGAAGCCCGCCAGTTTCAGACGCTGGGCCTCGCCACCAGAGAGCGTGGGTACCGGCTGACCCAGCTTCACGTATTCGAGGCCGACGTCGACGATGGGTTGCAGTGCCCGGATCACATCCCGATCGCCGGCAAATAGCACGGTCGCTTCGCTGACGGTCAGGTTCAACACGTCTGCCACGTTCATGCTGACGAGCCGACGGGTCTCCGGCTGCGCCCGCTTGATCAGCGTCGGATTGCTCATCAACCGCCCGCCCGTGGCATTGCCGACATCGTTGGCGGGCGCCTGCGCACTGCCCAATGTCCTGCCAGCCTCGGGGGGAGCTGGCGGAACCAGGCGGCGCTCGATCCGGACCTCCAACACTTCCGGCCGGTACCGCTTGCCATTGCAGTCCGGGCAACGCAGATACACGTCGCTGAGAAACTGCATCTCCACATGCTCGAACCCTGAACCGCCGCAGGTGGCACAACGTCCGTCCCCGCTGTTGAAGCTGAACTTGGATGCGGTGTAGCCGCGCTGGCGCGACAGCGCCGCGTTGGCGAACAATTCACGGATCGCGTCCCAGGCGCCAACATAACTCACCGGATTGGAGCGAGCCGTCTTGCCAATCGGCGATTGGTCGACAAACACGACATCGGCCAGCAGTTCGGCGCCCATCAGCCGGTCGTGCCGGCCGGGCGATTCGGTGGAGCGCCCGAAATGGCGCATCAGCGCCGGCGCCAGTACATCCTGCACCAGCGTCGACTTGCCGGAACCGCTGACACCGGTGACGCATACCAGGCGCTGCAACGGGATCTCGACGGTCACATTCTTCAGGTTGTGCTCCCGCGCACCCTCGAGCACGAGACGCGGCGAACTTGCCAGCACCGGGCGCTGGAACCCCATGCCGACCTGCTTGCGCCCGCCCAGGTAGGCACCCGTCAACGTGTCAGCGCCGCGCAGGTCCTGTGTCGATCCGTCGAACACGATGCATCCTCCGCGTTCGCCCGGACCCGGACCCATGTCGATCATGCGGTCTGCTGCCAGCATCACCGCCGGGTCGTGCTCGACCACCACCAGCGTGTTGCCGGCATCGCGCAAACGCTGCATGGCGAGAATGATGCGGTGCATGTCACGCGGATGCAGCCCGATGCTGGGCTCGTCCAGCACGAAAAGCGTGTTGACCAGGGAGGTTCCCAGCGCCGTGGTGAGATTGATGCGCTGCACCTCGCCGCCCGACAGCGTACGACTCTGCCGGTCCAGGCACAGGTATCCGATGCCGACGTCGACCAGGTAACGCAAGCGGGTCGTGATCTCCTCGAACAGCAGCTTCAGGGCCTTGCTTTCGGCATGGTCGTGCGTGGCCGCTGCGCCTGCGACAGTCGGCCTGTCCCGCGCTTCCGACATGCGGTCAAAAACCTGGCGCAGGCGGTCGATCGGCAGCAGCATCAGGTCATGCACACACAGGCCCGGAAGCGCCTCGAGCTGATCGCGCGACCAGGTCACGCCAATGGGCATGAAACGTTGCGCCGGCGGCATCACGGCGTCGGCGTCGGCCTTGCTGCCTATGCGCCACAGCAGGCTCTCCGTCTTGAGCCGGGCACCAGCACAGCTCGGGCACGGCGTGTAGCTGCGGTACTTCGACAACAGCACCCGGATGTGCATCTTGTAGGCCTTGGTCTCCAGGTACTCGAAGAAGCGCTTGACACCGAACCAATGCTGGTTCCACTTGCCGTTCCAGTTCGGGGAGCCGTTGACAACCCAATACTGGTGCTCCGCGCTGAGTTTGTTCCACGGCGTGTCGCGCGGAATACCGGCATCTTCGGCATGGCGCATCAGGTCGTCCTGGCACTCCTGCCAGGCGGGTGTCTGCATGGGTTTGATAGCGCCGGCACGCAGTGTCAGCTTCTGGTTCGGAATCACCAGGCCGTAATCCACCCCGATGACGCGGCCAAAACCACGGCAGGCCTCGCAGGCACCGAGCGCGGAATTGAATGAAAACGCAGACGCGATCGGGTCTGCATAGCGCAAGTCGCTTTGCGGGCAGTGCAGTCCGGTGGAAAACTTCCAGATCCGCGGCTCGGCATCGCCATCACCCAACGCGTACACGCTGACGCGCCCGCTGCCGCGTTTGAGCGCGGCTTCGATCGCCTCCAGCACCCGGACCCGCTCGGTGTTGCCGAGCCGAAATCGGTCAGCAACGACATCAAGCACCTTGCGCCGCTGCGGCATTGCCGTGGCTGTGCCGGCCTTGCCCTTGCCTTGCGCTTTTTTTGCAGTCGCCGCAACGGATGTGGTTTCCCGGGCCGGTGCGACCACCTCGATCTCCCGCTCGGCCTGCACCCGGGTGTAGCCGCTGACTGACAACCATTGCGCAATCTCGTCGGCAGTGGCGTCTATCGGCAACTCGACTGGAAACGTGACAACCACACGCGGATCGCCCTCTGCCGCCAGTGCCTGCAACTGCGCAAATATGGTCTCGGGACTGTCGTGGCGCACCGGCAGCGCCGTCTTTCGGTCGAACACCTGGCCGGCGCGGGCGAACAGCAGTTTCAGGTGGTCGTTAAGTTCCGTCATCGTTCCTACCGTGGAGCGCGATGACCGCACCGGGTTGGTCTGGTCGATCGCGATCGCCGGCGGTACGCCTTCCACCTTGTCCACCGCCGGCTTGTCCATGCGGTCCAGAAACTGGCGCGCGTAGGCCGAGAACGTCTCGACATAACGACGCTGGCCTTCCGCGTACAAGGTGTCGAACACCAGGCTGGACTTGCCGGACCCGCTGGGCCCGGTCACCACCGTCAATTCGCCGGTGCGGATGTCCAGATCGAGGTTCTTGAGGTTGTGTTGACGCGCTCCGCGGATGCGGATGGTTCCCTGGGACATGGTGGGGTGCTTTCTGCGGTAGGCCAAGTATTCTAGATAGCGGCCTGTGCTTCCCGCCGCCAAGGGTTATCGCCGCGCGGCTACCAAACGACCCAAAGCCATGGCTCCAATCGCCCCACACTGTCGGTTGTCAGCCACAACCCCGACCCGCGCTGCCCTATCCAGGCATTCTTGCCAGAGCTGCGCTATATAGTCCGGTCAGGAGGCATTTTCCCGATGGCCGAAAAGAGGATCAGGCAACTGGCGGTTCACCGCGCGGGATCGTGAAAGGGACACGTTGGTATTCCGGTCTTTTGTGGATCGGCGTTTTTGCACTCACGGTCGTCACCATGGGTTGGGTGACGCGGCTTGAATCAGACCAGACATTGAAGCAGGATGCCGAGTTGACTGCTCTGCGCTGGGCGTACGCGCTGGTCCATGCGGAACCCGAGCCCGAAAAACTGTTCGGCGATCAAGCGCCGAGCGATGCCACGCGACAGCGCCTGTTGCAGCTCAATGGGCAAAACGCCGTCTACCATTTCCTGTTGTTCGACCGCTCCGGCAAGCCGGTGTTGGCGTCGACTGACCTGGCCACAGCAGACGCAGTGCGCAACCGCACGAATTCGACTGATTTTGGCCTGCCGGAACTGCGCACGATGGCCGCACCGCTGCGCGAGCAGCTGATTGCTGGCGTGCCCCAGGCGCACATCAGCCGCGAAGCCATTACGGACGGGCCACAGATTTATGGCGTGGTCGACCTTGCCGTGGTGTACCAGGGGCGTCCACTGGGATTGGCTCGGATCCTGATCGACGAAACGCGACGCGCGAATGCGGCCGACGAGGGCCTGCGGCGCATCGTGCTGGTGATTTCACTGCTATTGGCGGTCATTGGCGCGCTGGCGGCGTACCAGCACTTTGCCAGCCGCAAAACCCAGCGCAGGGCCGAGTCCAAGCTGCGCTATCTGTCGGCGCACGACGCCTTGAGTGGTGCGCTCAACCGCAGCAGCCTGGTGGCAGCGCTGAGTCGGGAGACGACGCGTAGCGGCGACCCCAAACCGACGTTGGCATTGCTGCGCATCGATCTCGACCGGTTCAAGGATATCAATGACGCTTTTGGTCATGCCTTGGGCGACGAGGTGCTCAGGCTGACAACCGACAGATTGAAAGCCTGTCTGGGCCCGAGGGACTCGTTGGCGCGATTGGAGGGCGATGAATTTGCCATCCTGCTGATCGGGCCGGGCACACACGACGCAGTGGTTCCCATCGCGCGCGCCGTGCAGCAGGTGCTGGCCGAGCCGATGGAGCTGTCGGGCCAACAGGTGAGCTGTTCGGGCAGTGTCGGAATCGCGCTGTTTGGCGGCGATGGTACGGCGGCCGACGAATTGATGACCAATGCCGAGCTGGCGCTGACCCGCGCCAAGACTGGCGGGCGCGGTATGTTCGTGTTCCACGACGCCGTTCGCGACCGCGAGTTGGTCGCGCAACGCTTGTTGACGCGGGACCTGCGCACGGCTTTGGCCCAGGGCGAGTTGTCGGTGTACTACCAGCCCTTGTTCGACAACGACGGTGAAACACTTGTCGGGTACGAGGCCTTGCTCCGCTGGCACCATGCCGCGCAAGGAGATGTGTCGCCGTCCGTATTCATACCGTTGGCGGAGGCAGCCAACCTGATTGACGAAATCGGCCTGTGGGCCCTGCGCCAGGCATGTGCCGACGCAAGCCGCTGGCCCGCGTCATTGGGCGTAGCCGTCAACCTGTCGGCAAACCAGTTTGCGAGTGGTGCACTGGTGCGACAAGTCGCGCGCGCGCTGGCAGATGCGGGCCTTCCCGCGGAGCGGCTGTGCCTGGAAATCACTGAGTCGCTGCTGCTGCACAACTCGGAGCAGGTCATGCAGACACTGCGTCAGCTGGGTTCACTCGGCGTTTCCATCGCGATGGATGATTTCGGCACCGGATTTTCCAGCCTGGCCTACCTGTGGCGATTTCCGTTCGACAAGATCAAGATTGATCAGGTGTTCACCAAGAATATGGTCCATGACCCCAAGGTCGCGATGATTGTGCGTTCCATCGTCATGCTGGCCTATTCGCTGGAGATTCGGGTCAATGCGGAAGGTGTGGAAACCGCAGAGCAACTGGCGGCTTTGCAGGACCTCGGTTGCCATGAGTTGCAGGGTTTTCTGCTAGGCAGGCCCGGCCCGGCCAGCAGCCTTACCCACACGGGCTGCGCTTCGGAGCAAGCGTTTGTGCGCCCACGCGGTGACGCGCGCGAATCGCTCTTTGCCACTATTGCCATGGAGCTGCCAACACGGCGCTTGGGCATGTGATGGCGCACAATGTCATAACGGCGCTCCGAACGGGTGCCCGATGGCTTGACGCTGAACGCACAAGGACTAATTGATGCAATACCGTTTGCTGGGCCGTACCGGCCTTTACGTCTCGGAACTGTGCATGGGTACGATGACCTTCGGTGGTGCGTCCGGCCTGTGGAAGATCGTGGGCGGCCTGGATCAGGATGCGTCCACTGCGCTTGTCAAGCAGGCGTTCGACGCGGGCGTCAACTTCTTCGACACCGCCAATGTCTACGGCCTGGGCGAATCCGAGACCATCACCGGCCAGGCCATCAAGACCCTGGGCCTGCCGCGCGATGAGCTGGTGATCGCCACCAAGGCTTTTGGCAGCATGAAGGACAACGTCGTCAACGCCGGTGGCCAGTCGCGCTACCACCTGATGCACCAGCTCGATGCCAGCCTGAAGCGACTGCAGCTGGACCATATCGACCTGTACCAGCTGCACGGGTATGACCCATTGACACCGCTCGATGCGGTGCTCGATACGCTCAATGACATGGTGCGGTCCGGCAAGGTGCGTTACATCGGGCTGTGCAACATGGCGGCATGGCAGATCATGAAGGGCCTGGGCATCTCGGCCCTGCGCAACCTGGCCCGGTTCGAGAGCGTGCAGGCTTATTACACCGTGGCTGGGCGCGATCTGGAGCGCGAGGTGATACCCCTGCTGCAGGACCAGCAACTCGGACTGATGGTCTGGAGCCCACTCGCCGGCGGCCTGCTGAGCGGCAAGTTCAATGCCGATGGAACCGGGCCGGACGGATCGCGGCGGGTCAGTTTCGACTTCCCGCTGGTCGACAAGCCACGCGCATTTCGCTGCGTTGACGTGATGCGCGGCATCGCCCAGCGGCATGGCGCCACCGTGGCCCAGGTTGCCTTGGCCTGGTTGCTCGATCGGCCCGGTGTCACCACCGTCATTCTTGGCGCCAAGACACCGGCGCAACTGGCCGACAACCTTGGCTCAACCAAGGTGCAGCTGGATGCGGACGACCACAGTGCCCTGCAAGACGCGAGTATGCTGGCACCTGAGTACCCGGGCTGGATGCTGCAGCGCCAGGGGGACCCTCGGCGCAAGCCACCGGTGCGCGAATAGGCCACACGCCGCCACCAGCGGCTGCCACCGGATGGCAGGCGGCGTGTTCTCTGACAGGACCGGGCCCGATGCGGGCCTGGTCCTGGATTACGCTGTACCATGACTGCCCACGACCACGGTGACCCACCCACGCCCATGGAAGAATCCAAGTCATTGCAGCCGGTGGGCGACTCTGCGCCCGAGCGGATTGCGGCGCCGGCGCCGATGAACCTGCGCAGCGCGTCGTTGCTCATGCTGGCTTTGTTGGTATGCATCTTCATGTTGCATTGGGCCCAGGCAGTGCTGGTGCCGCTACTGCTCAGCCTTACCTTCAGCTATGCGTTGGCACCACTGGTGAGCCGGCTGCAGCGCTGGCGCATACCAAGGGGCATTGGCGCCGGCCTGGTACTGTTGGCGCTGCTGGGGAGCATCGGCGCTACTGCGGTCGGGCTCAAGGATGACGCCACCGCCTTTGTCGAATCATTGCCGGAAGCGGCGCAGAAAATTCGCCTGGTAGCCCGCGCGAATCGCAACCAGCCCGAAACGACGATCGAAAAAGTGCAAAAGGCTGCGACCGAACTGGAGAAAGCGGCCACCGAAAGCAGCACGGCGGCGGCAACGGCGCCAGCCCGTGGCGTGACCCGGGTGCAGATCGAACGGCCACGCTTCAGCATCCAAGACTACCTGCTGACCCAGATGCCGGGCATGCTGGCAGCGCTGGGACAGGCCACGATCGTCGTGTTTCTGACGTTTTTCCTGCTTACCGCGGGCGACGCGTTCCGGCGCAAGCTCGTCAAACTGGCGGGCCCGACGTTTGCACAGAAGAAGATCACGGTGCAGGCTCTGGACGAGATCACCGCTCAGATTCAGCGCTATCTGCGGGTGCAGGTGCTGATCAGCGTGATCGTCGGTGTGGCCACCTGGTTGACCTACTGGGCGATTGGAGTCGAGCATGCGGCGGTATGGGGGGTACTGGCGATGGTGCTCAATTTTGTCCCCTATATCGGCTCCATCGTCGTCACCGGCGCGTCGGGACTGGCCGGCTTTGTCCAGTTTGGCAGCGTCGACATGGGATTGCTGGTGGCGGGCGCATCGATCGCTCTGCACATGCTGTCGGGCAATTTGCTGACCCCTTGGCTCACGAGCCGCACCAGCCGGATCAATCCCGTCGTCGTTTTTGTCGGTGTACTGGTCTTTGGCTGGTTGTGGGGGGTATGGGGCCTGTTGCTGGGCACGCCGGTCTTGCTGATGATCAAGGCGGTCTGCGACCGGGTCGATGACCTCAAACCGGTTGGCGCGTTGCTGGAACGTTAGCGCGACAAAGGCTCCGGGAAGCGCGGTCGGGGGCGCTCTCGGTCAGCGTCGCCAGCGATCTTGCTGCACTGCAATAGAATCCAGCAGTCACTGATGACAGTGGGTTGATTCCCGGGATGCCTCGTTGGGGCCCGCGCGATCCTGTTTTCTGTTCGTCGCTCATGGATTCGCCTGACTTCCTTTGAACGTGCATTTCCCCGCCGCCAGAGCGGCAGTATCCTTTCCCGAGACGGCCTCTATCCGCTGGCGCGGCGGTGTTGCCAGTCCCGTTGCCTTGCCAGCGCCATGCCCATGGCTCAGCTGAGTTCCAGCCACCTCCTGTTTTCCAAGTCATGATCCGCCAGAACCCACCATTCGAAATCAAGAGCGCCTCCATCACGGGCATGGCGCTGGTCCTCAAGACCGCCGAGATGGACCCTATCGTTGCAGAACTGGCGTTGCGGGTGCAGGACGCCGGTGACCTTTTCCTGCATGCGCCGATGCTGATCGACGTATCGGCCCTGGTGTCCAATGGCGTGGCCGACGAACTGGACCTGGCGCGGCTGGTGACTGTGCTCGCCGGGCACGATATGCGCGCCGTCGGCATCGTGGGTGCCGCGGGCGATCTGCTGAACCAGGCGTCCAAGCTGGGATTGGTCGAAGAGATCGACTTCCGGCCCCGCCAGCGCCCGCGGCCGGCGGAGCCCGACATCGCCCCGATAGCTGCGAGCACTACCGACCAGACCGTCCCGCAAGGCAGCAGCCATGCAGGCGTGCCCTGCACCGTCCCGACCATGGTGCTCGACAAGCCGTTGCGCTCTGGCCAGCGGGTATACGCCCGTGGTGGCGACCTGGTGGTGCTGGGAGTTGTCAGCCATGGCGCTGAAGTCATCGCTGACGGACATATCCACATCTATGGCCCTCTGCGTGGTCGCGCGATTGCCGGCGCCCAGGGTGATGCCGAAGCCCGGATTTTTGCGTCGTCCATGGAGCCGGAACTGATTTCCATTGCCGGCACCTACCGTACGACCGACAAACCGCTGGCGGCGGACGTGCTCGGCAAGCCGGCGTGCGCGCGGTTGGACGGCGACAAATTACTGATCCTGCCGCTCAGAAACTGACACGTCATGGGCAGGCACCTCGAACAACAGCCGTCCGGAACACGGGTGGCATAGGCAATCAGATCCAAGAAAGGAAACCGACAGATGACACGAATTGTGGTGGTGACTTCCGGCAAGGGCGGCGTTGGCAAGACGACGACCAGCGCCAGTTTTGCGTCCGGCCTGGCGATGCGCGGGCACAAGACAGCGGTGATCGACTTCGACGTCGGCCTGCGCAACCTGGACCTGATCATGGGCGTGGAGCGCCGCGTGGTGTACGACCTGATCAATGTCGTGCAAAAGGAGGCCAACCTGAACCAGGCGCTGATTCGCGACAAGCAGCTGGAGAACCTGTACATCCTGGCGGCGTCGCAGACGCGTGACAAGGAGTCGCTGACCCACGAGGGTGTGGAACGCGTGCTGGAGGATCTCAAGGCGATGGCGTTCGACTACATCGTGTGTGACTCACCAGCAGGCATCGAGACCGGCGCCATGATGGCGATGCACTTCGCCGATGAAGCGATTGTTGTGACGAATCCGGAGGTCTCGTCGGTGCGCGACTCGGACCGGATCCTGGGCATGCTCAGCAGCAAGACCAAACGCGCCATCGACGGCAAGGAGCCAATCAGGGAGCACCTGCTGATCACACGCTACAACGCCAACCGGGTGCAGGGAGGCCAGATGCTGTCGCTCGAGGACATCAACGACATCCTGCGCATTCCGCTGATCGGCGTGATTCCCGAATCGGAAGTCGTGCTGGAAGCATCCAACCAGGGCCTACCCGCCATCCGCATGAAAGGCGCCGATGTCAGCCAAGCCTACAGCGACGTGATCGGGCGCTTCCTGGGCGAGTCGATCCCGATGCGGTTTACCGATGCGGCGAGGAAGGGCTTCTTCAAGCGCATCTTCAGCAGCGCAACCTGACGCAAGAAGGAGTACCGCACATGGACCTGATGCGTTTTTTCAAATCCAAGCCCAAGACATCCTCGCTTGCCAAGGAGCGGCTGCAGCTCATCCTGGCGCACGAGCGGATCGGCCGCAATGCGAACGGAACGGCCATACCCGACTTCTTGCCACAACTGCAAAAGGACCTGATCGCGGTGTTGTCCAAGTACGTGAAGATCAACGCTGACGACGTCAGGATCAACGTGGACCGCCAGGATAACCTGGACCTGCTGGAAGTAAAAATCGAGATCAACCGGTAGGGCCGCTGCGGCCCGGCCGCAAATCGGCTCAGTCCCTGGTCCGGCCGAAGAACGCCGCCTTGCTGTCCGGCGCGTTGCGCGAGCGGGTTCGTACCGGGCGCTGGAAGAACAGGTTGTTCGGAACCCGGATCAAGCGGGGAATGGGCTTGCCATCCGCGCCCGTATCAGCGCCGGCCCCGGCTTTCGTCTCCGACTCAGCTTGCGAACTGTCGTTTCGCTCTTCGACCTCCAGCGTCGTATACAGCAGGTTCATGTCAAGCACCCGCCCGCCGACCGGGAAACCGTTGGTCATTTCGATGATTTCGACCTCGTCGCCGATCCGAAAAGGCCGGAAAGACAGTATCAGCAACGCCGCCGTCGCGTTGCTGAGTACGCTCCAGGCGGCGACAAACCCGAGCGCCAGTGCGGCCAGCATGGTGGAGATCAATGCCCAGGCGCCACGGAATATTCCCAGCGCCTCCAGCACCACCAGAATGCTCAGCAAAAGGATTGCCCAGCGCCGGACCGCGTGCAGCCGGGTAGCGATCAGCGCTGACACATGTTTGAGGTCGCGCAGCACGTTGATCAGACGCTTGAGTGCCTGGGTCAGCAACAAAGCCACCAGCAGCACCACGGCTACGCTGACGATTTCGTGGACAAAATTGGTGAACAACTCCTGCAATTGCGCCACGTCTGCTTCCTTGTGCTGGATCCGATGGCGCGCAGCAAAACGCGCATGGGTGATTCGGGCCCCTGCAAGACCCGCCGACAGTCGCCATTATCTGCAATGCCCGGTCCGCGGATCGTCCCAGGCTGATCGCAAGGCGCATGGCACCGCAGCGCGTCGCGCGAAGGATGACTTGGGAGTGCCCCAGCCCTGGCTTGGCCAGGCCCCCCAAGGGGGTGCACGAAAACTTGGGAACGGCGCGGCGGCTTCGCATGAGCCGCGTCGGTTGACAACATTGCCTGCGTGTCCTACCGGCACGGTCAAGGCCCGTAGCGCTGAGTGGCTTGTGCGAAGATGACCTGTCACGCCAGGTCGCTGTCAGGTGGGAGCGACCCGCTCTGTTGCCGTCGGCTTTTTTGGAGGAGTTGCCATGGGTTTCGTGATGACGGTCTGCATGCTGCTGGGCATCTTGTTGCTGGCGCCCTGGCCGCCCGTTGGCGTTGGCCAATGGCATCGCCGACCTGCCTTGGCGCGCGCCATGGCCATGGTCGTGCTGCTGGCCGGCGTGTGGAATGCGCTGTGGCACGGTCTGCGCAACCTGAACGCATTCTGGGGCATCGCTGCACTGGTATCAGGGCTGCTGATGATCGCCGCCGCCGCCGCGCTGGTGCTGCGTCGCGTGCCAACGGTCATGGTCGATGCCGCGGCGCCGTCCAGCACCGTGCTGCGCGGCGCTGTGCTCGTTGGCCTGCTGGCGAGTTTTCTGTTGTACGCCATCACCCTGCTCAGGCTCAATCTCGGCTACAGCATCATCGGGCAGTAGCCGGTGCACAGCACGGGGTTCAATGCCATCGCCGTGCGAATGCTGCTGCTAGACTGACCGGCTCATGTCCCAGCCTGCTGAATCACCCGAGCCGCGTTATGCCTGGGTCATTGTCTGGGCCTGCTTCGTGGCGCTGGCGGTCATCTTCGGTGTCGCCCACTCGTTCGCCGCATTCTTCGAGTCGTTCGCCACCGCGTTTTCGGCACAGCGGGCCGATGTGGCACTGGTGTTCGGATTGTCGGGATTACTGTATTTCACGCTGGGCATCGGCGGCGGCATGTTGTCCGATCGATTCGGCCCGCGCGCAGTCAGTTGCGCCGGCATGGTGTTCATCGCCACCGGGCTGCTGGCGACCAGTTTCGCCCAGTCCATGGCAACGGTATACCTCGCCTATGGGGTCGGCGTCGGTGTCGGCATTGCGCTGGTGTATGCGCCGGCCATCGCATGCGTACAACCGTGGTTCAGCCGACGGCGCGGCCTGGCAGCGGGCATTGCCAGTTCCGGCATTGGCGCGGGAACGCTGGCACTGCCGCTGCTGGCCGCGCTGGCGATCTCGACCCTGGAATGGCGCGACGCGCTGCGCATGTTGTCCCTGGGGGTGCTCCTCGTCGGCCTGGGCGCAGCTGCACTGCTCAAACGCGCCCCCAACGCCGGCGGCATCGGCAAGGGCGCGCCACCACCCGGTGCCACGTTGCGCCAGGCCTTGCACGACCGTGGCTTTTGGTGGTTGTACCTGATCACGCTCAGTTGCGGGCCCACGATGTTCATTCCTTTTGCCCATGTGTCGGCGTTTGCACGCGACGCCGGGATCGCGGACGCGCAGGCAGTTGGCCTGGTCGGAATGATCGGCATTGGCAGCCTGGTGGGCCGCTTCGTGATCGGCGCGCTGGCAGACCGGCTCGGGCGCGGTCGCACGCTGGTGCTTATGCTCATTTCGATGGCGGCCAGCTACCTGTTGTGGCTGAGCGCCGGCGCTTATCCGGCGCTGGTGTTGTTCGCGCTCTGGTTCGGGGTCAGTTACGGCGGCATCGTGTCGCTGCTGCCAGCCCTGTGTATGGACCTATTCGGCGGCCGCGCAGTAGCTGGCATCATCGGCACGCAGTAGCTGGCATCATCGGCACGCTATACAGCGGCGCGGCACTGGGCAACCTGCTTGGCCCGGTGCTGGCAGGGGCAGTGTTCGACCGGGTCGGCAGCTATGCCCCGGTCATGTGGGCCTGCATGCTGCTGTCGGCAGTCTCGGTGTGGGCGGCGAGCCGTCTTGTGCGCACCAGGTCAATAGCCTATTGATCACCGTCGACTCTGATCGACTGGTCGCCAATTCGCAGCGCGACCTTGCACTGGCTGCCATTGAGCAACCGCGCGATTCACGTTGCGCCGGCTGACACCGTCAATATCCCCGCACCAGATCCGCCTGGCATTGCAGGGCATCACCCGCCCAATAGCGCCGCAGGTTGTCCACAAACCGTGCCGCAGCCCGCTCGAACATCCGATCCTGCGCACGCCCCGACAAATGCATCGTGACATGGGCGTAATCCAGGCTCCACAAAAAGTGTTCTGCGGGCAGTGGCTCGGGATCAATCACATCCAGAAACGCCGCCCCGAATGCTGCGCCGCTGCAAGGCCTCGACCAGCGCTTCCTGCAGCCAGTCGGGCAGATCGGGGCCGAGCGGCTTGCGCATCGTGGCGGGCATCGTGACGGTAATGGTGCGGGAAGAATGCATGCGAAATCCAGTGGCCGACCACCATGTTAGCGGCCTCGCAACGGCAGGAGAGCGGCAAACCCGGTTGTCAGCCCCTAGCGCTGGCCCGCGCGATTACCTGCCGGGCCTGTAGTTCGGCCGCCAGCGCCGGATCGAGCGGCGATCGACACAAGCCGGCATGCTGGTAATGCAGGTTTTCGTACAGTTCGGCCGCGGCCGGGAAACCTGCAAGCACACCGTCGAGCGCCTTGCCCGGCTCGGCATTGTCCAACGCGTCAGCCAGCCGCCGTGCCACCGACTCGTACTGCCGCGCGTCGACGGCGCTCGCACTGCCGTCCAGGCGTTCGAGCAAGGCGGCCAGGACACGGGTGCTGGTCAGGTCGGTGGTGTATCGGGAAGGGTTACTTGTCTGCATGACCGGTATCTGGGGTCTTGGGCCTCCATTGCAAGCAGCAACGAGAATCCGCAATTGCAACAAACTCCTTTGCCGCCGTTGTTGCGCCGTTGCAGGGCAAGCCTGTTACAAATGCGGCGGCACCGCACTGTCGTGCTGCACGATAAGTCCATAGGCTTGCCGGCGCTCGGCGAAATTGAACGCCGATTGGACACGCACACCCGACAGATTCATTCGATAGCGTGTCCGTTCATCGCCCGGACCGCAGCGGCCGTGCGGCCTGTGATGCGCTGGTAGATGTCAGGGTCGGTATCGCCTTCGCTGCCGAGCAACAGCACCCGCGCGTTTGCATCCAGGCCCAGCAACGCACGCAACGGCGCATGCTCGTCGGCCGCAAGCATTGCAGCCAGACCCGCTGCTCCGGTCTCGCCGGACACGATGGCCCTGTCTGCTGGCAGTGGATTGGCCAATACGCGCACCGCCTGCAGCGCGTAACGATCGTCGATCGCGACAAAGGCGTTCGCGGCGACAGACACAATTTCCCAGGCCGCCGGCGACACCTCGCCACAAGCCAGGCCCGCCATGACGGTATCATGCGCGCCCAGCACCGGTACCGGATGCCCGGCCATCGCGCTGCGCACATGACAATCCGCCTGCATCGGCTCAACGACGATCAACCGGGGCCGCTTCGGCCCCCACGCCAGCCAGAACGCCGCCCCAATGGCCGCGGCGAAGGCGCCGACGCCAGCCTGCACCAGCACATGGGTTGGAATGGCACCCTCCAGTTGGTCGACCAGCTCCGCCGCCATCACGCCATACCCGTGCATGACATCGATCGGAATATCGCGGTAGCCGTCATAGGTGGTGTCGCTCACCACGGTCCAGCCATTGGCACGGGCCTGTTCGTCGGCATGGCGCACCGAGTCATCGTAATTGCCCTGTAACCGCACGACGTCCGCACCATAACGCGCAATCGCCGCGCGACGTCCCTCGCTGACACCGGCATGAATGTAGATCACGCAGCGACAACCGAACATCTGCGCGCCCCAGGCCACCGAACGGCCATGGTTGCCGTCGGTGGCGCAGGTAACCGTGGTGTTTTCCACCACCGAGCGCCAACACCCGCTCAACACATCGGCAGCGGATGCCGTCCTGCCGCCGTTGTGAGGCGCAATTGCAGCCGAGAGCAGCCGATAAACGGCATAGGCACCACCCAGCGCCTTGAAGCTTTTCAGGCCGAACCGCTCGCCTTCATCCTTGTAGTGCAGCGCCGCGACGCCGAGCCGGCCAGCCAGCGACGGCAACGCAACCAGCGGCGTAGGCGCATAACCCGGCCACTGCCGGATCTCGCGCAGCGCGGTGACAAAACCATCATCGTTCAGGATGCCCGACAACGCTTCCCGATAGAGTTGTGCAGATGGTGCGCAATTGGGGTTGCGCAACGCGCGCGCGCCTGGCCACTCCTGCAGATGCGGGATCATGGGTGCTCGTTGCGAGTATGCGGCCGTCTTTGCAGGCCTGTCGCAACTTGCGCTGCCGCGTCCCAGTCGGGTCCGGCGAACCAGGCATCGCCGTCCAGATAGGCGCGCAGCATCGGCAGGGCATCCAGGCCCCAGAATTGCTTTCCGTCCACGACCAGTGTCGGCACGCCAAACAGCCCGCTTGCGACGGCCGCATCGGTGGCTTGCCTGAGTTGCGCCTTGACCGGGTCGCTCAGCGGATCGCGCGCCGGCGCCAGTTGCCGGACCAGCGCCTGCGTGCGCTGCGGATCGGCCGCATCCAGGCCCGTACACCAGACATGGCGAAAAATGGTCTCGGTGACATAGCGGTTGGGCAGCCCGTTATCAGCGCATGCCACGGCCAATCGCAGCAGCGGCAGTGGATTAAACGGATGCGCGACGGGCATCTGCAACTCGACCCCCATGACGTGGGCCAGCCAGGCCACCTGCCGATAGGTCCAGTCGCGCTTGGGCCGGATCTCGGCCGGGCCCAATTGCCCGTGGTGCTGCAGCAGACCGGCGAACAGCAACGGCCGGTACGTTACCGCATAACTGTGCCCCAGCAACGCCTGCGGCAACCGCTCAAAGGCCAGATAGGCATAGGGCGATAGGAAGTCAAAGTGGAAATCGATCTGTTTCACACGCAACACCCTTCATTCATGCTGACCCCGGCTGTGCTTGCGGCGCCCGGGCGTTGATCCGCTCGACGATGGAACGCCATATTGCACGTTTTCCGTCCTCGGCCATGCGTCCCCAGGCGATGATCTCGTCGATGTCGCGCAGGCAGCCCAGGCATAGCCCACTGTCCGGGTCCATGCGGCACACCGAAATGCACGGTGATGGCACCGGATGGGCCTGGTCCCACGCCAGCTCGGCCAGCGCCTGCAGGGTCTGAGCCTGATTCATGCGGCCACCACCGGCTCGACCACATCGGCCACCGGCGCGCCCGTGAGCAACTCCAATTGTTGCGGGGTGAGCTTGAACACCGCATGCGGATGGCCGGCCGCAGCCCATATTTCGTCGAACCGAAACAGCTCGCGGTCGATCAGCGTGACACAGGCCTGCGCATGCGCCAGCGGCGCCACGCCCCCGATGGAAAAGCCAGTGCGTGACTTGACGAAATCCGCGTCCGCACGACCCAGCCTGGCGCCATTGCTGCAGACCAGTTCGGCGACCCGCGCCTCATGCACCCGCCGATCACCCGATGTGACGACCAGCACCGCCACATCATCGGACTTGCGCCGGAAAACGATGCTTTTGGCAATCTGGCCCAATGCCACACCCAGCGCGTCGGCCGCCAGCTGGGCAGTGCGGGCAGCCGCATCGAGCATCACCGGACTATGCGGATGCTGGCGTGATTGCAGCACGTCCAGGACGCGCCGCACCGGTTGAGGAAGGGAGTGGAGGTCGGAGCTGCACATGGGCTGATGGTGAAAGCGAGTCAATTGCAAAGTGATGGGGTCAGATTTCACGCTTGTTCAACAGCGCCGTAGCGGCTCGCGAACCGGACTTTCGCTGCAGGAATTCGCTGATGAACAGGCCGGCGTCGATCAGTTTGTCCATGTCGATGCCAGTGGTGATGCCCATGCCGTGCAGCATGTAGACCACGTCTTCGGTGGCAACGTTGCCGGTCGCCCCTTTGGCATAAGGACAACCGCCCAGGCCGGAGATGGAGGTGTCGAATTGCCACACCCCCATTTCCAGGAACGCCAGCGTGTTGGCCAGGGCCTGGCCATAGGTATCGTGGAAATGCCCGGATATGTCATCCACCGCGAAGTGCTGCAACGTCGCATCCAGCGCGCGTTGCACCTTGATCGGTGTGCCGACGCCGATGGTGTCGGCCACTCCCACATGCTGCACGCCAATGCCGCGCATCAGTCCCGCCAGCATCGCCACCCGCTCGGGCGCGATGTCGCCCTCGTACGGACAGCCGACGGCGCAGGACATGGCCCCGCGCACGAAGATGCCCTGATCACGCGCGGCTGCCGCCACTGGGCGAAATCGCTCAATGCTCTCGGCGATCGAGCAGTTGATGTTGCGCTGGCTGAACGCCTCGCTGGCGGCGCCAAACACCACGATCTCGTCGGGCCAATGTGCCCTGTCCAGTGCCAGCGCCGCCTCCAGCCCCCTGAGATTGGGAGTCAGGACGGAATAGCGCACGCCGGGTTTACGCGTGATGCCGGACATCACCTGTGCGTTGTCGACCATTTGCGGCACCCACTTCGGGCTCACAAAACTGGTGACCTCGATCTCGCGCAGGCCGGCCTCCTGCAAACGGTGCACCAGGCCGATCTTGATCTCGGCCGGAACCGTCTGTTTCTCGTTCTGCAGCCCATCGCGCGGGCCCACCTCGACCAGCTTGACGGTTTGAGGCAATGTCATGGCATGTCCTTGGAGTCGTTCATTGGGGCATGCGGCGCATCAATATCCGCGCTGCAGGTCAACCATACCCGCAACTGCCTCGCCACGCTCCAGCGCCAGTATCTTGCCCGCAATCTGGGCGACACTTTCCTTGCGCAGCGTCTGGGCCGAGGTATGCGGCGTGACCCGGATCTTCGGATGGCGCCAGAACGCATGCTGCAGCGGCAGGGGCTCGTTGCGAAACACATCGAGTGTCGCACCGGCCAGGTGGCCGGTGTCGAGCAAGGCCAGCAAGTCGTCATCCACCAGATGCTCGCCGCGCGCCACATTCACCAGATAGGCACCGGCCGGCAATTGCGACAGGTTGGCGCGGCACAGGATGTCGCCCGTGTCGGGCGTCAACGGCAACAGGCACACCAACGCCTGGCTGCCTGCCAGGAACGCGCCCAGTTCCGCGTGCCCGGCATAACACCGCACTCCATCTACCTGGCGGGCGCTGCGGCTCCAGCCAAGGACGGGAAAATCGAATTGGCGCAGGTGCTGGGCGACGCGGGCGCCCAGCACACCCAATCCCAGGATGCCGACCGCGAATACGGCCCTGTTGCGCGCCGGTCGTTGTCGCCACAGACCATGTCCGGCCTGTTCCTCATAGGCGGCGAACTCCCGAAAATGCCGGCTCACGGCATGGCAGACATACTCGGCCATCTGCACGCCCATGCCGGCATCGTCGAGCCGTATCAGCGTCAAGTCCGCCGGCAGGCGCAGGCGCAGCAGTTTGTCAACGCCCGCGCCGACATTGAACAGGGCCTTGAGCCGGGTCTGCTGGTCGATGAAGGCCTGCGGCGGAGCCCAGGCCACCGCGTAGTCGGCCGGAGCGCTTCCATCGATCCAGGCATCGACCCGTACCCCGGGCAGATGCTGGCGCAGCGCCTCCAGCCAGGGTTCCGCCGGGGTGGACGGATCACAGAAACTGACCCGCAGCATCAGGAAACCATGGTCAACAATTCGGCGCCTTCGGCCACCTGGTCGCCTGGCGCGTAGAGAATTTCGCCCACCGTGCCGTCACCCGGCGCGGCAATGGTGTGTTCCATCTTCATCGCCTCCATCACCGCCAGGGCCTGGCCCCTGCTGACCTTGTCGCCGGCCTTGACGGCGAAAGACAAAACCTTGCCCGGCATCGGCGCGGTCAGTCGCCCGGCCTCGCCGTGGACATCCCCGGCATGGTCCAGCAGGTCAATCGCCAGGATCCGGGTCGCGCCATGGGGTGCGAACACATGCACCCAATCACCCTGCCGGTACACCTGGACCCGATGGCGCTGTCCGCCGTATTCCAGATCGATACTGCCGTCCGCCGGATGAAATTGCAGACCGGCATTGACTGTGCCAATCCGCAGTTGCAGTGCACCGTCATGCAGGTAGGACAGCGCGGCCTCGATCGCTTCGCCATGGAACTCGAAGCCGAAACGCCGGACCGCGATCCCAAACGCGCGCCAGCCGTCGCGCCGGCTGAATGGATCGGATCGCTCAAGCGCGCGTTCACCAAGTACCGTGTGTGCGATCGACGCAGCCACTGCGAAAGCGAGCCCCACCGGCTCTTGCTTGAACAAGGCAGCCTCCTCGCGCGCAATCAGCGCGGTGTCCAGGTCGGCATTGGCAAACGATGCGCTGCGGGTCACATAACGCAGGAACTGGACATTGGTGTTGATTCCGACGATGTGCGTCTGCGCCAGCGCCGTATCCAGCCTGGCCAAGGCCTGTGCCCGGTCGGCGCCGACCACGATCAGCTTGGCCACCATGGAATCGTAGAACGGCGAGATGGCATCACCCTCTCTGACGCCGTCGTCCACCCGCACTGCGCCGTCGGCGCCTGCGCGCTCGAAGCTCACGCCATGCGGCTTGCGGTAGATATGCAGACTGCCAGTGGCGGGCAGGAACTGGTTGTCCGGGCTCTCGGCGCAAATGCGCGCCTCGATGGCATGGCCATGGATGCGCAGCTGATCCTGCGCCAGAGGCAGTCGCTCGCCGCTGGCCACCCGCAGTTGCCATTCCACCAGATCCTGCCCGGTGATCGCCTCCGTCACCGGATGCTCCACCTGCAGCCGGGTGTTCATCTCCATGAAGAAGAACTTCATGCCGCCGTCGGGGCGCTGTTCGACGATGAACTCGACCGTGCCGGCGCCAACATAGTCAACCGCACGCGCGGCGGCAACCGCTGCGGCGCCCATTTGGGTGCGCATCGCATCCGTCATGCCCGGCGCGGGGGCTTCCTCCAACACCTTCTGGTGCCTGCGCTGAACCGAGCAATCGCGCTCGAACAGGTGTACATAGTTGCCATGGCTGTCACCAAATACCTGGATCTCGATATGGCGTGGGCGCTGCACGTACTTTTCGATCAAAACCGCATCCATGCCAAAGCTGTTGGTCGCCTCGCGCTTGCAGGATGCCAGCGCGGCGTCGAATTCCTCATCTTTCTCGACGATGCGCATGCCCTTGCCTCCGCCACCGGCGCTGGCCTTGATCAGCACCGGGTATCCGATACGGGCCGCTTCCGAGCGCAGCAGTTCCGGATCCTGCGCCGCGGCGTGATAGCCCGGCACCAGCGGCACTCCGGCAGCTTCCATCAACTGCTTGGACTCGGCCTTCAAGCCCATGGCCTTGATCGCTGACGGCGGGGGGCCAATGAACACCAGGTCGGCATCGGCGCAGGCCTGCGCAAACGCCTCGTTCTCGCTCAGGAACCCGTAACCCGGGTGCACCGCCTGCGCGCCGGTGGCCTTGGCGGCTGCAAGGATGGCCTGCCAGCGCAGGTAGCTGTCCCTGGGCGCACTGCCGCCGACGTGCACCGATTCATCGCAGGCCGCCACATGTTTCGCGTGGGCGTCGGCGTCCGAATACACGGCCACCGTGCGAATGCCCATACGGCGCGCCGTGGCCGCGACCCGGCAGGCGATTTCGCCCCTGTTGGCGATCAGAATCTTGGTGAACATGTTCTTCCTCAATGGGCGGGCGCTGGCGTCAACCAGGACCCGATGCGGCGAAGCATCGCTTTCAAAAATGCCAGTAGCACAATCAGCAGCCAGGTCATCAGCAACAGCGCAACGATCAGCGCCACGCCGAACACCAGCGGGTGCTGTGTTGCCAGCCATAGTGCGCCAAGCACCAGCCCGTCTTCGACCAGGCTCACACCGATGTTGGAGAACGGCTCGGGCGAGGTGTTGACTGCCGCGCGCGTGGTTGCCTTGGTGGCAAACGAACTTGCCGCCAGCGTGCCTCCCATCACCCCGGCGATCGCGGCCATGCTGCCGTTGTCAACGCCGAACACTCCGGCTGCCAGCAGTGCGCCGCCGGGAATCCGGATTACCGCGTGCAGCAGATCCCACAAACTGTCGAGCCCTGGGATCTTGTCCGCGAAAAACTCGACAAACAGCATCATGCCGCTGGCCAGCAGCATGAGCGGATGCTGCAGCAGCTGCAAGCTGCCTGGCAGGGGGATCCAGCCCATGAAGCCCGACCAGCCCATCAGGAACAACACCGCGTACAGGCGCAGGCCGCTGGCCCAGCCCAGGGCTGCAGCCAGCGCCAGCAACGCAGGCATGTCCATCGACTGGACGCCGCCTGCCAGCGCCGCGCCCGCAGGGCTGAGCACGGACTGCAGTTGGTCGATCCAGGTCTGCATCGCCACCGCTACATCCGGAAAAGGCCGAACGTCGTGTCCGGAATCGGTGCATTGAGTGACGCACTCAGGCCCAGCGCCAGCACCCGTCGCGTGTCGGCCGGGTCGATCACGCCGTCATCCCACAGCCGTGCCGTGGCGAAATACGGATGGCCCTGCTCCTCGTACTGGTTGCGGATCGGCGCCTTGAAGGCTTCCTCCTCCTCCATGCTCCAGCGCTCGCCCCGACCCTCGATACCGTCGCGCCGCACCGTGGCCAGTACCGCGGCGGCCTGCTCGCCGCCCATGACCGAGATGCGCGCGTTCGGCCACATCCACAGGAAACGCGGCGAGAAGGCGCGACCGCACATGCCATAGTTTCCGGCACCGAAACTGCCACCGATGATGATGGTGAACTTGGGCACTGCGGCGGTCGCCACAGCCGTCACCATCTTGGCACCGTTGCGCGCAATGCCCTCATTCTCGTATTTGCGCCCCACCATGAAGCCGGTGATGTTCTGCAAAAACACCAGCGGCACCTTGCGTTGGCAGCACAGTTCAATGAAATGGGTGCCCTTGAGCGCCGACTCGCTGAACAGGATGCCGTTGTTGGCGATGATGCCCACCGGCATGCCTTCGACGTGCGCAAAACCGCAGACCAGCGTAGTGCCGTAGCGCGCCTTGAACTCGTCGAATTCGGAGCCGTCGACGACGCGGGCGATGATCTCGCGCACGTCGAATGGCTTGCGGGTGTCGACCGGGATCACGCCATAGAGCTCCTGAGCATCGAAACGTGGTTCTGCCGGGGCCACATGCACCACCGACTTGCGCTTGGCACTGTTGAGATTGCGGATCGCGTTGCGGGCGATCTGTAGTGCATGCAGGTCGTTTTCGGCGAGGTGGTCGACCACGCCAGACAGGCGGGTGTGCACATCCCCACCGCCGAGGTCTTCTGCGCTGACTACCTCGCCGGTGGCCGCTTTCACCAGCGGCGGGCCGCCCAGGAAGATGGTGCCCTGGTTGCGCACAATGATGCTCTCGTCGCTCATGGCCGGCACATACGCGCCGCCAGCGGTGCAGCTGCCCATCACCACCGCCACCTGCGCAATACCCTGCGCACTCAGGTTGGCCTGGTTGAAGAAGATGCGGCCAAAGTGGTCGCGATCCGGAAACACCTCGTCCTGGTTCGGCAGATTGGCGCCGCCGGAATCGACCAGGTAGATGCAGGGCAGGCGGTTCTGCTGCGCAATCTCCTGCGCCCGCACGTGCTTCTTGACGGTCAGTGGATAGTAGGTTCCACCCTTGACCGTCGCATCGTTGCACACCACCATGCAATCAATACCGCTGACACGACCGATGCCGGCGATGAGTCCGGCGCACGGCGCACTGTCGCTGCCGTCTCGATCCGGATACATGCCCAGAGCCGCCAAAGGACTGAGCTCCAGGAACGGCGTGCCAGGATCGAGCAGCATCTGCACCCGGTCCCGCGGCAGCAGCTTGCCGCGCGCCGTGTGCTTGGCCCGGGCTGCGTCTCCACCACCATGCTGTGCCTTGGCAATCTGGGTATTGAGGTCGGCCACCACCGCGCGCATGGCATTGGCGTTGGCCAGGAAGTCGCTCGCGCGCGGGTTTAGTTTTGATTCGAGTATCGGCATGTCGATTCCTGCTTCTTGTTCGTTGTCTGCCCGATGGAACTACTGCAGCAGCTGCGCCAGATCAGCCATGTCGGCAAACACCTCGGATGCACCGGCATCGCGCAGTGCAGCCCCCTCACCCTGCGGCGCATAGGCGAACACGAAAGCACCAGCAGCAATGCCCGCCGTGACACCCGTCACCGTGTCCTCTATGACTGCGCAGCGTTTGGGATCGACCTTGAGCGCGTCGGCCGCAGCGAGATACACGTCAGGAAACGGCTTGGAACGCGGTGTCTCGTAGCCGCTGAATATGCGACCCTCGAAATAGTTCATCAGGCCGACCTTGCGCAGCTGCAGCTCGACCTTGAAACGGTCCGCGCCGGAGGCGCAGGCAATCCGCGCGCCATAGCCGGCATGGATACAGTGCACCGCCTCATGGATGTTCGGAATGGGCATCAGTTGCTCCATCAATGCGGCGTTGCGGCGCTGCTGGAACTGGGCCAACCAAACCGCGTCCACTGCGCGCCCGGTGTGACTGGCGATCAGGGCCAACTCCTCCTTCAGCGCCTTGCCTACGAAATGGCGCATGCACTCTTGCTGGGTGAGCTGCCAGCCGAGTTCTCGCAGCATTGCGCGCAGCACACGGTTGGTAATCGGTTCGGAGTCGACCAGTACGCCATCGCAGTCAAACAGCACGGCTTCAAACTTCATAAGGCAAAGTCCTGCGGCTGGCTCTGCGCAATTGCACTCATGGCTTGCCCTTGCTTCGCGCCTTGCTCTCATCGAGTGTCTCGGTCGGTGCGCCGGCCTTGGTCCATCCCGCCCAGCCGCCGTCGATGTGGGCGACATTGGTCATGCCCATGTCCTGCAGCGACTTGGCCGCCAGCGCGCTGCGCCAGCCGGCGCCACAAAACAGCACGAACTGGCGCGATTCGTCGGCGAACACCGGCTTGTGGTAGGGCGACGCAGGATCGACCCAGAACTCCAGCATGCCGCGCGGCGCATGCAAGGCGCCGATGATCGTTCCGCCCGCGAGCTCGCGGATGTCGCGGATGTCGACGATCTGCAGAGCGGGGTCCTCCAGGCGCGCGCGCACCTGCTCGACGCTGTAGGTCGTCACCTCGGCCATCGCTTCGTTCACCAGCTGTTGGTATCCCTTGGTGATTGGCATGTCGCTCGCTCCGAATTTGTAAGGGCTTTCGGCCCGTTGTCGATTGCTTTCAAGGGTCCAAGGTGGCCCAGTTTCCGGTCAGGATCAGTACCGACGCATCAGGCCAGGGCCCGCTGAATCAGCATCTTTTGCACATCGCTGGTGCCTTCGTATATTTGGCACACCCGCACATCGCGGTAAATGCGTTCCAACGGGAAGTCAGCCACATAACCATAACCGCCCAGGGTCTGGATCGCCGCTGAACACACCTGCTCGGCCATCTCGCTGGCGAACAGTTTCGCCATCGCTGCTTCTTTAAGACAGGGTTGGCCAGCGTCACGCAGGCTCGCAGCATGCCAGATCAGCTGGCGCGCCGCCTCAATGCGGGTGGCGCAATCGGCCAGCCGGAAGCTGACCGCCTGATGGCTGAAAATCGGCTGCCCGAAACTCTCGCGCTGCTTGGCATAGTCCAGCGCAACCTCGAACGCGCTGCGCGCCATGCCGACACTTTGCGCGGCGATACCGATCCGCCCACCTTCGAGCCCGCCGAGCGCGATGCGATAACCCTCACCCTCGGCCCCGATCCGGTTGTCGACCGGAATCCGGCAGTTGTCCAGGTTGATCTGCGCCGTGTCGCTGCTGTGCTGGCCCAACTTGTCCTCCAGTCGCGCCACCAGATAGCCGGTTGCGTCGGTAGGCACCAGAAACGCGCTCATGCCCTTTTTGCCAGCGGCCTTGTCGGTCACTGCAATGACGATCATGACCTGTCCATTCTTGCCGCTGGTGATGAACTGCTTTACACCATTGAGTACGTAGCTGTCCTTGTCGCGCACAGCAGTGGTACGCAGCGCGGATGCATCCGAGCCGACATGGGGTTCGGTCAGTGCAAACCCGCCGAGCAACTTGCCCTGGGCCAGCGGAGTCAGCCAGCGTTTCTTCTGTTCGGCACTGCCGTGCGCCATCAGGATCGCGTTGACCGGGCAGTTGGTCACACTGATGGTGGTGCTGGTACCACCATCGCCGGCGGCGATTTCCTCCAGCACCAGCGCCAGTGTCAGGTAATCCAGGTTGGCGCCGCCGTATTCCTCCGGCACGCATATGCCGTACGCGCCCAGTTCAGCCAACCCCTGATGCGCCTCTTTCGGGAAATGGTGTTCCTTGTCCCAGCGCGGCGCGTGGGGCCAGAGCTGTTCACGGGCAAATGCGCGCACCGCGTCGCGCACCATTTCCTGGTCCTGGGTCAGCAACATCGCGGCCTCCTGAATCGATAGGTGATGGGCTAGCCGAGCGGCTCAGACCAGTTCCAGCGCCACGGCAGTGGCCTCGCCGCCGCCAATGCACAGCGTGGCCAGGCCACGCTTCTTGCCGCGGGCCTGCAGAGCATGGATCAGCGTGACCATGATGCGGGCGCCGCTGGCGCCGATCGGGTGACCCAGCGCGCAGGCACCACCATTGACGTTGACGATATCGTGCGACAGCTGGAGTTCAGCCATCAGAGCCATCGGCACCACCGCAAACGCTTCGTTGACTTCCCACAGATCCACATCGTGCGCGCTCCAGCCAGCCTTGGCCAATGCCTTGCGGGTGGCGCCCACTGGCGCGGTGGTGAACCAATTGGGCTCCTGCGCATGGATGGCGTGCGACACGATCCGGGCCAGTGGCTTGGCGCCGAGCTGAGCGGCCGTCGATGCGCGCATCATCACCAGGGCGGCTGCGCCGTCATTGATCGACGAGCTCGACGCCGCGGTGATGGTGCCGTCCTTCTTGAATGCCGGCTTGAGGGTGGGAATCTTTTCCAGCTTGACGCGGCCCGGGCCTTCGTCGATGGAAACCAGCGTGTTGCCGCTGCGGCCTTTGACGGTGACGGGCGTGATTTCGGTCGCAAACGCGCCGGACTCGGTGGCCGCTTTCGCGCGCTGCACCGACGCCGTGGCGAACGCATCCTGCGCCTCGCGTGTAAATGCATACTTGGCCGCACAATCCTCGCCGAAAGTGCCCATGGCACGACCCGGCTCGTAGGCATCTTCCAGGCCATCGAGCATCATGTGGTCATAGACCTTGTCGTGCCCGATCCGCATGCCACCGCGCCCCTTGAGCAACAGGTAAGGCGCGTTGGTCATGCTCTCCATGCCGCCGGCAACGATGACGTCCTGGCTGCCGGCCAGCAGCATGTCATGCGCAAACATGGCGGCGCGCATGCCGGAACCACACATCTTGGACAGCGTCACCGCGCCCGCGCTCATCGGCAAGCCGCCCTTGAGGGCCGCCTGCCGGGCCGGCGCCTGTCCCTGCCCGGCCATCAGGCAGTTTCCGAACAGCACTTCGCCCACCTGGTCGGCAGCCACACCGGAGCGTTGCATGGCGGCGGCAATCGCGGCGCCGCCAAGATCGTGCGCGCTGAGCGACGCGAAATCGCCCTGGAAACTGCCCATGGGGGTGCGGGCGGCGCCGACGATGACGACAGGATCAGATTGGTTCTGGGACATGGGGTTCACTCCTTCACGAATGGGTCAATGGGATGGTACGGGGGCTGGCTCAACCCAGATCTGTTTCGGCCGACGCGGTAAACCGCTTGTCCTGCTCATACGGAAATACATCGAATACATGTCCCTGGGCGATTCGCTCCTTGTGGGCTTGCCAGAAACTGGCCTCCAGCAGGTCGGCGTGATGGCGCATGAACACTTCACGCACCGCCGGATTGCCCAGCAGGAATGGCCCGAAAGTTTCGGGGAACACATCCTTCGGACCGACCGTGTACCAGACCTCGCCACTCATCGCGTCCTCTTCATTGCGCGGCTCGGGGACACGCCGGAAGTTGCAGTCGGTGATGTATTCGATCTCGTCGTAGTCGTAGAACACGACTTTCCCATGGCGGGTGATGCCGAAGTTCTTCCACAGCATGTCACCGGGGAAGATATTGGCGGCCACCAGGTCTTTGATCGCGTTGCCATACTCGACCACGCCGCGTTCGATCTGCTGATGCGCGCGGATGGCGACCGGATCCTTCGGGTCGCAGGAGTTGCCGGCGTCGAACGCCTCCTGCAAATAGATGTTGAGCGGAATCATGCGCCGCTCGATGTAGACATGCTGCAGGATCACCTCCATCTGGCCGTCGCCGTCGCGATCGCTGATCTCCAGCAGGCTAGGGGCGAACTTCTCGATCTCGGCAATCAATTCGTCGTCGAATCGCGCGCGCGGAAACGCCACTCCGCTGTATTCGAGGGTGTCGGCCATGCGACCAACCCGGTCGTGCTGCTTGACCAGCAGGTACTTGCCCTTGATCTGCTCGCGGGTCGTCTCCTTTTGCGGCGGATAAAAGTCCTTGATAACCTTGAACACATAGGGAAATGACGGCAGGTCGAACACCAGCATCACCATGCCTTTGATACCTGGCGCGATGCGAAAATTGTCGGTCGAGTGCCGCAGGTGGTGCAGGAAATCGCGGTAGAACAGGTTCTTGCCCTGCTTTTGCAGGCCCAGCGCGCTGTAGAGCTCATTGCGCGGCTTGCGCGGCATCATGCTGCGCAGGAACTGCACATAGGCGCTTGGCACCTCCATGTCGACCATGAAATAGGCCCGCGCAAAGCTGAACAGGATCAGCATGTCGGCCTCGCCGAACAGCGCTGCGTCGATCACCAGCTTGCCGGCCTTGTTGTGCAGCAGTGGCAATGCAAAAGGCTCCTCGGTAAAGCCGTTGATGATCTTGCCGACGATGTAAGCGCCCTTGTTGCGAAAAAACAGGCCCGACAGCACCTGCACCTGGAAATTGGCCCGCAGCGCGACTTCGCCCATGCGTTTGTGCATGGCCTGGGCCACGAAGCCGCAGTCGCGCGGCAGACTCGCGAAACCGCGGCGAAGGTCAAAATCGCCGACGATCTGCTCGAGCACCTGCCGCAGATTGTCCTGCGAAGGGTAGTAGGAGCGGTAAGTAGGCAAGGCCGCCGGTTCGTCGTTCTCGATATATTCGGTGCTGACGGCGGGCCGCACAAAGATGAAGTCGTTCTGAAAATAGCTCCGGTGCAGTATCTTGGTGGTGACCGAATTGAAGAAGGTTTCGGCCAGCTCTGGCTGGTGGTGGTCCACCAGCAGGCCGATGTAGTGCAGCTTGACCTGCTGCCAGACTTCCATTGGCAGGTCGCCCGCCTTGAACTCGCGCTCCAGGCGACGCGAGCATTCCCGCACCCGCAAATCGTAGAACTCTATCCGCTCGCGTTGCGCCCGCTGCTGGCCATGCCAGTCGGCCGTCTCGAAACGGTGCTTGGCGCGCGCCGACTCGGTGCGAAACAAGCGGTAATGGCGGTTGAATCCATCCATCATTGCCTGCGCAATGCCGTACGCGACCGTGGAATCAAGTCTTTGGGGAAACACGTGCAAGGCTCCGGGAAGGGCTTCTCAGCCGCGGTCGACTTCCGATACATGGGCCACCGCAACCCGGTACAGGCCATCGAGCCACTCGGTTCCCGGCACTGTCATGTTCAGGTCCTTGAGCAGCCCATCCTTAAGACCATACACCCAGCCATGCAGCGTCAGCTTCTGACCGCGGTCCCACGCATCGCGCACAACCGTCGTGTGGGCGACGTTGACCACCTGTTCAATGACGTTGAGTTCGCACAGCACATCATGGCGCAAATGGGCGGGCGTGTGCTCCAGCAAACTGGAGTGCCGATCGCGCACATCCTGCACATGGCGCAGCCAATTGTCGGCAAGGCCGACCCGGATATTCTGCAGTGCCGCCTGGACACCGCCGCAACCGTAATGTCCCACCACGATCACATGCTCGACCTTGAGCTGCTCGACCGCAAACTGGATGGTCGACAAGGCATTGAGGTCGGAATGCACGACCACATTGGCCACATTGCGGTGCACGAACACTTCACCGGGCTCCAGCCCGGTGATCTGGTTGGCAGGAACGCGACTGTCCGAACAGCCGATCCACATGTATTGGGGTCGCTGCTGCGCTTTTAGCGACGTGAAGAATCCAGGGCGCTCGGCCTCCATGCGCGCCGCCCATTCGCGATTGTGGGCAAATAGTTCTTCGAGTGAGGATGTGGTCATGGGACGATTGTGCCTAAGCGCGTGAAGTCAAACGGTCTCGTTGTATAACTCGCGCCCGATCAGCATGCGCCGGATCTCGCTGGTGCCGGCGCCGATCTCATACAACTTGGCATCGCGCCATAGACGACCCAGCGGGTAATCGTTGATATAGCCGTTACCGCCAAAGAGCTGGATGCCTTCGCCTGCCATCCAGGTTGCCTTCTCGGCGCACCACAGGATCACCGACGCGCAGTCCTTGCGTACCTGGCGCACATGATCGCTACCCAGGGCATCGAGGTTCTTGCCTACGGTGTAGCAATAGGCCCGGCCCGCCTGCAGCACGGTGTACATGTCGGCCACCTTGCCTTGCACCAGCTGGAATTCCCCGATGCTCTGGCCGAACTGCTTGCGGTCATGGATGGAGGGGATCACGTTGTCCATCACCGACTGCATGATGCCGATCGGGCCGGCCGACAGGACGGCGCGCTCGTAGTCGAGGCCGCTCATCAAAACCTTGGCGCCACCGTTGAGCCCGCCCAGGATGTTGTCCTGCGGAACCTCGACATTGTCAAACACCAGTTCGCCGGTATGGCTGCCACGCATGCCGAGTTTGTCGAGCTTTTGCGCAATCGAGAATCCCTGCATGCCCTTTTCGATCAGGAATGCGGTCACCCCGCGTGCGCCGAGTTCGGGTTCGGTCTTGGCATAGACCACCAACGTGTCGGCGTCCGGGCCATTGGTGATCCAGAACTTGCTGCCATTGAGCAGGTAATAGCCCCCCTTGTCCTCGGCCTTGAGCTTCATCGAGATGACGTCGCTGCCGGCACCGGACTCGCTCATCGCCAGCGCGCCGACATGTTCGCCGGAGATCAGGCTGGGCAGGTATTTTTTGCGCTGCGCATCGCTGCCGTTGCGCTTGATCTGGTTGACGCACAGGTTGCTGTGTGCGCCGTAACTCAGTCCCACTGAAGCCGACGCCCGGCTGATTTCCTCCATCGCGATCATGTGCGCCAGGTAACCCATGCCGGCACCGCCATATTCCTCGCCGACCGTGATTCCGAGAACGCCAATGGCGCCCATCTTGGGCCACAGGTCCATCGGAAACTGGTCGCTACGGTCTATTTCCGCGGCGCGCGGCGCAATTTCGACCTGCGCGAACGCGTGCACCGCGTCGCGCAATGCGTCAATGTCTTCTCCAAGCTGAAAGTCGAGTCCGGGCATTGACGTCATGGGGTTCTCCTGATGGAACGGGGGATAGGTTGCGCAAAGTGCGAGCGCAGGCGCGCGTATCAATAGGTCTTGGCCACCGGCATCAGCGTCTGTTGCATCACGGCGCAGTCGGTCTGATCGCCCTGGTCGTTCACATGCACGACGGTAGCGGTAGTGACGATGATGCGCTTTCCGACGCGCACCACCCGCCCGGTTGCCCGTAAACTGCCGCCACGCAGCGCGGCCAGGAAGTTGATCTTGTATTCGACGGTCGTCACTTCCATGCCATCGGGGGCCACCGTCAAACCAGCGTAGCCGCCAGCGATATCCGCCAGGGCGCCCATGGCCCCGCCGTGAAAGCCCCCTTGCTGCTGGGTCACTCTGTCAGAGTAAGGAAGCTCCAGCTCACAGTGGCCGGGAGCAACTTTCAGCAGGCGCACGCCGAGCAGCGACATCATGCCCTGCCGCTGCAAACTGGCCTGGACACGCAACTGCATTGCGAGATGCAAGGGATTGGCGGCTGATGCTGGCTGGGTCATGGCTGAGGCGTCGCATGGTTTACGTTTACGTAAACGTCAATTATGGCGGATGTCGCATCAAAAGTCACCCGAAAGCGCCTCGGCGGTGCAGGCCTACAGCTCTGCACCGCGTTTGCCACCCTTCGCCAATAGCGCGCGCGCCTCCTTTTCGTGGGTCTTGACCTCATCCAGATTTGCCACCAGGTCGGCCATCTGCTCTTCCAGCGCCAATCGGTGGGCCGCCAGTACATTGAGGAATCTGCGCAGTTGGGGCCCGGTATCGCGCGGGCTGTCGTACATGTCGATGATCTCGCGCGCTTCGGTCAGCGACAGCCCCAGGCGTTTGGCCCGCAACGTGAGCTTGAGCCGCGTTCGGTCGCGTGCGCTGTAGACGCGGCTGCGCCCGCCGGGACCTGCGCGCTGCGGCTGCAGCAGGCCCATATCTTCATAAAAGCGAATGGCGCGCGTTGTCAGGTCGAATTCCCGAGCGAGGTCGCTGATGCTCAATTGGGTGCCCATGGTCGTCGCAATCTCCACAAAGCGGGCGGCCGGCCCGAAATACACAGGTGACAGTTGCTTGAGAACACCTGTCCCTACAATGGCGCATTACATCTGACGTTTACGTAAACGTCAATTCATACCGCAACCCATGAACGAACTCGAAAGCCAACTGCACTATCCGCTGGGTGACGCCATGCCCGAGCCGGGCAGCACGATGGAAGTGGCTCCCGGCGTGCGCTGGATCCGGATGTCTCTTCCGTTTGCGCTGAACCACATCAACCTGTGGTTGCTGCGTGACGAAATCGATGGCCGGCAGGGCTGGAGCGTGGTGGACTGCTGCATTGCACGCGACGAATCGAAGGCCCAATGGGAACAGATTTTCGCAACGCAGCTTGAGGGCCTGCCCATCTTGCGCGTGATCGTGACCCACATGCATCCTGACCATATCGGCCTGGCGGACTGGTTGTGCGAGCGTTGGGGCGTGCGTTTGTGGATCAGCGCGACCGACTACAACGTGGCCCGGTTGGGCGCGCTGGGGCCGTCGGCGTTTGGTGGCGACGCAGCGGCAGATTACTTTGCGTCGCACGGGCTCAATGACCCCGCATCGGTTGAACAGATCAAGGCCCGCACCCGGTATTTCCCGAGCCTGGTGCCCAGCGTACCTCGGCAGTATCGGCGCATCGCCGAGGCCGACATGCTGGCGATCGGCAAGCGCCTGTGGCGTTGCATCAGCGGTTTTGGCCATGCGCCGGAACACATCGCCTTGTATTGCGACGAACTGCAATTGCTGATTGGCGGCGACATGATGTTGCCACGCATATCGACCAATGTCAGTGTGTATGAAGTCGAGCCGGAAGCCAATGCCCTCAAGCAGTTTCTCGACTCGATCGACCGATTTCGCGACCTGCCGGAGGAAACCCTGACCCTGCCGTCGCACGGCAAGCCGTTTACCGGCCTGCATATTCGCATCGGCCAATTGCACGACCATCACCGGGACCGGCTGGCTGAAGTGATGCAGGCCTGCAGTGAAAAGCCTTGCTGTGCCGCCGATATTTTGCCCATCATGTTCAAGCGCCCGCTCGACTTGCACCAGAAGACTTTCGCGATGGGCGAAGCGGTCGCCCATCTGCATGCCTTGTGGTACGAACAGCGATTGCATCGCGCTCTGGACGGCGACGGGGTATATCGGTTTTCCGCCGCTGGCTGACGCATGCCGGCCGCGTCACCCTAGCTCAAACCCAAGTCGGTATCGACTCGTCCTTGAGCTGCGCGCGCAGGGTCTGGTAATCGGGCACCACGGATCGCACCGTGTCCCAGAACCGCGGGCTATGGTCCATGACGCGCAAGTGGCTGAGTTCGTGGGCCACTACGTAGTCGATCACGTCCATCCGAAAATGAACCAGTCTCCAGTGCAAACGGATCGCGCCGTCTGCCCGGGCGCTACCCCAACGGGTTCCGGCACTGCTAAGCGACAGCGTGCGCCAGCACACCTGCAGCCGTGGCGCAAAAACGTCGAGCCTTTCGGTAAAAATGCGCCTGGCCTGCCGCATCAGCCAACCCTGAACCGCGTCCTTTATTTGTTGCGCAGTAGCGTTGTGCGGCAAACCTAGCCGCAGTTCGAGCCCCGCATTTCCAGGCTGCTGGCGGTCGACGACCTGCAGACAGGCCCCCGCAGTGGCGAACGCATGGCACGGATCCAGCACGATTCGCGTCGACTCACCCAGGAACGGCAGCTCCGCGCCATGTTTCCACTCGATCCGGTTGGCATGCATGCGCGCTTGGTGCTGCCGGGTTTCGACGAGTTTTCGGACGATCCAGTTCCCCTTTTCATCCAGCGCCTTGTGCACCTCGGACAGGGTCACCCATGACGGCGCCCGTACCACAAGGCCCTCCGCGCCGACGGAAAATCCGATCGTGCGCCGCTTGCCGCGCTTGAATTCGTACCCAATGAGGTTTCCACACAGTCGGACCTCGCGATTGGTTCGCGGATGGCGGAACGCCGCCGAGTCTGCCGTCGGCACGGTCGGAACCACTCTTTCGGACGGGGCAGGCACATCCTTATCAGCAAGCAGCCTGATCACCGCCGGTTCCCCGGGCGCAAACAGATCCAGGGTGTATTGCAACAATGCACGCATGACGATAGGCCGCTGGCGAATCCGTGGTCCGGCGCGCGTCAGCGATAGGCCTGCGGATCGAGGCGCCGCATCTCGGCCTCGATCCAGGCCTCGACCTCGCGCATCAGTTCGTCAGGCTTGCGCCCGGCGCTGGAGATCGCCACGCCAATCGACACATCGACCGTGCCCGGCATCTTGATGAAGGCTTTGCGGGGCCAGCACTTGGCTGAGCTAACGGCGATCGGGATCACCGGCGCGCCCGTTTCGATTGCCAGCCGCGTACCACCCGACTTGTAAACACCCATTTTCCCGCGCGCAATACGAGTGCCTTCGGGAAACATGATGATCCAGATACCCTGCGCCAGTAACGCCTTGCCCTGTGCGACCACTTTGCTGAACGCCTGGGTGCGCTGCTGGCGATCAATATGGATCATGTCCAGCCGCCCCATGGCCCAGCCAAAAAAAGGGACCAGCAACAATTCCTTCTTAAACACATAGGCCAGCGGATGCGGCATCAAGGTCGGCAGCAGGAAGGTCTCCAAGGTCGACTGGTGCTTGACAAGCAAGATCGCCGGGCTCGTCGCACCATCGGGCAGATTTTCCATACCGCTGACCCGCACCTGAATGCCGAGCAGCACCCGCGCCCCACCGACGGCCCATCCGAGCCAGCGAACTGCCATCCACCACAAATCCGTGCCACTCATACGGATGGATGCCACAACCATGATGATGCCCCAGGGCACGACGGTGACCAGCATCCACAGCATATGCAGCAGCGACCGGAAGAATGCAAATACGCGCATCGATGATTCTGCAGGGCGAGGATCGGAGTTCGGTCGACCGCGGTCAGCGCGACGCGGGCATTGCAGCGCGCGCGCCGCGCTCGCTCAGATACTCTGCAAAAGCCGCAAGGTCTTCATGCACCCGCGTGTGCGGCGGGAAAGGCGACGGCAACGCCATGCCGCGGTAGAGCGCGCCTTGCCCGGTCAAGACGAGGTGGGGTTCGCATCCGGCGGCGGCAGCAGCAACCAGGTCCTCCACTGAATCACCGACTGCGGGCACGCCGTGCAGTTCAACGCCGTATCGCTCGCCGATCTGCTCGAACAGACCCGGCTGTGGCTTGCGGCAATGGCAAGATTCGTCAGGTGCGTGGGGACAGAAAAAGACGGCATCAATCCGGGCCCCCACCGCTGCCAGCAACTTGTTGATGCGGCTCTGGGATTCATTGACTGCAGCCATTTCGACTACGCCGCGCCCCAACCCGCCCTGGTTGGTCGCAATGACCACATGCCAACCACCATGATTGAGTCGGGCGATGGCCTCGAGGGCCCCTGGCAGCGCTTTCCAGCCGTGGTCGGACTGGACGTTTTCGGGCTGTTCCTCCCCGATCGTACCGTCCCGATCCAGGATCACCAGCTTCATCATCATGTCGCCTGGTTGTCCAGGCGCGACAGATCGGCCACCCGGTTCATTGCGTTGTGCAGGGACTGCAGTAAGCCAAGGCGGTTGAGTCGCAAGTCCATTTCGGGCGCATTCACCATCACCTGCTCGAAGAATGCGTCTACCGGCGCGCGCAACGCTGCCAGTGTCTGCAACGACGCCGCAAAATCTCCCGCGTCAAACTGTGTCTGCGCCACTGGAACCGTTTGCCGCATGGCTGCATGCAGGACCTTCTCGGCCGGCTCGGTCAACAGCAGCTCACTGACATGGGGATCCACCGACGGCACCTTCTTCAGGATATTGCCGATGCGCTTGTTGGCCGCGGCCAACGCCGGCGCTTCCGGTAATGCGGCAAAGGCCCGCACCGCGGTGAGCCGCAGCGGCAGTTCGGCCCATGTGCGCATGCCTTGCGCATGCATCGCGGCGTCGACCTCGCCATTCGAATATCCACCGTCCTTCAGGTAGCCCTTGAGTCTGTCGGCAAGAAACTGTCCAAGCAGCTCCGAGGCGTCCTTGAGAATGCCGGCCGGAAATGCAACAAACGCCATCTCTAGCAAACGCGTCGACGCCACAGGTAGCGCCCGCTCGACGATCATCCGGACGACGCCCAGCCCATGGCGACGCAAGGCGAAAGGGTCCTTGTCGCCCGTCGGCAGATTACCTATGCCGAACATGCCAACCAGCGTTTCCAGTTTGTCGGCCAATGCCAGCACCAAACCGACCGTTGTGCGCGGCAACGCATCTCCGGCAAAACGCGGTTTGTAATGGTCCTCGATCGCCATGGCCACCCCATCGCCAAGTCCATCATGGCGCGCGTAATAGGCGCCCATGATGCCCTGCAGTTCCGGGAACTCGCCGACCATGTCGGTGACCAGATCCGTTTTGGCCAGTCGGGCGGCCAGGTCCACGTCGGCATGGAGCGATGCGTCCCCCAATTCGCTGGCCAGGGAGCGTGCGATGGCACGTACCCGCTGCATGCGTTCGCCCTGCGATCCCAGCTTGTTGTGGTAGACGACGCGCGCGAGGCCGTCAACACGCGATAGCAGCGTCTTCTTGCGATCCTGATCGAAAAAGAACCGCGCATCGGCCAGTCGGGGCCGCACCACCCGCTCATTGCCTGCGACAACTGCGCTGGTGTCCACAGGCGAGATGTTGCTGACAACCAGAAAACGGTTCGTCAAACGACCGCTTGCGTCCTGCAACGGAAAATATTTCTGGTTCGCCTTCATAGTCAGAATGAGGCACTCCTGCGGCACTTCCAGGAACTGCGCATCGAAGCTGCAAACCAGCACGTTTGGACGTTCCACCAGCGCCGTCACCTCGTCGAGCAGGGCGGCGTCGTGAACAACGTGCACGCCGCCACCCAGTTGGGCGCACGCTGCTGCCAGTTGGCGCTCGATGTCGGTGCGTCGATCGGAAAAACTGGCGATCACGGCTCCGTCGCGATCCAGCGTGTCGGCATAACTGTCGGCATGCAGTAGAACCACCGGCTGGACCCGAGCCTCAAACCGATGACCGTTGGTCGTGTTGCCGGACTGCAGTCCGAGAACCTGAACCGGAACGACCGCGGCGCCATACAGCGCCACGATCCCGTGCGCCGGCCGAACGAAACTCACACTGCTCCAACCCGGCAGCTCACAATTGTCCTGCAGCTGGTAGGTCATCACCTTGGGAATCGGCAACTGGTCAATGGCAGCCAGCAATGCACGCTGCAGGCCCGAAGCAAGATCAGAACCCGGCAGCACCGTCGCGTAGTAGACAAACTCGTCCTTGCCATCCTTCTGGATGAACAGCCGATCGGATCCCACATGTGCATCGGGCCATGCAGCCAGCACAGCAGCACAGCGCGGGCCCAGGGCCTGGGCCTTCTTGGCCAAGGCAACGGTCGGCTTGCCAGCGGCGTCCAAGGCCACCTTGACCGGCATGAGCTTTCTCGACTCAGGCACATCGGCCGCAACCGCCGCCACGCCGCGCAGATGCACTGCCAGCCTGCGCGGCGTGGCAAATGGCGTGTAGGCCGTGGCATCGGTCATCAGACCCAGGTTCGACAATTCCCGCGCCAGGGCGCTGGCGAAAGACTTTCCAAGCGCGTCCAGTGCCCGTGGCGGCAATTCCTCGACCAAGAGTTCGACCAGCAGGTTGTCGCTTTTCATGATGGGGTCTGCATGCACGTCAGGCCGCCTTCTTCACCATCTGCTGCACCCATTCGCGAGGCGCCAGAGGAAATCCCAGCCGCTCCCGGCTGTCGAGATAGGCTTGCGCCACTGCCCGCGCCAGGTTCCGGATGCGGCCCATATACGTCGCCCGCTCGGTCACGCTGATGGCGCCGCGTGCATCGAGCAAATTGAAACTATGAGCCGCCTTGAGCACCTGCTCGTAGGCCGGCAACGCGAGTTGGGCCTCGACCAGATGGGCAGCCTGTTTTTCGTGTGCTGCAAATGCAGTCAACAGAAAGTCCACGTCACTATGCTCAAAGTTGTACGCCGACTGTTCTTTCTCGTTCTGCAGATAGACGTCGCCATAGGTCGTGCCTTGGGTCCACTGCAATGCAAATATGTTGTCGACGTTCTGCAGGTACATCGCGAGCCGTTCCAGGCCATACGTGATTTCGCCCGTCACCGGTTTGCAGTCGATTCCGCCAACCTGCTGAAAATAGGTGAACTGTGTCACCTCCATGCCATTGAGCCATACCTCCCAGCCCAGGCCCCAGGCGCCCAACGTCGGGTTTTCCCAGTCGTCCTCGACAAAACGGATGTCGTTGCGCTGCAAATCCAGTCCCAGCGCGCGTAACGAACCAAGGTAGAGGTCCAGGATGTCGGGCGGCGCCGGCTTCATCACTACCTGGTACTGATAATAGTGTTGCAGACGGTTTGGATTGTCGCCGTAACGGCCGTCTTTGGGCCGGCGACTGGGCTGCACATAGGCTGCTTTCCAGGGTTCGGGGCCAATAGCGCGCAAGAACGTGGCGGTATGGGAAGTGCCGGCACCAACCTCCATGTCGTAGGGCTGGATCAATACGCAGCCTTGCGCGTCCCAGTAGGACTGAAGCTTTAGGATGATTTGTTGAAAAGTCAGCATCGGGTCTCGAAAGGATATGGCGTCGCCTCGGCGCAGCTTCGGTCTGTCGCACCGCTTTGAATAGTCTCGGAGCAAGAGTCGCCGCGCGACGCGGCACGATGTGAAATACACACCTCTCGCGCGATTCTAGGGTGCATCCGGGAGCCTCGACCGCTGGGCAACGATGGACGCCAGCACTATTAGGGTCGCCAGAATCCACAATGGCCACAGTCCGAACCGGGACACCCACCATGCATATGGCGTCAAACCAAAGCGCCCCTGAACGTCGCCAACCAGCACACTGCGGACATAACGCGGCAAGGCATGGGTAACGCGGCCTTCATGGTCGATGATGACGGTGTCTCCGGTGTTGGTCGCGCGGATGAACGGGCGTTCAAACTCCAGCGCGCGCATGCGCGAGATGTTCAGGTGCTGATCGACCACAACCGTATTCCCGAACCAGCCGATATTGCTGACATTGACGAAGATCGTCGGGGCTTTGGCAGGATCAGTGAAACGCGCCGCAAGCTCTTCTCCGAACAGGTCCTCGAAGCAGATGTTCGGAGCCAGCATCTGCCCTTGCCATGCGAAAGATGCTTGCCCCACCGCGCCTCGGTCAAAGTCACCCAGCGGGATGTCCATCATCTTGGTGAACCATCGAAACAAAGGAGGAATGAACTCGCCGAAAGGAACGAGGTGGTGCTTGTCGTATCGATAGGACGCACCATCACGGGCCGCAGCAACTCCCGGTTTGAATCCCACGACTGAATTCGTATAGCCACCACGCGCGCCCAACAGCGGAATGCCGAACAACGCGGCCTGTTCGCGGCGATCGAGCAGACTACGCAATTCGGTCCAGTAATCGGGCGGCAGATCCTGGGGCAGTAACGGAATAGCGGTTTCCGGCGCTACCACCAACGACGCGGAGGCCGCCGCCAATTGTTCCCGATACCACCGAAGCGCGTCGGGCACACCAGTGCCGGGCTGGAATTTCACGTCTTGCGCAATGTTTCCCTGCAACAGGGCGACATGCAGACGGCCGGCATCGCGGGTATGAGAGCCCGGCAGCACAGCCATGGCAATTCCGATTGCGGCGGTCAGCGCCGGCATCCACATTCGCCTGTGCGGGTCTTGCCCCATGAGCCAGCGCGCCACCAGGCCAGCCTCAAACGCAACCAGCAGCGCAACACCGTACGCGCCTACGAATCGGGCGATCCGGGCCTGGCCGTCGATATGGGCATAACCCGCTGCACCCCAGCCGAAACCGGTGAACCAGACGCCACGCGCCAGCTCGGCCAGAAGCCAGACCGACGCGAACAATGCGGCAGCGCCGAATCGGTTGTGCGGCTGCAACGCGACAAAAGCTGCCGCCGCGGCCGCGTAATACACCGACAAGACGCTGGCCAATGCAAAAACGGCGAGCGCCGCCAGCCAACTGGCCAGGCCGGCGTAGGTGACCATCGCGACGTACAGCCACCAGAAGGTGCCACACAACCAGCTGGTCGCAAACACCCAGCCAAGCCATGCGCCGTGTGCCGGACGATGCTGTCGCTGAAGCAACGCGACCAGGCAACCCATCGCCACGAGTTGCAGCCAACCGTGGGGCTGACCGTCCCAAGGCGTGGCCAAGGATGCCGCATGCAGCAGCCCGGCGACAACCGCAAGAATAGTTGCGAGTGTCAAGCGTGAGGACTCAGGGTACCTGGGATGACACCTTGAACCATTTCACCGCGCCACCCTTGGTATGCAGCACGACGAAATGCAGTCCGCCGCGCGTATGGTGCTCTCCTCGGCGTGGTACATGTCCCATTTCATGGGCGATAAGACCGCCGATGGTGTCGAAGTCGAGCGGCTCGTCGCCCTCGGCGAATTTAACGCCGAAGGCGTCTTCGACTCGTTCGATTGACGTGTCACCGCTGACGCGATAGGTGCGATCGGCCAGGCCAAAAATGTCGCCTTCATCCTCCTCGATGTCGAACTCGTCCTCGATCTCGCCCACGATCTGTTCAAGTACGTCCTCAATGGTGATCAACCCTGCAACCCGGCCAAACTCGTCGATTACGATGGCCAAGTGATTGCGGTTGCCACGAAAGTCGCGCAGAAGGTCGTTCAGTCCCTTGCTCTCGGGCACAAAAACGGCAGGACGCAGCAACGCGCGGACACTGAACTCGGGCGCTCGCTGCAGCTTCAGCAGGTCCTTGGCCATCAGGATGCCGATGATGTTCTCACGGTCGCCGTCGTAAACCGGAAAACGCGAGTGCGCTGCTTCGATGACCGCCTTAAAAAGCTCTTCAGGCGGTGAATTGATGTCGACAAGGTCCATCCGGGTGGCTGGCACCATGACGTCTCCCGCAGACATGTCGGCCATGCGGATCACGCCCTCCAACATGACCCTGGATTCAGTACCGATAACGTTATTGTCCTCGGCATCGGCCAGCGCAGCAATCAGCTCCTCAGTCGAGTCTGGCCCTGGATGGATGAACTCTGCAAGCTTCTGCAGGAACGAGCGCTTGTCTTCTCTTTCGGGAACGGGACGCTCAGGATAGGGTTCGGACACTGCCGTGGCACTGTAGTTTGGGACCCCGTAGGATACCGGATCGGCACGCCGAGGGCCAATGGCGTAGTGCTACGGCCATGGACAGGTCAAAGGCGAGGTGACCGTCGGCCGAAAAGCGGCCAATTGGAATGCGTCAGCCGTCGCTGTCCCGCTCCCCAACCGGCCAACCGCTGTTGAGCGTCTTGATGGCCGCCAGGACGTCGTGCAATTGCCTGGACTGCGCCTTGAGTCGGTAGTCGAGTTGCCCGTAATGGTCTTCCACAATTTCGGTCATGCGGCTGTTCAGCGATGCGGGCGGCAATCGCAGGAGTGCCTCCGCTTCGGATCCGTGGCGCTCGATGACGGCTCCGGCCTTGCGCGCAATGGACAACATGGCGCTGTTCTCGCTGAGCGCATGGATCAACAACAACGACACGCCTTTGTTACGTGCGTCCATCGCCGCGCGTTCGAACAGGCGCGCGCCGAAACCGCGTCCGCGGGCCGATTTCGATACCGAAACTCCGAATTCGGCGCGGGTCGGGCGATGCACAGAATCGCCGAGCGCCAAGTGCGCCATGGCGATCAGTGTCAACTTTCGATTCGAGATTCCCAATATTTCATCGCGCTCGAAGTCCAGTCCTTGCGCATAGCGCATCACATGCTCGTCACTCGCGACAAAACCGAATCGCAGGTAACGATCCCGCTCATCAAGCGCCAGCAAATGGAAAGCGATCTGATCGCGATGCCGCTCGCCCAATGAGCGTATGGGAATGAGGGAAGCAGGAACCTTTTCCGCCATCCTCACGTTCGCTTCCAATGTGCTCGGCGCATCGCCTATGAGGTCATCCACAAGTAGAGAAGACTTGCGTCTTGTTGTTTCGATGCCCTCAATATAAGGGTTTTCCCTAGATATTCCATGAAATAAAGCCCGTGGGCAGAGAAATCAAATAGGGGATGACATCCAACTCGGCGTCGGCTCGGTCCGTCGCGTCTCGTTCAAGCGCAGTACCCGACGAGAGCCAATCTCGTTGACCAAACCGTCGCCAGCGCTAAAGAAGCGCTAGCGCTTGCTCCCTAATTTTCGCGTCGGTCACCAGCGCCAAGTGTGGCACACCCGGAATATGTCGATTGTCCGCACCTGGCAGCGTCGCGCTGGACGCCGGCATGACGATATTGTCGCAACTGGAATAAAAACAGACGAACTTGGCTAACCTGGACGGAGTCTCCTGTCTCGCAAGTTCGGCCAACCAGGCGCTGGGAAACCGCAATTGTTGAGCGTTTTCAATAATCGAAATGGCCGGCAACATGTCGCTGACGCAGGTTCCCCGATGTGGCGAGCCGATCGTCACGATGCGGTGAACTCGCCCGTCATCGTTGGCGGCTCTGAGCCACGCGCGAACGGCGATACCGCCCATACTGTGGCATATAACCAACGGAGCTTGGCCAGTCGCCGCCCACAGATCTGCAACTGAACGATTCAGCAGTTCGCAATAGGCATCGATGCGGCCAAACACCGGCTCCAGGTTGAGCGCCACGTGCGCAACACCCCGTTGCCGAAGCACAGGATACCAAGTGGACCACAGCCCGCGATTACAGACGAAACCATGTACAAGAAGCACGCCACGCGACGAATTGGCATCATCATGAGTACCCCCGGCTTCGCCAGGACCTCCGAGGCGGTGCAAGAAAGTTTGGGGGCGGCCCGGTGTTTTCCTGTGAGACTGCAATTGGTCCGGAAATGCGTTCGCGCGAAATGGTTGCCACCAACAAAACACCTTGGCAGCAATCCATGTCTCTTTGAGCCAAGCCTGCAGAATCTGTTTTGTAGATGGCGATGGAGCGGGATCAAACCGATTCACGCGACTTAGCGCAGCGCATTGCAGGCCCAGGACGACGCTGTAGGCGAGCAAGACACCCGCAAAAGATATGACCGACCAGAGCTTGGACACCTGCCAAAAACCCATCAGCAACGCGACTGCCAAGCCAAGCAGCATTGCCAAGATCAGCCGAAGGTAGCGTGCGAGCATGCTGCAAGCTGGAAGATGTATGGGTCAAGCTGCGGCATGTCTTTGATTGTCGACTACTGCCAATCAGTATGGGGCTCTATCGGCAGGTCGATTTACTGACCTTCAACTCGGCCTCAACGCCAGTTTCCCGATAGGCGAAACTATAGACTTTGCCAATCTATGGATCCAGCCCAGATCATTCGCGCTTCAGTGGCTGACGTAGCCAATTTGCGACAGCTTGTCGCATGCGATGCTCAACTCGCGTCCGCTGTCTCTGCGGTGAAAACCTACCAGGCATTGCGATTCCAGAATAGTTATCGCGACTTGATTTCCGGCGGTCCATACCAGGCGGCGACACGCTTTTTCTTGGATGAACTGTATGGTGATACCGACTACTCCAGTCGAGATGCGCAGTTTTCCAGGATCGCCGGAGCTATCCAGCGGATGTTGCCCAGTCAAGCAGTTGCAACGGCGGTGGCTCTGGCGCGACTCCACGCCCAGACGGAACAACTCGACTTCCAAATGGGCAATGCTTGGCAGTCAGTTCTGGCGTGGGTCAATGATGCAGAACGCTATGTCCTGGCATGGAGGGCAGTTGGACAGCAGGAGCAAAGGCTGCAGCAGTTGAAGCTTGTATTGACCATCGGACAGGATCTGGTCAAGCTGACACGGACTCCCGGCTTGCGCATCTTGCTCAAAATGATGCGCAGGCCGGCAGAATCCGCCGGATTGCCGGATCTGCAGCATTTTCTTGAAAGTGGCTTTGACACCTTTGCGGCTATGGGCGCTTACAAATCCAGAGGGGCGATCAGATTCCTTGCCTTGATCGACATGCGCGAATCAGAATTCATACACGCGCTGTTTGACGATGCCTTCGACTCAACTAAAGCGGTTGAAAATCAGGTACTACCGGCTGGTAGTGATAGACCGCTGGTTTAAAGTTTTGACTTCGCGCTCGATGAATCACCAAGGTTCTGAGGTACCTGACGCCACGCTCGACACCGGCAACCAGCAGCCGGCGCGCCCAAGTTCGACACGAAACCCCCAAAATTGCCGTTTTTCCGCATCGATGGACCGATGCACCCAACCCGGCAAGGTCGGTGCTTTGCCGCGTCGTGAAGGGGTCTATTCCTCGTCCTTGAGCACTTGGCGTCGTCAGCGTGAGTCAACTGACCTTGCGGCGCTGGCACCGCGCAAGCGAGGGCCCAAGGCCGATCCTGGCCGGGCGGACACCTTGCTGATCGCCCAGCTGACGCGGGACAACAAGCGCCTGCTGGTCAGCCTCGACAAGGCCAATCTGGTCATCGAGGTCCAAAAAAAACTTGTAGTTCTGTTGGGCTTGGCTACGGCCGACGACAAGCAAAGCAACACCTGATGACGAGCGTGCAAGTACTCATCCCGACCCATGGTGCCGTGGCAGCGTGGAAGATATTGGGCTGCCCCGCGGTGCGCCTGCGCGCCAGCCAGCGCCGTGCGGCCTTTGTAAGGCCAGTGCGGCGCGGGCGCATGCGCCCGCGACCGCCGATGGCCTTGAACGTCTTGGAGAGCAGGTGCTGCTCGATACGCTCAACTGAGCATGATCACCTTCAACGATGGCAACTTGCCCCGTTTTGATCAAGCTGCGTGATGGGGCGGTTGTGACCCCCCTCGGGGAACTTGATTAAGAGCGCCCTTTGGGGGAGCCTCTGTGACCTTGCCCTCGAAAAACGTATCCCTTGCTGAGTGGTTCAATCGAAGCAAGGAGAACGGAAATGACGAATGCGATAAAGAGGGCGCGCTACACGCTCGAATTCAAGCAAGAGGCCGTGCGGCTGGTCGAAGGCGGCCAGAGTATCGCGGGGGCAGCGCGGTCGCTGGGTGTGGTGGACCAGACGCTGTTCAACTGGGTCAAGGCGCATCGAGCTGGCAAGCTCACCGGCGTTGACAGCAAGGTCGTGAGCGCCGAGCAGATGGAGATCAGCCGGCTTCGGGCCGAACTGGCGCGCGTGAAGATGGAGCGCGACATCCTGGGAAAAGCGACGGCGTACTTCGCAAAGGCAGCGAAGTGAAGTACGCCTTCATCCAACGCCACCGGCGTGAATGGCCGATCTCTGTGCAGTGCCGGGTTCTGGAGGTGAGCGTGGCCGGGTACCACGAGCACTTTGTGCGCAAGGCAAGCGCTGCGCAGCGGCGCCACCTGAGCGACGACGCGCTGCTGGTGCACATCAAGGCCATAGCCGCCGAGACCCGCGGCGGTTATGGCTGGCCGCGCACCTGGAAGGAACTGATGGCCAGAGGCATCCGTGTGGGCAAGGATCGTGTCCAGAAGCTCATGAAGCTGCACGGCATACGCGCCAAGGGCAGACGCCGGTTCAAGGTCACCACCGACAGCAACCATGACTTGCCGATCGCGCCGAATCTGCTCGACCGGCAGTTCACCGTAGCGGAGCCCGACAAGGTCTGGGCGGGCGACATCACGTACATCGCCACGGACGAAGGCTGGTTGTTCCTGGCCGTGGTGATAGACCTGTTCAGCCGTCAGGTGGTGGGCTGGAGCCTGCGCCAAGAAATGACGCGCGACATCGTCATCGACGCCTTGCGCATGGCGTGGTTCAAACGTCATCCGAGCAAGCAGGCCGGCCTGATATTCCACAGCGACAGGGGCAGTCAGTACGCCAGCAAGGACTTCCGAGACGTGCTGACCGAGTACAGCATCACGGCTTCGATGAGTCGTCGCGGCAATTGCTGGGACAACGCCTGCAGCGAGACGTTGTTCGGGTCACTGAAGGTGGAACGCCTGCACGGGCAGCGCTTCAAGACCAGGCGCCAAGCGATGGACGAAGTCGTCGACTGGATGTTCTGACCTTGCCCTCGAAAAACGTATCCCTTGCTTCGATTGAACCACTCAGCAAGGGATACGTTTTTCGAGGGCAAGGTCAATGGTCTTCAACCGCTTATGCGATCCGGAATCCAAGCTCGGCGTGTTGCGGTGGCTGGAGACCGTCAGCCTTCCCTCGGTGGATGCAGCGGCAATGACGCACCAGCACCTGCTTCGCAGCATGGATGCACTCATGTCGCAC